>NZ_JAJNQN010000009.1 GCF_022227845.1 Ectothiorhodospira lacustris | reverse complement strand
CCCCCCCCCCCCCCCCCCCCCCCCCCCCCCCCCCCCCCCCCCCCCCGGGGGGGGATGGATCCGATGGGCCATCACATCACGGGATGTAGGTGATCCCCAACCACACCAGAGCGGCACAAACAGCCAGTAGCAGCACCGCCAGCCACAGGCTGGCAAACCGCACATCCTCAGCCCCATACCAGGCCACCCGCTTACGGCCGGTGATCATGGGCAGGATCAGATTATCCCGCTTCACCACCCAGTACAGCAGTACCGCCGTGACATGGATACCCACCATGATCAGGATCAGATCGAAGTTGAGCTTATGCAGCCCGGTGAGCCAGTCGCTGGTGGATGATGACACCATGCGGGAAAAGGGTCCTCGGTTGAAGATCTGATCATTGGCAAACAGGCCGGTAACGGACTGGAACATCAGCAATCCCAGCATGATCATCACCGCCCAGCCCCCCATGGGGTTATGGCCGGGATGGCGATGACCGTCGCCGCTGAACAATCCCTTGAAATACTCGAACACCGTCACCGGGCCGGCGAGAAAATCCGAAAAACGGGCGGAGCGGGTACCCATCACCCCCCAGATGATCCGAAACAGCAGCAAGGCGATCAGCGCATAGCCCAGCCACATATGCCAGTTCAGGGTCATCACATCCCGGCTGGTGTACCACAACCCAAAGAGCAGGATCACCAGAGACCAGTGGAAGAGGCGGGTGGGCAGATCCCAGATACGAATGATCTTCCCGTAAGGTTTTTCATAACTATTATTCATCAAAAGTTAACTCCTTGGAACGAATGCCTTATGGCTCCATCTTAGCCGAAAATATCCCCGCTCCCATCAATACCCCGTCATCTCCACATACCCTCGCCCGGCAGCCTCCCCCGCCTCCAGCACATCCACCGCCCCTTCCCAGTAACGGACTGAAAGATCCATCACCTGATCCGGACGCACCGCCCGGATCTCCAGCACCCGCCCCTGCGCCGGCAGATGCAGGCGCCAGGCCACCGGATATCGATGCCCCGTCGGTCCGGTCCAGCGCTCCAGCACCTCCAGGCGCGCCTGCTCGAAGGTGATCAGGGAATGATCACCCTCCGGTGTCACCCACAGCCCTTTGCTGAAGGGATCCTCGCTGCCGTCCTCCCGCCGGAAGCGGTAGTACATGACATCATGCCCATCTGCCAACTGCAGGGAGAACCAGTCCCAGCCCACCTGCCCCTCCTCCAGGGCGCTGGTACTCCACTCCCGGTCCAGCCAGGACAGACCGGATACGGCATGTTCACGTCCCTGGACCCGGAGCGAGCCTTCGGTCTGCAGGCGGGTGAAGGAATAGTAGTGGGAGGCATTGCCGGGCGCCGCAGACTTTTGGCTCAGTCCCCGGTCTCCCTGCAGCACATGGGGCTTTTGCGGTATCAGTCGAAGCTCCAGTTCGATGTCGCCGGAGGTGGCCGTCAGCCGCCAGGGAAAGTCATTGCCTTCATCGGATGCCAGCACCCAGTCATCCAGCCAGACCCGGAACGGATTCACCTGTGCCCCGGCCAGGCCCATGGCGCCCCGGGAAAAGCGCTCGAAGGCCCGATGACCGATCCCCGCCACGTCCGTGACCGCCAGATGGGCCATCCAGACCTGATTGGTGGCCCAGGCCGACGCCGATTCCGGGACCGTGGGCACCAGGCTCAGCCGGAAGAAAGTGATCTGGTAGCCGAACCGGCGCCCCGCCTCATCGTCCAGGTTGCCGGTGATGTACCACCACTCGTTGCGAAACTCGGGATGAGGGCCGTGATCGTCGGGGAAGACGAAGGGCCGAGGCGTTACGGCCCGCGCATACCCCTCATCGATGTCCCCCCCCAGCAGGACCATGGCATCCAGGGGTTCATCGTCCAGCGGCCCGGACTCGGGCGCGCAGGCCGTCAGCCACGCGAGTGCCAAGGCCAGTACGGCAGGACATATCTTCCGGATCCACATGGGCTATGCCTCCCGCAGATGTTCGGCCGGGCGCACCCGGGCCATGCGATACCCCGGATATGCGCCGGCCAGCAGGGATGCCGTTAGGGCCAGCAGCAGCCCTTCCCCCGGCACCGCCGGCGGCAGGGTCCGGATCATGCTCCAACCGAAGGAACGTTGATTGATCACCTGGATCAGGACATCGGACATGAGGATCCCCAGGGGGATCGCCGCCAGACCGGCGGCAAGCCCCAGCAGCAGGCTTTGCAGGGTCACCATGCCCCCCAACTGCCAGGGGGTCATGCCGGTGGCCCGCAGTACCGCATGCTCCCGTGCCCGTTCCAGCTGCAGGGCCATGAGGGCACTGAGGATGCCGATGAAAGCCACCCCCACGGTAAGCAGCCGCAGCACATGGGTAACGGCGAAGGTACGATCGAAGATGGCCATGGACTGGGCATGGATCTCACCAGCAGCGGTGATCAGCACCGGTTCATCCAGCGTGACCGCCAGCGCCCGGAGCTGGGACAGCCCGCTTTCCAGGCTCACCCCGGGGGCCAGGCTCAGCCGCAGCGCCGCCACGCCGGGGTCATCCCAGTAACGGTCATAGAGCGTCCGATGCAGGGTGACCATGCCCTGAGCCGCGCTGTAGTCCTGCACCACCCCCACCACCTCGAAGGTCCGCTCGCCCCGGTCCGTGGGCAGGGCCAGGCTGTCGCCGACACCGATGCCCTTGCGCCAGGCCAGCGGTTCCGAGATCAGGATCACCTCCTCGGCCGCCAGGCGCTGCCAGATCCGGGCCGGTGAGGCCCCTTCAAGATAGACATAACCGTCAGGGGTCTGCACCGAAGGGTCGATAGCCATCAGTTCCAGCGGTCCCCGGGGGGTGTACAGAGGGACCCGCCGGGCGGTACTCAGTTCCGCCACCGACGGCAACGACGCCACCCGGGCCGGCAGATCGTCCGGCAACACCGGATTCACCCCCAAGCCGGAGCGGCCCGGGGCACTGACGTAGAGATCACTTTGCAACGTCTGCCCCAGCCACAGACCCACACTGCTGCGGAAACTGTCCACCATGATCCCCACCCCCACGGTCGCCGACACCGCGATGGCCAGGGCCGTGGCCGCCAGACCAGACCGGCTGATACCGGCGCCAATGCCTCGGGCCGCCAGCCGCCCGGGCACCCCAAAGCCAAGGCCCAGCGGGCCGGACAGCAACCGGGCCATGAGCCATACCAGGGGCGGGATCAGACAGGCATAGCCCAGGATCAGCAGGAACAGGGCGAAAAACCCCGGCAGCAGACCCTGGCCGGGCCAGTCCACCAGCATGAAACCTGCCAGCATGAGCAGCCCGCCTGCCGGCACCAGCCAGGGCAGAACCCGACGCACCCGGTGTTCCAGCCCGGAGCGGCGCAGGGCCTCCCGGGGACTCACGCCCGCCGCTTCCCAGGCAGGCCCCAAGGCGGCAATCAGGGTCACGCCCAGGCCCAGCAGCAGCCCCTTGAGGATCACCGCCGGCCCCAGGGCCAGTTGAGTCACCGTGACCACGAAATACAGGTCCGTGACCGTGCGGGTGACCAGTTGGACCAGCCCCTGTCCGATCACGACCCCGGCCGCCAGGCCCAGCAGGCTGCCCACCAGGCCCAGCAAGGCCGCCTCGGCGATGATCAGTCCGAACACACTCGCCCGGGTCATGCCTTGCATGCGCAGGTTGCCCAGCAGATGACGCCGCCGGAGCACGGCAAAGGTCAGGGTGTTGTAGATCAGGAAGGCGCCCACCAACAGGGCCAGCAGGCTCATGGCCAGCAGATTGACATGAAAGGCCCGGGACAACTCGGCGGTGGCCCGGGTGCGAGCCTCGGCCGCCTCCAGCCGGACACCCGGCGGCAGCATCTCCCGCAGCCGCGCCATCTGCCTCTCATCCGTCAGGATCAGGTCGATGCGGTCCAGACGGCCGTGGCGCCGGAACAGGTCCTGGGCGGTGGCGATATCCGCCAGCACGTATCCTCCCAGCCCCGGCTCGTCGGTCGACACGATGCCCACCAGAGTCACCGCATGGGGCGTCGTACCCACCGTGAGGAAGAAGGTCTCATCCTCCGCCAGACCCAGCCGCGCCGCCGTCGGCGCCGCCAGCATTACCGTGCCCGGCTCGGTGATCAGGCGGTTGATACGTCCGTCCCGGCCACCGACGGCATGGTCCCGGAACGGACGCTCGGCAAAGGGCTCAAGCCCCAGCAGGGTGAAGGTCTCGCCCTGGATCCGTACATGGCCCTCCACCACCGGGGCGCTGTCACGGAACCCTTCCCGGCGTAGCCGGGTATAAAGTCCTTCGTCCAAGCCACCGGGACCACCGATGAGCTGGTGGGTGGTTCGTCCCGTGATCGTCTCCATGGACAGCTCGAAGGCCCGGGAGGCACTGCTGTTGGCGATCTCCACCGCCACCACGATAGCCACCCCCAGGGCCACGCCCAGGACGGCAAAGACCAGATTCCAGGGATGGCGGCGGTGATCCCGGACCAGGGCCCGGGCCGGCAGCCCCGTCATGCCTCACCCCGTGCCTGCAGGCGACCGTCCACCAGTTCCCAGACATGATCGGCCATGACCGCCACCTCTGGACTGTGAGTCACCAGCACCAGCGTCCGCCCTTGATGCCGAACCAGACGCTGCAACAAGGCCATCACCTGGGCCCCGGTCTCCGCATCCAGATTGCCGGTGGGCTCGTCCGCCAGCAACAAGGGCGGTTCATGGGCCAGGGCCCGGGCCACGGCCACCCGTTGCTGTTCACCACCGGAAAGCCGATCGGGGAAGGCATCGGCCCGGTCCGCCAACCCCACCGCCGCCAGCCGGGCCGCGACACGCCGGCGGCGTTCCCTCGCCGGCACGCCGTTGAGTTCCAGGGGCAGGGCCACGTTTTCGGCCACCGTCAGGGTGGGGATCAGGTTGAAGAACTGGTAGATGAACCCCACCCCGCGGCGCCGATAGAGGGTACGGCTGCGCTCATTCAGGGTATCCAGCCGCCGCCCTTCCACCAGGATTCTGCCGGCATCCGGGGCCTCGATACCGCAGATCAGGTTCAGCAACGTGGACTTGCCCGAGCCGGAACGCCCCACCAGGGCCACGATCTCGCCGGGATTGATCCGGGCGGTCACCCGGTCCAGGACCACCCGTTCCGTCCCCCCTTCCCGGAATCGCTTGCTCACTGCCTCCAGCTGCACCAGCGCCGGAGGATGGGCGGGGATCTGCGGATCCGTGTTCTGTATCTGCCGGTTGTCCATGGGCACCCTGTTCACCGAATCGTCATGTGAAAACTTTAACATCAGCGGCCGAAACGGCCCCAACAGGCCGATCCTGACACCTTAGGGGAGCGCAGCGGACAGTGAAGATCCTGATGATCAGTGATGTGTTCTTCCCCCGCATCAACGGCGTCTCCACCTCCATTGCCACCTTCCGGCGCCAGCTGCGCCGGGAAGGCCATGACGTCACCCTGATTGCACCGGCTTATCCTACCGGGCATGAAGGGGAATCCCATATCCTGCGCATCCCCTCCCGCTACGTGATCCTGGACCCGGAAGACCGGATGATGAAACCGCGCCGGATTCTGGCCCGAGCCGATGAACTGGCCGGTGAGGGGTTTGACCTCATCCACGTGCACACCCCCTTCGTGGCCCATTATGCGGGCCTGCAACTGGGGCGGCGCCTGGGTATCCCGGTGGTGGAGTCCTACCATACCTATTTCGAGGAATACCTGTTCCATTACCTCTCCTTCCTGCCTCGGACCTGGATGCGGTCCGTGGCACGGCGTCTGTCACGACGCCAGTGCAATCAAGTGGATGCGGTCGTCGTCCCCTCCCGGGCCATGGCCGAGGTCCTGGCGGGTTATGGGGTGCGAACGCCCATGTCCATCATCCCCACCGGGATTCACCAGGAGGCCTTCGTCGGCGGGGACGGCATGGCGTTTCGACAACGTATGGGAATCGACCAAGATACCCCCTTGCTGGTTCATGTGGGTCGGATTGCCTTCGAGAAGAACATCGATGCCCTGCTGCACATGATGGTGACCGTGCGCCGGGCCATCCCCGGCGCCATGCTGGTGATCGCCGGCGATGGCCCGGCCATGGGCCATGTCCGCCGCCTCACCCGGCAACTGGGGCTGGAGCAGACCATTCGTTTTGCCGGCTACCTGGACCGGCGCACCACCTTGTTGGACTGCTACCGGGCGGGCAATGGCTTCGTCTTCGCCTCTCGTACCGAGACCCAGGGCCTGGTCCTGCTGGAGGCCATGGCCTTGGGGGTCCCGGTGGTCTCCACCGCCGTCATGGGGACGCGGGATATCCTGTCATCCGGTCAGGGGGCCCTGGTGGCCGAGGATGATCGGGATCTGTCCCGGCAGGCGATCCGGCTACTGTCCGATCCGTGCCTGCAACAGACCCTGTCGCTGCAGGCACGGCAGAGCGCCCTGGCCTGGAGCGCACGGGAGATGGCAGCACGCATGCTGACGCTCTACGAGGAAGTGCGTGACACCGCCCAGGTAACTGTGCTGCCCTGAAACATTCCGCACTGCCGGACGGATTGCTATAATCAGTCGCCCTGCACCCAGAGGCGGCCGATGCCGATGGCGCCGTCCTCGGTTCCCTTAACACGCATCGCTTGAGCGGCCCTCCTCGTGCCATCCGTTGCCGCGGATGGAGTGCGTCCTTTGCGAATGTTCCGTCTCGGCCCATACCGGCCTGGGAGGCTGCCGATGGAGTTGGAATTCGAACAGTACCTGCTTGCGATCCGTGAACTCCTGGAGCAGGAAGACCAGAGCGATCTGCGCCGGACCTTGGACGTCATGCGCATTCAGGACATCGCCCATGTGCTGATGGCCCTGGAGGATGACGCCGTGGAGCGGGTCTTCAATGCCCTTGCCCGTGGCCGCAAGGTGGACGTCTTTTCCTATTTGGACCCCCATCACCAGCATGCCCTGCTGGACCGCGTCGCCCAGGCCGATGCCCGCCACATCCTGTCGGAGATGCTGCCCGACGACCTCACCGCCCTGCTGGAGGACCTGCCCCGGGACGAGGTGCGCCGACTGCTGCGCCTGCTGCCCTTTCGCGCCATCCGTCGTGCCCTCACCCTGCTGGACTACCCGGACAACAGTGTCGGTCGCCTGATGACACCGGAATTCGTGGCCGTGGCGGCGGACTGGTCCATCCAGGACAGCCTGGACTTCATCCGGGTACAGAAGGCGCGGGGCGAGATGGCGAACGTGATCTTCGTCACCGACGAGGACCGTCGCCTGCTGACCAGCATCCCTCTGGGCCGCTTCGTCATGGGTCGGGCCGATGAGCCGGTCTCCAGCCTGGGCACGGAGCCCATGATCACCATCCCGGTCACCGCAGATCGCGCCGAGGCGGTCCGCCTGATCCAGCACTATGACCTGGAAGTACTGCCGGTCACCGATGACGAGGGTGTGCTGCTGGGCATCGTCACGGTGGACGACGTCATGGACGTGGTGGAAGAGGAGACCACCGAGGACTTCCACAAGCTGGGTTCGGTGGGCGCCCTCAACCTGAGCCTGCGGGATGCCGGACCCGCCCTGCTCTACCGCAAGCGTATCGGCTGGCTGCTGGTGCTGGTGTTCCTGAACATGTTCGGCGGCATCGCCATCGCCAGCTTCGAGGACACCATCGCGGCAGTAGTGGTGCTGGTATTCTTCCTGCCCCTGATCATCGCCTCCGGCGGCAACGCCGGGGCCCAGGCCTCCACCCTGATGGTCCGCGCCATGGCCACGGGGGATGTGAAATCCTCGGACTGGTTCCGGCTCTGGGGCAAGGAACTGCTGGTGGCCACGTCCCTGGGTCTGACCATGGGTATCGCCGTGTCGGCGGTAGGACTGTGGCGCGGCGGACCCGAGATCGCCTTGCTGGTGGCCATCGCCATGGCCATCGTGGTGGTGGTGGGCAGCATGGTGGGGATGATATTGCCCTTCATCCTCAGCTTGGCGCGCCTGGACCCGGCTACCGCCAGTGCCCCGCTGGTCACCTCGGTGGCGGACGTGGCGGGGATCCTGATCTATTTCAGCCTGGCGGTGGCCATCCTGAATCTGCCCGCCGGCGGAGGCCTATGACATGAGCGAGACTGCCACCCCGGAGCGTCCCGGCCTGGCCGATCTGCCGGCCCTGCTGGCCGAGCAGGACTGGGAAGCCGTCCAGGCGGTGCTGGCGGATCCGGCTGAGCCGGACATCGCCCACGCCCTGCCGGAACTGCCCCGGAGCGACCGGGTGCGCCTGATGCGGTTGATGCCGCCGGAGCGAGCCTCCGCGGTCTACGCCTATCTGGACACCGGCCTGCAGACCGAGTTGCTGGAAGACCTGAGCGACGAGGAGAAGACCCGCCTCATCGGCGAACTCTCCTATGACGATGCCGCCGCCATCCTGGACGAACTACCGGACGCGCACACGGACTCCCTGATGGAGATGCTGCCGGAGGCGGACCAGCAGGTGCTCAAGGCCCTGCTGGCCTTCCCGGAGCACAGCGCCGGCCGCCTCATGACCCCGGAGTTCGTGGCCCTCTCCCCCGACTGGACCGTACGCCAGGCCCTGGATCACGTGCGTGAACAGGCCCATGTTGGCGAAACCCTCAACACCCTTTTCATCACCGGCGAAGGGGGTCGTCTGCTGGGCTGGATCAGCCTTCAGGACCTGCTGCTCTCCCGCCCCCGCACCCAGGTGGCGCAACACTATCACCGGGACTTGATCAGCATCCACACCCAGGAAGACCGAGAAGAGGCGGCCCGCCTCATCGGTCGCTATGACCTGCAGGCCCTGCCCGTGGTGGACGCGGACGGCACCCTGGCCGGCATCATCACCGTGGATGACGTCATGGACGTGGTACAGAAGGAAGACACCGAGGACTTCCACAAGATGGGCTCGGTGGGGGTCTTGAACCTGAGCGTGAAGGACGCCACCGCGGGCATGCTCTACCGCAAGCGCATCGGCTGGCTGGTGATCCTGGTGGCAGTGAACATCGTGAGCGGTGCCGCCATCGCCTTTTTCGAGACGGCCATCGAGAAGGTGGTGGCCCTGGTCTTCTTCCTGCCCATGGTCATCGCCTCCGGCGGTAACGCAGGGGCCCAGGCCTCCACCCTGATGGTGCGCGCCCTGGCCACCGGCGATGTGCAGGCCCGGGACTGGTTCCGACTCTGGGGCAAGGAGCTGTTGGTGGCCCTGAGCCTGGGCATCACCCTGGGACTGGCGGTCTGGCTCATCGGCCTGTGGCTGGGGGGCACCGAGGTGGCCATTGCCATCGCCATCTCCATGGTGCTGGTGGTCATCACCGGCAGCATGTTCGGCATGGTGCTGCCCTTCATCCTGGCCCGTTTCAAGCTGGACCCGGCCACCGCCAGCGCCCCGCTGGTCACCTCGGTGGTGGACGTGGCCGGCATCGTGATGTATTTCGCCGTGGCGACCCTGGTGCTGCAGATGGCCGGGATGTAGCCCTCAGAAAACGTGTTCCACCACCATCTGGACGGAACACAGGCCCCGGTATTCGTTGCTGTCCAGCCGATAGGCCAGATGCACCCGATCCCGCCCTTCCGGCCACTGGGCCGGATCGGCGTTGAAGGCGATGCCGGTAACGACTTCCCCGCCCTCGGGATGGCGCAGACGCAGGCGCACATGCCTGCCTTTCAGCCAACGCCGTTCCAGCACCTCGAACTCGCCGTCAAACAGGGGTTCCGGGAATCCCTGTCCCCAAGGGCCGCCGGCGCGCAGGGCCTCGGCGGTCTCCAGCGTGAGCTCATGGGGTGCCAGCGGGCCGTCACTGCAGATCACCCCCTCCAGATCCGCCGGGTCGACGAACCGACGCACGGTCTCGTCAAACACCTGCCGGAAGGCCTCGAAACGGTCCGCCGACAGGCTCAGACCCGCCGCCATGGCATGCCCGCCGAACTTGCTCACCAGGCCCGGATGGGTCGAGGCAATGGCATCCAGGGTATCCCGGATATGCAGCCCGGGGATGGAACGGGCCGACCCCTTGAGCTGCCCGTTACCGGCATCGGCAAAGGCGATCACCGGCCGGTGTACCCGGTCCTTGATGCGGGAGGCGACGATGCCGATCACCCCCTGATGCCACTCCGGCTCATACAGGCACAAGCCATGGCCGCCCGCCCCCGTCAGGCCCCGCTCATCCATCAGCCGGGTCAGGCTGTCCAGGGCCTGGTCCTGCATCTGCGCCTCCACCTCCCGCCGATCCCGGTTCAGGTCGTCCAGGGTCTGTGCCAGGGTCAGAGCCCGATCCGGGTCATCGGCGAGCAGACATTCGATGCCGATGGCCATGTCATCCATGCGCCCGGCGGCGTTCAGGCGCGGCCCCACGGCAAACCCCAGGTCCGCGGCCACCACCCGCTCCGGATGACGACCCGCCACCTGCAGCAGGGCCCGGATACCCGGTGCCGCCTGACCTGCCCGCATCCGCCGTAGCCCCTGCTCCACCAGGATGCGGTTGTTGCGATCCAGGGGCACCACGTCCGCCACCGTACCCAGTGCCACCAGGTCCAGCAGACTGCCCAGATTAGGCTCTGGAATCCCCCGGAGCCCGAACCAGCCCCTGTCGCGCAGGCGGGCCCGCAGGGCCGCCATGACATAGAAGATCACACCTACCCCGGCCAGCGCCTTGCTGGGAAAGGGGTCATCGGCCAGATTCGGATTGACGATGGCCTCGGCATCGGGCAACCGGGCACCGGGCAAGTGATGATCGGTCACCAGTACCTGCATGCCTCGGCCCCGCGCGGCCGCCACCCCGTCCAGGCTGGAGATGCCGTTATCCACGGTGATGATCAGGTCCGGCGCCCGATCGGCAGCCACCGCCACGATCTCCGGCGTCAGCCCGTAGCCATACTCGAACCGGTTGGGGACCAGGTAATCCACCGCCGCCGCACCCATGGCCCGCAGGGCCCGCAAGGCCAGGGCGGTGCTGGTGGCGCCGTCGGCATCGAAATCACCCACCACCAGTATCCGTCGGTCCCGGGTCAGGGCCTGTTCCAGCAAGGCCGTGGCCCGATCGATCCCGCCCAGGGCACCGACCGGGACCATACGGGACAGGGAGCAATCCAGTTCCGCCGGGTCCAGGACACCCCGGTTGGCATAGAGCCGGGCCAGAAGATCAGCACCTTCGGCCGGCGCCCGCCCCCGCTGCAGCCTGCGCGCGGCCTTCATCGGGCACTCTCCGCACCAAGGCCCACCACGCATTCCCCGAACGGACGGGAACGCCGCCACCACCGGCGGCGGGACCCGCCATCCAGCCGTACCCCCCGGCCATCCTCGCCCTGGATCATCAGGTGCCGAAGCCGGCCCCGCGCCAGGGCTTGGCGCAGGGGCTCGAACCAGTTCTGCTCCAATACCGTCATTGCGTTCATCCAGGCCTCGATATCATCCCCGGCGGCGGCCGGGAAGAGATCTTCCAGCACCACCAGTACATGGCCTTGCGGCGGCCCGGATGCCAGCCACGCCGTGGCCGACTCCGGCACGGGATGCAGGGGCGTGCCCGTCCAGCGACAGAGCCCTTCCAGCAACGCGCCGTGGCCATGGGCGGTCGCCAGCGCAGCGGGCGGCGGCGGACAGGGCCAGCGCCCGCCCCCCCAGAGCCACAGGCTGTTGACCGTCACCTCTCCCCGGGCCTCCCTCGCCGCATTCACCGGCGCGCCGAACAAAAGCATCTGCAACTCCGTCAGGTCCCGTTGCCAGGCCCGGGCAGCGGCACTCTCCCTGGGCAGCAGACCACCCACCCGTTGCCCCAGGGCGCGGGACAGGGGCACGGTGGACAGGCCCGGATCCTGCTCCAGGCACAAATGCCAGTACCCCGGGGCGGCACTGTGCAGCCGCCAGGACCGCTCCTGAAAATGGTCGTTGATCAGGGTGACCAGGGCGTCGCTCTCGGCGGCAGTCAGCGATGGGCCGACAACCCGGGAGAGGACCAGATCATCCGTGCCCACCGTCAAATGCACTGGGTCGGCACAGAACCAGTACCCTGCCGGCACGTTCGCAACAGCCGCCAGCCGTGTCAGGGCGGCCACGGGGGCATCGGTATCGGCACCGTAATGCCGGCACAACAGGGTTTCCAGATCGTCGGCGCGGACGGGAGTGGGGCCGCCCCGCGACCACAACCACTCCAGGGCGGGATAACGCCCCAAATTGCCGTAATCGGCCTGCCAGCCGGCGGTGCGCGTCAACAGGCCCGGCAGGACCAGGTGCAGAACCTGCTCCGTGGGCGATGTAACGAATCGCTGCATCATGGGGTGCTTTCCGGGCAACCCGAGGCCCTGTCCGTCGCCATGGACATGACCAGGTACCGATCCAGCAGGGCCATGAAGTCAGGGATATCCAGAGGCTTGGTCAGATATTCATCAAAGCCGGCCTCCTTTCCCCGGATCACATCTCGCTGGGTGGCATTGGCAGTCAGGGCAAAGACCGGTATGGCGGCCGTCCCCGCATCCTCTCGCAGGGACTTCAATACCCGATAGCCATTCATGCCCGGCATGTTGATGTCCAGAATGATCAGATCCGGCCGATGACTGCGCGCCAGGGCCAGCCCCAGGTCCGCCCCCGGTGCCTGCAATACCTGAATCCCCGGACGCTTGGCCAGGACCTGCGCCACCAAGCGCAGGTTGGAAGGATTGTCGTCCACGTGCAGGATACAGTGACCCGAGGCGATTCCCCCGCTCGGAGCAATACCCCCGAACGGCCTGTGAGACGGGACCGGGACCGGTGCATCCTGCACCGCCGGCAACTCGAACCAGAACACGCTCCCGCCCCCCTGCCGTGGCTCCACACCGATGCCCCCCCCCATCAGCTCCATCAGACGCAGGGCGATGGTCAGCCCGATACCCGTCCCTTCCGTCGCGGCCTGATCATCCACACCCAGGCGATTGAAGGGCTGGAACAGCTCATCCATGCGCGCAGGGTCAATACCCAGCCCAGTATCGGCCACACTCACCCGGATCGTCTCCCCACCGCCACCCATCCGAGTTTCAAGCCACACATCACCGTCCGGCCGGTTGTACTTGATGGCATTGGACATGAGATTGATCAGCACCTGTTTGAGCCGGGTGCGATCCCCAAGCACGGCATGGTCTTGTCGGCTGTTCACATGCAGGCGAATCCGTCGCTCATCCGCCAAGGGGCGCAGCAGCGTAATGCACTCGGTCAGCACCGAGGACATGGCCACCGGCTCCAGGGACAGTTCGATCTTGCCGGCCTCCAAGCGGGACAGGTCCAGGATCTCGTTGATCAGCTCCAGCAGATGCCGGCCGCCGCGCAGAATCTCGTGCACATTGTCCAGCTGCTCCTCCCCCAACGCCGGATCCGCCTCCAGCAGCTGGGAAAATCCCAGGACCGCATTCATGGGGGTCCTGAGCTCATGGCTCATGCGGGAGAGGAATTCGGACTTGGCCCGGTTCGCCTGTTCCGCCCGCTCCTTGGCCTCATGCCACTGCTGTACCGCCAGGTGACGTTCTTCCTCCGCACCCAGGGCGGCGGCCAGCAGGGTGAGCAGGCGCCGCTCTTCATCGCTCGGTCGGCAACGACGCGTAAAGACCACACACAGGGAGCCCGCCGCCTCACCCCGGCAGTACACCTTGTGGCCGAAATACGCCTTGAGACCATAGCGCTGAATCGCCGGATCCGTCTCGAAATACGGGGACTGCTCCAGATCCTCAATGACGAGACACTCCAGGGCGGTATCCTTGATCAGACCATGACAGACATGGCCTTCGGGATCATCCTCCAGGGGCAGGCCCGGCGGGCGGTTCCAGTGCCCCAGACTGCACAACCGCCCCTGCTGTAGGCGGTTGTAGAAGGCCGCGTCGCTGCCGAACAGCTCTCCGCACAGCCGGGTGATATCCTGGGCATTATCGTCGAAATTCGGCCCCATGCTGGAGAGACATTCGGTCAGACGCACCAAGCGTCGTTCAGCCTGCTTACGGTCGGTGATGTCCCTGAGGATACCCAGCGCGTGCCAGCCCGTGTCCAGATGCAATGAAGACAGAGACAGCTCCACCGGGATCACGTGTCCATCCTTGCAGCGGGCCTGCAATTCCAGGGTCCGGCCGATGGCGTTGCCGCAGCCGCTGCCTTCAAAATTCAAGAGCTTGCGCATGATCATGCCCGGCGTACCTCCGGGCATGATCATGTCATGCAGGTCACGACCGATCGCCTCCTCCCGGGAGAACCCCAACAGGGCTTCCGCCGCCGGATTCCAGAAGGCCACCCGACCGCCCGGCGCCATCAGGATGATCGCATCCCGGGCCGACTCGGTGATGGAACGCATCAGTGTTCGGTTCTTTTCCAGGGCCTGGCCGCGTTCTACCACCAGCCGTTCCACATCCCGCTGACGGAACCACAGCAAAGCCACCAGGATGACGATCCCCAGACCGAGCAGCACCGCTGTCAGCGGCCAGATGTCCGTCTGCCGGGTCTGCAGCCACCAGCCTACCGACAGCACACTGGCGAGCACATAAAACCCGCCCACCATCAGCAGAACGTCATGGCGGCGGCCGGGCTGCTTTTTTTGTTGTCCGGCATCATCCACGATGGAACCTCATCTGCGGTTTTCCGCCGGGCGGCCGGGCCTGACCACCTGATCGGGATTGGCCAGGCGGGCGATCAGCACCGCCAATAGGATAGCCGGCAGGCCGATGCCGGCCGATGAGATGAAGAACCAGACCCAGCCCACCTGCTCCACCAGCAGCCCGGTAAAGCCCGCCAGGAACTGGCCCGGCAGGGTCATGATGGAGCTGAACAGGGCATACTGAGTGGCCGTATAGGCACTGTTGGTCAGGCTCGACAGATAGGCAATGAACACAGAAATGGCCAGTCCCCCGCTGATGTTGTCCGCCATGATGGCAAATGTCAGACCATACAGCTCCGGACCCAGGGTGGCCAACCAGGAAAAGGTCAGATTGGTCAGGGGCGCCAGACAGGCGGTCGCAATGAGCATGCGGGTGATGCCGAAGCGCATCACCAAAAGCCCCCCCAGCGCGGCCCCGGTCAGGGTCATGGCCAGGCCGAAGGCCGCGGCCACGTTAGCGATCTCGGTCTTGGAAAAGCCCAGGTCCAGATAGAAGGGGTTGGCCATCACCCCCATGAAGATGTCGCTGATGCGAAACGTGGCCACGAACAGCAACACCAGCAGGGCCACCTTACCGTAGCGGTGCCAAAAATCCGCAAAGGGGCAAATCACCGCGCCGATGAACCAGGCCGTGAAACGACGACGCCAACCACGATGGGCGGTGCGATCCAGATAATCCACCACCCGCTGCTCCAGGCGCCGGGTGCTGCTGTTGGTGGTCACCTCCGGCTCGCGGATGATCAGCGTGGTGATCACGCCCACCGCCATCAGCGCGGCCATCACCCCGTAGGACAGACTCCAGTTCCCCACGGCAGCCAGATGCAGCGCCCCCGCTCCGGCGGCCAGCAGGGCCACTCGGTAACCGAAGATGTAGGATGCCGCCATGGCGCCCTGCCGGTCCCGGCTCACCGCCTCGATGCGATAGGCGTCGACGGCGATGTCCTGGGTCGCCGAACCAAAAGCGGTCAGCACCGCCCAGACGGCCACCAGCCACAGATGCTCGCGGGGATCGGTCAGTGCAATACCCAACAGCCCCAGGGCGATCACCCCCTGGGCCAGGATCATCCAGGCACGCCGCCGTCCCAGCCAAGGGGTCAGGAAGGGTAAGGGCATCCGGTCCACCACCGGCGCCCAGAAAATCTTGATGCTGTGGGCCATGCCCACCCAGCTCAAAAAGCCGATGGCGGCCAGTTCCACCCCCAGATCCCGCAACCAGGCGGTGAACGTCCCCCCCACCAGCAGCAGCGGCAAGCCGGCGGCAAAACCCAGAAACAGCATGCCGAGGACCCGGGGATGCCGATAGACGGCCAGGGCGGCGCGCCAGTCCCGGCGGTGTTCTGGAACGACCTCGGTACTCATGATGCGCGGCACCCTCGGTAAGGTTCGCGGGAACAGGACGAATGGCGGGCACAAAAAACCCGGCCTTGAGCCGGGTTTTTCGGGATTTGGTCGGGGCGAGAGGATTTGAACCTCCGACCACCTGCACCCCATGCAGGTGCGCTACCAGGCTGCGCTACGCCCCGAGAAAGTGCAGCATTGTAGGGTATGTTTTTCCATTTGTGAAGTGTTTTTGCGACCAAATTCTTACTATTTTTTCACGACGGCTTCTGCCGCAGGATGTGCAGGATCTCCTCCAGTTCCAGCCGCATCTGCCGGATGATCTGCTGACTCTGGGAGGTGTCGTCGCGGGCCTCCTGCCCCGACAGTTTCTGCCTGGCACCGCCGATGGTATAACCCTGCTCATAGAGCAGGCTGCGGATCTGGCGAATCAGGATGACATCCTGTCGCTGGTAATAACGGCGGTTACCGCGCCGCTTGACGGGCTTCAGGGAGGGGAACTCCTGTTCCCAGTAGCGCAATACATGGGGCTTCACCCCACACAGCTCGCTGACCTCCCCGATGGTGAAATAACGTTTCCCGGGAATGGCCGGGAGTTCGCTATTGTTGCCCGCTTCCAGCATAGGACTCGACCCTCGCCTTCAGTTTCTGACCAGGACGGAACGTCACCACGCGACGGGCGGAAATGGGAATCTCCTCACCGGTCTTGGGATTACGGCCGGGCCGCTGGTTCTTGTCCCTGAGCGTGAAGTTGCCGAACCCCGACAACTTTACCTGCTCCCCCACCTCCAGTGCGGTGCGAACTTCCTCGAAGAAGAGCTCCACAAGCTCCTTGGCCTCACGCTTGTTAAGCCCGAGTTCTTCATGCAGCCGCTCCGCCATCTCCGCCTTTGTCAATGCCATCGATCAAGCTCTGAGGGTCGCCCCAACCTCTTCTTGTAATTTGGTCACGATGTCGTGGATCATCTCGTCCACTTTTTCGTCGGTAAGAGTGCTGGATAAATCCTGTAAAATCAAGCCCAAAGCAAGACTTTTTCTACCCTCCGGCACCCCCCGCCCCGTATAGACGTCAAACAGGTTCACCCCTCTGAGCGCTTCGTGGCCGGCGCTTTCGATCACTTCCACCACCCGGGCGGCCGGCAGGGCGGTGTCCACCAGCAGGGCCAGGTCGCGACGAATGGCCGGGAACCGGCTCTGCTCCCGGAATCCGGGCAGACGCCCCCGGCAGACCTTTTCCAGTGAAAGCTCGAACAGGAACACCGGTGTTTCCAGATCCAGCCCGGCTTCCAACGCCGGATTCAGGGCGCCGACCCAACCCAGGGATTCCCCGTCCAGGCACAGCTCGGCGCACTGCCCGGGATGCAGCGCCGGATGACGGCCGGCCCGCCAGCTCACCCGCCGGTCCAGCCCCGCCAGGGCCAGCAGGGATTCCACATCCCCCTTGATGTCGAAGAAATCCACCGGGCGCTCGGCCTGACCCCACTGCGCCGGAAACAGGGCGCCGCAGATCAGGCCGGAGATAACCTTTTCCTGCTTCAGTCCATTGTCTTGGGGCACGAACCTCAGTCCTACTTCGAACAGGCGCACCCGCGCCTGCTGGCGGTGCAGGTTGTGCAGGGCCGCCTTCACCAACCCCGGCCAAAGGGTGGTGCGCATCACCGCCAACTCCGAAGAGAGAGGATTGGCCAGCCTGAGCGGCCGGGTGTCCGGGGAGAACCCGGCCTCCAGGGCCTCATCCACGAAGCTGAAGGTGATGGCCTCCAGATACCCCAGATCACACAGGCGGGAGCGCAGGCGGCGAGGATCCACCCGCGCCTCGTCCAGCCAGGTGATGCCGGGGCGGACCAGGGGCAGCTCGGAAGGCAGATCGTCATAGCCATGAACCCGGGCGATCTCCTCCACCAGGTCTTCCTCGATGGCCAGATCGAAGCGGAACGAGGGCACCGCGACCTGCCAGGCCTCCCCCATTCCGCTCACCTCGCAGCCCAGGGCAACGAGGATCTCCCGCATCCGCGCGGGCGGCAGCGCCAGGCCCAGCAGACGACTCACCCGGGCAGGCCGCAGGGTAATGGGTGCGCACACCGGCACCTGAGATGCCTCCTCGGCCACGTTGGCCGGCCCCGGGGTACCGCCGGCGATCTCGCACAGCAGCTGCGTGGCCCGCTCCAGGGCACGCAGGGGCAGCGCCGGATCCACACCCCGCTCGAAACGGTGGGACGACTCGGTGTGCAGGCCATGATGGCGGGCACGCCCGGCCACGGCCATGGGCACGAAGTGGGCCGACTCCAGGAATACATCCCGGGTGTCATCGGTCACGCCGCTGGCCTCGCCGCCCATGATGCCCGCCAGAGCCAGCAGCTTACCTTCGTCGGCGATCACCAGATCATCGGCGCCCAGCTTGAGTTCCTGGCCATCCAGCAATACCAGGGTCTCACCGTCCCGGGCCCGGCGCACCACGATGGCGCCATCGAGCACGGACAGATCGAAGGCATGCATGGGCTGACCCAACTCCAGCATGACGTAGTTGGTCACATCCACCAGGGGACCCAGGCTGCGGATCCCGGCCCGGCGCAGACGTTCCTGCATCCACAGCGGCGTGGGCGCGGCGGGATTCACGCCCCGGATCACCCGACCGGCATAGCGCGGACAGTCCGCGGGCGCCTCCAGGCGCACCGGGAAGACATCCTCACAGGCCACCGACACTGCCGGCACTTCCAGTACCTGAAGGGGCCGGCCCGTCAGGGTCGCCACCTCCCGGGCCACCCCGGCCATGCTCAGGCAGTCGGCCCGGTTCGGTGTCAGGTCCACTTCCAGGACCTGGTCATCCAGCCCCAGCAGCACACGAACGTCCGTGCCCGCCGCCGGTTCGTCCGGCAGGGACATGAGACCTTCATGGGCCTCGGACAGACCCAGCTCCCGGGCGGAACAGAGCATGCCGAAGGACGGTACCCCCCGCAGTTTGGCCTTCTTGATCTTGAAATCGCCAGGCAGGACCGCGCCGACCCGGGCAAAGGGAGCGCGCATGCCCACCTGCACATTAGGCGCGCCGCAGACCACCTGCACCGGCTCGCCGCTGCCGTCATCCACCTGACAAACCCGCAGCTTGTCTGCGTCCGGATGGGGTTCCACGGCGATCACATGGGCCACCACCACGCCGGTAAAATCCGGCGCCACCGTCGTGACGGCGTCCAGCTCCAAGCCCGCCATGGTCAGGCGATGGCCCAGGGCGTCCACCGCCAGGCCGTGATCCACCCACTGACCCAGCCATTGATTACTGATTTTCATAGATACTCAACCTTGGATTCGGAATGGGTTAGGGAAACACTGAACAAATTCCCCTCCGTCACTCCCGCCCCTCCGTCACTCCCGCTTACGCGGGAGTGACGGAGTGTCCAGTCCATGACTGGATTCCCGCTTGCGCGGGAATGACTGATTCAGAATTTTCTCAGACGAACTGGCGCAGGAAACGGATGTCATTGTCGAAGAACAGCCGCAGGTCGTTGACCCCGTAGCGCAGCATGGCCATGCGCTCCACTCCCAGCCCGAAGGCAAAACCGGAATAACGTTCGCTGTCGATGCCCACATGCCCCAGCACATTGGGATGCACCATGCCGCAGCCCATTACCTCCAACCAGCCGGTCTGCTTGCAGACCCGGCAGCCGTGGCCGCCGCATTGCACGCACTGGATGTCCACCTCGGCGGAGGGTTCGGTGAAGGGGAAATAGGAAGGCCGAAACCGGGTCTTCAGATCGTTCTGCTCGAAGAAGGCCCGCAGAAAGGCGTCCAGCACGCCGCGCAGATGGGCAAAGGTCACCTGCTCATCCACCACCAGCCCCTCCACCTGGTGAAACATGGGGCTGTGGGTGAGATCCGAGTCGCAGCGATAGACACGTCCGGGGGCGATGATGCGCAGGGGCGGTGCCTGGTTTTCCATCACTCGGACCTGCACCGGCGAGGTATGGGTACGCAGCAGGGTGGTGGCATCGAAATAGAAGGTGTCATGCATCGCCCGGGCCGGGTGATGGGACGGAATGTTCAGGGCCTCGAAGTTGTGGTAGTCGTCCTCCACCTCCGGACCTTCCACCACCGCAAAACCCAACTGCTCCAGCAGGGCCTGGATGCGCTCTATGGTCAGGGTGACGGGATGCAGGCCACCGGATTCCTGACGCCGCCCAGGCAGGGTGACATCCAGGGTCTCCGCCGCCAGGCGAGTCTCCCGAGCCGCCAGTTCCAAGGCCTCGCGGCGCGCCTCCAGGGCCTCGGCCACCACCTGTTTGGCCTGGTTGATGGCCTGACCGGCCTCCCGGCGCTGCTCCGGCGGCAGTGCCCCGAGGGACTTCAACTGTTCGGTGATGACGCCCTTCTTGCCCAGGTACTGCACCCGCAACTCGTCCAGATGGCGCAGGTCGGCGGACGCGCGGATCGCCGTGAGCGCCGCGTCGGTGAGATTGGAAAGGGATTCCACTTGGAGCTTCCGTCGTTGCGTTGAAAACAAAAAGGGGAAAGGCCAGGCCTTTCCCCTCTTGACGTTCCCGCCCCCGCCGCACGGGGGCGGGCCTGCGTCCGCAGTGCTTACGCCAGGGCGGCCTTGGCCTGCTCGGCGATACGGCCAAAGGCGGGCAGATCATGCACCGCCAGATCAGCCAGCACCTTACGGTCGATCTCGACGCCGGCCTTGTTCAGTCCGTCGATCAGACGGCTGTAGGACAGGCCAAACTCGCGGGCCGCCGCGTTGATACGCACAATCCACAGGGCGCGGAACTGACGCTTGCGCTGCCGGCGGTCGCGGTAGGCGTACTGACCGGCCTTGGTGACGGCCTGCACGGCAACGCGATAGACGTTCTTGCGGGCACCATAGTAACCTTTTGCCTTGTCCAGCACCTTTTTGTGCTTGGCGTGGGCGGTTACACCTCTTTTGACTCGGGGCATGCTCTAAAACTCCTGGGTGACTCGGCTCAGCTATTGGGCAACATCTGACGCACGGCGGCCACATCCGAGGCATGGATGTGAGACGCGGCGCGCAGGTGACGCTTACGCTTGGTGCTCTTCTTCGTCAGGATATGACGACGATGGGACTGGGCACGCTTGAAGGCGCCCGAGCCGGTCTTGGTGAAGCGCTTGGCGGCGCCCCGATTGGTCTTCATCTTCGGCATCTTTGAACTCCAGATGATGCCGCCTCGCTGGCGACATGTTGGTCAAGACGCACAGGTGTACCGGGACCCATGCATCCGTTTTCTTATCGACTGCCTTTACTTTTTACTGCCGACTGCTTACTTCTTCTTCGGACTGATCACCATGATCATCTGGCGACCTTCCATCTTGGGACGCTGTTCTACCGTCGCCAGCTCACCCAGATCGGCTTCGATCCGGTCGAGCTGCCTTGCACCCAGCTCCTGGTGCGCCATCTCACGGCCGCGGAAGCGGATGGTGACCTTGCACTTGTCACCATTCTCCAGAAAGCGGTTTAGATTGCGAAGCTTGACCTGGTAGTCACCTTCGTCCGTTCCCGGACGGAATTTGACTTCCTTGATCTGAACCTGTTTCTGATTTTTCTTGGCAGCCTGCGTCTTCTTGCTGTGCTCGAACTTGAACTTGCCGTAGTCCATGACCCGACAGACCGGAGGATCGGCCGTGGGCACGATTTCCACCAGATCCAGTTCGGCTTCCTCGGCGATTCGCATCGCCTCGCGCGTCAGCATGACCCCCATGTTCTCGCCGTCTTCACCGATCAGACGCACTTGGGGCACATTGATCTGCTCGTTTAATCGGTTCTCTTTACCAGCGCTGATATGTCAATCCTCCAAAATGGAATGGCCGCGGCTCGCGGTTTCGAGGGAAAGACGCTGAATCAGGGAATCGATCTCCATCGTTCCCAGGTCCCGCCCATCGCGCGTACGCACGGCGACTGTACCCGTATCCCTTTCCCGGTCCCCCAGGACCAGCAGATACGGCACTCGTTGAAGCGTATGCTCGCGGATTTTAAAGCCGATCTTCTCGTTTCTCAAGTCCATGTCGGCGCGGAAGCCCTGTTCGCGCAAAATATCGGCCACCTGACGGGCATAATCGTTCTGCCGATCGGTGATGGTGAGCACCTGCACCTGTACCGGCGCCAACCACAGGGGGAAGTGACCGGCATAGTGCTCGATGAGCACGCCGAAGAAGCGTTCCACCGACCCCAGCAGGGCGCGATGGATCATGATGGGCCGCTTGCGGGTGTTGTCGTCCGCCACGTACTCCATGTCGAAGCGTTCCGGCAGGTTGAAGTCCAGCTGCACCGTGGAGCACTGCCACTGACGACCGATGGCGTCACGGATCTTGATATCGATCTTGGGGCCGTAGAAGGCACCGCCGCCCTCGTCCACCTCATAGGCCAGCCCCTTCTTCTCCAGGGCCGCCCGCAGCGCGGCGGTGGCATGCTCCCAGATGTGATCCGAGCCCACGGCCTTGTCCGGGCGGGTGGACAGGTTGATATCGAAGTTCTCGAAACCAAAAGCCTGCAGCACCGCCAGGGTGAGATCCAGGATCCGCAGGATCTCCGCCTCGATCTGATCCTCCCGGCAGAAGATGTGGGCATCGTCCTGGGTAAAGCCGCGCACCCGCATCAGGCCGTGCAGGGCACCGGACATCTCGCGGCGGTAGACCGTCCCCATCTCCGCCCAGCGCAGGGGCAGGTCACGGTAGGAACGCAGGCGATCCTTGTACACCAGCACATGGAACGGACAGTTCATGGGCTTGAGCTGGAAGGCCTGATGCTCGTCCTGCATGGGCTCGTACATGGACTCGGCATAGAAGTCCGCATGACCGGAGGTCTTCCACAGCTCCAGGTTGGCGATATGGGGGGTATACAGAAACTCGTACCCCGCCCGCTCATGCATCTCGGACCAGAACTGTTCGATGGCGCGGCGGATGCGGGCGCCGTTAGGGTGCCAAAATACCAGGCCGCCGCCGGCATCCTCCTGAATGGAGAACAGATTCAGCTCCTGGCCGATGCGACGATGATCGCGGCGCTCCGCCTCCGCCAGGCGGTGGAGATACTCTTCCAGCTGCTGCTTGTTGGGCCAGGCGGTACCGTAGATGCGCTGGAGCATCTCGTTCTTGGAGTCCCCGCGCCAATAGGCACCGGCCACTTTGGTAAGCTTGAAGGCCTTGAGCCTGCCGGTGCCGGGTACGTGGGGGCCGCGGCACAGGTCGGTAAACTCGCCCTGGCTGTAGAGGGAGATATCCTCGTTGGTGGGGATGTCGGCGATGAGGCGGGCCTTGTATTCCTCTCCTTGCTCGCGGAAGAATGCCACGGCCTCGTCACGGGGCATGACCCGGCGCGCCACCGGCAGATCGGCCTTGGCCAACTCCTTCATTTTCGCCTCGATCTTTTCCAGGTCTTCCGGATGGAAGGGGCGTTCATAGGCGAAGTCGTAGTAGAACCCATCCTCGATCACGGGACCGATGGTCACCTGAGCGCCGGGATACAGGGTCTTCACCGCCTGGGCCATGAGGTGGGCGGTGGAGTGGCGGATCATGTCCAACCCTTCCGGATCGCGGTCGGTGATGATGGCCAGACGGGCATCATCTTCGATCAGGTAAGCGGCATCCACCAGGCGGTCGTCGATCTTGCCGGCCAGGGTGGCCTTGGCGAGGCCGGGACCGATATCGGCGGCCACCTGAGCCACAGTGACGGGCGCATCAAAGCTGCGACGGCTGTTGTCGGGGAGGGTAATGACGGGCATGTCGATGTCTCCTGCGCCGGCCTGTACGAGGGGTCGTGCGCTATTCGTGATGAAGGGGATGGCCCCACGGGAAAGGGCTGCCGACCTTTGACCCCATGGCGGGGCAAGGCCGGCAGCCCGGGTACTGCCGATGCGTGAACCTGACAATGGCGCTCAGGCTAGCGAAAATGGCGAAAAAGCACAAGTGGTTATAATCCTCAGACCAAATGATGAACGAGCCCCTGTTCAACCTGACCGCCTGGGTCGTCGCATCCCAGGAAACCCTGCTGGCGTGGACGGCGCTTCATCCCGTGGCGATGGCCGCCGGCTACGTGGTGGCCGTGACCTTCGGCAAGGTCACCCCGTTTCCCGGGGGGTTCCTGCTCATGCTCACGGGCGGCTTCCTGTTCGGGGCGCCGCTGGGTGCCGTGCTCAGTGCCACCGGTTCGGCCTTCAGTGCGGTGATGGTGGGTGCCGTGGGGCGCCGGCTGTTCCGCGGTCCCATCCATCGCCGCTGGGGACACCGACTGCAGAAAATGGAGGCGAAGGTGAACGCAAATGCCTTCAGCGTGATCCTGGCGGCGCGCCTGTTCCCCCTGGTACCGGCCTGGCTGATCAACATGCTGCCGGTGGCGTTTCCGATCCCCTTCCGCCATGTACTGGTGGCCACTTTTCTGGGGCTGCTGCCCATCTCCTTCGTCGTGGCGAGTCTGGGGGCGGAGTTGTCCAGCCTGACCCAGGCGCAGAGCCTGGGCATGACGGACATCCTCTCCCCGAGCCTGCTGCTGCCTCTGGGCATCCTGGCCCTGCTGGTGCTGACGCCCGCCCTGCTCTCCCTGCGCTCAGCAGGGCAAAGGGGCCGCTAACCTGCCGCCCCTCCGGAGCACCTGCACTTCACCACGACCAGCGTTCTGGGTTGGCCACGGCCTGCCCCTCGCTCAGCGCCTTCCAGCCCTTCACGCAACGGATAACCAGCCACACAAACCAGAATAGCAGCACCAGGTAGCCAACGACGACGAACGTCAGCAGTATGCCCACGATCACGTACAACAGCCCAATCCAGAAAGTACGGATCTGGAAATCATAATGGCTCCGCAGCCAGCCGCTGCCGTCGCCCCGATAGACATAGGCCACGATCACACCAATCAGCCCCGTCAGGCCGACGATGGGCGAGACCAAGTACAGGGCATAGATGATCTTCGGCATCATGGCCTGATCCTTGCCCGGCTCGCCCCCAACCGTATTTCCTGAAATCTCCGACATGCCTGATTCTCCCGTGAGGTTAAGACATCACTGCCGGGTCCGCCCTCGCGGCCGGCAGGAGCGCACAGGATAGCACTCGGCGGCTCAGTCAATCAGATCCATCCGCAGCTTGCCCCCGGCCTCCCATGCCTGGAGGCGCCGGACGGCCTCGTCCACGGTCACCCCCTCTCGGGCCGCCAGGATCTCCGCCAGCGCGGTGCGCACCCCCTGCCCCAGGGTCCGGGCATTGCCGCAGACATAGATCACCGCATCACGCTCCAGCACCCAGGTCATCAGCTCATCGGCGGCCGCATGCAGCTGATCCTGCACATAACCGCCTCCTTCCGGATCCCGGGAAAAAACCGCATCCAGCCGGTCCAGATCCCCGGCCCGATGCCAAGCCGCCAGCTGCTCCCCATGGAAGAAATCCCCGGCCCGCTTGCGATTGCCGAAGATCAGCCAGGTCGGCCCCGGTCGCTTTCGGAAGGCCTGCTCGGCAATGAAGCCGACGAACGGGGAAATCCCGCAGCCGGCAGCCAGCATGATCATGGGACGCGCAGGGTCCTCGGGCGGATTGAAGTCGGGATGGGCGCGAAGCCGGCCCTCCAGCACATCCCCCTCCTTGAGTTGCCGACACAACAGGCCCGAGGCCTTGCCCAGCCGCTCCGCCCCATCCGCCTCCCGGTGGCTCACCAGGGCCACTGTCAGCAGGATCGAGCGAGGATCCTCGTCCGGCGTGCTACCGATGGAATAAGGCCGCGCCGGCTCACCGGCAGCCGGTCGCACCAGCAGCAGATCCCCCGGCCGGAACGTCAGCGGCACATCACTTTCAAACCGCAGGCTCCAGACCTCATGGGTATCCGGATCAGCGGGATCATTAAGTTGACGCCGCTCCCTCAAGGTCAGCCGGACCGGTTGGTCCCCCTGCGGCGCAGCCACGTCCCCCAGGCCGATGCCCAACTGAGCGGCCACCTGATCCAGCCAGCGGCGCCAGTCCGCCGCCGGATCCCCATCCACCGTCATCATCGGCAGGACTTCCACGCCACCGGCGGCCAGCAGGGCCGCGCGTAGCTGCTCGCCACCGCGACAGAAGTGGGTATAACTGCGATCCCCCAGGGCCAGGACGGAGAACCGGCAACCGGCCAGATCCGCGCCACCCAAGACCTTGAGGAACGATCGTGCCTGTTCGGGCACCTGTCCCTCCCCCGCGGTGGAGACAATCAGAAACACCTGGCGAAATCCCTTCAGCTCCGCCACGGACAGCCCCGCCACCGAGGCGTGCAGTACCCGGCTACCGCCGGCCTGCAGGGCCTGGCGGGTCAGGTCTGCCAGCTTCGCGGCCGTACCGGTCTGACTGGCGTGGGCCACCAGGATATCCGCGTGGGCGTCCCCGCTGCGTCGGCGGCTCTGGCGCCGGCGACGTTCCCAGGACCACAGCCCCGTACCCATCAGCCCCATCAGGATCACGGAGGCCAGCAGATTGAGCATGCCGGACCAGGCACCGGACCAGGTGCCTTCATGGAGTTCCTTCACCAACCCCGGAAAGTGGTCCTGTCGAATCACCCCATGACGGCTCACCACATGAACCGCTTCACCAACCGGATCGACACCCCGGACCGCGGCGGCAGAGCGCTTGACCCGGGTCACCTCCCGTACCCCGGACAGATCGCCGCTGGCCATGGCCTGCTCGATGGCGGACGCCATCCCCACGGGCCGGTCATCCGGGTGCAGCGGGGGCAGCCGTGGCGTGCCGATGTGCAGGGACATAAGGATCCCGGTCACGGCGATCATCAGCACCAGCGGCAGGGCCACCCAACCACCCAGGGTGTGCCAACCCATGAGGGTCCGGCGCAACCGGGGCCAGGCCAGGAAGGGGCCGGCGATGATCACCAGCACCATCAGGTAGGTGGCAATCTCCACCACGATGGCGGCATCCAGCAACAGATCCTTGTGCAGGTGCTTGACAGTATTAAAGAAATCGCCCCTTTCGCCGCGATGCTCAAGCGACTCACCGGTGTCCAGATCAAAGGTCATGAATTGGGAACGGCCCTGCTCGCGGAACTCCAGCAACACCACACGGCCTTCTTCCACCACCACGGAGCGTGCCCGCTGCCCGGGATCGACCTGGTTGAGCAGTTGCACCAGCGCGACGGCGTCCGCCGGGGCCTCGGCCGCAGACCCCGACCGGAGGTCATCAAGGATGGGATCGAAGGAGAGGATCGCGCCAGTGATGATGATAAGGGCAAACAGGGGCAGCAGGATCAGGGTGAGCCAGCGATGCAGCCAACTCAGCGTCCGCTTGAGGTAAGGGGGCATGGGTATGTCCGTACTCCAGGTTGATGGTGAATATCTTCAACACCATACACGCACGGCAAGACACTGCGTTGACATCCGCAACCTGCCTGCCTATACCTATGTGCCCTATACCTATGTGCCCTATGGCAAGGCCCGAAAATGCTGGATACGGGGTGGCCGGTCGCCGATCAGAAAGGTATCCAGGACATAGATACTGTCGTCCGGTGCGATTTCGATGCGTACCGGCTCGTCAAAATGGCCGTCCCGCCCCCCGGGCGCGCCCAGCCTCAGATGCAGTGAACCATCCCCGTGGAAGGCCTGAACATGATGGCCCTCGGTGACGAGGATGTGTCCCCTTGAATCCACCACCAGTGCCTTGGGAATCGACAGTCCGCCCAGATATCCCCCCTCTCGCCGGATGAGCCTCAGAAAAGCACCATCGGCATCAAACACCTGGATCAGACCATTGTTCTTGTCCGGCATGAAGATGCGCCCGTCGGCAGCGGCAAAGGCATCCTCGGGATACTGGGGGAACCCCTCGATCTCATTGGAGTACCTTTCCCGCTCTCGACCCGCCTGATGCAGAAAATTTCCCTGAGTATCAAAACGCAGGACACCGAATTTCATGGGGTCGGTGATCAGCAGGGTACCGTCCGGCGCCACGCGGATCTTGCGCGGACTGCGCAGCAGCCCCGGCTCTTCGCGCTGCTCATAGGTCCCGATGGTCCCCCAGCCCCGCAGGAACCTGCCTTCAGGATCAAAAACCTTGACCACCGGGCCGGACTCGCCGACATCCAGCACGTAAAACGTCCCGTCCGGCCCCACGGCCAGCGACTCCGGCACACTCAGGGCTTCCGGCGCCGTCCCCCACGTTCCGAAGTGCACGGCCAGTTCTCCGTCCTGATTCAGACGCAGAATCCTGACCACACCGATGGCGCCGTCATCCGTCTTTTCTTCCCAACGCGCCAGCACCCACAGGGTACCGTCGGGACCCACCGCCATATCTCTGGCCCCCTTCTGCGCCCAAGTGGCCAGGTGCAGCCGCTCGGACAGCATGGGTTCGGGTGCCTTGTCGGAAGGCGCCAGGACCTGCAGTCGAAGCCGGGGCTTGCGGTCGGCATCCTGCATGTCGTCCAGGACATATAGCCGCCCGGCCGCATCCACCTGCAGGTCCCGCAGGAACATGAACTCGCCGGTACCGCTCCCCTGTCGACCAATGACACTGAGCAAATCCCCTCCCGGGGAGAACTTGAGAATCCGTCCATGGGCAGTGTCCGCAAGGAAGACGGCGCCACTGTCATCCACGGCAATAGGACCGCCCCGCCAGGCCATCTCATCAGCCGGAGAAGCCAGAATGTTCAATAATTCACCCTCGGCGGACAGGCGCTTCACACGATGGGTATCCCCCACATGGATGGTGCCGTCGGCGGAGATACGAAGGTCACGGATACGGCCATACTGGTGTTCCAGGCGACCATTGGGGCCACTGAAAAAGGCCAGGAAGCGGCCCTCCGGCGAGAACTTCTTCACGCCTTTGACACCCGAAAAATCCGACGCGGCCTCCACCACATGGATATTGCCTTCACCGTCCAGATCCAGATCAAAGGCACCTCCCACCTGATTGACCTCACCGGTCAGGGTGATCGCCTCGGCCAATCGCTCAGTACCTGGAAACAGCCTCAGCAGGGGTGATTCACCACCCATGGCCATGCGGGAGATGATCAGTTCCCCATCGCGGGTAAAAACCCCGTTATGGACATAGCCCAGCGGGCGGCCCTCATGGATCAACGGCACCGGAGTCGCTTCCGGCTGCAGGGTCTGCGCATCCAACCTCGCCATCGCCGCCCGGCCATCGTTGACCTGCTTGAACAGCACATGCCAGCGCCCCTGGGAATCCTGTAACAGGCGGGATGCCTCGATCGGTGCCGCCTGGTTCGGCAGATTGAGGTCGACGGTACGGACCACGTCATACCAGAGGCCCGATTCCGCGCTGCTCGACGGTTCAGACCGGGTATCCACCGTCCCGATCACCTGGACCACCGCCAGCGGCGGGGTCATGAGTTCCAGCAACGACCCCAGGGCGGCGAGGTGCTCGGCCGACAGCGCCGCCTCATTGATCCAGTTCTCGAGCCGGCGCCTGTCCGCCGCCAGCAGATCCAGGTCATGCCCCCGCAACGCCATCGCCAGCGCGCGATAGCGATCCGGCAAGAGGCCATAGGCGGCCAGGGCGCGTACCGTGAGGCGATCCTGCTGCTCCAGTGCCAGCAACTCATCCGGCCATGACGCTGATTCCGCCCCGGACATGCACGGCAGCCACAGCAGTAACAACAGCACGGACCCACGCAATGCATTCATGACATGAACTCCCATCACAAAAAGACCGCCCGTTGCCGGGCGGCAAGGGTGATTGACATCCCGTCAGGCTATTTTCCTAGCGTGATTCATCAGGAATCTGCGGCTCACGTTCAACAGCCGGGATGGCCTCGGGCCGGCCATGCAAGAGAGCTCTGGACACGCCGAGCAAACGCAATGGATCCCGCAGCATCGCCGCACTCACCGCCACATCGGGCTGGATGCCCGCAGCCGTGCAGCGCTCGCCCCCGGGCAGCAGGACCATCCGGTTGGTCAGGCGCAGCACCGAGCCATCCGACAGGCTGACATCCGTCTGGCTGCTGCACTTGCCGAAAGTCGGCCGCCCCACGACCTTCGCCCGACCATGGTGTTGCAGCGCCCCGGCAAACACTTCTGCCGCACTGGCCGTATCCGGCCCCACCCAAAGCACCATGGGGATATCCACCTTTCGTCCGGGTGGCGCATGGAAAATGGCGGGATGGCCGTCAGCCCCTTGCACACTGCCCAGCACGGCACCCGCGGGCAGGAACAGGGCAGCCATATCCAAAGCTTCAAACAGATCCCCACCCCCGGAATCCCGCAGATCCAGGATCAGGGGCATGTCTCCATCACCGGAGGGACGCGGTGATGCAAGCACGAACTCCAGTGTTGCCAGCAACGCCGGCCGTGTCAGGCCGCCGACGAAATCCCGTACCTTGAGGATCCGCTGCCCGGGCGGCCCCAGCAACTCCACGTCCAGGGGACGAAATCGCTGCCGGGTAATCACCTGCATCACAGGCTCGGCATTTAGTCCGCCGGGCAACAAGGTCAGGGCCACGCGGCTTCCCTCCGTCCCCCGCAGCACGCTCAGGAGTTCCTGGGGAGAAAGCCCGACCACGGAAGCATTGCCGACCTGCAGCAACTGTGTGCCTTCCTCGATGCCGGCCAGGGCGGCAGTGCCGCCCTGGTAAGGCAACAGTATGACCTTGCCGTCCTCAAACACCAGATCGGCGCCGATCCCCACCCAGGCATCCCGGCCCAACATGGGAGAACGCCACGCGCCCGCGGGAAAGTAACGGGCATGGGGATCCAGGGCCTGGAGATCCTGCTCCAGATTCCCGACGGTCAGCCCCTGCAGGACCGATTCAGCGGGCGGATGCAGTGCACGTTCCCGGATGACCTGGCGAATCTCATCCAGGGGAGTCGCTGCGTCACCGCTCCCGCTACCCCAGGCAGTCCCTCCAGAGAGGGTCAGACAGACCAGCAACAACGCCAGACTCCGTTTCAACGAGCCAACTCCAGGGACAGCTGCATGAGCAGTTCATATTCCTTCTGCAACGCCTGACGCTGCTGCTCCAGTTGACGACGACGCAGGTCTGTATCACTGTCGCCAAGACCACTGCCTTCCAGGGCATCCAGGGCGGATTGCTGCTGGCCCATCTGCTGTTTCAGGTCGGTCAGGCGGGTTTGCAGTTCCCGAACCCGCTGATCACCCCGGCCGTGCTGCGCACTCAGACTCGCCATCTCCCGGTCCAGGGCCGCCACGTCCGCATTGAGTCGGTCCAGACGCGTACGCTCCGCCGCCACCTGCCGGGTCTGCTCGGCCTTGCGGGCTTCCAGGTCACCCTGTTCACCTTCCAGTTCCCGCTGAGTCCTGCGCAACGCCTCCAGACGTGCCTCACGTTCCTGCACCCGGGAGTCATAGGCACCGCTGCCCAATCCCTGAATGCCGCCCAGAAGCCCGCCTTCCCGGGGGTCAGTGGAAGTGGCACAGCCTGCCAGCAAGACCATGGGCAGGGCGATCGCCATCAGCCTGCAAGCCTTCATACGGACAGCCTCTGATCGATAAGGGCCAACTGGGCGCTGCCTTCCTGCAGCTGTCCCAGGTTGGCCTGCAGGGCCGCGACCTCCTGCTCCAGACGGGCGATGTAGGGATCATCCTTGGGTCGACCCTTGCTTTCCTGGGCCAGAATGGCGTTCTGGACCTTGAGCTCGTCTTCCAGGGTCTTTTCCAGCTTCTGCGCCGTCTCGATACGGCCTCTAAGGTCATCCCTGCGGGCCTGCAAGGCCTTGCGGTCCGCATTGCCGGCGTTGTACCGAGCCCGCAGGTTGCGGGATTCCGTTTCAAGCTGTGCAATCTCGGTGCTCAGACGCTGGTTGTAGGCCAGCGTCGTGGTATTGAATTCCGCCACCCGGGCGATCTCACCATCCAGGAAATCCTCGGTGCTGGCATAGGCCTGCTTGCGCTTGGCGATTTCGTTGCCCACGGCAAAGCCGATCCCGCCCCCCAGCAGGGCACCCACCGCGGCACCGCGCTCGCGGTCGATGGCATAACCCAGCAGGCCGCCGATCAGGGCGCCCCCCGCGGCGCCCTCCCCACGGGTACGCTGCTGATCATCCATGGTGGCGCATCCCCCCAGCAATGCCACGGCGCACAACAGTGACAAACCTTTATGGGTGTTATTCATGGTCTTTCCCCCTCACGTTCAGTGTCGAATAAGTCATTAGCCGTCGCTAAAGTCCCGAAAACGCTCCCGGTAGTCTTCCAGCCAGCGGTCCAGATCGGCCCGGCGCTCTTCATTGAAGTCCTCGGCATGGGTCCTGAGCAGTTCCAGCACTACCTGCTCCCGCCTGGGTGTCTCGCGGGCGGCCAGAGCGGCAAAGGCCTGTTCAATATAGGCTGGTTCGTAATCCCCCAGAGCGGAGACCTTGTCCCGGTAGCCCTGCAACTGTTCCCGGGCCGCCCCGTCAAGGTCCCTGATCGACGCCTCTACCGCGGTCACCTGCTCCTGGTAGCGGGTGGACAGTTCAGCCAACCGGCGAGCGGTTTCCAGGCTGCCTTGCAGACGGCTGAGGCGGGATAAGTAGACACTCAGGTTCACCCCGTTGCGGGCGGCATCCTGGGCCAGACTGCGGGCACTCTCCCGCTGGGCCAGTTCCAGACGTTCCCGGGCCCGGTCCATGTGCGCCTGTACCGCGGTCAGCGGCTCCCTCAATGCGACGTTCTCCTCCATCAACCGGGCCAGGATGGGCTCCACCGTGCCCAGTTGCACCGCGGCCTGGGCCACCAGGTTGTCCAGGGTTCGGCCCACAGGCATGGTGCGCCGCAGGTCCGCCCGGTACTGTTCGTATTCCTGCTCGATGCGATTGCGCTGGGCGGTGCTGACCACCACGTTGGCACCGATGGCCAGGCGCACGCCGGTATTGAAAGACCGCCGCTCCTCCATGCGCCCCTGATCCGCATTCCAGGCATAGGCATCCAGTTCAGCCCGCAGAGCACTTCTGAGCTCTGCCTGCGGTGTGGAGACGCTGCCGCCCCGGACGGCCACCCCGCCCGGCTTGCCCTGCCAGACCTCGGGCCGGAACAGGCCGGCGGTCATTTCCTGGGCATTGCCCAGCAGGTCATGGAAACCCAGGGTATCGGCCCGGCGCAGACCGACGGACCGCAACTGATGACGGGCATTACCCAGATGCCAGGCATATTCATTGATCTCACGCTCGGGAAACGACAGCCGGTCATTGAACGTCCCCGCCTGCAGGGCCGGCAGACCACCCCGGGCCGCATATTCCCATTCATCTTCGGTGGGCAGGCGCAGGAAACCGGGGACACCATCCACCCGGGGCAATGCCAGGGCGCGCTCCGGATGCTCTGGATCGAACAGCCACTGGTTGTAACGGCGGATGAAGGCCTGAATGTCCTGGTGGCTGACAAAGGCCAGCGGCAGGGTCAGGGCATCCCGCAGGGCCCGCCCCTGCAAGGTCGGCAATTTCTGATCCTCCGGGTCACCGCTCACCGCCAGCAGGGAATCCATGCCCATCACCGCCACATACTGGGCCCGGGTCAGCTCATACTTGGCCAGGATGATGTCCCAGCCCTGCCCGTCCGTACTGGGAAACGAACCACTGATCTGGGTGCGCTGCAAACCCTCGAAGATCCCCCCGGAGGCATCCCCGATCTGGATGATCCGCTCACGATCCCCCCAAAACCCGCTACCGGGCACCCGTACAGCCCGAAACACCATCTCGGCGCTGTTGGGCATGGGCAGGACGATATCCCCTGCTGCAGGTCGGGGATTAAAGAAAGTGGGGGTGAGTGTCTCGTCGGCGCCTGCCCACGAACTCATCAGGGTCACGACCAACAGCACCCAGGGGTACCAGCGTCGCCGGTTCACCCAAACACACCATTCACTGTTCACGGATGGCCTCCGCAGGATCGATATGAGTGGCCCGCCAGGCGGCCACCAGGGAGGCCAGGACCGCCAGCGACAGGGTGGCGACGATGGCCATCAGGACATGGCTCGGCGGCAGGGTGCAAAAACGCTCGCCGGGCGCCAGCTCACTGGCAAAGGTACGATTGATCGTCATGGCCAGGGCGGCGTAGCCGGCAAAGGCAGCCAGCAGCCCCAGGGCGGCGATCATCGCCCCTTCCGCCACTGGGAAGAAAAACACATGCCGGCGCGCCAGTCCCAGCAGACGCAATACCCCCAGATCCCGCCGCAGACGTTCCACGGAAGCGTAGAGACTGGCGATCAGGACCGCCGTCCCGCCGCTGATCCCCAGCAGGGCGATCAGCTGGAACAGTCGGCCCAGACCGGCGTCCAGGATCCGAATGCGTTCGATGGCTTCCACCTGGGCGATGAATTCAATGCCTTGAGCCTCCAGGCGTCGGGCCAGGGCGGGCACCTCATCAATGCCGGAGGCATAGAGACGAAATCCCCGGTAACCGCCCCGGGCCATCTCGAAACGGCGGGTTTCGGGGTCCTGGATCACCGCCCGCTGGGTGGCCGTACGCAGCACCCCCAGCAACTCCACCGGCACCACGGGGCGATCCAGGCCGGTCTGTCCCAGGACGGCCAGCTCCAGCGACAGAGGTGCCACACCCCGGCTACCGACCACCAGCGGAGTCTGCGACAAGCCGGCATCCCGGGGCAACAGGACAGAGACCAGGCGTTCGCCCGCGGGGGCGCTGCCCGTGAAGCCGCCCCAGGGCGTCGGATCGACGCCCAGGTGGGTCGCCTGCTCAACCGTCAGGGACAGACCCACCGGTGACCAGGGCAGATCCGCTCCGGCATGGAGCTGCACCTGCGTCACATAGGGCAGCAACCAGCGTTCCTGCCCCCGGAGCTTCTGTTCGATGGCACGCAGGTTGGACAGGGTGACGGCCGTCCCCGGGGTCAGCAGTTCATAGGCGTGCAACCGAGCCGGCGGGGTGAAGCCCAGCAGGGTGCGGATTCGTTCCGAAGATGCTTCCTGCATCCGGGCAAAACCGGTATTGATCACCAGGCCGGTGCGGGCAATAGGATCCAGCGGACTCTCCAGCAGCAGGATGGCGCCGTCAAAGCTCAGGTGAGGCTCCGGCGTCTCTCCCGGCCAACCCCGCCGGGGTGCACCGTAGCCTTCCTTGTAGGCTTCCACATCCAGTACCAGCGACAGGGGGGCGTAGATCCGAGGCAGATGCCCGGCCCGGGATGCCAATACGGAGACGATTTCCAGCACTTCCTCGGCCTGCTCGGTGCGCCCCGCCCGCGAACGGGTTACTCGCACCGTGAGACGATCACCGGCGGACACCCCCAGGCGACGCGCAGCCTCATGGCTGAGCACCAGCTGATCCTCGCCAGGGATGCGGGCGCCGTTTTCCAGCAGCAGAGGGTCTCCCGCCGCCGTGGGCACCAGATCGAACAACTCGGTACGGCCGGTCCCCGAATGCACCACCTGCAGCACCGAGGACAGGGGCAGAATGGTAGGCGTGACAAAGGCCACCCCGGGCCACCGTTCGACCTCGTCGAACCATGCGGGGGCATACTGCCGGGTCTGGGCGGGCCTGATCTCCCGGAACATCGGGTCCTCCACCAGACGTTCGCGCAGGGTCTCGATGGTGCCGTGCTTGAGCCCCATCAGTACCAGCAGGGGGGCAATCACCGCCGCCAGGGCCACCACCAGGCACAGGGTGAGTATCCAGTCATGGCGCAGATGGGCGGCCGCCAGGGCGGGAATGAGTCGAAACGGGCTCAGGCTGTTGGGCATGGAGACCTACTGCGCGGCATGGAGCGGACGACAGACGGAGCGAGTCCTTTGCGCAGTGGTCTGTTGCACATCGAAGGTATAAAAACGGTCGGCATGGTCGGTCACCAGTTCCACGTCATGGGTAACCATCACCACCGCCACACCTTCATCGCGAGTCAGGGCATGAAAATCCCGCATGATGTCCCGCGCACGGGTCTTGTCCACCGCCGCCGTGGGTTCATCGGCCAGCACCAGACGGGGTTCATGGGCCAGCGCCCGGGCAATGGCCACCCGCTGCCGCTGCCCTACGGAAAGGGCATGAGGCATACGATCCAGACAGGTCGCCACCCCCAGGCGCTGGGCCAGTGCAGTAATCCGCCCGGACTGCCCACCGACACCACCACGGATGCGCCCCGGCAAACGGATATTGTCACGCACACTGATAAAGGGCAGCAGACCACCGGTCTGCAGCACGTAGCCCAGATAGTCGCGCCGCAGCCCCGCCAGTTCGGCCTCCCGGGCACGGGCCCAGAGCACACGCACATCAATAGGCACAGTGTCCTGACGGGGCCTGAAATGAAAACGGTCCGCCTGGGTGGGTTCCATCACCATCGCCAACAGATCCAGCAAGGTACTCTTGCCGCAGCCGCTGGCGCCCACCACCGCCACCAGTTCGCCGGCGCTGACCGAGAAGGCCGGGATCTCCAGCTCAAAGCGGCTCCCCCCCTGCTCCCTGTGCTTGATGACACCCTCCAGGCAGAGCATGGCCATGGACATGTCGCTCCCCCGGCTCAGGGCAGGTAGTCCAGATGCAGCGGATAGACCATGTCCCTGTCTTCGTCGGCATCGTTAAGGCGGAACCAGGCATCCACCTGTTCGTTGATGGCCCGGTACTGCTCCAGCTTGGCCAGGATGCTCCACTCCAGCTGTGAACGCTGCTCGGTGGTCATGCCGGCAAACATCTCATCGGTCAGGGACAGGATATCGCTGCGGTAAGGCAGGCTCTGGATGAAGGCGGGCAACAGCCCGGTCTCTGCCAGTCGAGCGCCCTGGCCGATCTCATCCGGCCGCTTCATGGTCTGTCCGGCCACCCCCTGCAAGGCCTCGAAGAATTGCGCCTGGGTCACCTCAGCACGCATCAGGGCCTGCACCACCATGTCCAGGGACTGGGCCAGGGAGCTGAGCTGCTCCCGGTTCACCAGCGCGCGCACATCCAGCGCCCGATCGGCAGGATTCACCAGGTCCCGGTCCAGGGACCAGGCCACCACATCCTTGGGTGGATTGGCATCCCGACCGATATACTCCACCATGGCCGCCTGCCAGAGATTGGACACGGACTCCAGCACCGGCTCGGCGGTGGCCGATGCCTCGGCAGCGGACGCCTCGGCACCGATAGTGGTGGTAAGCAACCGGTTGATGCCCCCGGTTACACGATCCACCAGAGCCTGATATTCGGCTTCATCAAAAGCATTGACCGCTTCCAGGGCGGACCGGGATTCATCGCCGCGAATCCGGGACAAACGCCCGAACTGGGCCTGGGCGATGGGATGATCCTCCGCCGCCCGGGGATCCTGCAGATGAATGGACAGCAGGTGGATCTGGGCGTCATCCAGCTCCCGGCGCAGGTCCGTTTCATCCTTGCCGGTAACGTTCTGGGGATGCCCTTTGGGATGGGAGCCGGCATCACCGACCATGATCATGAAGCGCAGAGCACCTTCACGCCACTGACTGCGCAAGGCGGTATCTACGCCGGCAAAGACCTCCTCGGCATAATCCAGGCTGCCCACCTGTGTGGCCCGGGCGGAATTGCCCAGCAGCTCCACCAGTGTGTTGCCGTCCACCAGAGTCGGGGTATGGTTGCGGGTCACGTACTCCAGGGCAGGGATCACCTCGGTGGAATCCCGGAAGGTCACCAGACCGAAGCGGAACCGGCCCGTGGTCTCGTCGGTGAACTGGCGGGTCATGCGGATCACCGCCTCGCGGGTCATGTCGATGAAGGGCTGCATGCTGCGGGTGGTATCGATGACGAACACGATATCCACACTCAGTTCCCCGGCGCTGCTGCCGGCCTGGGTCCTACTCACCAGGGACTGGGTCCGGTAGGCGTCGTCTTCCAGGGTATCGGCGCCGCGCTGACGCGGCACGGCGGCTGCCAGCTGCAACAAACGGGCATCGTCACCGTGAATCCGGGTTTCCTGCCAGTCGATGATGGGCAGCATGTAGAACTGGCGAGTGATATCCACGAAGCGGGCCGGCTCTATGCTGATCACGGACTCGGGCACCTCGCCCTTGCTGATCCCCTGGTAGATGGCCCTGGCCCGCCCCGCCATGTCCAGGTCGTCCACCACGGCTTCCAGGGCCTTGAGATCCCTGAACATCAGGACCGGATTGCGGCCTTCGATGGCATCACCCGGATGGGTATAAGACACCAGCAGGGCCTGCCGCCATTCCAGCAGATCCTTGGCCTGCATCCAGCCATCGGACCGGGCCCGGTTGGCGCCCACCCGGTACCAACCCCGTGGATCCGCGCCTTGGGTAAAGTCCAGATCACTGCGCTCGAATACATACAGGGGACGAAAGGCCGGCACATTGGCCACGGCGATCATGCCCTCTTCCACCCGGGGTTCCCGATAGATGTGGGAGAACGGCCTGGGCAGGCCCCTAAGCGCCAGATCGGTGGCGATCTCCACACAGGGGACATCGCCGGTGCAGCGGATATCATCTTCCCGAACGCTGCCGCCGGAGGCAGTCTCATGCCCTTCGGTGCCTTCAAGCGCCCAGAGCGCTGAGGTGGGCGGAGGATGGCCCGTCGTCCCTTCCAGCGCGGCAAGATCGGCCAGGGCAGGCACGCTCAATAGCAGCACCAGCCAGACGGCAGCGCGACTGATTCGTCGATCGACAACAGGCGCAGGATTCATCAGCGGCTCTCCGAAAGGGTATGGTGAAGGCACCATTCTGCCTTCGATCACGTATTTCAATAAGTCGTCAACCTGTCAACCATCCATTGGAGCCATGTCAACCATGGTGTAGACTCCCGCACGAGATCAGCAACTTGGGATGTCAATGACGCTTGCTCCCCGACATCTGGTGAGAATCTGCATCGCCGCCCTCTTCATCGCCTGGCTGACCGCGCTCCCCATGTCAGGGATGTTGCTGACTCACGAGCAGTTGATGCCGTGGTTCCTTGCTCCCCACGTGTGCGTCCTGTTCGGGCTGGGTCGCCTTGCCGCCGGTATGCCGGCGCAACAACTCCAACAGCTGATACGCATCGGCCTGATCGGCACGGTGGGTTTGAGCCTGCTGGCCCTGGAACTCAAGGGCGGCTGGTCCATCCCCCTCATGGTCCTGCTAGGCATCGTCTCTGCGCCCGTCTCCCTGCGCATGGGGCAATATCTCAAGGCCTCCGAGCGACCCATCGTCTTTGCCGCGCTGGCCCTGGCGGCCGGCAACCTGCTGGCCCTGGCACTGGGTCTGGCGCCTCTCTCCCCCCAACTCAAGCTCACCTTCGTCAGCGTCCTGCTGCTGTTCCTGCTGACACCGCTGGGTCCCGGGCAACCTCACCGGGCAACAACGCCCACGCATCTGCCGCAATTACTGATCTACCTGCCCTTCATCTTTGTGTTCCAGATCGTCTCGGGACTGATGTACGGTGGTCTGATTCCCGCCTATGAAGCCCATGCCGTCGTGCCCGGACTGGAAGTGATCTTCTACGGCGTCGGCGCCATCGGCTGTCTCTGGCTGGTCAAATACACGCAACCCACCGCCATGCTGATCGGCGTGGTCTCCGCCCTGGCGGCGTTTGCCCTGTGGTCGCTGCTACCCAGCGGGGTGGGCATCCATGGGGCCATGTTCTTCATGATGGCGGCGGCGGGCATCATCGACCTGCTGCTGCTCTTCCTGGTGCTGAAGCAGACGGATCTGGTTCGTGCCTATGGTTACGGTGTCGGGGTACTCTGCGGGGGGATCCTGGTAGGGCACCTGCTGAGCATGGCCCTGGGCGGGGCCGCTGACACCATCGCCTTTGTCGGCCTGATCCTGCTGAACATGGCCGTGCTGAGCCTGTATCTTCCCAGAAAGGGGGCCGAGACCACGGCGGCCGATGATGCGCCATCAACCCAGGACAGTGCAGTGCGGTTGCCTGATGCCCTCACTCAGATACTGTCCGACCAAGAGCAGCAGGTGCTGCGCCAGGTACTGACCGAAAAAACCTACCGGGAGGTGGCCGACGCCCTCTCCATTTCAGAGTCTTCGGTCAAGACCTACATGCATCGCATTTTTCAGAAAACCGGAGTCTACCGGCGGCATCAGCTACTGGAGCTGATCCGGGACCCGGGATCGACATTGCATGATGTGGCGCAGAACCCGGCGGGGGGGGAAAGGAAAATCGGGGTGGCCTGAACAACACTCCCGGCAGTGGGGGGCTGCAGCCTCCCATTTACGCGACCAAGGACCGCTCCCACGCGGGAACGAGCCCGTTATTAGGCACGCTCCCGCACGGTGCAGTTCAGACCTCTTCCCGCTCAGGCGCCAGATGCCAGTGCTCCGGTGAGCGCCACAGCCCCGACAGCAACAGTTCCCGCATGAAGAAGAACTCCTTGGGCAGCTTGTCATGGAGTTTGGAGAACAGTTCGTCGTGGGCCATCAACTCCTCCTTCCAGGCCTCGCGATCCACCTCCATGACCTTGTCGAAATCCCTCATGGAGAACTCCAGCCCCTTGAAGTCGATGTCGTTGTAATGGGGCATCCAGCCGATGGGGCTCTCCACCGCCGACGTCCTGCCCTTGACGCGGTCGATGATCCACTTGAGCACCCGCATGTTTTCGCCAAAGCCGGGCCAGGCGAAGTTGCCGTGCTCATCCTTGCGGAACCAGTTGACCCCGAAGATACGCGGCGGCGACGGCAGGTCACGACCGAACTGCAGCCAGTGATTGAAATAATCCCCCATGTGGTACCCGGCGAAGGGCAGCATGGCAAAGGGATCCCGCCGCACCTGACCCAGCTTGCCGAAGGCCGCGGCGGTCATCTCCGAGCCCATGGTGGCCGCCATGTAAACCCCTGAACTCCAGTTGAAGGACTGGTACACCAGCGGAATCGTGGTGCTTCTACGCCCGCCGAAGATAAAGGCGCTGATAGGCACCCCCTTGGGATTCTCCCACTCCGGATCGATACTGGGGCACTGACCGGCAGGCACCGTGAAACGGGCGTTGGGATGGGCCACGGGCTTGCCGGAAGAAGGATCATACACGGCCCCGGTCCAGGTGATGGTACCCTTGGGCGGTTCATCGCTCATGCCCTCCCACCAGACATCCCCGTCCGGCGTCACCCCCACGTTGGTGAAGATGGTATTGGCCTTGACCGTTTCCATGGCATTGGGATTGGTCTTGTAGTTCGTGCCCGGCGCCACCCCGAAATAGCCCGCCTCGGGGTTGATGGCGTAGAGCTGCCCGGATGAATCGGGCTTGATCCAGGCGATGTCGTCACCGACGGTGGTGATCTTCCAGCCGTCCAGGGCCTCCGGCGGGATCATCATGGCGAAATTGGTCTTGCCGCAGGCACTGGGGAAAGCGGCCGCCAGGTAAGTCTTTTCCCCTTCAGGAGACTCCGCTCCCAGGATCAGCATGTGTTCCGCCAGCCACCCCTCATCCCGGGCCATGGACGAGGCAATGCGCAGGGCAAAGCACTTCTTGCCCAGCAGGGCGTTGCCGCCGTAGCCGCTGCCGTAGGACATGATGGAGCGCTCTTCGGGGAAATGCACGATGTACTTGGTGTCAGGGTTGCAGGGCCACTTGGCATCCTGCTGTCCCGGGGCCAGGGGGGCGCCCACCGTATGCAGGCACTTGACGAAGTCCCCCTCGCCGAGGATATCGATGACCTTTCGGCCCATGCGAGTCATGATGCGCATGTTGACCACGACGTAGGGGGAGTCGCTGAGTTCCACGCCGATCTGGGAAATGGGAGAGCCCAGCGGCCCCATACTGAAGGGGATCACGAACATGGTGCGCCCCCGCATGCACCCGTCGAACAGACCATTCAGGGTCTGCTTCATGGCCTTGGGGTCTTCCCAGTTGTTGGTGGGACCGGCATCTTCCTTGCGCAGGCTGCAGATGAAGGTACGATCCTCCACCCGGGCCACGTCGCTGGGGTCGGAGAAACAGGCAAAGCTATTGGGCCGTTTTTCCGGGTTCAGTCGAATGAAGGTCCCCTGCTCCACCAGTTGGTTGGTAAAGAAATCGTATTCTTCCTGAGAGCCGTTGCACCAGTAGACCGCGTCAGGCTTGCACAGATCCGCCATCTCCTGAACCCAGTGGACCAGAGCCTCATTCCTCACCTCGCTGGAATAATCGGTGCCGGGGACTGACTGGGTTCTTGCTTGTTCGCTCATGTTTCCTCTCAGGTTTAAATTGAAAATGCCTGTCTACCGAGACTAGCGCAGCCTGGCAAGTATTGCACCCTTGACATCCTCTCCGGCCTGAACGGTGGGGCCTGCCGCGCACCAAGTCAGACCGGCCGGACTACGTCAAACAAGTTCACCACCGGCCAGCACCTTAAGGTGCGCCAGAACACCGCGTCCCAGCGCCGGGAGGTCATAACCGCCCTCCAGCACAGATACCACGCGGCCCCGGCCGTATCGACAGGCCAGATCCATGATCATCTCCGTCAACTCGGCATAATCCGCCTCCACCAGCCGGAAACTCGCCAGCGGATCATCCACATGCGCGTCGAACCCGGCGGAGACCATCACCAGTTGCGGCGCAAAGTCCTCCAGCACCGGCAGCCAGCGCGCCTTCATGGCGCTGCGCAGGGCCGGACCATCGGTACCGGCATGCAGGGGCAGATTGAGGATATGGTCGCTACGGGTATCGGCGCCGGTGCCGGGATACAAGGGGTGCTGAAAACTGGAACACAACAGCACCCGCGGCTCATGACGGAAAATGTCCTCGGTGCCGTTGCCGTGATGGACATCGAAATCGACGATGGCCACCCGCGTCAGGCCATGGACCGCCATGGCATGGGCCGCCCCAACCGCCACATTGTTGAACAGGCAGAATCCCATCCCGAACCGCCGCCCGGCGTGGTGCCCCGGCGGTCGCACGCTGCAAAAAGCCGTGCTGCCGGGGGTTTCCATCACCCGGTCCACCGCCATCACCACCGCGCCCGCCGCCAGCCGGGCCGCCTCCAGGCTGTGTTCACACAGATAGGTATCGCCGGTATCGAGCATGTCCCATTGTCCCGGCGGCGGCATGGAGGCCTCCACCAGATCCAGGTACTCCGGTGCGTGAACACGCTCCAACTGTTCGCGGTTGGCCGGGCAGGCCTGCAGGCGGACCACTCGTTGTCCCAGGGAAGAACGATCCAGCGCCTGCTCGATGGCCTGCAGACGCTCGGGACATTCCGGGTGAGACGAAGGTGCCCGATGCAGCCGACAGGTTTCATGGGACACGAAGAAGAGTGACATGGGCCGGGGATCCTGAAAAAGTGGCTGGGTTCTTCGTACTGATATAGTCCACCACCGCCCACGTCATAGGGGACCGCAAATGATCACGGCCTCTGAAACCGGATCACGAACCCATCACCCTGCGCTTCACCCACCTCGGCCAACATGCCGATCAGGGCCGAATCATTCCTGTCGCGGGGCGTGGCGACGGCCTCGAATTGCACCCTGCCCCGGCGAAGATCGCCGGTCACGCGCCCCTGCAGCGCCAGGGGTCCCCCCTGATCCCTTAACGTGCCCTGAAAACGGTCACCTTCGGCATGAAACCGGCCCGACAACTGCCCCAACGGGATGGGCCTGTCGGCGAGAATGGCGGCATGGTGCCACTCCAGTTGCCCGCCGGCCGATTGAAGCTGCCCGTCATCGGTCATGTCCAGCCGTCTCAGGTCCAGCCGCACAGTGCCATCCAGGCCGACACCCTGCAGCCCCGCTCCCTCCAGTATCCGTTCCAGGCGTGCCGCCGGTAGCTGACCCTGGCCTTCGGTGATACGCCAGCCTGCCAGACTTCGACTGGCCACGCCCTCAAACCGGCCGCCGTCGAAATGCGCTTCCACGTCGGCAGCGATACGTCCGGTGACGGCCTGCATGGGCCGCAACTTCCATGAGAGGTCCACAGCCCCCAGATCCGCACCGGCCGTCCCGGGGAAAACCACTTGTGTCACCTGGCCGCGTCCCAGGGAACCCTCAATGTTCAACCTGGCCAAGGGCTCCGGCATGGGAAGATGTCGATCGGCAAATGCCTGCAAGGGCGTGAGCGGGACCTGAGCCGCCACCCAGACCGAAGCGGGCAGCAGGATCGCCAGGAGGGACAATGAAAATAACAGAGACAGGAAGAGTCGGCGCATGGAGGGATTATAAACGGACGGTGACAGAACCTGCCGGACTGTCGTCGGCAATCCCGAAAAGGCCTGTGAGGCGTGGGCTGCCTGCCACTGACCTCAAGTAACCACCATAAAAAACCATTAAAATCATTAAAATCAATAGCTTGAAAAAATATTTGACACAGTGGCAACAGCCTGTATAATGCGCCCTTCAACAACGACAGGCGCGTAGCTCAGCTGGTTAGAGCACCACCTTGACATGGTGGGGGTCGTTGGTTCGAGTCCAATCGCGCCTACCAGAATTTGCAGTAAAAACAGCGGCTTACGGGATACCCGGGCCGCTTTTTTTATGCTTGGCCACAGGTAACACGACCGGTGTCACCATCGTGTGACCGTGACGACTGCATGACCCTGCATCCAGGGTGAGCGGACCGGTCACCCCGGCGCAGGTCCAGATGGAGGTGTTTCTGCCCCCCCCCTCCCCAGCGACTGCGGGACTGATGCGACGCCTCGACGGAAGCCGGCGCGGCTAGATCATCCGCCGCAACAACCTGCGCACCTGGTCCACCTCGAAGGGCTTGTCGCAGATGGCGGACACCCCCGCCTTCTTCACCGATGACAGCCGGGAGGCGTCCGACTCGGACGTCACCATCATCACCGGAATATGCACATAGGCGGGATTACCGCGGATCTCGTTGACCAGAGCCTGACCATCCATGACAGGCATGTTGTAATCGGTTACCACCAGGTCGTATTCATGCCGGCGGAGCTGCTCAAGGGCCAAGGCGCCGTTCTCCACCTGATCAATATGCTGCACCCCCACGCGCTCCAGCACCCGACACAGATGATTGCGCGCCATGCGCGAATCATCCACCAGCAACACCCGCACATCGGCGATATCCCGGTCTTCCAGATCCAGCTCCTCCTCCTCCAGATAATCCAGAGTGACCGCCAGGGCGCGCTCCAGATCGTTGCGGTCAAACGGCTTGGGCAAGAGGGCCAGCACACCACTCTGACGCACCGCATCCAGCTTGTCATGGTGCTGCTCACTGGAAATCACCATTTTCGGGATATTCGTCAGACGCGGATCTTCCGTCATCCGGGCAAAAAGGTCGGGGGCCTCCATGTCCGGCATGTAAAAACTGGAAATCAGCAGATCCGGTATGTAGGAAACCATGAGATCGAGGGCGGCACCGGCGCTGTCGGCGGTCTCGATCTTGTGGATATGCCCTTCGGACAGCAAGCGAGTGATGATCTGGCGCTGTGTCCGCGACGGCTCAATCAGCAAAATGGCCAGATCTTCCACACACACTCTTTGACTCATGGATCAGCCCCATTCCGGTTAACCAGGATGGCATCCGGACGCCACACACGAGGGGGCACCGATGCCTGCGGGACCATCATGCCTCAATTGAGCAAGATGCTGAAGACAAGGGAGCAATCCACCGGGAAACGATGGAAGACACGAGGGAAAACCAAGGGGGGGGGGATGGTGCCCATGGGCAGGATCGAACTGCCGACCTCTCCCTTACCAAGGGAGTGCTCTACCACTGAGCCACATGGGCAAAACACTTGAAACACATCAAGCCCCGCAGCGCGCTGCCCCAGGGCTTTTAAGATGGCGGAGTGGACGGGACTCGAACCCGCGACCCCCGGCGTGACAGGCCGGTATTCTAACCAACTGAACTACCACTCCAGATCGATTCACCACACTGCTGTGTGATGGGGGCGAATTATAGCGGCTTTTTCAAAAAATGCACGAAAAAAAATCAGCTGCCGTTTCCCGGCGGATTTCCGGCAGGCTGCAGCCCCCCCCCCCGCTCCGGGGCGGATTTCAGGCCGACCGAGCAGGGGGCAAACCACACACTTTTGATCCGGCTCAAGGTTTTTGAATGTTTGTAGTTTTCCCCACATTCCCATCTGTACCGCCCCCTTGACATCCCGTGCTGTCAACGTAGACTGACGCCCATGTCGAATCAGGGTTTACACCGTCGACATCCCCGGAACAGGGGCAAGCAGAAGAAGGTTTTCAGGATCGGACTCCACCCTCCGTGGATCGCCGAGTGCCACATCTGAAAACACAAAGACGTTTTTAAGCTGACTGTTTCCGCGTCAGTGGTCATGTCGGCTTCAGGCGGCCTGGTCTTCACAATAAGACTCGGTTTTATAATCTTGAGAGGGCGATATCAATGAGTGAGTACAGACCCAGCAGTCCCAGCAATCCCCGTGACGACTGGAAACTGTGGCTGGTTGTCAATCCCGGCACCTGGTTGATGCCGATCCTGATGGCTGTTCTCGTGGTTGCTCTGGCCGTTCATGCTGTCGTGTACAGCAACGACAGCTACAACCCGCTCACCTACACCGTTTCCGAGTAATCGAGGACTATGATCATGGAAAACAGCATCTCCGGCCTGACCGAAGAACAGGCAAAAGAATTCCACGAGCAGTTCAAGACCACCTTCACCGTGTTCATGGTCTTGGCTGCCGCCGCTCACTTCCTGGTGTTCATGTGGAGACCCTTCTACTAAGAAGGCCCGCAGGCTCACCGCTCTGAAGTAGAGCGTTGGGGGCGTAGGTGACGGTTACCACCCTGGTGGCCATCATCTTCGCCCCTTTTGCTGTCATCAGCCCCGATATCTGATAGAGCAGCCGATGCTTATCCGGCAACTTCAGTCGCTGAGCAGTTCCTCCCTGATCTTGGCCATTCCTCCCCTGCCCCTCATGCCCTTGTTGGCACTGATCACGGGAATATCCCTCGCCTTGAGATCGTCGATGGCCTGCCTGTGCACGGCTATTTCCTTGGCTCGCATCTTCTCCACCTGCGCCCTTGCCTCTTCCAGGGTGTGGAACCATTCCCCGGCGTGGGCATATTCGGGCAGTGTGAATATTTTGCCCAGATCGTCGAAAAACAGCCGGAAGCAGACGGTTTTCTGATCTCCCGAGGTATGCTGGGCGCCGACCTTGACAATGCCTTTGGTCAGAGCCCATTTGGTGACGTAGACTTCCATCACGGTTTCTGCAGCCGGCGTGGTTTCCATTGCTGTCTCGAATTTTGTTGCTCAGGTAAGAATCTGATTATAGGCGTTTGCATAGCCGTCAAAGCCATGAAAGGTGCGAATTCCGTCGAATCCGCAAGACAGGGCGACGGGCGGCGATCATGCCCGACGGGTCAAGACCACATCAGCCCGGGTAGCCAGGGTGCGACACCGGGAAGCAGGAAGGCGGTCAGGATACCTGCCAGGCTCAGCCCCAGTCCGGCAAAGGCGCCTGCCGTGGCGCTGATACCAAACGCCTGAGCGGTGCCGAAGCCATGCGCAGACAGCCCCAGGGCAAAGCCCTTGACCCGGTCATCCTGAATGCGAAGCAGGCGAATGAGCAAGGGTGACAACATGCAGCCGATGGCCCCCGTCAACAGCACCAGCGCCGCCGTCAGGGAGGGCAAGCCACCCAGCTTTTCGGCAATCCCCATGGCAATGGGCGAAGTCACCGATTTGGGCGCCAGGGACAGCAGGGTGACGCGATCCGCCCCGAGAGCGGCAGCCACCATGACCGCACTCCCGGCGGCAACGAAAGCACCGACAACACCCGCAACCAGCAGAGGGATCAACAGCTGCCGGATCTGGTGGCGGTTTTCATAGAGGGGTATGGCCAGCGCCACCGTGGCGGGTCCCAGCATGAAGTGGATGAACTGGGCACCGGCGAAGTAGGTGTCGTAGTCCGTCCCCGTCAGGAGCAGGATGCCGATCAGCAGGGCCATGGACAGCAGGACGGGATGCAGGACCATACTGCCGCCCAGACGCCGGTTGAGCCAGAGGCTGAGCTGAAAGACTACCAAGGTCATGGTGAGCCAGAGCAGAGGGCTGGCGGCGAGAAAGGCCCATATATCGGTGAACTCATCGTCCATGGCGACGCTCCCGCAGCCGAATGAGCGCAGAGAGCACCACCATGGTTACCATCATTGCCAAGGCGGTGCTGGCCACCAGCGCCGCCAGAATGGGCAGCCAGTCCCGGGCCACCAGGCCGAAATGCACCATCAGACCGACACCCGCGGGCACAAACAGCAAGGCCAGGTAGCGCAGCAGGCTGTCACTGAATGCTTTCAGCGCCGGCGGCGTTTCACCGCGGATCAACAGACCGACGAACATCAGCAACATGCCCAGCACCGGCCCGGGGAAAGGCAGACCCAGCAACAAGACCGTCACTTCGCCGGCAAGCTGGCACAGCAGGATAAGGATGATGGCCTGCAACATGATCGAAGTGGTCCTGTGACGCTTCCCTGCCCCGGGTCCGGCGGACCTAAACCCTTATACCCTACACGGCGGCCCGTTGACTCCGCACTTCAGGGGCAGTCACCTACCCTGCGGGCTGTGATGTCCGTCTGCATGGGCATCCTGCCCATGGGGCCTTCCAGCTCGGCATTGACCTGCCCGCTCAGGCGATCGCCCTGAAAGGTCATGTCAGCCGTCATCTGAACTTCCATGCCGTTTTCCCGGCAGAGCATGTCGTAGCGCATGGTGCCGGAAGTGACCTGGAGGTTGGACATGTCGCAGTGTTCGCTCAGGTCCATGAATTGAGGTCCCTTGGCAACGTCTTCCGCCGTGATGCACTGCCGGTTGGTGGTGGTGTGCTCAGGGAAGGGGGAGTCGCCCAGGATGCGGGTGACGTTGGTGAATTCCCAGTCGCCCGGCTGGATGTTGAGATCCGTCGCCAGGGCGCCGTGGGACAGCATCAGAAGGGTGCCGGCGATGAAAACCGGACGAAGGACACGCATCATGCATGACTCCAGGAGCAACGGAGAGGGTGGAGCCATGTTAGCAGTCCGGCCCTACAGTGGCCATAGGCCCGCCTGGAAAGCCGATCTGCAACGCATTCGAACAGCCGGCCCAAGGGTTTATACACAGACGGGCAAACTCATAAACCATCCGGCTCCCAACTGTCAACTCCTGTTTCCTGCAAACCTGAAAAAGACAACAAGCAAATGATTTCACTTGATTTAATAAATTTGATCATTTCATGACCATTTTAAGACAAGCCTCGGGATGGCGGCCTCCGGCAACGGTTTCCGACACGCTATCCACACACTTATCCACAGCTTCTGTGGATAGCGCCGGTTTCTCCTTGCACGGTTGGAACTTAGCCCTTCTCAGCGATAAAGCACTTGAGATAAGCCCGCTATCTGCGCGCTGCATTCGTCGGATGCCGCTGGACACTCTTGCCCTCCTCCAAAGCACCGCGGCGCTCCAGCCGGACAAAACACGCCAACACGGCATCCCGAGCCGCCTCAAGCTCGGGTCGACGACCATGCAGCCGTTGGGGCCATGCGCCCGCTCTTGTCGGACCCACTAGAGATAACAGCAGTTCGTGCACCCTGGCATGGGCTCCCCACAGGTCCGAGAAGGCTTCATACATACCGTAGCGGGCCGAGCCACTACCGTTATACCAACGCACAAAACGGGTATTGAACAGATCATCCGGGGGCGGACTGCCTTCCTGAATTCTGAGCATCACATTCTCAAACCAGCGCTGATAGCCGCGTACTGCTACTGACAGGTTCAGGTCCCCTTCCAGACCCCCGCCAAGATGGACCGGCAGTACCGGCCGATTGTACGTCCATTCTCGAATCCAGGCAGGCAGTGCCTCCTGAGGCATGGGACGTGCAATGCCGTATCCCTGGACATGGCGACATCCCAGTCGGATGAGGAAAGCGGCCTGTTCCATGTTTTCCACCCCTTCAGCGATGATGTCCTTATTGAAGGTGGCCGCCAGGCCCACGATGCTTTCGACGATATCCAGATCGTTGGGGTCTTCCAGCATGTCCATGACAAAGCTACGATCGATCTTGAGCACATCCACCGGCAAGGTGCGAAAATAGGCCAGCGAGGAGTAGCCCGTACCGAAGTCATCCAGCGCGAACCGAACCCCCAGTTTCTTGCATTGGGCAACGACGCTGCCGGCCTTGTAGAGGTCGCTGAAGGTAGCGCTCTCCAGAATTTCGCATTCCAGTGATTCCCGTGGCAACTGAGGGTAGCGCGCCAGTGCCGACTCCAGACAACCGGCAAAGCCCGGTTCAAGAAGATGATGGGCACTGATGTTGACGCTGATGCTCAGACGCAATCCCTGTGCCTGCCACTGTGCCATCTGGCAGAGTGCCTGCTCAATGACCCAGCGGCCGATGCGCGGTTCCAGCCCGCTGCTGCTCAGATCGTCCAAGAAGCTGGCGGGCATGAGCAAGCCCCGTTGCGGGTGCTGCCACCGCAGCAGGGCCTCGGCGCCAGTCACTCTGCCGCTGACCAGGTCGACCCTGGGCTGATAGTGCAACAGGAACTGTGCCTCCCGCAGACCGGCTTCCATGGACTTGATGAACTCCAACCGCCCCTGATGCCGCAGACTCTGGTCCATATCAAAGATGGCGTACCGGTTCTTACCGGCCTCCTTGGCCTGATACATGGCTTGATCCGCATGCCTGATCAGCGTATCGGCGTCGTTATCGTCCTCGGGAAAGAAGGTAACCCCCATACTGGCTGACAATCGCACACAGGCCCCGTCGAAAATTGCCGGCTCTGCCACGGCGATGAGTAAGCGCTGGAAAAGACGATGTGCCTCGTCCGTGCTGCCCAGATTATTGAACAGAAGCACGAACTCATCCCCACCGAGCCTGGCCAGGGTATCATCGGCCCGCAGCAAGCCCTTGAGACGCTCGGCAATGTCCAGCAGCAGGCGATCTCCCGTGGCATGACCGAAGCGGTCATTGATGGGCTTGAAACCGTCCAGATCCAGATAGCAGATTGCAATGGGGGAGCGAGTCCTGCGAGCACGGGCAATGGCCTGGGAAATGCGGTCGGCCAGCAGCCTGCGGTTGGGTACCCCCGTCAGGATGTCATAATGCGCCATGCGATCCAGTTCGTGCTGGTGAATCGAGATACGCCGAATGAGGTCATTGAAGGCGTTCACCAGCTGGCCCAACTCGTCATCGGTATGGAAACGAGGCTTGCTCAGCGGCCGCAACGGCCCGGCCGGCAATAGCTGCCGCGCCTGCTCGGCCAGGCGGCGCAAGGGCAAGGCGACGAAGCGGGTCAAAAACAGCAGGAGCCCCGCCATGACAATCACGATGACCGTCGCCAGCAGACTCATCACGGTGATCAGGATGCGGGCTTCGTCACGGGGATCTTCCACACTCATGATCATGACCGGCGCCTGGGTGATGGTGGTGAGGTTCAAGGGGCGCAGGGCGATGTAGAGCGAGTCATCGCGAATGAAGCCGTCGGCGGCATTGGTCGACGCCATCAGCCGGGGCCGGCCCCCGGACAGCAGAGTGTCGGCCGGAAGGGGTCCGACAAAGAGATGGTTGTCAATCATCCATCCCACTCCCTGCAGATCGGCCGCGCTCCTGACCCGATTGAACAGGCTTGGGCGGTCGGAAAGAATCACAGCCCCCTTGAAACTGCCCAGCCGGCGCCCGGTGTCCGGGTCGCGAAAATGCTGGGACACCACCAGCACCAGATGGGACCGCCCGCCTTCATCCACCATTTCGTGCAGCCGGCTGCCCGACAACCCGCTGTGGTTTTCGTGCTGTAGCGCCAGCCACTCCAGCAATGCCTCCTTGCGATAGACGGCAAAGCCTCCGGACAGCCACAGGGCATCCTCTTCACGACTGATGACCAGGCCGTCAAAAACGCCCTGGAGATCCAACTGTATCTGACGCAACAACAGATGTTCCGCCAGGTCCCGCCGCCCTTCCAGTACCGCCTGCTGCAAGGCGCGCAGACGCATGATTTCGTTGCTCATGCGCTGGATGCCCTCGATTTCCTGATCCAGGATCAGGCTTGCCAGGGCTGCACTGCGATCAAAACCTCGCTGCAATTCCGCCAGCGTGGCCTGACGGGTACCCTGGATGGTCAGCACCACCGCCAACACACTGAACAGCACCATGCCGCCACCCAGTGCAACGACGATCGTGTTGATCAGTGTACGTCTGGCCATGGGGGAAACGTTCCGAAATTAACGGCCGGTCAGAGGAGCGGGAAGGATTTGTCGTGACGGCGCATCCGCCGGTGCGCCGGAATAGCGAAAGGCCCGTTGCTTGAGATGATCGATCGTGGCGGCCTCCATGTCACGGGTCACCAGCACCATGTCCCCGGAAAACAGTTGCGGCACCCGATGCCCCTCCCCCTGCAGGTCCATGGCGATGGCCTCGGCCATCGCCACACCGGCATCATCATTCATGCGCATTATGGTGGCGGCCAGGGCTCCCGTACCGATCAGATGCAGTTCCTCGGCGCCGCCGCCCCAGCCATTAACGAGCGGGGTGTCCCCACGCCCCGCGTTCGCCACCGCCGCCACCGCCCCGAGCGCAATATCAGTGGCGCAGGCATAGATCAGGACCGCATTCGGGTAGCGCTTCAGCGCGTCCTCGGTCGCCCGACGGGCGACGTCCATCTGCAGGTGGGTCAAATAGGTAGCGCGGACCCGGAGCCCGGGGAAGGCGGCGATCTCACGGATGAATGTATCACCCCGGACTTCGCTGATATAGCCATCCCCCGCGTAGAGCACCACCACTTCTCCCTGCCCACTGGTCATACCGGCAAGGTGGCGCGCCAGCATGCGCGAACCCTCGATGTGGTCAAAACCCACATACAGGAAAGGCTGCATGCCGTCCCAGGCGCGCAAGGGAGTCGTAATATTCTGCAGGATGATTTTCGGACCCGCTCTGTCGGCGGAGGACATGGCCAGCAAACGCTCGGCCAAGCGGTGATGGATAGGCGTGTCCAGGGTATAGACGAGGTAATCAGGTTGCCCGGCCAACGCCACCCGCAACTGCTCCGCCTGCAGCATGGGATCGATGCCGCCGGGCTGACTGGAATAGACCGTGATGGAGAGATTGAGCCCAAGTGCTCGGGCGCGGCGCTCAAAGGCCGTCAGGTTGCGCTGCCAATAGTCGGAAGCCTGCAGATCGGGATACAGCAGCGCCACTCTGACGACAGGTCTGTCGCTCATGTCGGCCGGTAGCGGCCGAGGAGCGCTTCTAACCCGCGCGGTAAAATCGTGGAGCAAGGACTGCTGGTCCGGATACCGACCCAGGTAGCTGCCGATGTCCCAGTACTGCATAAGATCATCCGCCCACGACATGCTGCTCCCAAGCAGAAGCAGCAAGGTCACGCTGAAAAGGAAACATCGGTGTTGCATGGCAGCGAGCCCGTTCCTCACCTGTCGGTCAGAGAAGCATATCAGAGCCGGGCATCCTACCGCTTCGAGAGGTGAGCCGTGGCCGCTCCTGCGGGCCAATGCCGGTCTAGCCCAGTAGCTGTACGCCGCGATGCAGCCACTGAATCAACTCATGGGGATAGGGCAGTAACCACACCAGTCCCATCAGGGCGGCCGTGGCCAGTAGGGATCCCACGGGGAAATCGGGTTCCCAGATCTTGAGGGCGGACCCGAACGATCGCTTGATACGGGCGTTGTTGATATCCACGCTGTAGGCCTCGTCCAGCACGAGATGGACCAGAAAACCCAGGAAGAGCGTCATCCCTTGCAGCCAGATGGTCAGGGGTTCCGACGCCAGACACTGCAGTCCCAGATAGACCCAGCCGAGCCCCCACAGGCCGCCCACCACCAAGCTGTGACACAGCCCCCGGTGGCGGGTCAACCTCTGGAACAGGTAGGCGGCCGGGTAACGGATCAGCAACCAGACCAGAAAACCCGCCGCGATGGCTTCACAGGAGACGGTCTGCCCCGGCACGGTGAACAGGGGCGTGGTCTGCATCCGGGTGGTCAAACTGGAAGCGACGATGGCCGCCGCCAATGCCAGTAGGGAAAACAGCCAACGCTGGGGCCGACCTCCGTCCACATCGATATCGGGCAACAGGGTACCCGCCACCAGGAATACACCCAGGATCAGGCTGTCCGACCAGGACAACATGCCGGTGACGGCGATCCCCGAAGCCATACCCGTTGCGACCATGCCGGCCACTGCCACATGGGTTGCGAAATTGGCCATAATTGATTGTTATTACCTAAACCATTAACAATCACGATATCTTAGCATTATGGCTGAATAGATGGACAGTTGGTCTATCCGCATCAGATCGGGGCCTGCAGGGCGATCCACGCCTGTCCCAGGCTCAGGCCACCGTCATTAGGCGGCGACCACTGCGGCTTGTAGACCCGGAACCCGGCACCGGTGAGGCGCTCAACCAGATCCTGCATCAGCACCTGGTTGAGACAGCACCCGCCCCCCAGGACGAGATCACGGATGCCCTGCGCCCTGGCCGCCTCGATCAACCAGCAAGCCAGACCCTGGGCCACGGTGGCATGGAAGACACCGGCGCCGGTACCCGGGTCCATGCCGTCGGCAAGCCGGGACAGCAACGGCATGAAATCCAGCACCCCCTGATCCACCACCCAGCCGCCGGACAGGGGGACTTCCGGCCCGTGGCGGGCGGCCAGTCCTTCCAGCAGCATGGGGGCCTGTCCTTCGAAGCGGGCCACCCACTTCACCCGCAGCAAAGCGGACGCCGCATCGAACAGGCGCCCGAGGCTGGTAGTGAGATGGGGATTACGTTCGGTGTCCATCTGTTTGGGCAGCCCCTGGGCGGCGGCAAAAACCTGATAACGATCCGGTATCTCATGGCTCCGACCCAGGGTATGCAAGACTGCGGCCGCCATGCGCCAGGGTTCCCGGGTGGCCTGGTCGCCACCCGGCAGCGGCAGGGGGCGCAGGTGCCCCAGGCGCTGATAACTGGCGCCGTCAACCCGCAGCAGTTCCCCGCCCCAGGCGGCGCCGTCGTCCCCCAGGCCGTACCCGTCCAGGGCCAACCCGATCACGGGACGATCCAGTTGGTGTTCCGCCTGGACAGCCGCCAAGTGGGCGTGATGATGCTGGACCCGCAGCAGCGGCACATCCAGCATCTTGGCCAGGCGCATGGCCAGCCGGGTGCTGTAGTAATCCGGATGTAGATCACAGGCAATGCGCTCGGGGCGGATGCGCAGCAGCAGCATCAGGTGCTCGACGGTTTCGTCCAGGGCCCGGCAACTTGCGGGGCTGTCCAGATCGCCCACATGCTGGGACAGAAAGGCCTGCTGCCCCCGAGTGATGCAGGCGGTGTTGTTGTACCAGGCGCCGGTGCCCAGGACACAGGGTCCGGAGCGGGGCAAGCGCACCGGCTCGGGGGTGAATCCCCTGCCCCGCCGCAGGAACCCCGGGCCGGTCGACGTCATGCGGACCACACTGTCATCACAGCGAACCCGGATGTCCCGGTTATGCACCAGCAGGGTATCGGCGATCTGGCCCAGCCGGTCCACTGCGCCCTGATTGCTGATGATGACCGGCTCACCGAAGGGATTGGCGGAGGTGCAGACCAACAGCAGAGATTGGGGTTCTTCCTGCAGCCAGCGGGTGCCGTCGGGCCGTCCGGCGGCCTCGTGGAACAGCAGATACTGTAGCGGCGTATAGGGAAGCATCACCCCCAGGCGCTGCATGCCGGGCGCCACCCCCTCCAGCGTGGGGCGGCTGTCCGGTTTGCGTCGCAGCAGGACGATCGGCCGGGCATAGCCCTTGAGCAAATGCGTCTCCTCCGGCTGCAGCTGTACCAGATCGCGGATGGAGGCCAGGTTGGCGGCCATGATGGCGAAGGGCTTTTCTTCCCGCTGCTTGCGAGCCCGAAGACGGGCAACGGCGTCCTCGTTGCGGGCATCGCACATCAGGTGGAACCCCCCCAGTCCCTTGACCGCCAGGATCTTGCCGGCCTGGATCTGCTGCAATGCCGCCTGGATGACGTCGTCCACCGGCAAGGGCATGCCGGTAGGGTCCAGCAGGCTCAGCCTTGGGCCGCACTCGGGGCAGGCGTTGAGCTGGGAATGAAAGCGCCGCTGGCCGGGATCCTGGTATTCCCGGCGGCAGGCGGCACACAGGGTGAACGCGGCCATGCTGGTGTGGGCGCGGTCATAGGGGATGGCGGTCATGGCCGTATAGCGGGGGCCGCAATGGGTGCAGCCGATGAAGGCATCGCGGTAGCGGCGATTGCAGGGATCGAAGAGTTCTTCCAGACACTGGGGGCAGACGGCAGCGTCCGGGGTCATGCCGGTGGCAATGGCACCGCCCACGCTGGGCACGATGGCAAAACCGCACATCTCGGGGATGGGTTCCAGGTGGTTGGCCTCGACCACGTCGACCCGGGCCAGCGGGGGTGGGTGATGGGAGAGCCGGTGCAGGAACTGATCTACCGAATGCTGAGCCCCCTGAACCATGAGTTCGACACCGGCCGGATCATTGCGCACCCAGCCCGACAGATTCAGCTCCGTGGCAAGGCCATGGATGAAGGGCCGGAACCCGACCCCCTGAACCTGGCCGCGGACCCAGACCCGCAGACAAACGACGATGGGATGCTTTTTGGACATAGGGAAAATCTTATCGGGTCAGTGCCGCCAGAAGGCCGGGGTGAACAGAACCAGCAGGGTGAAGACCTCCAGCCGCCCCAGCAGCATGGCAAACATCAAAACCCATTTAGCCAGATCACTGATATTGCTGTAATTTTCGGCCACCTCACCCAACCCGGGCCCCAGGTTGGTGATGTTGGCCGCCACCGCGGAAAAGGCCGTCACCTGATCCAGCCCCGTGGCCATCAGAATCATCATCATCAGACCGAACAACGCCACATACGTTGCAAAGAACCCCCACACCGCGTCCACCACCCGGTCCGGCACCGGTTTCCTGCCCACCTTGATGATCACCTGGGCCTGGGGATGCACCAGCCGGATCACCTCTCGATACCCCTGCTTGATCAGCAGCATGAACCGGATCACCTTGATGCCGCCGGCGGTGGACATGGCACAGCCGCCGATGAAGGCCACCAGTACCAGCAGGACCGGCAGAAACAGGGGCCACTGGTCAAAACTGTCGGTGGCAAAACCTGCCGTGGTCCCGATGGAGACGGTGTGAAAGATGGCCTGATGGAGGGTATCGCCCCAACCGCCGTAGTGCCGGGTCAGCATCAGGGTGACCGTGACCACGATCCCGGTGGTAACCATGATGCCGATGAACCAGCGCACCTCCGGGTCCTGCAGGTAGTGCTTGAAGGCGCGGCTCCGCCAGGCCAGGAAATGCATGGCGAAATTGATCCCGGCGATGAACATGAAGATCACACAGATCATGGAGATCAGCGGGCTGTCGAAGTGCCCGATGCTGGCATCGTACGTGGAGAAACCGCCGATCGCCACGGTGGAAAAACTATGGCCGATGGCATCAAACCAACTCATGCCCGCGGCCCAGTAGGCGGTGGCGCAGGCGATGGTCAGGGTGAGGTAGATGTACCACAGGGCCTTGGCGGTCTCGGCGATGCGGGGGGTGAGCTTGGAATCCTTCACCGGCCCCGGGGTCTCGGCCCGATAGAGCTGCATGCCCCCGACCCCCAGCATGGGCAGGATGGCCACCGCCAGCACGATGATACCCATGCCGCCCAGCCACTGCAGCTGCTGGCGGTAGAAGCGGATGGATTCAGGCAGGTCCTCGATACCGGTAAGTACCGTGGCACCCGTGGTGGTGAGCCCGGACATGCTCTCAAAGGCGGCATCGGTGATGGAGATGCTGGGGGCGTGGGAGAGGGTCAACGGCACGGCGCCGGACAGCCCCAGCACGGTCCAGAACAGTACCACCACCAGAAAACCGTCGCGGGTGCGCAGCTCCTGGCGGCGACGACACACCGGCAACCAGATCAGGGTGCCGACGGCGAGGATGATCCCGAAGGAGACCAGAAACGGCACCAGCCCTTGATCGTCGTAAATTAAAGCCACCAGGGCCGGGGGCAGCATGGTGACGCTGAAGAGCATCAGCAGCAGCCCGACGACACGGAGCACCGAAGACCAGTACATGAGGTGATTCCAGGGAGTTCAGGGGCGCATAAATTAGGCCACAGGAGGTGGGTGGTGCAAACAATTTGGGGTTTTACGGGTACGGGGGCGACCTTGACCCTCGTTTCTCGGGGGTCTAGGGTAAAAATGGGGAAGCAAGGCCTTTGCAGGCGGAGACTGCCATGCCACATCGTCACGCACCACATGCCCTGTGGGCACTCGCACTGAGCGCCATCCTGATGATGCCGTCGCTTGCCCTCGCCCAGGCCGTGCCCACGCTGGACGCCACCACCCAGATCGCCCGCGCCGGTTACTATCAACTCCGATGGGGCATGACGGGCGCCGACGGCGCCGTCTACCGCCTGGAAGAGTCCCGATCCATGGACTTCAGCGAACCGCAGGTCCTCTACGAGGGGGCCGACCGGGCCACCGTGATCAGCGGTCGCAGTGACGGCACCTTTCATTACCGGGTCCAGGCCACCCTGGCCGACGACGCCCGCTCGGACTGGAGCCCTCCTCTGACCGTCGAAGTCAGACATCACGCCCTCTATCAGGCCCTGGCCCTCTTCGGCGTGGGTGCCTTTGTTTTCCTGGCCACCATCGCCCTGATCGTCACCGGCAGGAGAGACTGATGAGCATTCAGGAAACCGCCATTCTGGAGCCGGGGCTGGCCTGGTTGCTGATCGCCCTGTTCACCGCCCTGTATGTGGGTCTGGGCTGGTTCTTCGGCCGCCGGGACAAGGAGCTGGATCAGTTCGTCCTGGCCGGACGCAAGGTGGGCCTGGCGGTGGGGACCGCCACCGCCATGGCCACTTGGGTGACCAGCAACACCACCATGATGGCCCCCCAACTGGCCTACCAGATCGGTATCTGGGGCATGATCGGCTATGCCTTGGGTTCCGTGGGTCTACTGCTGTTTGCGCCGCTGGCCAAGCGTATCCGCTTCCTCATGCCCCATGGCTATACCAGCGGCGACTTCGTGCGCCTGCGCTACGGCCATGTCGCCTGGCGGATCTTTCTGGCCATTTCCCTTTTCTATAGTTTCGGCTGGTTGGTGAGCCTGGGCATGGCCGGGGGCGTGCTCACCCATGCCCTATCGGGCATCCCCTACTGGCAGGGCATGACGGTGATCCTGGCGGCCTGCGTGGCCTATACCCTGATCGGCGGTTTTCGCGCCGTCATCGGCACGGACTTCATCCAGTCGATCCTGATCCTCATCGGCCTGGTGGCCATCGCCTGGCTGGTGATCGGCCGCATCGGCTTTGACGAGATCCACCTCAGCCTGCAGCTGGAACGGCCGGAACTGCTCACCCTGCTGATGCCCGCGGCGATCATGTTCCTGTTCAACAACCTGCTCTTCGGCATGGGAGAAATCTTCCATTCCAACGTATGGTGGACCCGGGCCTATTCCTTTCGCGAGGGGGTGGGCATGTGGGCCTACCTGCTGGCGGGCCTTTTCTGGGCACCGATCCCCATCGTGGCGGGTTTCATCGCCCTGGCCGCGCCGGCGCTGGGGGTGAACATTCCGGCCGCCGACATGGTGGGTCCTATCGTCGCCTCGGAACTGCTGGGGCTGGCGGGGGCCATCATCGTGCTGGTCATGGTATTCGCCGCCCTGGCCTCCAGCCTGGACTCCCTGCTGGCGGCCACCGCCATGCTGGTGGTGCGCGATATTTACTATCGGCATCTGCGCCCCCAGGCCACGGCGGATCACCTGCGCACCGCCACCAAGGTGACCATCCTGCTGCTGGGGATCATCGCCTGGCTGCTCTGTCTGCCGCGCATCACCACCCTGGCGGAGCTTCTGCATTTCACCGGGGCCTTCGTGGCCAGCACCATCTGGCCCATTGCCGCCGGGCTGTACTGGCGCCGGACCAACCGCATCGGGGCCTCCCTGGCCATGGTGCTGGGGAGTCTGGCGGGGATTGGCGCCTATTTCCTGATCGGTTTCTATGTGGGTGCCCTGGTGGGGGCGGCCGTCTCCATGGTGATCGTGCTGCTGACCACCTGGCTGTGGCCCCAGTCCTTTGACTGGCAAACCCTCAATGAGCCGCCGCCCAGCCACTAGAACAGGAGCATCATCCATGGCATCCGTTGAATTACTGACCGTACTGATCGTCACCTCCACCGTGATCACCACCCTGTGCATCCTGGTGCTGCTGGGGCTGGTGGTGCGCGACTGGCGCAACGGGACGTTGTGGTAAACCAGGGGATCAGGTGGAAGCTCTGCTAGAATGCCCTGCCCGCTCCTGTCACGAGCGGCCGTACCCGTCATACCCTTTGCAGAGACGACATGGCCAGTTCCAAGCATATCTATCGAGTCTGTTTCATCAACCAGGGCAAGGTGTACGAGGTCTTCGCCCGCCAGGTGTATCAGAGTGAGATGTACGGTTTCGTGGTGGTGGAAGAGCTGATCTTCGGTGAGCGCAGCGCCATCGTGGTGGACCCCGGCGAGGAAAAGCTCAAGACCGAGTTCGCGTCCGTCACCCGCAGCCTGATCCCGATGCATGCCATCATCCGCATCGACGAGGTGGAAAAGGAAGGCGTGGCCAAGATCAGCGAGCTGGGCGCCAACGTCACCGCCTTCCCGGCCAGCTACCTGCCCCAGGGGGGGACCCCCCCGCGCAAGGACGGCTAGAAAAAATCGGTAAAGGGATTTGCCAAAGCCGAAAGATTCGGGTATCTTTCGGCACCTTGATCGGGACGGGCAAGGTCCACCGGATCAAGCGTCTGCCCTTGCGCAGCGCGACAATCAGCGGAGAGGTGGCCGAGCGGTCGAAGGCGCACGCCTGGAAAGTGTGTATACGGTAACCCCGTATCGAGGGTTCGAATCCCTCCCTCTCCGCCATACAAGAGTACAAAAAAGCCACCGGAAACGGTGGCTTTTTTGTTATCGTCGCGGGGAAGTACTCAATCAAACACCACCGTCTTGTTGCCGTGCACCAGCACCCGGTCTTCCAGATGGTAGCGCAGGCCCCGGGCCAGCACGGCCCGCTCCACGTCGCGCCCCAGTCGCACCAGATCATCCACCGTGTCGTCGTGACGAACGCGGATCACATCCTGTTCGATGATCGGCCCTTCATCCAGCTGATCGGTCACGTAATGACAAGTGGCACCGATCAGCTTCACGCCCCGATCGAAGGCCCGGTGATAGGGCCTGGCGCCGACAAAGGACGGCAGGAAGCTGTGGTGGATATTGATCACGCGCCCGGCATAACGGGCACACATGTCGGGAGGCAGGATCTGCATGTAGCGAGCCAGCACCACCACGTCCGCCCGGGCCTCGTCCACCAGCCCGGAGACCCGGGCAAAGGCCGCCGCCTTCTCCTGCCGATCTACGGGGACATGGTGGTAAGGAATCCCGTGCCACTCCACATAGTCCCGCATGTCCTCGTGATTGGAAATCACGCAGGGGATATCCATGGGCAGGTCCCCGGAGCGCCAGCGATAGAGCAGATCCGTCAGACAGTGGTCCAGCTTGCTCACCAGGGGCACCACGCGCCGGGGCAGACGGGCGTCGGTGACGTGCCACTGCATGGCGAACTCCCGGGCGATGGGTTCGAAGGCCTGGCGGAAACCGTCGACATCGAAGGGCAGCGTGCCGGCATCGATCTCGTAGCGCATGAAGAACCAGCCGGTGGAGGCATCCGAGTGCTGGCTGGCCTCGGTGATGGAACCGCCGTGACCGGCCAGGAACCCGCTCACGGCGGCAACGATGCCCACCCGGTCAGGACAGGAGATGATCAGCCGATAACGATGAGGCGACATGAACCGGGATCCCTTTTCTGTTCAGCATCGCTGACCGGACTGCAGGCTGGGGCAATCGCTGCTGACGGTGCGCCCCTCCCCCAACCAGCCCAGGATGCCGTCGGTGACGTTCATCACTTGGGTGTAAGCCGCTTCTTCAGCCATGAACCGAGCCAGTACGCCGGTGCGGTTACCCACCCGGCAGATGAGCACGAAGGGCTCGTCCCGCTCCACCACCCGGGTCAGATGGCGGGGGAAACTGCGCACGAAGCGGCCGTTGGCATCAAAGGCAGTGATCAGGTAGCTGCCCTCCAACACCCCGGTCTCGCGCCATTCCTCCGGCCGCCGGATGTCGATGACCTTGACCCCGGCGGCGATGAGCTCGGCCAGTTCGTCGTTGCTCACGTTGGCAAAGGGCGGCGATTCCACCGCCACCAACTCCACCTCGAAGCGCAGGGTGGCATTGGGCGGAATCGACCGGCCCGCGCCCCGCTCACCGTAACCCAACCGAGGCGGAATGATCAGTTCCCGCTGGCCACCGGCCTGCATGCCCAGAAGACCCGTTTCCCAGCCGGGGATGACCTGCCCCTGCCCCAGGATCAGGCTCAGGGGCTCGCCCCGGTCATGGCTGGAATCAAACTGAGTGCCATCTTCCAGCCAGCCGGTGTAATGCACCCGCACGGCATGGTGGCGATCGGCGCGGGGGCCGTCGCCGGTCTTGAGATCACGGATCTGGAGTTCGGCTGCGCCCGCCGGGGCAAGCAGCAGACAAGCGGCAACCAGGGCAAGCAAGAAGGACAGAGAGGATTTGATCACAGCGGGCAGGTCTCCATGGACATCCAAGATGTGGCCATGGTAGCGGGCATCGGACCGGCAAGGCCAGCCCCCGGGCGGTGTCCGCCATCATCAACGATAAGGGTGGCAACCCGCACCAGCCACACCCCGGCGCCCAAGTCCACTGTTACCGTTGCTCCCTTCCGGGCCTGGCGGGGTTCACAGCTTATTGTCGCGAGGGGACCGGTGCAGGTCACCATAACAAGGTGATTGGCGCGGTCGGGACAAAACCGACCCGCCAAAAGGGCCTCGGATTATGCGTCCATGAAACCCTTGCGTCAACCGGGTTGCCGGACACAAGGGCCATTCAGGCAAGGTTTATCGGGTCTTTCAGGGGGATCGTCGGTGTGCAGTGCCTAATTTGCGTTCAAAACCGCCCGACCCGATTACACTCCCGACCTGAACCGCAGGGTCTTCCCCAGGAGCGCCGGATAATGTCTGCAGAACGGAAACTGTTCCACCTCAGGATCTTTCATAAAATCCTTCTTACCTTGCTGCTGGTGGCCTTCATTCCCATCGCGGGGGCGCTCTACATCGCCGTGTATCAGATCGAGCGCAGCTGGCACGACAATGTGAGTCGACAGCTGATGCTCACCAGCCAGGGCCTTGCCGACCGGATCGACGGCTGGCTGGACATGAATCTCAGGGTGTTGTCCCAGAATGCGGCACTGCCGGACATCCGGGCCATGGACACCGAACGGCAGAGGGCGCCGCTCAAGGCGCTGGACGATGCCTATGAGTGGGTCTACCTGGCCTTCACGGTTGACCCGGAGGGGCGGAACATCGGACGTAATGACGACAACCCCCTGACCTACTACGGTGACCGCGGCTACTTCAGACAGGTCATCGAGGGTGCGCCCGTGGGGCAGCAGGTCCTCATCGGCCGTACCAGCGGAAGGCCGGCCCTGATCCTGGCCAAACCGATTCTTGATGACGGCGGGGAAGGACCGTCAAACCTGGTGGGGGTGATGGCGACGGCCCAGCACCTGGTGGATGTCTCCGATGCCACCACCCGGGCCAGAATCGGTGACACCGGCTTCACCATGGTGCTGGACCCCGCCCGTCAGCTGATCGCCCACGGCCAGCCGGAACAGGTGGAGGGACAGCTTCAGGATTACGGCTGGCACCCCATTCTGGCCACCCCGGGGGCCGACCAGTATCCCGTGATCATCGAACATCAAGGGCAACGCCTGGTGGGTTTCCGGCAGGAGATCGGGCTGGGCTGGACGGTCATGATCCAGCAGGATTATCAGGAGGCCTTCGCGCCTCTGCTCAAGGCCCGCAGGGATGCCATGACCATGAGTGCCATCACGCTGGTGCTGGTGGTCCTGATCGCCTTCCTGCTGGCCCGGCAGATTTCGCGTCCCATCGTGCAGCTGACCCGGGCCGCGGAGGGGCTCAGCCGAGGTCAGTTCGATCACGGGATCGCCGGTACCCACCGGGGAGACGAGATCGGCGCGCTGGCGCGCGCCATCGAACGCATGTCAGTGAGCATCAGAATCGCCCTTGAACGCCTCCGCAAACCCGCCTGAACCCAGGCTTGCGGATGTTCCGGAACTGCCTAACAGGGTGAAGCCATCATGGAAAGAAACAGCATATTTGCCAAGACCAGCAAGGGCAAAACAGCCATCAACAACAAGGACCGGTCGCTCTCCATTGATGCGCGACGTATCCTCATCATGGTCAACGGCGCTCGAACCACCGGGGAACTGCTGGATCAGTTCTCCGGTTTCACGGATGTGGCCACCCATCTCCAGGGGCTGCTGGACGATGATCTCATCGTCGATATCCGGTCCGCAGGCGGGAAGGCAGCGGCCCTGCCTGCAGACCCGTCGCAACACGTGCCGGTCACCCCGCTTGATGATGCACTCAGGCAGCGACTGGAACGGGAGATCATCGAGTTCATGGGCCCCATGGGGATACTCATCTGCGAGGAGGCGTGGCCCCGGGTGACCACCCTGGATGAAGCCCTGGAGGTGTTGTCCAGCCAGCTGGATACGCCGGAACAGGCCAGAAAATTTCGCCTCAGCGTGCTCAAGGCCGGCTGATATCCGCACAAGGCCCCTGAAAAAACAATTCCTGATAAGATTGCACAACTCCAAGAACGGGATCCTTGCCGCTGATGAATGCCAATATTCCAGGTTACCGTCGCCATGTCACCGTCCCTGTCCGCGTCGGCCATGTGGTGGTCGGTGGTGACGCCCCGGTGGTGGTGCAGTCCATGACCAACACCGATACCGCCGACGTGGAAAAGACCACCCGTCAAGTGGCCGACCTGGCCCGGGGCGGTTCGGAATTGGTACGTATCACGGTCAATACCGAAGAAGCCGCCGCTGCCGTTCCCCACATCCGTGAAGCGCTGGATGCCATGGGCCTGAACGTGCCCCTGGTGGGAGATTTCCATTTCAATGGTCATCGCCTGCTCAGCAAGTATCCGGCCTGTGCCGAGGCCCTGGCCAAGCTGCGCATCAACCCGGGTAATGTGGGCCGCGGTGCCCGGCGCGACACCCAGTTCGCCCAGATGATCGAGATGGCCTGCCGCTATGACAAGCCGGTACGGATCGGCGTCAACTGGGGCAGCCTGGATCAGGAACTGCTCGCCCGCATGATGGACGAAAACGCCCGGCGGGATCAGCCGCTGGATGTCCAGGACATCAACCGCGAGGCCCTGATCGAGTCCGCCCTGAGCAGCGCCCGGCGCGCCGAGGAGATCGGCCTGCCCCATGACCGCATCCTGCTCTCCTGCAAGGTCAGCGGTGTCCAGCCCCTGATTCGTGTCTATACCGATCTGGCCGCCCGCTGCGACTATCCCCTGCACCTGGGCCTGACCGAGGCGGGCATGGGCGTCAAGGGCATCGTCGCCTCCACTGCCGCCCTGGCGGTGCTGCTGCAGCAAGGCATCGGCGATACCATCCGCGTCTCCCTCACCCCGGAACCGGGGGCCGAGCGGGTCAAGGAAGTGATCGTGGCCCAGGAAATCCTGCAGAGCCTGGAACTGCGACGCTTCATCCCGGCCGTGGTGGCTTGCCCCGGTTGCGGCCGCACCTCCAGCGATTATTTCCAGCACCTGGCCCAGGATATTCAGAACTATATCCGCCACAACATGCCCGACTGGAGCAAGCGCTATCCGGGCGTCGAGGAGATGACCGTGGCAGTAATGGGCTGCGTGGTCAACGGCCCGGGGGAAAGCAAGCATGCCAACATCGGCATCAGCCTGCCGGGTACCGGTGAAATGCCCGTGGCCCCGGTCTATGAGGATGGCGAAAAGACCGTCACCCTCAAGGGCGACCATATCGCCGAGGAATTCCAGCAACTGGTGGAGCAGTACATCGAACGCCGCTACGGCAGGGGCTGATCAGCGCAACGTGCGGATCGGCTCGGCACGGGGCCGGGGCCTGGCTCCGGCCGCCTGCTGCAACCTCAGCAGCTCGGCCTGAGCCAGCGTCGTCAAGCGATTGAACCCGGCCAGGGCCCGCTTATCCAGCGCACAAGCCCGGGAACGCCGGTCGGCGTAGACCATGCCGACGGGGTGCTCTCCGGCAAACAGGGAGTGGGCGAAGAATTCCTGGACGCCAATGGCCGCACGCAGGGATTCGGGCACCTGCGGCCACATCTCCGCCACGTTGCCGGGATTGAGCCAAAACGAGGCAGGGCGCCTCATGAGCACCGTCAGCAGATGGCGTCCATTGAGATCAATGGTGGCCCGATTGAAATCCGGTTCATAATCGGTGCCTTCCATAGAGGCCGGCACCAGCCTCTCCCCACCGTCCTCCAGACGGGCGAAGACAACCCGGTTCAGTCCAAGACCGTGGTGCAAACCGGCCAGCAACACCTCCACCACCTCATCTTCATCGGCCGACGCGGCGGCCTGAAGGCGGGCTTCAGCCTGCGCAAACCGGTCCGACCTGGGCGCCAGACAGAAGGCCGGCGCGGGTGATGTCGGACCCTGTCGCAACTGTTCGGCGATATCCTCGATCTGCAGTTCCGGGATCGGTGCCATGATGCCGTAAAGATCCCCATAAAGATTGAACTCCCCGGAGACGCGGTTGATCTGTGTCACCACGGTTTCCGCATCCACATCCAGATACTCAGCCGCCAGCCGCAAATCTCCGACCAGCCCCGGGCTGCACCAACCCCGCATCGCTTCACGGGCCAGTTTGGCCGCCAGCATGACCCCCAGGGTGCGCAGGTGGCGGGCATTGGCAGGACGCATGCAATGCCGCACCATCTCCGGCAGTTGCCAGGACTCCGCCAACTGGTGGCCCATGGCGCGCAGGCTCAGATCCAAGGCCACATATTCCGCCTCATGGGGTAGAACGGAGCTATCCGCCATCAGCGAGAGGTAGCGCTGGATCCGCCGTTCCTCATGGGCCGCCAGGACCAGCTCGCCCAGGTTGTAAAACAAACCGGCCAGGGAGACCTCGGCGGGGATCATGTCGTGGCGGATGTCACCCCAGACCTCCGCCAACAGGGCGGTATAGGCGGAACGGGCAGCCACCTGGAGATAGCGGGCCTGGGCGGCAGGATCGAGCAGGCGCTCCAGCGGCATGACATTTTCCATGCAGCGCAAAATACCCTGGATGCCGATCATCATGGCGGCCTCGTCCAGGGACACCACCTCGCTGTGGAAGTGGCGATGGGGCACCGCGTTGGCGGTGCGAACGACGCTGAGGGCCAGCCCCGGATCCCGCTGGATCAGACGAGCCACCAGACGCATGCTGGATATCTGATCCGAGTCCAGATCAGCCAGTAACCCGCGGGTACCCGGCAGCAAGGGAAGGCCCCTTTCACCAAAAACACCGACCCACTGGCCCGGTACGTGTTTGCCCATCAGCTCGCTCCTTCAGATTGAGCAGTGCTTCACAGAGTTAGATTCGGTTATTATGGCCCGCATTCTCACATCCTAGCCAGCCCAAAGCCCCAGCCAGGCACCCGGAGGAACACGGCCCGTGAATCTCATTCTAGGCTCAATCATCGTTATCGTTGCCGTACTGGGCGGATGGTCCCTTCATGGCGGGCAGCTCATCCTGATCTGGCAGCCCTACGAGTTCATCATCATCATCGGGGCGGCCTTGGGGGCCTTCGTCATTGCCAACCCCATGAAGACAATCATGAAGGTCATCACCCTCATTCCCAAAATGATGGGCGGCCCCGTCTACAAGAAAGACGATTACATGGAGCTGCTGAGCCTGATGTATGACCTCTTCACCAAGGCGCGCAAGGAAGGGCTGATGGGCATCGAAGGGGATGTTGAAGAGCCGGAAAACAGCCCCCTGTTCGAAAAATACCCCCGGGTACTGAAGAATCATCATGCGGTGGAATTCATCTCGGACTACATGCGTCTGGTGGTCAGCGGCAGCATGAACTCCTTCGAGCTGGACAACCTGATGGATATCGATATCGAAACCCACCACCATGAGGCGGCAGACCCCGCCCATGCGGTGAGCCGGGTGGCCGACGGTCTGCCGGCCTTCGGTATCGTCGCGGCAGTGCTGGGCATCGTGAATACCATGACCGCCCTGGACGGCCCCATCGACAAGATCGGTGGCCTGGTGGCCGCCGCACTGGTGGGTACCTTCACCGGGATCCTCCTGGCCTACGGTTTTGTGGGTCCTCTGAGCAATGCCCTTGAACGACGCGCCGACGAAGAAAGCAAATATCTGGCGGTCCTCAAGGCTTGCATCCTTGCCAATGTACAGGGCTACAGCCCGCAGGTGGCGGTGGAGTTCGGGCGCAAGGCCATGACTTCCAACATGCGCCCCAGCTTCATCGAGCTGGAACAGCACCTGCGCGGCAACAAGGAGTAAGCGGCCTTGGCGATGGATGAGAAAAAACAGCCGATCGTCATCAAGCGGATCGTCAAGAAAGGCGGTCACCATGGCGGTGCCTGGAAGATCGCATTTGCGGATTTCGCCATCGCCATGATGGCCTTCTTTCTCCTGCTGTGGATTCTATCGGTCACGGATGACGTGCAGAAGGCAGCGATCTCCCAATATTTCCAGGATCCCTCCGCCGCCATGGGGATCAGTCCCACCCCGCCCTACCCGACCGAAGGTGATGGGGCCTCACCCTCCATCATCGACTTTGAAGGCGCCATCGACATGGAGCGGGCCGAAGAACTGGCCCGGGAACTGGACCAGCAGCGGCTGGAGAACCTCAAGGAAGTGCTGGAAGAGGCCATGGAACAGAGCCAGGCGCTGGAGCCCTTCAAGGACCAGTTGCTGTTGGACATCACGCCGGAGGGCCTGCGCATCCAGATCGTCGACAAGGAAAACCGTCCCATGTTCGACCTGGGCAGTTCCCAGTTGATGAACTACTCCACGGCCATCCTGCGGGAACTGGGCGCCATCATCAACCAAGTGCCCAACAAAATCAGTATCACCGGTCACACGGACGCCCGCCCGTTCATCAGGGTCAACTACAGCAACTGGGAGCTGTCCACCGACCGGGCCAACGCCGCACGACGCGCCATGCTGGCAGGCGGCATGGAAGAGAGCAAGGTAGGACGTGTGGTCGGCCTGGGTTCCACGGTGCTGTTTGATCGGGAGAACCCTGAAAACCCCATCAACCGCCGTATCAGCATCATTGTCATGAACCAGGCAACGGAACAGTCCATCCTCAAGGAGGACTCGGTGGAGTATCGGGGCGATCAGTCCCTGCCGTTCACGCCCTGAGCAGTTCCCGGCCCTGCGGGCCGAGAAACTCCAGCGCGCCCCCGGCGTCCCGGGCCCGCAATGCGCCCCGGCAGACCATGCCACCCTGGTGAACCAGGGCGGCATGGCGGTCCTCAATGGCACGGCAAAGCTCCAGGCAGCGGGCGGCCTCACGCTCCCGGCTACCCGGCACATGTGCATCATAGAGGCGATGAACCAACACCGGCACCGGCAAACCAAGTCGCGCAGCCTCGCCCTTCAGCACCCCCTGCACGCCGATGTCCAGGGCCTCGCCCATCACTTCCATGGGTGCGGCACCCATGCACCAGGCCAGGTTGCGCAGTTGCACCTCGTCCAGGGCATCACCGACGATGACCAGCCGCTCCGCCCGCTCCCCCTGCGCATGCCGACCACCCCGATACAGGTGCAGATAATCAAGCTGTGACAAATTACCCTGCAGCAGCAGCGCCATCAGGCGCACCAGTCCCTCCCTGGGAGGCTCCCCCCCCGGGCCATCGCCGCCAAGGTCACGCACCGCATGATGAATGCTCTGGTACAAGCGCAGGGAAGCCATCCGGGGCTCCAGAGACAGGGTCTGACGATAGAGGGTCAGGCTGTCGACGAAGACATCGGCGCGCATCCGGCCATGTGCATCAGGAACGTGGACCCGGATCCCGTCCGTATCCGTATCCACACCAATCAGCAAGGTGTCCAGCGGCGGCGGCCTGGACAGGCCGTTACCGCTGGATTCCCTGAAGGACCGGAGTCGATCCAGTAGCAGGGATGCCCGGCTTTCGGCGGTGCCGCCAGCCTCGCAACAGAAGGGATCCGAGGGCTGTAAAGACCTGAAGTGATAGACACAGACCTTGAGATAGCGGGAAGGCACATTGGCTGGCACAGGGACGCCCTCCAGATGCCGGAGCAGCTCGCAATAGCGCCAATGCTCCACCTGGCTTTCCACATCGAAGAACCCTCCCACTCGGGCACAAGGCCGGACCTGCAGGCCCGGCAGGCGCAGGATCAGACGCTTGAGGCCCATCAGGCGACCGTCGGGACAGGCGCTCGCCACCATGGCATGCACATCGCAATCCAGCAAATCCCCCAGCACCGCTTCCACATCCATGATGGGGGCCGGACAGTCGCGCCAAGCCCCCTCCACCATCTGTGACAGGATCCGAAAGATGCCGTGGGCATAGAGCAGACGCACATCCAGCCCCCCGACCCAGGACCGCTCGACCACTTCATCGGGCCATGCAAAGCCCAGCCGGTCCTGGGCCATGGCCTGAATCCGACGCGCATGATCAGGCCCCATGGCCTGGTACTGCATCTCCCTGAGTGCTGGAATCAGGGCTTCCAGCTTGCCTTCAAACACCCTCTCAAAGGCATGCAGCCTGCCATGGGTGGCCGATTCGGCCAGAGGGTGATGGACGCTACCGGGTACATCGCCGATTTCCGGATCCGGTTCCATGGTCATATCCCGCTCACTCACGTCTGATCAGCCTCTTGTTCCTTTGTTCGTACATCTGAAAATTCGACTGGAATAATCGATTTTTATTCCTGTCCGCATTAGGCAATACTCGTAGGATGTGGCTGTGGCCAGACACAGAGCCATTTCCTCTGTCTGGCCGAGGACAATCCTGCCCCATGGAGACAACGGCACATGAATTTTACCTTTCGACAACTCAAGGCATTCGAGGCGGTCGCCCGGCATCTGAGCTACACCCGGGCCTCGGAAGAACTGCATCTTACGCAACCTGCCGTTTCCATGCAGATCAAACAGCTGGAAGAGCATGTTGGCCTGCCGTTGTTTGAGCAAATCGGCAAACGGATCTATCTTACCGATGCTGGCAAGGAGCTTTATCACTACAGCTGCGCCATTGCCAATCAGCTGGCGGAAGTGGAGATGGTGCTCAACGAAATGAAAGGCCTGCGGCGCGGACATCTGAACATCGCCGTTGCCGGCACGGCCAACTACTTTGTCCCCCGTCTGATTGCCGCGTTCCATCAGCGCCACCAGGGCGTCTCGGTGACCCTGGAGGTCAACAACCGAGAGTCCCTGCTCAAACTGCTCGACATGAACGCCATGGACCTGGCCATTATGGGACAACCTCCCTCGGGGGAGCCGGCCGCCCACCCGTTCCTGGAAAACCCACTGGTGATCATTGCGCCGCCGGATCATCCGCTGGCCCGGGAGAGGGATATCCCGGTCGCGCGTCTGGCCAGTGAGCATTTCGTGGTCCGAGAGGAAGGTTCTGGAACCCGAGGTGCCGCGGAGCGTTTTTTTGAAGCCCGCGGCATCACCCTGCAAGCGACTCAGCAGATGCACAGCAGCGAAGCCATCAAGCAGGCGGTGGAGGCCGGACTGGGGCTGGGTTTGCTGTCCCTGCATACGCTGGAGATGGAGCTGATCCTGAAACGTCTAGTGGTACTGGACGTGGAGGGGTTCCCCATCCAACGTCAGTGGTATGTGGTCCACCCCCGGGGCAAGCGTTTTTCCGGCGTGGCCGAGGCCTTCATGAAGTTCACCCTGGAGGAAGCCGGGCACCTGCTAAAGACGCCCGAGTGGCGCAATTAAAAAACCCCGCCGGGCGTGTTGACAGCCTCAAGGTGCCTCCCTATAATCACGCCTTCTTCGCACCTGGGCGGTTAGCTCAGCGGTAGAGCACTGCCTTCACACGGCAGGGGTCAGTGGTTCGATCCCACTACCGCCCACCAAATGTAGTAACAAAATCAGCGACTTACGGGAAACCGGAGTCGCTTTTTTTGTGCCTGGCCACAGGTAACATGGCTTGTGTCACCATAGGGCCCGAACCTCCGGATCAAGGGTGCCCAACATCCGAGGACATGACAGTGAGTGACGCCTGTAATGCCAGAACGTCAGGATTCCCGGGATGTCGTTCCAGTAATCCCGCGCTCATCGACAGTGCCCTTGGTATTTCGCCACGATCCAGATAGATCGTCGCCAGTGCCCAGGCAATATCGAAGTCTGCCGGAAATTCATGGTGTGCCGACTCCAAGAGCTCCACGGCGTCTTCCTGCTCACCCATGGAATTCAGCGCGATGCCCAGGACATAGACAAAGCGCCGATCCCCAGGATTCAGTCGCTTGGCATCCCGCAATGCCTCCAGTCCCTCCCCGTGCCGACCTGTGCGGACGAGTAACAGGCCGAGGGCATGGTGCAGTGCGGCGTTTGACCCATCGATCGAGAGTCCCTCACGCAGCAACCTCTCTGCCGCGTCTTCCCTGCCGATGCGTCGATACAGATCGGCCAGATTAACGCGCGTCACTGTGCCCGCCGGCTCCATCGCCAGCGATGCCCGATAGTGCGCCAGAGCCTGTTCAACCTCCCCGGCTGCCAGCGAGAAGTCTCCCAGTTGGGTCAGGGCCTCCGGCCGGTTCGCGATGTAGGTGTAGGCCGCAAGATGTTCGTCCGCCGCACGATCAAAGCTTCCGGCATCCTCCTCGGTCAGCAGATCGCGCAGGCCGGCAAACGTCACCGCTGCCTCGAGTCGCACAGCGCGTACGGAATCCGTCAGGCCAGCGGTTCCAAACCGCACGCGCGATTCAACCGGCAGGCGACGCAGGACGCGTTGCGCGGCAATACGCAGCAAGGGATCCGGATCTGCCAGGCTTGCGCCGAGTACGTTGTAGTCCTCGCTCGATAGGGGATGGCTCAACAACGTCAGGGCGGTTGCCCGCACGATGCCCCCATGGACAGGCGCAGTCATGACTTCGCGCAATGTTGCATTCGCATGGCCGACTCGTGCCGCAACCAGCGCCGTCGCGAATTCGGGGCGCTCGAATACCGCCGTACCGTACCAGGCACGCATTGCCTCGGAAGCCCAGTCTGCATCCTGATCGGTGTGGCAGCCGGTGCAGGCGTTTGGGGTTCCGATCGAGCCCGTCAGGTCCGGCCGCGGCACGCGAAAGCTGTGGTCACGTCGATCATCGACCACCATGTACGTGCGCGCAGTCATGTGACAATCGACACAGCCCACATCCGCCTGCCCGTGCCGGTGGTGCTCCGGATCGGCAAATCGCGCCGGTGAATGGCATTGCGCGCAGACGTTATTGGGACTGCCCCCTGTGACGAGTTCCAACGAATGTGGATTATGGCAATCGCTGCAACTGACACCTGCCTGGTACATGCGACTTTGCACGAACGAACCATACTCAAAGACTTCACCATGAATCTGGCCATCGGCAAAATAAAGAGAATCCTCGAGCAAGGCGGGAAGGTGTGTCTCCGTCAGCGGTCGGCCGAACTCGTACTCCGGCGCCAGCAGGCCGCGTCGTGAATGACAGCGTCCACACGCCTCCGGCTGGCGCGGCGGATGCCATCGCACCTCACTGCGGCGGGCGATGCCGCTGACAGGATTCATCTGCCAGGTCGCCCCCCTACGGTCATCGAGATTGACCGGGAAACCCGAATTCGCACCGAATGCATCGCCCTCGACCTGGGCAACATGGCGCGACCCCGGCCCATGGCAGGCCTCACAGCCCACATTGATTTCGGCATACGATGTGTCGAACGCATCATCCTTTGGCGTATAGCCCAGCTCAACCTGTGTCGAGTGGCATTCCGCACACATGTAATTCCAGTTCTGCTCACGGCCGGTCCAGAACAAGGCGTCTCCCGGTTGAATATTCTCCTCCGGGTAGAGGTGAAACCAGCGTTGACCGCCCTGCCCCCTGGGCCGCGTGTCCCAGGCGAAGGGCAATGCCTGCACATGGCCGCGGGGCAACTCGACGAGGTACTGCTGCAGTGGCTCAACGCCAAAGGTGTACTTGATGCGAAACTCCGCTAATTGCCCATGGCCATCAACCGTTGTTACGAAGTAACCCTCCTCGCGCCGGTGGAAGAGCGTTTCGCTGCCAAAATAGTCGAACGTGGCATTGGAAAAATCACCCAGGACGGTGCTTCCATTGGCTTCCTGCATGGCGAGATCGTGATGTGAACCCCGCCAATCGGCAGCCTCCTGGGGGTGACAACCCGCGCATGATGCGCTGCCGACAAACGCCGGCGACGACTCGCCTTCGGCCACGGCGCCGACGGAATTCCGACTATCACCACAAGCCACGAGGCTCGCGATAATCGCAACACAAAAAAGGCAGGCCCGCAGACCGTTCACTGATCAGCCCTGTGCATCAACGCACCGCACTTGCGGTCGGCAACGGCCCGGCCGGCGCCAAAGGCCAACCCTCCCTGCAGTCCAACCCAAGGTGCTCCAGAATGATGTCCCGGTCCAGCGTATCGGTGCGGCCATCCAGGTTCAGGTCGTAAACACTGGAGCCTCCCCATGGCTGCGCATAGCGCTCCCATTCCTGCAGATCCCTTTCGTCGACCATCCCATCGATGTTGCCGTCACCCGGGCAGGCAACCACCGTTGCACGCAGGGCTGCCAGTTGATCGGTGAGCTCCACGTAGGCAGCCTGCTGCTCGTGGCTCAGCCCATCCAGCGGCAGGTTGGTGTCCTCCCGGTCGATCCAGGGCGTGTCCAGCGGCACGTCGATCTCGTACAGCTCGGTCACCGTTTCATCGACACACGAACCCGGGTTCGATTCACAATCCTTGAAGGTGTTCTCCACCAGTTTGAAGCCTTCGTTGCGCACGGCGATGGAGACCAGCGGTTGAATGTAAAAGGACTCCCCGCCGTTACGCTCCACAAAATCCCTCACCTGCGAACAGTACTGGAAGCCCTCCGCGGGCGCCGGGACCCCGTTGACTTGCGCGTCGGTGCCCTCACCCCACCAGACGCCGTTGTTGTCTTCACAGACGCTGCGGACGATGGGGATCTGCGTGCAGCTGTTGATGATGAAGCATGGGCCGTTGACCGCCCCGTCAGCCTGCAGGTTCAAGCCCACCTCCGTGTAGTTCCAACTGCGGACGGCCGGCTCACCCGGATCGATCAGATACGGCAGCATGGGCATGGCATCGATCGGCCGCGGTACCTCGGCTTGCACGTCGGTGATGCCGGCGATCTCGGCGAACAGCGCGAAAAGATCAACGACATTCACCATCGAACTCACGATGCGGCCAGGCTCGTTCACCAGTGGACCGGCCACGATCAGGGGTACCCAGACACCGGTCTGGTAGGCGGAACCCTTGGATCGGCTTGGGTCGAAGGGCAGCTTGACGGTGGAACCCAGGGTGCCGTTGTCACCCAGGATCACGACCATCGTATCGGTCGATTCCGGCGTGTACACCAGGTCTCCCTGGGCATTGCGGCTGGCGACGCCGATGGCCACCAGCAGACGGCCGATCTCGAGGTCGAGGGATTCGACCATCAGATTCGAGAGGATGCGCTGGGCCAGTGGATTGGTGCAGTCCAGGTGACTGCTGGCGATGTTGGCGGCGGATGTGGGATCGACGGGCGGCTGCACCAGGGGCGTGTGAATGGACGCAAAGCTGACAGTGGCCATCCAGGGCTGGTCCGCCGGGCGCGAATTGATCCACTCAGCGGCGGCATCGACCGCGAAGCTGGCGCGAAACTGGCGTGCCCGCGGATCCGTGAAGGGTAGTTCCTCCACCGAGCCGTCGGCGAAGTTGTAGGTCACCGGTGATACGGAGTGGGCGTTCTGGCGCTCGAAATCCAGGTAATCCGGCGCGGCCACCTGGCAGTGTGTGTTCGGAACGAAAAGACCACCGTCGTCGCGGCAACTGCGTCCGGGCGGAACACGGCCGCCAGCGGGCACGCTGCAGCTGCCGTCGGGCAGGTAACAGGCGCCGACATCGGCACCGTTGGCCATGTGGCCGCCAGGTACGAAACCACAACTGTAGGTTCCAGGTGGGGCAATGCCACCGGCGGTCGTGTCAATGGAGGGGGGGTCGCCCGTTTCGTCCAGCCAGCCGGCAAAATAGTCCCAGCCCAGCTCATGCACAACGGCCTTGCCTGCGGGATTCATGTCCGGCAGCGCGATGTGAAACTTACCGATCATCGCGCTCTCGTAGCCCCGCGTGGCCAGCAGCTTCGAGATGGTCATTGCGTATGGCGAGGTCATCGAGTTGGCGAGATCGTTGGGACCGAGCGCCGCCTTCACGTGGGTGCGAAGGGGAAACCGCCCTTCGTACATGGTGGCCCGGGTGGTGGAGCAGGCTGGCATCGACCAGGTGTCCGTGAAGCTTACGCCCGCCCCGGCAATGTCGGCGATATTGGGCGTACCGGGCGGCGTGGCGCCACCAAAGCCGAAGATCTCCATCTGGTCCATGCCCACATCGTCCAACACCAGGAACAGGATGTTGGACGATTGCGCAGCGGGATCCGGGTCATCAGAAGAACTCGAACTGCAGCCGCCGATGGTCACCAACAAAGCGATCCCGACGATCAAGCAGGTCCACCGTGGACCGATGGAACTACTCCCGGGCAGCCTGTAACGGCCCTGGCACGGAGCAGTCTCTGAGGAAATGATGTTCGACGATGCTGCGGTCCAGTTCATCGGTCACCCCATCGTTGTTGAAGTCAAACACGCTCGGGCCGCCGAAATTGGCCTCGACGCCGTCCAGATCCCGCTGATCAACCCGCTTGTCGAGATTGCCGTCGCCGGGGCAATCCACCTCCGAGGCGAGTAGCGCCCGCGCCGTGTCGTAGAGCTGCGTGTAACTTTCCTGGGCATCGGCGTTCAAAGGCCCCTGCTGCAGCAACTCATCCTCCGGGTTGTCCAGGCCTGCAGGATTCGTCAGGCTGGTGGCCTGCAGGTCGTAGAACTCCAGAGGCGGCCCGTCGCACGGGGCTCGTTCATTGCTGATGAGCTTGTAGCGGGCATTGCGAATCGCCCAGGCGGAGAGCGGCACGATGGTCAGGTCGTCATACAGCGCCGCATCCCTGACGGCGCAGCAACCATCAAGCCCCGCCGGCGGGGCGCCTTCCGGTCCGAAGGGCGTGCCACCCGTATCCCGGCACATCTGCTCGGACACAAAGAGGATATCGGTGCAGATGTTCGCGCCGGAAAACGACAAGACGCAGGGTGGGGTGGTCATCCCCGACGGTTTCTGACCACCGCCGATTTCCATGAACACGGTGCTGCGGATGGGGTCTTGGTCGGCATTGCGCAGGTAGGGCAGGACCGGTTGCGAATCGAGCGTTCGCCGGGACGGAACCGCATCATGCACGTCGATCCCGGCAATCTCGCCAAACAACTGGAACAAGTCGACCACGCTGACGAGATCATCCACGGTGCGTCCCGGCTGCACGACACCGGGGCCGGCCACGATCATCGGCGCGCGCACGCCGGTTTCGTAAATGGTGCCCTTGGAGCGCGTGGGGTTGTACGGGGGCTTGACGATCGGGATGAAGGTACCATTATCGCCAATCAGGATCACCACCGTGTTGGAGCCCTCAGGGGTGTATTCAAGACTGCCGTCATCGGCTTGCACAGCGAGCCCGGCGCCCACAAGCAAGCGCCCGATCTCCTTATCCATGGCCTCGATCATCTGGTTGCCCAGTAAGCGCTGGGCGAGCCCCCCGGTACAATTGGGCGCCTCGATGCCTGCGTGCGGCAGGAGATTGTCGGGGGGCGGCTGGAAGGGGACATGGGCGGCACTGTAGCTCACCGTGAGCATCCACGGTCCCTGCCCGGTTTGCGCCCGGATCCAGTCGATCGAGGCGTCGGTCTCGGCGACCGTCATGTACTCCCGGGACAGGCTCTGCTGCAGGACGCCCTGTGCCACCTCCGTCCTGAGCCAAACGTAGAAACCGTTCATGATGCTGAAATCGGGGTAGGGATCCATGCCGAGGAGTTCCCGGGCCGCTGAACCGGCGGCCGCACCTTCCAGGGTCGTGGCAAACTGGCCGTCGGCGTCCAGGGCCGGGATCCCACCCAGCGCCAGGCATTCCTTGCCCGTATAGCCGGCGCCATGTTGGTAATCCATTTGCGGCGTCTGACCGGGATCCTCCCGCCAACACACGCCGCGGGTCGGTCCCAGTGGCACGCCACAGGAAAAGCGCTCGGGATCACCACCAAACGTGTCGGCGTCGTATTGACCGCCGATGGTCGTATCCAGTGGCGGCGGCCCGCCATAGATATTGCCTGCATAGTAGTCCCAGCCCATGACCGACGGGGCCAGGTAACCGTCCGGGTTCAGCTCAGGCCCGCCGAGGTGGTACTTGCCGATCATGGCGCTGGTGTAGCCGCGTGTCGCAAGCACCTTCGGGATGGTCTCCTCGAACGGAGAGATCTGTGCGCTTGGCAGATCATCCGGGAGAATCGCCGCGTTAACGCCGGTCCGGAAGGGATAACGACCGGTAAAGAAGGATACGCGGCTCGGTGAACACTCGGGCATCGTGTAGAAGCTCGCAAAACTGACGCCGTTTCCGGCGATCGTATCGATGCTGGGTGTTTGTGGCGTCACCGCCAGCGGCGATGAGTTGAAGCCGTTCAACTGGTCAATTCCCACGTCGTCCAGGACGATGAAAAGGATGTTCGGCGGCGGCTGGCGCTGGTGCTGCGTTGACGAATCACTGCACGCGCCCAGCCCCATCAGCAGGACCAGCAGGCAGGCCGTTCTCAGGTATGTCTTCACGCTCGCCCCCGTGCCAACCTCATCATCGTCGACACGACCGACTATCGGCGCCCGCCAGGTGTCAGTCTGTGCGTTCACCCACACAGGAATGGGAAACCGGGGTCGCTTTTTTTGTGCCCTGCAGTGAGTTGTCCACAACCGGCTGCCGGCATCGTTTTTTGCGGTGGAGATCGACTGACCGCTCTGGGCTGAGACGGGCTATCGACTCTTCAGATGGTCGCAAGCGTTTCCAGGTCTTGGCGATTACGGCCTCATGCTCTGGCGGGCACGTGCTCATGGCCGGGCGGGGTGAAGCGCGCGAACAGGGAAATCGCCGCCACTGCCCCCGGAGCCCGAGCAGAGTTGGAGACTGCCAACTGTACAGACTGGCTGTCGGCATGCGATAAAGGGCGGGTTGATCATACTCCCGCCGGCGCCGAAAGTGGGGACAAGCCACAATGGATCAGCGTCCACCGAGCCAACCACCGCCCATGGGCAAGACATCGCAAGAATCCACTGCCCCCCCGCCCCGCTGTGAGGCCCATTACCGCCTCCTGGTCGAGCAGCAGAATGACTTGATCGTCAAGGTCGATACCGGGGGCCGCTTCCTCTACGTGAGCCCGGGTTATTGCAAAACCTTCGGGAAGCGCGAGGAGGATCTGATCGGCCAACGTTTCATGCCCTTGGTGCACCCGGATGATCAGGCCCAGACCGAAGCTGCGATGGCGAACCTCTACCGCCCACCGCACCGCTGTTACCTGGAACAGCGGGCCATGACCCAGGATGGCTGGCGTTGGTTTGGCTGGTCCGACGCCGCCCTGCTGGACGAGCGGGGAGAAGTCACTGCCATTATCGGTGCCGGTCGTGATATCCATGACAGCAAGCTCGCGGAACTCCAACTCTTGCAGACGCAACGAATGCTCGAACTTGCCCTTGAGGCCGGTGGCATCGGCACTTATATCGCCGATTTCACCACCGGTGAGGTGTTCGCAGACGCGCGTTACCTGGCCCAGATCGGCTATCAACCCGAAGAGATCGCCATCACCGACGAGTGGTGGCGGGCGAACGTCCATCCCGAGGACCTGGCGGGCTTCACCGAGCAAACGGGTGAAGTCATCCATGGTGGCCTGAATGTCTTCACCGCTGAGTACCGCTTTCGACATCGCGATGGGCGCTGGATCTGGCTACAGGACCACGCGCGCGTCTATGAACGCAATCCAGAGGGAGTCGCCGTTGCAGTCAGCGGACTGAGGATCGACATCCACCGTCGCAAGGAGGCCGAGTTGCGCCTCGCCTACCATGCCGACCACGATCCGCTGACCGACCTGCTCAATCGACGCGGCATGTGGCATGTGATCCGTGGCATCCAGGCACAAGGTCAGCGGGGGCACCGCCCAAATGCAATTGCGATCCTTGATCTCGATTTTTTCAAATGCGTCAACGACACCTATGGTCATCTCGTCGGCGATCAACTGCTCCAGGAGGTCGCCAGGGTACTCAGCGCCGGTACCCGCGAGGCCGACTGGGTCGCGCGCTGGGGCGGTGAAGAGTTTCTGATCCTGATGCCCGATACCACTCTGACTCAGGCACGGGGTTTCATTGAGCGCCTGCGCCGGCAGATCGAAACGACGCCTTTCCTGATCGCCCAGCACTCGCTCAGCATTACCATCAGCGCCGGTCTTGCCTCTTCACATATTGAAGAACACGACAGCCATGAAGCCTTTGTCAGCCGCGCCGACATGGCGCTCTACGCAGCCAAGAAGGCCGGTCGCAATCAGGTCTGTACCGAAGCAGCCGAGGCGGATTAGGGCCGCCGGCAACTGAAAGGCGGAGCCTACCCATGACAGGCTGGAATCGACAATCAAGCCACGGGCTTCCATGCCCATGGTGTCCTTTCAGATCGACTACAAGCTCGCACATTCCGATTGGGCGGCGGCCCGGGATTGGTGACTGCGCTGAGCGATATTGACCAGATCCTCCAGTGTGAAGTGTCCTTCTTCCTTCGAGTGCAAGGTGGGCCTCCAATGGGGGGCATGGTTAACGAAACTCGCCCGATCCCCTTCCAGAAGACCAATTAGCACTTCAGCCACAATCTGGCCGCCCACCTCGCCCAGATGCTGGCCGGACTCGCGCACCTCGGCTTCGCGCAGGATGTAGTACCACAACGGTGCGGGTACCGGCAGGGGGGTCGGCAATCCGGGCACATGGCCCCAGAGTTCCTCCTGACTCAGCACATCGGCGCCCATGCAGGCGGCCACCGATTGCCCCGACGGCAGGGAGAAGGCAGCACCCCGTTTGAGATTACGAGTGGCCAGCGAACGTGCCTCATCCGGGATGCCAGGGGGTACCACCGAGTCCGGCAGAAAGAGCAACGACTCATTCAGCCGGGTGTTGATCAGACGACTGGGCTGCACATCCTGGCCATCTCCCAGAAAACTCGACCAGTCCACCGTGTGCTCCCTGGCAACAGGCACACCGCCCCGAAGATCGCTGAGCCCCTCGTCCCTCGGCGCATCGGCCTCGGTCGGGAACAGTCGCGCCCCACCCGCGGTAGCGTTGATGCGGTAGCCGGCCCGCACCTGGCTGTGCCCGAAGCGGAAGGCGGCCACGCTGAACTCCACCGGTATGTAGGGCTCTTCATCAAACCAATAGTAGCGTCGCCCGTGATCCAGGATTTCCTCCACCCGCGCCTGACCACAGATACGGGGCAGATAGTCGTGCAGGACAATCCACTGATAGTGCCAACGCACGAGTCTCTGGGCCTCCTCGAAATCCCGGCCTGCCTCCCCGTCAAACACCTGGTTGTGGAATTTGGCAAAGGCCAGGTGCAGCTGCGAGACAATGAGATTCTCATCGTTTCGTGGGTCACCGATGATGGCAGTGCCACGGTGATTCCTGAGGAGGTCATGGTCGCCCTCGGCCGAGGTCAGGAACCGGCCCTCGCCATCATAGAGGTAGGGCTGGGCCGCCGGCCCTGCGCCGTACAGGGAATCCAGTTCCAGCATGGGGGTGCGGAAGTTACGCAATGCCTGGGGATCGTTCTGGGATTCCAGGCTGGAGGTGGGGTCGAAGGTGATGTCGTGGTCGACAAACTGACCGAAAAAGGTGAAGCCGGCAGGGATGCCGGGATTGTCGCCCTCATCCCCAAGATCATCTTTCATGGGGCCATCGGCGGCCCCCAGGGCATGGGGTTGTGCAGGTTGAGGGAGATGCGGCTCCTTGAGGGAGCGCAGATGAGGAAACATCCGGCCAAAACGACCGGGCTGGCCAAACACCCCCTTTTGAGGGCAATGGCCCCGAAGATATTCACCGTGCATGGGTGTACTCCTCATGAAGCTGCGACGTCATTTTGATGGGGCCGTAGCGACCTCCTTCTGTGGGTGACTAAAGGGGAAATCCATACTCTATTGCTTGGTTTATAGTCCTTGTTTCCAGAATGTCCAGTCGTATCCAAACGGTTTCAGCCCGAAGAGGGCGGACCCCAAATCACCGTCAACCGGCGCCCCCGGTCGATGGTTGGTCCGAATGAATCGCGGAAGTGGATGAACATCTGCGCGGGGTTCTGGAAAAGGTCGATGGGGTGAAGGCGCTAAGGTGATTTTTTGGTCAAACTGTGCTGTTCGCCACAGATTAAACGCAGAGTGAGTGTGGACATGCGGCGATGTCCGTCTATTCTCGGAGAGTCGAGTGCATGAAAGTGTGCTCGGCGCCGTCACAACCCACCCGACAGGAGTCAGCTCACATGGCAGAGCAGAATAACCTCTTCGACGCGCCGGAGATGATGAAGCTTTTCGATCCGAACTATTACATGGAACAGATGAACCAAATGCTGAAGCAGTACCAGATGCCGCAGATGGACACCAAAGCGTTGATTAAGGCCCAGCTCAAGAACGTGGAGGCGATGGTGGCCGCTCATTGCACCCTGGTCGAGAACGCCGGGGAGCTCATGCAGCGTCAACTGGAACTGGTGAAGGATGTCATGGAGGAGGTCAACAAGAAGACCCGGGAGCTGTCCAAGGCTGAGGCCGGAGACCTGCCCGCTCATCACCTGGAGCTGATCGCCGCCATTTATGAGCACATGAGTGTCAACATGCGGGAGATCAGTAAAGGCATGCGCGCAGCCCAGGAAGCTTCCATGCAGAAACTGGACGAGCGTTTTCGGGAAAGCCTGAAGGAACTCAATGGAATCGCGGAAAAAAAGGCTGCGTAGGTCTTACGGCACCCACCCTCCTCCTGGATGAGGAGGGCTGCGGACGTGAAAGGGGGTCAGTCATGGATCAACTGACGGGTCATCCCCGCGCCTGCGGGGAACGGGTACTTCGTGCTGGGGTCGATTGCCTCGGGCGTGGGTCATCCCCGCGCCTGCGGGGAACGGGTATTTTGCTGCAACTTTCGAGACTGAGGTTTTGGGTCATCCCCGCGCCTGCGGGGAACGGACTTCCGCCAGCCGGGCGATGATCACGCCGGCCGGGTCATCCCCGCGCCTGCGGGGAACGGCTCAGGCAGTCCATTCTGGATAATGGATTCTGCGGGTCATCCCCGCGCCTGCGGGGAACGGTCCATCCATACCGGGCTGGCGTAGTTCTGCCACGGGTCATCCCCGCGCCCGCGGGGAACGGATCATGATACTGACAGTCTCGCCGGTCACGGCCGGGTCATCCCCGCGCCTGCGGGGAACGGCGGTCAAACTCCTCCACTAGCCACGATTCCACCGGGTCATCCCCGCGCCTGCGGGGAACGGATCCAGGACGCAATCGTCGTCAACGCCGATGCCGGGTCATCCCCGCGCCTGCGGGGAACGGCATCTTCTGATCGCGGGTCAAGATGCAGACAGCGGGTCATCCCCGCGCCTGCGGGGAACGGGGAAGATCGGTATGCTGCCCTGATGGGCAACACGGGTCATCCCCGCGCCTGCGGGGAACGGTCGATGAACAGGCGGCCCTCGTGGATCCAGCACGGGTCATCCCCGCGCCTGCGGGGAACGGACACGAACGGCATTTACGTCCGGGTCCGCACGCGGGTCATCCCCGCGCCTGCGGGGAACGGGTCGACCTCGGGGAGTTGGGTATCTGCTGGAGCGGGTCATCCCCGCGCCTGCGGGGAACGGGCGATGCAGCTGGCTGTCCACCCGCTCAGTGACGGGTCATCCCCGCGCCTGCGGGGAACGGGGCGGCTCTCTGCTCCTGCCTGAGCAGCCGAACGGGTCATCCCCGCGCCTGCGGGGAACGGTCGTGCCAGTACCGCCGCCGGATTTCGCGGACCGGGTCATCCCCGCGCCTGCGGGGAACGGCTATACCCCCCGGCGCAGAAGCAAGGCAAGGCCGGGTCATCCCCGCGCCTGCGGGGAACGGTCAGTGGCCGTGCGCTGCCTAAGCGCGCACATCGGGTCATCCCCGCGCCTGCGGGGAACGGACCCCAGCAAGAAACGGGGCCTACATTTTCCGCGGGTCATCCCCGCGCCTGCGGGGAACGGATCTGCTCGGCTGGCTCCTGGAACTGGCCAAACGGGTCATCCCCGCGCCTGCGGGGAACGGGCCTGGCACACCCGCGAGGATCGTTTCACTGACGGGTCATCCCCGCGCCTGCGGGGAACGGCCACCCTGCGCGCCCAGCTCAATGGGCGGGAGCGGGTCATCCCCGCGCCTGCGGGGAACGGAAAAACCTCGAATTCCTGAGAATCAATCTCAACGGGTCATCCCCGCGCCTGCGGGGAACGGCAGCCTAGAGCCACGCATACAAAAGCTCCCTGCGGGTCATCCCCGCGCCTGCGGGGAACGGCTCATACCCTTGCAGGAGCGCGTTAGCGCCCGCGGGTCATCCCCGCGCCTGCGGGGAACGGTGCATCCAGCATTGCCTGGTTCTCAGCCAAGGCGGGTCATCCCCGCGCCTGCGGGGAACGGGCTGTACTCGCCCATGACCTTGTAAATCAGGCCGGGTCATCCCCGCGCCTGCGGGGAACGGGACAACCAGGGAGATAATGACAGTGATTAATTTGGGTCATCCCCGCGCCTGCGGGGAACGGTCCTTCCGAACACACCATGTCGAATTCCCCACCGGGTCATCCCCGCGCCTGCGGGGAACGGGCGGCCTGGATGGCGGCAATCACGTCCGCGGGCGGGTCATCCCCGCGCCTGCGGGGAACGGAGCAAGCCCCACGTCAAGCTGCACCGTGGGTACGGGTCATCCCCGCGCCTGCGGGGAACGGGCGTTCATATCCTCCAGAATCTCATCAGGGGTCGGGTCATCCCCGCGCCTGCGGGGAACGGCGCTCCCACTCCACACGCTCAACGCGCATGCTCGGGTCATCCCCGCGCCTGCGGGGAACGGCGTCGGCTGCCTCTGCGCCCTCGATGCCTCCACGGGTCATCCCCGCGCCTGCGGGGAACGGTTCGTCCCCCGGCGGGTCTATCAGGCGAGACCCGGGTCATCCCCGCGCCTGCGGGGAACGGCGAGCCTCAAATATCAGGCTCTTGTGTCGCGACGGGTCATCCCCGCGCCTGCGGGGAACGGTCGGGCCAGACGGTGAAGCCGGGGATGGGCACCGGGTCATCCCCGCGCCTGCGGGGAACGGATCCCAGGCGCTGGGCAACAATGCCTCAGGATCGGGTCATCCCCGCGCCTGCGGGGAACGGACCCGCACAAAGGCGACATCGTCCCCCACAGCTGGGTCATCCCCGCGCCTGCGGGGAACGGGTGGGCCGTGCGCCGAGACGGGCATAGACGGCCGGGTCATCCCCGCGCCTGCGGGGAACGGAATGGCGCAACAGGTGGGGCCGGAAGCGGAAACGGGTCATCCCCGCGCCTGCGGGGAACGGCCAGGCAGGAGCTGTTCCACGTCAAGAACAAGCGGGTCATCCCCGCGCCTGCGGGGAACGGCCGGTCAGCAGGGTCAAAAACCTCAGCATTGACGGGTCATCCCCGCGCCTGCGGGGAACGGAGCGGCAGATTTACCGATGCCAGCAAACGGGTCGGGTCATCCCCGCGCCTGCGGGGAACGGGCTGTCTGTACGCGCATGGACGTGACTCGTAACGGGTCATCCCCGCGCCTGCGGGGAACGGAATGACGTTCGTAACACCGAATCCGGCCAGGGCGGGTCATCCCCGCGCCTGCGGGGAACGGCGGTCTGTCAATTAGAGCAGGACTACAGCGATCGGGTCATCCCCGCGCCTGCGGGGAACGGATATTCTCGCCAACATGCCCAACGCTCAGGCGCGGGTCATCCCCGCGCCTGCGGGGAACGGATCAATTCCCGAGTCTCAAACCCTGTTAGCGTCGGGTCATCCCCGCGCCTGCGGGGAACGGGGCCGGCGGGCCTCGACATCATCATCAACCCGCGGGTCATCCCCGCGCCTGCGGGGAACGGGGGATCACCCCCGGACGTGACCCACATAAGAGCGGGTCATCCCCGCGCCTGCGGGGAACGGGGGTGCTGATGCAGGTCGTTGAAGTCGGTGAGCGGGTCATCCCCGCGCCTGCGGGGAACGGTCGGTGCCTGGGATTGGGAGCTTTTGCAAGGCCGGGTCATCCCCGCGCCTGCGGGGAACGGCCTGGACGGATTCCCGGACCACTCGACGCGACCGGGTCATCCCCGCGCCTGCGGGGAACGGGTTCTGAATCCTGGATGCCTCCCATGTGGGAACGGGTCATCCCCGCGCCTGCGGGGAACGGGCTCTGACCCTGAGCCGCCTCAGCATCCTGAACGGGTCATCCCCGCGCCTGCGGGGAACGGGGGGCGCGTGTATGAAAGCTATGTTGTTTGGTCGGGTCATCCCCGCGCCTGCGGGGAACGGCTCTGTACTCAATTGGTCTTATCAAAGATTACCGGGTCATCCCCGCGCCTGCGGGGAACGGGGCCTGAAACTGAGTTGGCTACTGATCGCATCCGGGTCATCCCCGCGCCTGCGGGGAACGGACCATCATCAGCGCGTTTTCCTGAATCCAGTGCGGGTCATCCCCGCGCCTGCGGGGAACGGTTTCAAGAGTCCGGGTGTAAGTATTACCCGGACGGGTCATCCCCGCGCCTGCGGGGAACGGCTGGATCGGGTCAGATTCAGGCTTTTGGCCTCCGGGTCATCCCCGCGCCTGCGGGGAACGGGCGTCACTGACCGCCGTGGCCTGGGAGGCGTCCGGGTCATCCCCGCGCCTGCGGGGAACGGTTAATCGAACGCTCCGCGGAACGAATCTCTGACGGGTCATCCCCGCGCCTGCGGGGAACGGCCGAACTGCACGGACCCGCGGCCACCGGTGAACGGGTCATCCCCGCGCCTGCGGGGAACGGGCCAGTGATATCCGCGTGCATCGGGAGCAGGCCGGGTCATCCCCGCGCCTGCGGGGAACGGGCGTCGGCGATGGCCATGGATCAGCCCAACAGCGGGTCATCCCCGCGCCTGCGGGGAACGGTGGCCAGTCATCTACTGGCTTTTCAAGGAGCGCGGGTCATCCCCGCGCCTGCGGGGAACGGCTGGCGGCCCTGCGCACCAAGGGGCTGGCTGGCGGGTCATCCCCGCGCCTGCGGGGAACGGTGCTGGCTCGGGGTCAGAGGCGTGTCACTGGGCGGGTCATCCCCGCGCCTGCGGGGAACGGAGGATCGAGGAGGCCGGGCCGACCACCTGGTGCGGGTCATCCCCGCGCCTGCGGGGAACGGGCGACCAAGGGCGTCGGCGGCCCGGGCGTGCCCGGGTCATCCCCGCGCCTGCGGGGAACGGCAGATGGAAGACGACGTCGCCCTGGCCCCGAACGGGTCATCCCCGCGCCTGCGGGGAACGGCAGTGGCTGCACGTCGGCTCGGCCACCTCGGTCGGGTCATCCCCGCGCCTGCGGGGAACGGATTCCGTGCCCAGGTGGCCAGTCATCTACTGGCGGGTCATCCCCGCGCCTGCGGGGAACGGAGCCCAGCCTGGCCCCAGCGGGTGACGGTGGACGGGTCATCCCCGCGCCTGCGGGGAACGGCCCAGGAGAAGGGTCCACCCGTATCGAACGGGCGGGTCATCCCCGCGCCTGCGGGGAACGGGGCTCCATCGCCGGCATGGCGCTGGGCGGCCCCGGGTCATCCCCGCGCCTGCGGGGAACGGCTTTTTTTTGGGGGGGGAGGATGAAATTTTTACGGGTCATCCCCGCGCCTGCGGGGAACGGGTTTTGTGTCGCCGCTGCGCTGGCCCTGAGTGGGGGTCATCCCCGCGCCTGCGGGGAACGGCAGCGCAATGGCATGACCGCCAACCGGATCATCGGGTCATCCCCGCGCCTGCGGGGAACGGACCAATTGTAGCCACCTGTTTACAAAGAAGAAAATCGCCGGGGGAATTTCCACCAGCAATTTAGCTTACTTTTTAACCAGACCGAATTGTTAAATATCTAGGCAAATCAATCAGTTGACTGAGGGGGCAGAAATTTCACCAACCTTAGCCCATCGTGATCGATCGCCTCACGTCGGTTGGAGCCATAGGTCTGGAACTCGAAACCGGACTCATGGTTGCTGGCCCAAGCCATGGCGACATTGCCATCGTCGGCCAGGGCATCGACCTGCTCCCAGATCATCTCGCGTACGCGCTTGCTAACATCGCCAACATAGACGCCGGCGCGAATCTCCAGCAACCACACGGCCAGCCGCCCGCGCAGGCGCGGCGGCACCGCCTCGGTTACCACAACCAGCATCGCCATATCATTTGCTCCGGTGTCCCTGGTCGCCGATGGACTCCGGCTCGGGAATCGCCGGTGGCATGGCCTCGGGCGCCGGAAGAGGTGGATCAATCTCGCCAGCCGCCAGCACCTCCTCGATCATCGGAATCAGGCGCTGCAACAGTTTTGTCTTCTTGAAGGCGTCACGGCAGGCAATACGCACCTCGCGTTCAGGTGCCACCGGGCTCCTCTTCGCGACCCCAAAGGCAGCGGGAACCACCGTCTCGAATTTTACGATATCCGCGATATCATAGACGAAGCTCTGGGGCTTTCCGGTATGCAGGAAGCCGATTGCCGGCGCATACCCCGCCGCCAGGATCGCCGCCTCGGTGATGCCATACAGGCAAGCCGTTGCAGCAGACAGGCACTGATTGGCCACGTCCGAGGCATCCCACTGATTCGGGTCGTAGCGCCTTCCATGCCATTTGACACCATACTGCTTGGCGAGCAGCTGATAGGTCTTGCGGACCCGAGCGCCTTCCATGCCTCGGAGTTGATCCACGCTACGCCGCAAGGGCGGAGGCTCACCGAAACGCAGCTCGAACATCTTGCGCACGACCTTCAAGCGCAGCTGATCATCCAGCGCCAACTGCGCCTGATAGAGCAGCCTGTCAGAGCGTGCCCCACCAGGCTGACCGGCGCTGTAGAGGCGAACCCCTGCATCACCGACCCAGATCAGCAGGGTCCCGACGACCGATGCCAGTTTGACGGCAGCATGGGAGATTCGCGTGCCGGGCTCCAGCAACAGGCAGGCCACCGAACCGACCGGAATATGCATGCGCTCGCCGTTCACCTCATCGATGACGACAAAGGCTCCGTCACGCACGTCGATCTGCCCCTTGCGAATGAAGATCATCGACATGCGGTCTTTCTCGGGGATGGGTTTGAGCGGAATGTATCCCATCTCGGCCTCCTTACCGGGTGACAATCAGGGACGGCGTAACAGCAGCAACCCGCAGCCAAACGCTTTGGCTCGTCCAATGCCCTGGGCCAGCGTTTCGATCAATCGACCCGGGTCAGAGACCTCCAGCAGGCCTTCATAGTCGACGCTGGAAAAGCGGATGGATCGACCTTTTTCCTTGGGCAAGGCATGCTGACGATAGGCGCCCACTTCGGGTTCTGCCGGCAACCGGAATCCCCAGGATTCGGCGCGCTCGGCCAGCCACCCACGCGCGGCATGATCCATCGCCTCAGTGCAGGCCTGGCTGGTCCGAGCCTTGCCAGCCTCAAAGGGGTACTTGGCCGCCATCAAGACATCGGCACGCCGCCCCCGCTCACCTGCCACCGACTTGGCCACGGTAGGGTTGGCCCGCAGGCGAAAAGCGAGTTGATCACCGACTTCCAGTGCCGGCGATAACTGCTTGCACTGCGCCTCGAGCAAGCCAGAAACCGGCACCGGCTCGCGATCGGACAGCACATAGAACAACGGCAAACCTCGCGGTGCTCCATCGCCCTCGGGCTCTTCCATTTCCTGGCGGAACAGGAAGGGCCGTGGGCCTTGGTGATCCGGGAATAACCGCCAGAGCAGTTGGTGGGCACCATAGGCGCCGCCCCCCATGATTTCGAACAAGGTCCCCCGAGAGAGGCCGTTGAGATCGACAACTACACGAGAAAGGTACATCAGCGTTCCTCCCTTGCCCGTACCACACGGCGGTATTCGGCGCGCGGCCCGAACTGCCAACGGCGGCGATTCAAAGGCATATCCCATACCTCGCTGGACTCCACGCCCTGACCATTGCCGTCCAGAGCATCGGCGGCGCCTTCCCAGGCATAGAGCGCGCTTTCCGGCAATCTCAGGGCCCTGCTCTCGTCACCCTCATCCGTTCCGCATAGTGGAGGAAAGCCTGCATCGAGAACATCTTGCAGCAGGGCGGAGACTTCCCGACGTGGTGCCAGTGGAGCCGCCGGTGGGCACGACTTGCGCCCCAGGTAGAGCGGAAAATGCGGTGCCTTGAGTGCCTGCTCCAGTTGTTCGAGCGTCAGCTCTGCCTGCGGTGTCAACCAGACGGCAACCGTCCAGAGCCCGTCGCAGCGGTAATCACGGCTGGAGAGGATGGTATTGATGACCCTGCGTGGTGCGCTCAATTCGTCCCGCCGGGTGCGGTAGGTCACCTTGGCTTGCGACGCCGGCACCTGCACGGTGTGGTAATCGCGCATCAAGCTGCCGGGAGAGCGCTGCTTGATGGCGATAGCGACACTATCGCGCAGTTGGCGTTGACCCTCATCATCATCCCGACGCACCCCCAACGCTGCGCCGAGTAGCCCGATGATGGCGCTTCGCCCCGGATAAGTGGCTGTAGGGCGTGACTCGCCCACCGCCGCCTCGCCCCAGCTTGCGAGCGGCGCATAGAGCCGAAAGACCAGATACTCCGTCATGACCGCTCCTTACTGCTCGATGGAGAGAAAATCGATCAGTTCAGGGAGGTTCCCCATGGCCACTTTTCCGGATAGGCATGGTTCCCGGTAGTCGGGGTCGGCGGCCACGACGAAGCGTTGCTCGGCGCCTGGCCCATAGGCATCGTCGAAGGCCTGCGCCTGACGCTCCAGACGTGTGATGGCATCCCGCGCCTGGTCCTGTCCCGAGATAGGGCGAAGAAAGGCGGCCGAGAGCGAACGCGGCTGCTGGTCGCCCTTCTCGGCCAGCACGTAGCTGGCATGAGCGCGGGAGCCAAAACTGTTCTGCTTGCCCTTCGGCGAGGTCTTCACGGCAGCTTCCACCAGGGCCGCAATGGCGCGATCCGACAGGACATCATCCCCCTTGAGATTCTCTATCAGCTGCCGCCGATCGATACACACATAGCTGTAAAACAGGCCAGCACCAAAACCGGCCTCTCCCACGTGAGCTGCACCTCGATGCTCGTCACCGGCATTCAGATCGTCCACGGCCGTGAAGTAGTCGTCCTCCACCTCGGCGGCATGCACGGTGATCGCGTGGGCGACTTGGCAGGCTGCATCGACGTTGAAGGCCGGGGACGCCGCCAGCATGCGGCCAAACAGTGCAATATCCACGGCAGACGGCTTATGGCGGAGCAGGTCGAGATCCTCCTGCTCCGGCGCGCGATTCTCATAGGCCAGCTTTTCGACCAGGGCATCGACGGCGGCTTGCTCCTCGGGGCCAACGTGGACCAGCTGGCTGGTTTCCAGTTCGCCCTTGGCCACATCACCGAAGACCTTGGCGATGTCCGTTGCCCAGGCGCGGGCGTCTTTCTCCTTAACGCCCTTTTCCCTCAAGCGCTTTTCCGCCTCGATACCCACGCGCTTGGTGCGCATGCCACGATGCTGCCCTACCGCCTCCTCGAATACTGCCGAGGTGCGCCAGGTGCGCTTCAGGCTCTGAGATGACACTCGCAGTCGCTTGGCACCGCCCATGATGGCGGTCTTGGGTCGCCCCAGGTCGTCACGGTTGAGGTTCGCCGGCGGATAGGCGGTCAACAGATGCAGTTGGATGAAGTGGCTCATTACTTGGCTCCCTGTGTGGTGAACGGATCACTCGTTGTCTTGTCGATAGCCGGCCGTGGCGCCGAAATAGTCATTGGCCCACACAAACCCCAGACGCCGGGTAGGTTGGGGCGATGCCCCGCCCTGATATTCGCGCCACCAGAGCGCGATGTTGTCGGCGAGATGCACAATGCTGACACCACGCTTGTCGATCAGCGCCAGGGCACGGCGCAGGCGTTGCACCAGTTCCTCCGGCGTGCCCGCGGTCATCAGTTGCTGGAAGCGCAGCTCGCTCATGCACGGCTTACCGGTTTCGCGCTTATGCCGACCGAGACCGGCGCCAAGCGGCATCCTGGGCTGTTCCTCGCGAAGCTCAGCCACGACCAGGGCGATACAGGTCCAGACCTGCAAGCGCTGATCACGCAGGTGGTCTGGCTGTTCGTCTTGTGCCGGCAACCAGCGCCACAGGTGGCGGAAAGCCTCTGTGAGCATGGCCGCCTCAATGGTGTCGCAACGTCGCAATGCCGCCCGCATCCCTTTGGGCCAGGGGGGAGCGTCGGTATGGGCCTTCAACGCATCGGTGGACAGCGTCAAGCGCCGCCACCAGCGCCGCAAGGCATCGGCTTCTCGACGTTCGATGGCATACAGCCGCTCGGGCACGCGTGGTGGCGGCTCTGCTGGGGGTGCGAGTTCCGTTTCACTCATGACACACTCTCTTCGGTAGTTGCCGGCTTGGCGCTCAAGACGAAGCCACCGGTCTCGGCAAATTGACGGATGACCTTGCTGCCCTTGCTGCGCCCGGCCAGAAAATTCAGCAACTGACGCCTTGCCGCAGTGGCCCGCTGCAGGTCGACGGCTTCCAGCGCACCACTCAACGCTTGCTCCTCGAATAGGGCCAAGGCTTCATGTTTCAGCGTGAAATACCACGCCTCAGCCACCCCGGAAGGCAGGCGCGGGGTGTCATCGACCTCCGTCAGCGCCTGCTGGAAAGCGTGCAATGCATGAAAGAAGGCACCCTGGGTGGCGTCATAGAACTGCAGGTCGATATGGCTCATATCGCCCTTGGCATCGGAAGGGCGGGCGAACCAGGCGTTCTTGACCTGGGCACGCACCATCCAGGCCACCTGGCGAGCCAATTCAGTGCACTGTTGCACCCAGGTACGCAGTCTTTCCTGCTGGGCAGGGGGCACGGCCACCAGCGGCATCTCGACGCTGTACCAGCCGCGCGGCTTCATGTTGTCCATGTCATGGCCGAACGCCCACAAGCGGGTATGCTTGAGCAGGGCGGCGATCTCTTCACCGAAGCGGCGCTCCTCGTCGACGACCGGCACCTTGCCGGCGATGTAATCCTGCACCACCAGAGCCGGTAGCGCGCCGCTGGTATCGGCATCGTGCAATACCAGGTTCGACCAGTGCTGATAACCCAAGCCGCCCGGCTGCCCCTTGGTGGACAGCGGCGGCTCTGAAGGTTTCTTGGGATCACGGCGGTAAGGAGTCAGCGGGTGCAGCCAGGGCCCGTCGTAGTTGGTGCCTTGCTTCTTGGCGCGGATGTGACGTACGGCGCGTGTGGTTTCCCGTCCGCAGATGTCGCAGCGACACGACGCATCCTCGAAAAGCAACCGGAAGCGACGGGGCATCGACCAGTAGGGATGGAGCGGATGCATGCTATCGGGCAGCACTTCCGTGCCTTTCTTGTCGCTGACCCGGGTCGATGCCATCCACAGAAACAAGGTGTCGTCATCGGCGCGTGGCGCCTTCCATGTCTGCCCGGATCGCGTCAGCGCCTTGGGCGTCAGCACGTTCAACCACAGGCGAGACCACAGGCTGGCATCGGGCAATTCGGGCAGCACCAGCGTAGTCAGCGGCCCGCCTCCCCTCAGGCCGACGCGAATGCCTGCCCCACCGGCCGGTGCATTGATTTGCATGGTGAACAACGCCAACGCCGAGCAGTCTTCGCACATCGCATCGACACGCCCGCGCTTCACGAAGAAGTCGGTATTGTTCTTGACACCGTTCGCCCCGGGGGAGTCGATCAACAGGCCACTGACTGTGGTCTCCTTGACGTCCTTGAGTGGATCGAGATCCTGCATGAACCGCGCTCTCTCACCATCCAGCTCGAAGGCTGCGTTGAAAGGCGCAAAGATGCTCTCCAGTTCAGCGATACTCGGCGGCTCGATAAAACGATCCAGCCAGTCGCCGTGATCCTGCGGTGGCAGCGCGGTCTGCAAGAGGCCGATCAGGAACTGATGGGCGGCCCCCTGGAAATCGGCCCGGGGCAAAGCGAGGTCAATCACCTCCGGGTCGGCCACCGCGCTGGGCGCACGGTAGGTTGTGGTTCCATCCCGAGTACGAAAAGGCAGCCAACATGCCGTCAATAGATTCATCGTCGTTCCTTGCTCCTCAAAAGACATGAAGGTTCATATCAATTCTTCATGCATTACACATCAGAGTCACATTTAACCCACCTGGAGGATCCTGTCAACCTGAGCGATAATGAATCCCCCGTTCACCGCCTTCGCGGTGATGAACCGGTTCAAAGCAACTCTTTGGCTCGTTCCCCGCGTCAGCGGGGATTCCCGTCCTTTGAAAACACCACGCCCCATCCACCGTCATAGGTGCAAGCAGTATCGGCTTCGACCAGCCATGGCTGGGTAAAGCGCAGCGCCTTGGATTGCTCTTGAAGGGCCTCCCACTGGGGCTGGCAGTCGCAGGACAAGCCCGCCAGTTTTTCAGCCTGGCTCTGGCGCAGCTTGACCTGGCTGAGCATGTCGGCGTGACGCTGCCCCTCTGCCCAGAGCGTCAGCTCGCCATCTTCGCGATGCTTGAGCAAAACGACGTTGACCGTCGGCTCATCGACTAGGCGCGTCCCGATCTCCTGTTCTTCCTGCCACTGATCAAAATCGGGATGACGAAGGTAGCCCTGCTCCAGCGACAGGACATTGAAGCTCGCCATGGAGACCGCGTGGCGCCTCATGCCATGCTGCTCGAAACGCGCATCCAGCAGACCATCCGGCACCAGGTCCGCAACCGACCCATAGACGCTCTCGATCAGGGTCCGCGCCTCCTCGGGCATACGGATTGCTCCGAGCTCGCGCAACACGCGCTGCGTCAGCCACAATAGAGAGGTATCGCGATAGACCGCCTGAGTGCCCGGCAAGGTACGCTTCAGCCACTGGGCATCCGGCGTGTCGCTCCATTCCGGTGCAAGAATGGCGAGCAAGGGTTGACGACGCGAGCCACGTGTATGGCGCTGAAGACGCCCGGCCCGCTGAATCAGCAGGTCGATCGGTGCGAGATCACTGACCATGTAGTCAACATCGCAATCCAGTGATTCCTGGAAGACCTGCGTACTGATCAGCACCTGGCCGCGTCGCTGATCAGGGTTGGATGCCTTGCCCAGCCGCCCGATCACATCCGACTCAATTCGCTGACGGTCTGTCATCGCGAAACGGCTGTGGAAGAGCAAGCAGCGCTCTGGGTCAGGATGGCGCGCGCGCAGCTGCTCGAAGGCCCGAATGGCGTCATCCACGGTGTTGCGCACCCAGGCAACGCACTCCCCTGCCTCCACCGCCGCCATCACCGTCTCGAACGCCTGCTCCTCGGTTGTCAGCCAACGGACACCCACCTCGCGCGCCACCTCGGGACGCGTGGACAGCGGGACTTCCCGCACCGAGTCATGATCGATCTGGGTCAACAGCGGGAACGCCTGTTCCCGCATCGAGGCCGGGGGCTGCCCCAACCCCTGGCGCCACGCCACAGCCAGTTCCTCGCGCATGCCGTGTGGCAGGGTGGCCGTAAGCAGGATGGCACTCCCGCCCTGACGGGCGTGATGGGTCAGCAACTGCTGCAAAAGGGTCTGCATGTAATGGTCATAGGCATGCACCTCATCAACAATCAGCACCTTGCGCGCCAGACCATAGAGGCGGAGCGACTGATGCCGAAACGGCAACAGCCCCATCAGTGCCTGATCGATGGTGCCGACCCCCACATCGGCCAACAGAGACTTCTTGCGCGAATCGGCCAACCAGCGATTGCAATATGTCGTCGCCGTGATGTCATCGGCGGCGTAATTCTGGTCTTCAGGCTGCTCCAAGGCCACGGAATTCACGAAGGTGTCGTTCAGATCGCGGGCGCCATGAGCCAGCACGAAGGAAGGGCGAGACTTCGCGGCATAGAAACGTTGATGCAGGTTCCCCAGTCGCTCGTACATGGCATTGGAGGTCGCCATGGTCGGCAGGGCGAAGTACAACCCCTCGCCATGTCCCGCCGCAAGAAGACGCTGGCTGAGAATGCAGGCCGCCTCTGTCTTGCCGGAACCTGTCACGTCCTCAAGGATGAAGAGCTGGGGACCTTGCCCGATAGTCAGGGTTTCGGCTTCGCGCTGCAGTGGAGTTGGCGTCACCGACTCGCCGCCGAACCAATGGGACAGGCCGGTATAGGCCACCGGCTTGGGAGGATCGGCAAAGCCGGACTGTTGGAGCGATAGCTGAGCGCGTTCGAGGGCCAGTGGCCAGTAATCATCCAGTGGCATCTCATCTTGGCGATACTCGAAATGATCTCGATTCGAGCCCAGCCAGTCACTTAGGGTGGCCCAGCCAGCGATTGTCCAACTCAGTGCGAGAAAGGCTTCCCGCCATTCCGGTGAGACAAGGTGCTGAACCGGCCAGTTGGGATCGAGCAGTGTGGCCCAGTCCGCGACAAACTGGCGCGCAGCCTCACAATCTGATGCACTGCAGTCATCACCGAAAAAATCTGCCAGCTCAAGCCGACCCGCCCCGACGGGCTGGCCGTGATGTCCGAACATCGGTGCCAGCACGGCGCGAAGGGTCTCGCTGAGTTGCTGGCGTGTCTTGCGGTCGAGGTCGCAGTCCGGCCAACGCAGCGTGCCGTCCCGCAGCCACTCGATCCAGGACGCCTGCCACAGCAATGCGCCCAGACGATCGTGTCGTTCGGTATAGGCCAGTCGCTCTATCGGAGACACCAGTTCGCCGCCTTGCGGCCGGGCCACACCCTGAAAGGCTCGCGCAAACTTACCCAGATCATGCAGCCCCAAGAGAAATACCAGGAATCGACGCAGCCCTTCAGGCGGCAAATCGAGCCGCGCCGCCAGCAACCGGGTCAGTGGCCGCTCGGGAGCCAACAAAAGCCAGCCCGCTGCCGCCACATCCAGACTGTGATAGGGCAGAAGATGGCAGCTATCGCCTCCGTCCGCCGGTATCGCCTTGCCCCAGTAGAGGTAATACGACATGCCTGTCTCTCCCAATGGCATTCACGCTTTTCATTCACGCACTCCTGGATGGTGTCGTCACAAGATCCGAGGCCGGATTGCCATGCACCAGATCTGCGGAGCGGCAAGGAATGAAGTGGTGTGCCTGACATAGCGTGTTGCAATGCCTGCAAGTGACGACGACGATACCATGCCATCCAGGAATCCCCCACCCGAAGCCGGCGTGAGGTCGAAGCACGAGTCCGGCCAGTCACCGGCCTGCCAGATGTACTCGTAATCCCCGCTCTTCATGCGGAGATTATCGGCTGCATTCTCCGCAGGCGCGAGTCATTCGCTGCATCAAGTATTGCTCCCACTGGAAGGCATCAGTCTGGCGGCCATAATTATCGGCGTGTTGCTATCCGCCCTGCTGGGCATCCTGATCACGCGAGGGATCACCGGGCCGCTCAGACTGCTGGTGGATTCCGTGGAACGGGTACGCGGCACAGGTAATTTCAATGATCAGATCATCTACCACAGGAAGGATGAGATCGGCGCCGTGATCGCCTCCTTCAATGCCCTGCTGGAATCCCAGCGCCATGCCCTTGAAGAGGTCAACACGGCCGTTCATGCCCTGGCGAGCGGTGACTTCGGCTCACGGATCAAAGGTGATTATGCCGGCGATCTGGACAGCCTGAAGCAAGGCTTCAATGCAAGCGCTGACACCATCCAGCTCACCATGGATGAACTGGCCAAGGTGATGCAGGCCTTGCGGGCCGGAGAATTCAGCGTGTCCATCGCCCCCAATTGCGTGGAGGGCGAGTTCCGGCGCATGCTAGAAAATGCCTCTACCGGGATGCACTCGCTGGATGACAGTACACAGGGCATCATCACCCCCAAATCCGCCATTTGGTGGGTTGCGTGCCCTCTGGAACCGAAATTGGCTTGCTTGCGGTCCGGCGGCATACTATCGCTACAGAGGCATGCCCCCTTCCCTGCCATCCAGCGAGACCGCAAATGTATCTCAGCATCGTGGGTCTACTCGTCGGAGCCGTGTTCTTTGCCTTTTCGCTGACACCCTCCCTGTTGCCGCGCCCGTTCCTGATCCAGGGCGTGATCTCGGGGGTTTCGTTTGCGGCGGGTTATGGTCTGGGTGTCGCTGGTGTATGGCTCTGGAAGTACCTGGAATTGCCCACCCCGAGCAAGCGGACGGTCCGAATCCTCCAGGTCGTTGCCGGCCTGCTCTGCGTGCTGATCACGTTCAGCTTCGTTTGGCAGGCAGCGGAGTGGCAGAACTCCATCCGCGCGCTGATGGGAATCGAAAAGCTCGCGGGTGTTCAGCCGGTGCTGTCGGGCGTCATCGCTGCAGGGGTGTTCGTGCTGATACTGGGTTTGGCTCGTCTGTTTCAGTGGGTCTTTCGCACCCTGGCCACCAGGCTGCACCGGCACGTCCCGCACCGCATATCCCAGATCATCAGCATCACTGCCGCCGTGTTGCTGTTCTGGACCGTGATCAACGGCGTACTGGTGAATTCAGCGCTGCGGGTCTTGGATCGCTCCTTCCAGCAGCTTGATGCACTGATCGACACCGACCTGCCGCACCCCGTACACGCCTGGCAGACGGGCAGTGAGGAGTCGCTGATCGACTGGAAGGATCTGGGCCGTCAGGGGCGCAGTTTTGTTGCCGGCGGCCCCACCGCCGAGGATCTCAGCGACTTCTTCGCCACACCGGTACCGCCCCCGATTCGGGTGTACGTGGGTCTCAACTCAGCGGATACGCCGGAGCAACGGGCCCGTCTGGCGCTGGAAGAACTCAAGCGTGCGGGTGGCTTCGAGCGCTCCATACTGTTACTGGTGACACCCACCGGCACGGGCTGGGTGGATCCCTCGTCACAGAACACGGTGGAGTACCTGCACCGTGGCGATATCGCCACGGTCGTGGCGCAGTACTCCTACCTGAACAGCCCGCTCACCTTGCTGACCGACCAGGGCTACGGTGCGGAAAATGCACGTGCCCTGTTCACGAAGATCTATGACCACTGGCGCACCTTGCCGCCGGAATCGCGGCCTCGGCTCTTTCTGCGTGGCCTGAGCCTGGGTTCGCTCAACTCCGATCTCTCCTTCGACCTCTTCGACATCATTGATGATCCCTTCCACGGCGCGCTATGGAGCGGACCGCCGTTTCGCAACGAGACCTGGCGCAGGGCGACCGCAGAACGTGATCCAGGCTCCCCGGCCTGGCTGCCCGAGTTCCGAGGCGGGTCAGTCGTGCGGTTCATGAATCAGGAACACAGGCTCGATCACGGCAAGGAAGAATGGGGAACGTTCCGAATCGCCTTTCTGCAGTATGCCAGCGATCCGATCACCTTCTTCAGCCCCGGGTCCGCCTGGAAGGAACCGGAGTGGATGCGCGAGCCACGCGGTCCCGACGTCTCCCCCGATCTGCGCTGGTTTCCCATCGTCACCATGCTGCAACTGGCCGCCGACATGATGGTGGGCACCGCACCCAAGGGATTCGGGCACGAGTACGCCCCGAGTGACTACATCCACGCCTGGCTGGCGCTGACCGAGCCCGAGGGCTGGACCCAATCCGAGCTGGAACGCCTACACGCACTGTTTGATTGATCAGAAACTCCCGAACAGCGTCCCCAACGTAATCAGCACAATCAGCGAGAGGAAGGGCGCCACCATCGCGGCCATCGCCAGATCGAAATAGGCCTGCCGGTGCGTGAGCCCGGTGATTGCGAGCAGGGTGATGACCGCGCCGTTGTGCGGCAGCGTATCCAGTCCGCCGGTGGCCACTGCCGTGACACGATGCAGCAACTCCGGGTTGATCCCCTGGGCGTAAGCCATCTCCAGATAGGTATCGCCGAGGGTCGACAGCGCGATACTCATCCCCCCCGAGGCCGACCCGGTCATTCCCGCCAGCACGTTCACCGCAATCGCAAGCGAGATCAGCGGATTGTCGCCCCCGAGACCAACCACCGCATCACGAATCAGCACGAAGGCGCCCAGCGAGGCGATCACGGCACCAAAACCCACCAGGCTTGCGGTATTGAAGATCGGCAGCAGTGAGGCGTTGGCACCGTTGTCGACGGACTGCGTGAGCTTGGGCAACCGCTTCCAGTTCATGGCGATCACCACCAGCAGGGACAGCACCAGGGCCGCAACCACCGACCAGATCCCACGCACCTCCTCAATGCTGGTCTCACCGTACAGCGGCAGGGCCAGGAAGTCCGTATCCATGTTCGGGATGATCACGAAAGTGAACAACAGGTTGATCGCAATCACCAGCACCAGCGGCAGGACGGCGACGAATACCGGTGGCCGGCTCACCGGGGGGTCCGCCACCGGGAGCTCCATCAGGTCGAAACCCTCACCCGCCGAGCGTTCCCGCAAGTCCTTGTTCGGGACGAATTCCGCATCCGGGTGGTTGCCGTAGCCTTCCGAGGCCAGCTTGTGCGCGCGGTACTTGAGCCAGGACATGCCGAGGACGAACATCACCAGCGCCGTGATGATGCCCAGCCCCGGGGCCGCGAAGGGAGAGGTGCCGAAGAAAGGCATCGGGATGGCATTCTGGATGGCGGGCGTACCCGGCAGCGCAGTCATGGTGAAGGTGAAGGCACCCAAAGCGATGGTTGCGGGAATCAACCGTTTGGGGATGTCGGCCTGCCGGAACAGGGCCGCCGCAATCGGGTAAACCGCAAAGGCCACCACGAACAAGGACACCCCGCCGTAGGTCATGACGGCGCAGGACAGGACCACGGCCAGGATCGCCTGGCCGCTGCCCAGCTTGGCGATGATGGCGTCGGCGAGGACCCGGGCGCAGCCCGAGTCCTCCATCAACTTGCCGAACACGGCGCCGAGGAGAAATACGGGGAAATACAGTGTGATGAAGCCACCGGCCGAACCCATGAAAATCTGTGTGTAACTCGCCAGCACCGGGCCGTCCATCGTTGCCACCACTGCGAAGGTGGCCAGCGCCGGCGCGAGGATCAGGAGGCTGACGCCCCGGTAGGCCAGGTACATCAGCAGGCCCAGTGCGATGACGATAACCAGGATCCCCATCATGGCTTCGGCTCCGTTGGCTGGTCGGATGACGCAGATGCGTCGAGGCTAGGTGGCGCAAAGCTGTCGGTAAAAAGGCCCTTCAGATCGAAGGTGGAACGCTTGCCCAGATCATCGAAATGGCGCTTGAGGAAGCCCTCGGCCCAAGCCTGGCCGCGTTCCTTGAGGTGCGTCAGGTAGTCCCATTCAGCGTTCATCTTGCTTGAGGCATCCAGATTCTTGAGCTCTTCGTGGGCATGGATCAGATGCAGGTAGATGTCGCGGTAACGCTCGGATTCGAGTCGCTCCACCTCTATCAACTGGTGCAGGAGCTCGATGGAGCGCAGTTCCTTGATCAGGCTGGCGTTGAAGGTAATCTCGTTGAGCCGGTTGATGATCTCGCGACCGGTGCGCGGCAGTTCCTCTCTTACCAGTGGATTGATCTGAACCACGATCAGATCGCGTGTGGCGCGATCCTCGACCAGCGGATAGAGCGCGGGATTCCCGATATAGCCACCGTCCCAATAAGCCTCACCGTCGATCTCCACGGCCTGGTACATGAAGGGCAAGCAGGCGGATGCCATCACCGCATCGACCGTGAGATTCGGCTGGGTGAAGGTGCGGCCGCGCCCGGTGCGCACATTGGTGGCGGTCACGAAGACCTTGAGGGCCTTGCAGTGGTTGACCCGTTCGAAATCCACCTGTGAAGCGACGAGTTCGCGCAGTGGATTAATGTTCAGAGGATTCAGTTCGTAGGGCGAGAACTGCCGGGTGAGCTGCTCGAAGAACAGGTAACCGGGCGAGTGATCCAGGCTATAGCGGTTGGTCATCCGGTCCCAGGCGGACCGCTGTATCGGAGAGAATCGTGCCGCGTCGCTGACCGCCTTCCAGAACCCGGCAAGGGCCTCCCGCGCGCCCTCGCGCCCCCCCTGATCCAGGCCATCGGCCATGACCACCGCGTTCATGGCGCCCGCGCTGGTGCCGCTGATGGCGGCGATCTCGATTCGCTCATCCGCCAAGAGCCGGTCCAGCACCCCCCAGGTCAGTGCGCCGTGAGCGCCGCCTCCCTGCAAGGCGAGATCCACTGTCCTTACATCCTTCCCGGCCTTATTCATCCGAAGTCTCCCTTGGCCCCCATGTTCCGGCTAATACCGCAACATGGGGGCCATGTCTAGCGTCGAACACATAAAACTGGACCGGGTCGACACTCACCTGTGGTTCATGTCCCGGATGCATTGCTGAGCGATCCCTGCCCAGGGGCGGAAAAACCCTTTCGAAGGGCGATCGTACCGGGATAAAGGTGGTCAGATCCCTGGTGTTTTACCGCTGTATAACCGTGGCGCAGAACGGGCAATTTTGTGGATCAGGTGGCTACCATTGCGGCACCGGTTGTGCGACATTCCGGAAAGGGAAAAACCGCTCGGTGGGCCGAAGGAGTGTGCTGTGCGCTTGCGTTCGGTATGGTGGCGAATCGTCGGATTCACTCCGGCCCATGGCCAGGTCCCGGGCACCTCCCGGCGGGGCAGATGGGCTCTGGTTCCAGCGCTCGCGGCACTGGTCTTGCTTGCCGCCTGCGGAGGTCGACCCGAGGATGTGACGGGTCTGTCTCCGCGATTAGTGGATTCGGTACTGCTGGGGCCTGCCGAACTGCCGGCACGCCGACAGTTTCCCGGTGAGGTGCGCGCCGATCAGCGTGCCGAACTCGCCTTCATCGTCTCCGGGCCGCTGGTCGACCTCCCCATCCAGGAGGGGCAGTTCGTGGAGGCGGGAACACTGCTGGCCCGGATCGATCCCCGCGATTTCGTGAACGAGCGCGACGGGCGTCGGGCGGATCGGAACGAGGCCCGGTCCCGGTTCGACCGCATCGAGAGGGCCTTTGCAGCCGGGGTGGTGACGGCGGCGGAGCGGGACCAGTCCCGTGCGCGCTTCCAGGTAGCCGATGCCGAGCTGGCGCTGGCGCAAAAGCGCCTGGAGGATACCGAACTCCTGGCCCCGTTCCCGGGCCGCGTTGCCCGCCGCCTCGTCGAAAATTTCCAGACCGTGCAGGCCGGCGAGCCCGTGCTGCTACTCGAAGACATCAGTCGACTCGAGGTTCGAATCCAGCTACCGGAACTCGACGTGGTGCGGCTGCCCGCCGGCCGGTCCCTGCTCGGCACGGAGGTCGGCACGGTCAGCTTCGACGTGCTGCCGGGGCGACGGTTCCCGGTCTCGGTGAAGGAGTTGGAGACGCGCGCCGACCCCCGCACCAACACCTACCGTGTGGTCCTCAGTCTGCCCCCGCCGGAGGGGGCCAACATCCTCCCCGGCATGAGTGCGAGCTTCGTGCCCCATGACGCGGTGGTAGGGATCCGTTCCATGTACTTTCTCCCGGTGGAGGCGCTGCAGGCCACATCCGATCGCAGTGCCTTCGTCTGGCTGCTGGACCCTGAGCAGTCCACGGTGCAGCGAAGGTCCGTGCGGATCGGGGGCCTGAGCGGCCGTACGGTGCAGGTACTGGAGGGCCTGTCGGAGGGTGACCGGGTCGTCACCGCGGGTGCCGCCTATCTCGCCGACGGCGAGCAAGTGCGGATGAGGGACTGAGATGAACATCGCCGAGCTGTCGATCCACAAGAAGGTCATCGTCCTCTTCATCACCTTCCTGATCATCGGCGGCGGCATCTTCGCCTACGAGAACATGGGGCGGCTGGAGGATCCCGAGTTCACGATCAAGGTGGCCAAGGTCGTGACCCTGTATCCGGGGGCCAGCGCCGAGGAGGTCCAGCGCGAGGTGACGGACGTGCTGGAAACCGCGATCCAGCAGATGCCACAGCTGTGGCGCATCACCTCCCAGTCCACGGACGGGCTGTCCATCATCACCCCGGAGATCCAGCAGGCCTATACGGCCGCGGAGATGCCGCAGATCTGGGACGAACTCCGACGCAAGGTCGGCGACGCTCAGTCCCGCCTGCCGCCCGGGGTACTCCCCTCCATCGTGAACGACAACTTCGGGGATGTCTTTGGCGTGTACCTGGCCATCACCGGGGAAGGCTACACCTACTCGGCGCTGAAGGATTACGCCGACCTGCTGCGCCGCGAGCTGCTGCAAGTCCCCGGTGTTGCGAGCGTCGCGCTCAACGGCGTTCAGCCCGAGCACATCTTCCTTGAGGTCTCACGCACCCGGATGGCCCAACTAGGCATCCCGCTGGAACTCGTGTACCGGACCATCGGCGAACAGAATACGGTGACCGACGCCGGACGGGTCGGCGTCGGAGGCAGTCGGATCGCGGTGCGGCCCACCGGCGAATTCGATTCCGTGGAGGCCATCTCCAATGTACTGATTCCGGACCCAACCGGCCAGGGGCGGCTGATCCGGGTACGCGACCTGGCGACGGTGACCCGCGGCTATCGGGATCCGCCCACGAGCCTGATGCGCTTCAACGGCAAGCCGGCGATCGGACTGGGAATCTCCACCGTCTCGGGCGGGAACGTGGTGGTGATGGGTGAACTGGTGGAACAGCGGCTCGCGGAGCTTGCGCCGCTGACCCCCGTCGGCATGGAGATCGGCGTGATCGCCTTCCAGGCCCGCGCGGTGACCGAGGCGATCAACAACTTCATCGTCAGCCTCGCCCAGGCCGTGGCCATCGTCATCGTCGTGTTGCTGGTGTTCATGGGGCTGCGCTCCGGCCTCATCATCGGCGTGGTGCTCCTGGTGACCATCCTCGGCACGCTGGTCGTGATGTACGCGCTGGACATCACCCTGCAACGCATCTCCCTGGGTGCGCTGATCATCGCGCTGGGCATGCTGGTGGACAACGCCATCGTCGTCACGGACGGAATCCTGGTGCGTATTACCCGGGGCATGGACCGGATCAAGGCTGCAAAGGAAATCATCGCGCAGACGGCCATGCCCCTGCTCGGTGCCACCGGCATCGCGGTGCTGGCCTTCGTCCCGATCGGTTTCTCCGCCGACAACACCGGCGAGTACACCCGCTCCCTGTTCGTGGTGATGCTGGTTTCGCTGCTGCTGAGCTGGATCACGGCGCTGACCCTCACCCCGCTGCTCTGCCACATGTTCCTGAAACCGGAAAAGGTGTCCTCCGGAGGCGAGAGCCGGTTCTACCGAACCTATCGCAACTTCGTGATGCTCTGCATCCGGGTCCGTTACCTGACCCTGGCGGCGACGGTTGGTCTCCTCGTCCTGGCGATCATTGGCTTTGGCATGCTTCGAGAAGGGTTCTTCCCGCCATCGACCCAGCCCCAATTCATGGTCAATTACTACCTGCCGCAGGGAGCCGACATCCACGCCACCTCAGGGGACATGAAGGTCATCGAGGACTACCTGCTGTCCCGGGAAGAGGTGGTCGCCGTCTCCAGCTTCGTGGGCAGCGGCGCGCAGCGCTTCCAGTTGACCTACACGCCGGAGGACCCCAACCGCAGCTACGGCCAGCTGATTGTCGAGGTGGATGACCGGCGCAGGATCGATGACCTCACACTCGATGTCTACGACTTCATCCGGGACAATCTGCCGAACGGCGAGCCGGTCGTGAATCTGTTCCAGCTGGGGCCCGGCGGTACGTTCAAGGTCCGCGCGCGGTTCAGCGGCCCGGATCCGCAGGTCTTGCGCGACCTGGCGGCTCAGGCCGAGCAGATCATCGTCGACTCCGGACTGGCACAGATCGCGACCACGGACTGGCGTCAGCAGACGATGGTACTCGCGCCGCAGTTCTCCGAGGCGCAGGCACGGCGCACGGGCATCGACCGACCGCAGCTGGCGCGCGCCCTGCACCGCGCGACCGAGGGTACCACTGTGGGTTTCTATCGTGAGGGCGACGACCTGATTCCCATCATCTCCCGGGCCCCGGAGGACGAACGTCAAGACGTCGCCAGCCTCGGCGATGTGCAGATCTGGAGCCCGGTGGCCGAGCAGGCGATCCCACTGCGGCAGGTCGTCAGCGGTTTCGAGGTGGCGTGGGACAACCCGATCATCATGCGGCGCGATCGCGTGCGCACCATCGAAGTGCGGGCCGATGCCTTTCCGGGCGAGCTGGCCAGTACCCTGCTGGCGGCGGTCAAGCCCAAGATCGACGCGCTGGAACTCCCGCCAGACTACCGCCTGGAGTGGGGCGGCGAGTTCGAGGACTCGGCCCGTGCCCAGAGCTACATCGCTGCCGGCATCCCGGTGCCGCTGCTGCTGATGGTCCTGATCCTGGTGCTGCTGTTCAACAACCTGCGCCAGCCGCTGGCGATCATGCTCACCGTGCCACTCGCCGTGATCGGTGTCACCGTAGGGCTTCTCCTGGCCAACGAGCCGTTCGGCTTCATGGCGCTGCTGGGCTTCCTCGCACTGTCCGGCATGTTGATCAAGAACGCCATCGTGCTGATGGACGAGATCAATCTGGAACTGCGCGAAGGAAGGATCCCCCTGGATGCGGTGCTCAACGCCGGCGTCAGCCGCATCCGACCGGTGGTGATGGCCGCGGGCACCACGGTGCTGGGCATGCTGCCCCTGTTCCAGGATCCCTTCTTTGTCGGTATGGCGGTGACGATCATCGGCGGCCTCAGCTTTGCCACGGTACTCACGCTGGTCGTGGTGCCGGTACTGTACGCGACCCTGTACCGGGTGCCATCGCGCGCCGAGGACGAGTCCGCGGACCCCAGTCCCGCAGTGCCGGCGTCCTGAGGAGGGAAACATGAGAATGATCCTGCTGGTGTTGGTACTGCTGCACGTCGGTACGGCCCAGGCGCAGACCGCCGCCCGTACCATCCTGGATGAGACCGGGCGAGCACCGCTGGTGCAGACACTTGTGGTGGGGGTTGACGCGGAAATCCTGGAACTGCCGGGGCGAGTACAGGCGACCCGACGTTCGGAACTGGCCTTTCCCGTGTCCGGGCTGCTGAGCGAACGGCCGGTGGTCGCCGGGCAACGGGTCGCAACCGGCGAACTGCTGGCCCAGCTCGATCCGCGCGACCTGAAAAATCGCGTCGCCCTGGAGGAGGCCCGGCTGGCGCTTGCCAAAGCGGATTTCCTGCGCTTTTCGAGACTGGCCGAGTCGCCCGTATCGCCGGTGACCCCGGCAGAAGTGGACCGGAAGCGGGCGGAGTTCGAGATCGCGACGCTGCGCACCGCGCAGGCGCGCAAGATCCTCGAGGACGCAACGCTCACAGCCCCCTTCGACGGCATCGTCGCCGCCACACTGATCGAAAACCACCAGAGGGTTCGGGCCGACCAGCCGGTGCTGCTGCTGGAGGCGTCCGATGCGCTGGAGGTGGTCGTCGATCTCCCCGAACGGGTGTTGGGACGTTTGAGCGAACTGCCGCGCGATAGGCCTGTCGCCGAGGCCGTCTTCACCGCGGCCCCAGACCGGGCGTTTCCCGCCCGGGTCAGCGAGATCGCCACCCGAGCAGACGCCGTCACCCAGAGCTTCCGGGTGACCCTGGCGATCGACCGGCCCGAGGACATCAATCTGCTGCCCGGTATGACCGCGACCGTCTACGCGCGCCCCAACGTCTACCTCCGGCCCGTATTACGTGTTCCCCTGAGCGCGGTGGGCGAAACCGAGGCGGGTGATGCTTTCGTCTGGGTGGTCGACCCGGAGACCTACGCGATCGAGCGCCAGCCGGTGACCCTGGGCGAGGCCAGCCACGGCACGGTGGTCGTACTGGAGGGGCTGCACGGTGGCCAGAGGATCGTCTCCGCGGGTGTCGGCCGGCTACAGGCCGGCATGGTGATTAGCCCCTATCGCACCGGGATGTTGAGTCAATAACGCAGGGGAGATTCACATGCTTCGCGGTCTATCCGTACAACAGAAGCCTGTGATCTGGTCCCTGGTGCAACTGGCGGGCGCCACGGTGGCCCAGCTGCCGGCACGTTTCGCGCGGCAGAGGTCCGGCGGCGTATGAGCGGTCCAGGGCCCATCGAGTTCGGATTGGTCGTGTTGATCATGGCCGCCGCCATCCGGGCGCATGTGGCGCAGGCCACTTTTGCGGCAGCCCTGGGCTTTATCGCCTACGGGCTGCTGCTGGGCTTGGTCTGGGTGCGCCTGGGCACAGTGGATGTGGCCTTGACCGCAGCAACGGTGGGCGCAATGACCGGCGTGCTGCTGCTCTCTGCCGCCACGCGCATGCGTGCCGGCGAGCGGGCCGCGATCCTGGAACGCCCCGGCCCGGCCCTGCGTGGGCTGATCGCCGTGCTTTGCATCGCGGTTTCGGCGGCGATCGCGCTCGTGGTGCTGATGCCGGCCGATCCTGCGCCCACGCTGGCGCCGGCTGCCGCGGCCAACAACCTGCACGCCACGGGCGTGGGCAACCCGGTCACCGCGGTACTAATGGCCTACCGGGCAATCGACACGCTGCTGGTGAACGTCGTGCTGCTCATTGCGGTGGTGGCCGTCTGGTCCATGGCCCCGGATTCCCTGTGGGGCGGACGCCCCGGGCCGACACCCGTAAGGCAGGACAACGAGGCACTCACATTTCTTGCCCGGTTACTGCCACCGATCGCAGTGGGGGTCGGCATCTACCTGCTGTGGAACGACATCAATGAGCCGGGCGGCGCCTTCCAGGGCGGCGCGATCCTCGCGGCGATGTGGATCCTCGCACGCATGGCCGGCCTCGTGGATGCACCTGCGATCGGCCGCCTGTCCCTGCGGCTTGCCCTGGTGTCGGGCCCGGTCGTGTTTCTGACTGCCGGGTTCGCAGGCTTTGCACTCGCCGAAGGCTTCCTCGCCTACCCATCCGGCTGGGAAAGGCCGGTCATCATCGTGATCAACTCGGCCATGACGCTGACGGTGGCGGTGACGCTCGCCATGCTGCTGGAGGGGCCGCCCACGCGACCGCCCTCCCCGCCCCTGGCCGGCATGCCTACAGCGCAAGACGCGAAGCGGGGCGAACGGTGACACTGACCATCACCTCTCTGTATGGGTTGCTCGGCGCCGCGCTGGTGGGCCTGGGTCTCTACGGGCTTCTGGTGCAGCCCCATCCGCTGCGCAAGATCCTTGCATTCAACGTTATGGGTGGTGGCCTGTTCCTCGTGTTCGACGTGGTCGCCCGCCGGGGTGCGGCAGCCTGGTTCCCCGCGGATCCGGTGCCCCAGGCCTTCGTGATCACCGCGATCATGATGGCCCTTGCGGGCACCGCGCTCGCCGTGGCGATCATGCTCCGGCTGTTCGCTGAGACCGGTCGGGTGACACTGCGGCCCGAGCCGCCCGCCTCCAGCGACGGCCAGGGCGGTGATTCATGAGTCCCGTGATGGCGGCACCCGAGGGTTTACTGCTGGTCCTTGCGATCTTCGGGCCGGTGCTCGGCATCCCGCTGTTGCTGGTACTGGGGGGGCGGCAGGCGGAACGGATCGGGCTCGTGCTGCTTGCGCTCGGGCTCGGCGTCGCCATCGCCATTGCCACCACCGTGATTCGCCGCGGCGATGCACTGGAATATGTGCTGGGCGGGTGGGCGCCTCCCCTGGGTGTGCTGCTACGTGCCGACGGGCTCTCCATCGTGATGCTGGCCACCACCGCGGTCGTGATCGGCGCGGCCGGACTCTATGCCCGTTCCGATTTCGGCGTGCCACGTGGAATGCCTGAGACCCGGGCACCGCTGGTGTTCTGGACTCTGTTGCTGACGGTCTGGGCCGGACTCAACGCGGTCTTTCTTGCTTCGGACTTGTTCACCCTGTTCGTGGCACTGGAACTGCTCACCCTCGGTGCCGTCCCGCTGGTCAGTCTGAGCGGACGCGCGGAGGCCCTAACCGCCGCCCTGCGTTATCTCCTCTTCTCGCTGCTGGGCTCCGCCCTGTTCCTGCTGGGCGTGGCGCTGCTCTACGGGTCCTACGGCACGCTCGATATCGCCCTGCTCGCCGAGCGCGTCCGTGTCGAACCCGCGACCCAGTTGGCAGCCGCATTGATGACCGTGGGGCTGCTCACGAAGACCGCCCTGTTCCCGCTACACATCTGGCTGCCCGCCGCCCATGCCGGTGCCCCGGCAGCCGCCAGCGCGTTGATCTCGGGGCTGGTGGTGAAGGGCTCCTTCGTACTCATCATCCGAGTGTGGGTGGATGCGCTACCCGGCGTGGCGACGCCGATGGCGGCCCAACTGCTCGCGGCCCTGGGGGCGGCTGCGATCCTGGTGGGAAGTGCGCTTGCACTGCGGCAGGCGCGACTGAAGATGCTGATCGCCTATTCAACGGTGGCGCAGGTGGGCTACCTGTTTCTGGCCTTCCCGCTGGCAAGTGCCACCCAACTCGGTACCGCGGCCTGGACGGGCGGGATACTGCAAGCCGTATCGCATGCGCTGGCCAAGGCCTCGATGTGTCTGGCGGCGGGTCTGATCACGAAGGCGATCGGACACGACCGCATTCTGGATATGGGGAGCATCGGGCGCGTAATGCCCACAACCGTGTTCGCCTTCGGGCTGGCCGGCTTCACGCTCATGGGCCTGCCCCCAAGCGGCGGCTTCGTGGCCAAGTGGTTGTTGTTGCGGGCCGCCATTGAGGGCGCGCAGTGGTGGTGGGTCCTGGTCATCGTGTCGGGAGGACTGCTGACCGGCGGTTACCTGTTCCGCGTGCTTTCCCGTGCCCTGGCCCAGTCGGACGAGCCGCCGGGCCTGCGCTCCCCGCTGGACCGGCGCGGGGAACGGCTGGTGCTCGGCCTCGCGCTACTCTCGATCGGCGTCGGTCTGGTGCCGCTGGCCTCCCTGTCTATCGTCCACATCGGGCGCGGCCTGTGAAGGGCCCGCTGCTCATCGCCACCTGGGCCGTCCCGCTTGCGATGCTGGCGGCCTGCCTGTCCCCGCGGGTTCGCACCCGCATGCTGGCGCTGCTCGGACTGGCTCCGCTGCCCGGCCTGGCCGCAGCCCTGCTGGCCCACGACGCCGCACCGCTGGTGCTGGACGATTCTCGCCTCAATCTGACCTTTTCGCTTGATCCCGTTGCAGCCGTGCTGCTCGGCGCCGCCTCGCTGCTCTGGATGATCGCGGGGATCTATGCGCGAAGCTACATGAGCCGGGATCCGAATGCCGGGCGTTTTGCCCAGTGGTGGCTGCTGACGCTGGGCGGCAGCCTTGGGGTATTCGTTGCGGGCGATCTGCTGACCTTCTACATCGCCTTTGCCCTCGTGAGCCTGGCTGCCTGGGGCCTGGTCGCGCACGACGATACCCGCGCGGCACGCCGGGCCGGCGTGCTCTACATCGGCCTCGCGGTCTTCGGGGAGGTTTGCCTGTTGCTCGCCTTCGCGCTGCTCGCCGCATATGCGCCGGGTTACAGCATTGCCATCCAGGACGTCGTCGCGGCACTGCCCGAAAACCCCGCCCGGCATTACATCGTCGCGCTGCTGATCACGGGCTTTGGTTTGAAGGCAGGCCTGCTGCCTCTGCACGTCTGGCTACCGATCGCACACCCAGCCGCCCCGATGCCGGCCTCGGCGGTTCTGAGCGGCGCGATCATCAAGGCGGGCGTGATCGGGTTGATTCTGTTCCTGCCTCTCGACCCGGGCCTGAGCGGCTGGGGCACGGCGCTGACCGTGATCGGGCTGCTGACCGCCTTCTACGCCGTGCTCGTGGGCATCACCCAGCAGAACCCGAAGACCGTGCTGGCCTACTCCAGCGTAAGCCAGATGGGCGGCGTGGCGGCGGTTCTCGGCATGGGTCTAGCGACGGGCAATGCCACGGCCGCCATGGCGGCCGCCTTCCTCGCCGCGCACCACGTGCTGGTGAAAGGGGCGCTGTTCCTTGCCATCGGCGTCGCCGCCCATTCGGGGGGGCGGCGCACCTGGACGCTGATGCTTCCCGCGGGGTTATTGGCGCTCGCGTTGGGCGGTTTGCCGCTCACGGGGGGCGCCCTGGCCAAACTCGCCGCCAAGACGCCGCTGGGGGACGGGCTCGTTGTGATCCTCGTCACCGTGGCGGCGGCAGGCAGTACCCTGTTGATGCTGCATTTCCTGTTCCGGCTCGCCGACACCCGCGCCGAGTCCCCGACTGCCAGGGCCAAGGCTGGTCTGCTGGTACCCTGGCTACTGATGGCCTTCCTGGCCGTGGCCCTGCCCTGGGCGTTGGCCACCACACTTGTGGGCGTTACCGTTGCGCAGAGTCTCACCTTAAAGGCGCTCTGGGTCGCCGCCTGGCCGGTGATGCTGGGTATCATCCTCGTACTCGCCCTGCGCCGTTTCGGTGGGGTCCTGCCGCGCGTGCCGGAGGGTGATATCGTGGTGTTGGGGAGCGGAACCGCACGCGCCGGCCGCGTCACCGTAAACCTGATCGAGCGGGTGGAACGGCGCCTGTGCGACTGGCCCACTGCGGGTGTGTCGCTGCTGGTGCTGACCATTCTTATCGGGGCGGCGCTCTTTGCAGGCCCCACACTGTTTAGAGGAGTCTGACGACAATGCGATACCTTCTGCTTGCCCTGTTCGCGATCACCGTTGCGGGTTGCCAACCCGACAAGACCACCAGTCTTCCTGCAGCGCCGTCCCCGGAGCAGGACCCCGCCCCGGTCATCGATATGCACACGAGCCGCGTTGCGCTGGATTGGGCGGGAATGTACGAGGGCCTTCTGGCCTGCGCAGACTGCGCCGGCATCCACACTCAACTGACACTCGAACCAGATGGCCGCTTTGAGATCGTTACAAGGCGACTTGTCCGTGCCGCAGAGCCATCGTCCGCACGAGGACAATTCGAATGGAAACCTGACGGCAACACCATTGTGCTCGATGCCGAAGGAGCCGGACAGCGCTACGCCGTAGGCGAGGGTCGTCTCCTGCTGCTCGAAACCGGGCAGACGCAGCCGGCTTGGGACAGGGCCGAGGCGACCCTCGCGCAGTCGCGGCCGGAATGGCGCAGTACCCGGCAGAATCTAGGCGACATTCTTGAGGACCATCGCTGGACACTCGCCCATGCGACCGACGCTGCCAATCAGCGCATCGACACCCTGCTCGTCGAGGCAGAACGATCATTTGCGTTCAACTTCGCCGGATCGCATCTGCACGTGCAAGGCGGCTGCAACGGATTTCGCGGTGCCTTCGCGACCGATGCCGACGGCATGCTCGAAGTGACGGGTACGATGGGCACGCTGATGGCCTGTGCAACGCCCTTGATGGAAGCCGATGCGACACTTTCGGCGCTGATGGCAGAGCCGCTGGAGACGGTCGTGGTTCGCGGCGTGCAACCCAGGCTGATTCTGCTCACGCCGGCTGGCGATGCGCTGGTGCTAACGGGAGAACTCACCCCGGAGGCTCGGTTCGGCGCCCCGACGACTGTCTTTCTCGAGGTTGCCCCGCAAGCGGTGGCGTGCGAGGCATCGATGCGAGGCGACGGCCTGTGCCTGCAGGTGCGAGAGCAAACCTTCGATGAGCGGGGACTGCGGGCTGGTACACCCTCCGAATGGCAGGCCTTCACCGCAGACATCGAGGGTTTTCAGCACGAACCCGGCATCCGCAACGTGTTGCGTGTCAAGCGCTTTGAACCCGCTGACGGTTCAGAGATGCCGCACGGGCCGATCTACGTGCTGGACCTGGTGGTCGAGTCGGAGGTCGTGCCTCAATGACCCGTGTCGCGGGACAAATTGATGCGCCCGGTAGCGAAGCAATGGCCGGACCGGTTCCGGTGCAGCACGCTGCCGGCAGCGCGCTCACCCCCGTCACTGAGCAAGTGCAGGTTGGGATTGCGCTGTCGCTCCGGCACTCCATGGTAAAACCATATGCTGGCAGGAAGCCTGAGCCTGCGGCTTCATATTGAGGTTTATCAAGAGCGATTGCCGCGGGCGAGCATCCTACGGCGTTGAAGCCTATTATTTCTGGCCTGTAGTGCAGATTTCCCGGATTGTTACCAGGACGGCCCTTGATGTCGATCAAAGCAAAAATCTCCGCCGGTTTCGCGACCGTTGCTCTCATCACCCTTGCGCTGGGAGGCCTGGGCTACTGGGGGGCGGTCAAGAGTGAGTCCGCCATCAACGAGTTGGGGGCCTTGCGACTTCCTGCGGTGCAGACGGTACTGGAGATGCAAGTGGCGCTTGGCGAGGTGGTGAGCAGTTTTCGCACCCTCATGGATCAGACCGCCACGCAGGCGGTGCGGGCCGTACAGTACCAGACCATCGACAATGCCCGCACCGAATACCGTCAAGCGGTCGACCGCTATAACGCACTGCCCAAGAGCGCCGACGAGGCAGCGGCCTGGGAGGCTTTTCAGACCACCCTGCCCAACTGGCTGCAGGCCAACAATACCATCCTCAGCCTGCACCAAGAACTGGATGAGATGCGACGCACAGACCCTCAGGGAGACTTCACGACCCACTGGCGCCAGATTGCCGCGCTCACCATGGGGGACACCCTGCGCCATCAGGAAACCGCATTTCAAGCACTGGACCAGTTGGTGCAACTCAACATGGGAGCAGCGGCATCGGAGGTGGATAAGGGCCTCTCCCAGGCCCGGTGGCTGGAAGGCATCAGCCTGGCGGCCGTGATTGTCGGCGTACTGCTCGCCACCCTGCTGGGCATCCTGATCACACGGGGCATCACCGGACCGCTGAAACTGCTGGTGGACTCCGTGGAACGGGTACGCGGCACGGGTAATTTCAATGACCGGATCATCTACCACGGGAAGGATGAGATCGGCGCCGTGATCACCGCCTTCAACGCCCTGCTCGAATCCCAGCGACACGCCCTTGAAGAAGTCAACACGGCAGTTCACGCCCTGGCGACCGGTGACTTCGGGTCGCGAATCACAGGTCATTATGCTGGCGACCTGGACAGCCTCAAGAAAGGCTTTAATGCAAGCGCCGACACCATCCAGCTCACCATGGATGAACTGGCCAAGGTCATGCGAGCCTTGCGGGCCGGGGAATTCAGCGTGTCCATTGACCCCAATCGAGTGCAGGGCGAGTTCCGACGCATGCTGGAAAATGCCTCGACCGGGATGCATTCGCTGGATGACAGTACACAGGGCATCGTCAGCGTCATGGAGCAGGTGGCGGCCGGGGTGTTTCGACACCGAATCGAGGCCGAAGCCGCCGGACAGATGCTCAAACTCAAGCACATGGTCAACGACTCCGTGAGCGCCCTGGAAGAGGCGGTCCACGAGATCCAGACGGTCATGATCGCCCAGGCCCGTGGCGACCTGAGCCTGCGGGTCGAAGGCCGCTATGCCGGTGACCTGGCGATATTGGCAACATCGGCCAACAACACCGCAGAAAAACTGTCCGACATCATCCATCAGATCAACGAATCAGTGCTCAGCGTCAGCACGGGCGCCGGCCAGATCTCGACGGGAAATACCAACCTATCGCAGCGGACCGAGGAACAGGCCGCCAGCCTGGAAGAAACCGCCACCAGCCTGGAGCAGATGACAAGCACCGTCCGGCAGAACGCCGACAACGCCCGTCTGGCCAGTCAACAGGCCAATCAGGCCAACACGGTGGCGGAAACAGGAGGACGTAAAGTTAGACAAGCCATTGAAAACATGCGCGAACTGACAGCAAGCTCGGAAAAGATGACCAGCATCATCAGCGTCATCGACGGCATCGCCTTCCAGACCAACATCCTGGCACTCAATGCTGCCGTTGAAGCTGCACGGGCGGGTGAGCAGGGACGAGGCTTCGCGGTTGTCGCCAGTGAGGTCCGCACCTTGGCACAGCGCTCTTCAGCCGCTGCAAAGGAGATCCAGTCGCTGATCAGGGAAGATATCGGCATCGTTGAAAACGGCACTCGACTGGTGCATGAAACCGGCGCATCCATGGAGGAAATCATACTGGCGATCAAACGTGTCAGCGACATCATCGCAGAAATCGCGGCGGCATCGAATGAACAAAGCCAGGGCATTGAACAGATCAACCAAGCGGTGTCGCAGATGGATGACGTCACCCAGCAGAACGCCGCCCTGGTGGAAGAAGCTGCCGCGGCGGCAGAATCCCTGGAGGATCAGGCGGAACAGCTGGCCGCCGCCGTTGCCGTGTTCCGCCTCAGAAACGCACGGCAGCAACCTGGCGGTCTTTCCCGACTCTCCGGATAAAGAACCATCTAAGTTCGAATTTCCAATTCGGTGAATGGCGCGGGTCCGCGACGCCGGATCTTCTCTGCGTACATGGCCTTGTCCGCTCGATGCAGCAAGGCTTCGACATCCTCATCGGGTTCCCAGACCACCGCGCCGATACTGGGTCCCTTATAGTCGATGCCTGCACCCTCCAAGTCGAATGCCCCCATCAGGGCAAGGCCGATGCGGTCGGCAAATTGCCTCGCCTGAAGTGGGGGTTCCGTGCCGTCACCGGATCCCGTGGTCACCGCCAGGACGACGAACTCATCGCCTCCATAGCGGGCCGCAAAGTCCCCCTCTCGCAGCGCTGCGCTCAGACGACGGCCAAACTGTGCCAGAAAATAATCCCCGCTACGGTGCCCATAGCGATCATTGATCTGTTTGAAACCATCCAGGTCGATGAACAACACAACCACGGACTCACCCAGTCGGGCGGCCTGCGACACCAGGCGCTGGGCCGTCTCGAACAGATAGCGGCGATTGGGCAGGCCCGTCAGGGGATCGTTCAGCGCAAAACGGGTCAGTTCACGATTGGCAGCCTGGAGTTGTTCGTAGTCCCGTAGCCGAATGGCCAGCAGGGAAAGATAATTGGACAGGGCGATCAATAGCTGACCATCACCACCGCCCAGAGCCACCGATTCATCAGCCAAAATCAGGATGCCGCCTTCCAGGTCGCTGTGCGTCGCCGCAGTAAGCACACCCACGCCCCCCCTGACGCCCAGACCCAACTTGCCCCGCAACTCGTGAATCACCTCCCCTTGCCGGTTTTCGTCCAGCAAGGGGGGATTGTCTCGGGAGTGCATGTGTTGCACCGACTCGCCCAACGCTTCCAACACAGCCCTGATAAGTTGTTCCTGAACGTCCCGCTCCCGACCCTCTTCAACCACAGGGCGGCCCGCCTGCATACGAAAACAGACGATGTACCGCCAAACCGGAATATCCTCCAAGCGTTTGGCCACCTGTTTCAGGGTCTGATGAAGGTCGCGGGCTTCAAGACACAGGTTGCCGATCTCTGATGCGATGGCCATCTTGTGTACCAGCGCCTCGGCTCGCTCCGCCCGATCGGTGGCTGTATCAAGATTGATCTCTCGCAGCAGCTGTGCGGAGATGACTTCGGCAAACATGCCGACGATGGCCATGGCCTCGGGAGCCACCTCCACCGGCCGGCAACTGGCACCGCAGAGAGTGCCCTGAACCGCGCCGTCGGCACCACGGATGGGAAAAGTAAGGTAGGTCTTCACGCCCAAGGCGGTGCTGGCCGGGGAGTCCGGCCAACGATCATCCACATCGTTGACCAACAGGCGCTCATCCGCCAGAACACGGCTGCAGAGGGTGTCTTCCCAGGGGCTCGACATACCTGCAACGATCTGCAGTTCATCGGTATTATGGGCGAAGAGCACCGTCTGAGTGCCCATGGAAATTCGGGTGAGGAACACCGACTCCAGGCCGGTGACCCGCTGCAGGATGCCCAGCAGGGGCTGTATGGTTGCCGCCACACGCGGCGCCCTGGCGGCCCCGGCGGCGAATTGTTGGATCTCTTGCAGCCACATTCCGTAAGTATATGTCTTCAGTCCGGGAAGTAGAAATCGCAGCCGCAGGGGCGGGAGGTGTCGCAAGCCCCATCAGCCTGACAGGCTCCTGGCCGACCTGATGGCCAACCGGAATGATCCTGCCTGTGGACGACCCATGGCGACGACCGCCCCTTCCGCGCCCTCCTCCATGGGCACCGATGCGCCGCCTGACGGATCTGTCTGCCGGGCGATCAAGAGACCGATTCGACAGACCCGCTCCAGCACCAGAGGCGATGCATTGGGTACCGGCCGCCCGTGATAACCGGGCACGAAGTCCCGGACAGGCAGCCGGACCTGCGTCCAGACACCCGCCGGTGGTTGAAACACGGTCTGATAGCTGATGCCGTCGAACTGTTCATCCATCCGCAACGACAGCTTGTAGGCCTTGCCGTCGCCGCACACCTCAAGGACAAGGACATCGGTTCCAGGTGCAAATCCCGGAAACAGATCGCTACGCACCGAGGCAAAACCGCCCCCCTGCTCCAGGGACATCACCCCTTCAAACACCGCAAAGCCCGCCGGATCATAGCGCAGGCAACTGCGCGAAACCCCACCCATCACCCGGTCATCAACAGGCTGCCAGGTTTCGACTACGGCCGGATCCGAAAAATCCATGACGTTTTCTCCCAAGGGCATGAGTCCTGTCTCGGGACAAGAATCCCCATGCCGGTTTCGCACTGACCAACAAATTATGCACCTGAACGGTCAAGTCAGGGATGTTTATGAATACGCCATCCCCGCAAAAGCGGGAACCCAGCGGGAAGCTCCAAGCCCAGATCAGTTCAGAACCCGTCGTTCCCGCGAAAGCGGGAACCCAGAAACAGACTCAAGCCCTAGAATCCACTTTCGCGGGAGCATCGGCCCAAATGACCGGAACCACCCGCCAGCAGGCCCCCGACCAGTCTGGGGGGCTATACTGCCCATCTCGCCCATCAAAGACCGACTGTCATGCAAAAAGATCAACCGATACCCGACACCCACCGCTTCAGCGAAACGGAACGCACAGCCATCTACCGCAACATCCTGTGCCGACGGGACGTACGGGGACAGTTCCTCCCCGACCCGATACCCGACGCCATGCTGGCCCGCATCCTCACCGCCGCCCACTTCGCCCCCTCGGTGGGTTTCATGCAACCATGGAGTTTCGTGGTGGTCAAGGATCCGGAGGTGAAACGCCGGGCCCACGAAGCCTTCAGCCTCGCCAACGAAGAAGCGGCGGAGATGTTCGAGGGTGAGCGTCGCCAGATCTACCGCAGCCTGCGACTGGAAGGCATCATGGATGCCCCCATCAACCTGTGCATCACCTGCGACCGGGATCGCGCCGGCCCCGTCGTGATCGGCCGTACCCACGACCATCGCATGGATCTCTACAGTGTCGTCTGCGCCGTGCAGAACCTGTGGCTGGCCGCCCGCAGTGAAGGGCTGGGCGTGGGCTGGGTCAGCATTTTCCGGCCCGAGGACATCAAACGGGTACTCAGCCTCCCCGAGGACATCGTGCCCGTGGCCTACCTCTGCATCGGTCGCGTCAGTCACTTCCACGACAAACCGGAACTGGAAACCGCCGGCTGGCGCCCCAGACTGCCGCTGGAACAACTGATCCACATGAACGGCTGGGGCCAGCCCCCCGCCGCCGACGACCCGCTGGTGGAGGCCATCCAGGCTTGCCAGAGCAAGGCCGATCAGTCGGACCTCCCTCTTTGAGGAAGCCAGCGACGTGCCGTCATATGGGTAAGCCCCGCGACGAACATGCCGCACCCTGCGCACCAGCCGAGTAACGCCAGCTCCAGCACCGAGACGAGCGCGCCCAGGGCGGCACCGAGAGGTACGACGGTCAGCCATCCCCCCGACGCTGAAGGCCCGAACCTCCGGCAACGAGAGAGACCCACGTGTCTCAACGGTCGTAATGCGCCCGACCGGGTGAAACGGCCTTGGCGATTCGTTGGGTAACCAGCGTTGAAGGTCACCATGGTTGCATGGTCCTTTGAACTCCGGAGGAAACGCCCCGTGCGGGCCCGCATGCGGGGTGTTGTGGAGGCCGGGGGAGAAAAACCCCCGGCTATCCGATTTAGGCATTGATATGCCAGCTTGGGGCACATGGCCTCTACACAAAGAATGGAATCAACGGCGCGTCAATCCGTTGATAGAGAGGGTGAACCGGAGAGCCGTTTTTATTCTTACCAAAGCAATAGACCTTCGTTGGGTCACACACTTCGCGCAAGATCGCCTCTACCTCAGGACCACGGCCTGAATTGTGACCAGGATTTCCCCAGCTCACTACAACGATTCGTGCTCTGGCCGCTATTTGCCGAATCCATTCATCGTTATCCGGAAGGTTTACCACCGCTGTTCTGGCCAAATCTGACGAGTAAGTGCCTCGAATGGACATGACGTTAAGTTGGTAATACGCACCAACACTCCAGTGCTCTCGAGCTCGACGAACCATCCCATCTACAGTTGGATCGCCAACGTCCTCAGCTGCACCAGATGGATTCATGCTAATGCCGCAGGCGTAGTCGTCTGGATTGCCCCAATACCGGAAGAGCGTGAAACGGTGGGTTCTGTCACAGCTAAAGACTGTCCGTTCCACGATGAGTGGATCGACCGACGCGTCAGGAAGCGGGGCTGTTGAGCCGATCGCTGCGGTTGTGAATTTGGGCATCAATCTATCTCTTAGTCGACAGGTTGTAGTTAGATAACGGTGATGCCTAACGCCGCCAACACGCGCGGCTTCGTAGTGGAGGCGAAGTCGCAACGGAGAAGCCGTCGCTGTGCTTGGCCTTGTTAGGCCATTTTATTTCAGCCACCGAATACCGTGAAACTCAACCAGACGTAAATTCCATATCCAATTAATAGCACTCCACCTTCCCTGCGGCTCAGGCGGCGCCCAGTGTACAAGAATACAAGCAAAAGCAACGATGTTCCCAGCATGACCCATTGATCAAACTGCAAGATTCTTGCGTGAACCGGAAGTGGCTGAAGTAGAGCGGACACCCCAAGAATCCCCAGCAAGTTAAAGATATTGCTGCCAAGTATGTTTCCGACAGCCACGTCTGCATGTCGCCGAATAGCTGCAATTACCGATATGGATAGCTCGGGAAGAGAGGTACCCACGGCCACCAGCGTCAAGCCAATGACCGCCTCTGGCACACCAAAGTGCGCTGCAATACCAATGGCTCCAATCAGAAGAACCTGTGATCCGGCAATTAAAAGCAGCAAGCCAAAAACCACCGCTGTTACAGTCCATAACACCGACTTCGGAATGGTGGAAAGCTCATCTGCTTCAGCTTGATGTAGTTCACCCGAGGGCGCAGCGTGAAAACTTTCGCTCCAGTAAGCCCAGACTAGGTAAGCGCCCAGAGCGACAAGGAATATAGCTGCATCTACGCGCCCTAGCGCACTTCCTCCAACCAGAACGAGAAACAGTACACTTGCTGCTACTACCGTGACCGCGTCTCGCCTCAGTGCCAATGGCTTGACCGCCAATGGCGAAATCAAAGCGCAAATGCCGAGTATCAGTAAGATATTGCCGATATTGCTACCAACAACGTTGCCAATAGCGATGTCTGGTCGACCTTCCACCGCAGCATTGACTGAGACCACCAACTCAGGGGCCGAGGTGCCGAATCCTACTATTACGAGACCGCTTAGCAACGGCGATACACCGAGTCGCTTTGCCGCTGCCAGCGAGCCTCGAATTAGCGCCTCACCACCAACGGTGAGCAAAGCAATACCGATAAGCAGAAAGAAAATGTTCAGCATATAATTCCTTAGGTAGCCGGCGCCAAGATTGGGGGCCGTCGCAGTAGGAACGCCGGTTACCCGACGCCCCCTGCACAGATCCCGGCGTGCGGTTTTCCCGCACCGGGCTCTTCAGTCATACTCACTCGCGCAGAAGGACGGTCCCTCACGCAAGCCCCCGATTCCGTATCCCCTGCATCGCCTCAACCGGTGTCGGAAACGCGTAGGCCTCCAGCACCCGCCTGAGACCTTCCCAGGTCAAACTTCGCCTTTCACTGCGACGGTTCAGCCACTTGTAGAGCAACCGGATTGCCGCGGTGTGAAAACACCGCAGTGAGCTGATGTTACCGATGGCACGGAAGTAATTGTAGTGCCCCCGTACCTTGCGCTTCATCGTCGCCAACAGTATCGGCAGACGAAGATGCCGGTGTGTCTTCAGCCAGTCCTTGCAGGCCCGGATGCTACTGCGCAGCTTCTTGCGACTGGTCCGCCGCCATACCCGCGGTGTCCCCTTGCTATCCGCTTCCCAGTAAAATTCAAAACCAAGGAAGGTGAATCGCCGGGTCCGTGTTGGGTGAAAACGGCTGAAGCGGTGAATGCACGTCTTCTCCGGGGCCGCCTGGAGACCAAAGGCCTCCAGTCGCCTCGGCAAGGCTCAATGTCGTCAATTTAGGCCATCACCCCCGGCAATGGATTGATATATCTTGATTTTCTAGGGTTGGACCGCCCTGGCCGGATCATCTCTTGATCTTAGATGATCCATTGGAACAGATCCAGGATGGATTTTTCTGAATTGTCTGCTGACCAGAGCGAGAAGAACCGGTCACGGAGCTTGAGCAGAGTGGCCCGGAAGTTGATGCGGTATTCCCTGGAGCGTCCGGTCGTTCGCAATGTTGCCACCGGCTGAGACAGGGCGGCGCTGATGGCTGCCAACGTGAGAGTCAGGAAGCGGGCGTAGATTTCCTGGTACACGCCTAACCGGCTATGGGTGCGGAAGCGTTCGACCTGAAGCCAGGTTTTGAAGGCTTTGTAGGATTCCTCAACGCCCCAGCGCTCGGCATAGAGGGATTTGAACAGATGGGCCGGGTGGGTCTGTGTATCAAGCAGGTTGGTTGCCAGGATCTCGATGTGCCCCTTGCCCAGGTCGATGCGGATCAGGCGCAGCGTCAGGGGTTGTTCACAGACCTCCAGGGCGGCGCAGTCACTGCGCATCGTGGCGCTGGGTGTCCACAGAATCACGGTCTCCGTCTCGCCGGAGGCAACGAATTGGGTGACCTGGGTAGTGAAATTCAGGGTCAGTCGGGCACAAAAAGCCACTTGGGCATGGCGATGGGCAGCGAACAGGGCAAATGAGGGGAAACCACGGTCATAGATGGCCAGATCGTCAGTTCGCAAACCACTGAGCAGGCGTTCGGCCAGGAAACGTTCTCCCATGTACACCGGTGAAAGCTCACAACTCAGCGGCACGCGGGTCAGGACATCATGGTGGCTGACCAACAGAGCCATCGGTCGCCGGGTTTGGGTCTGGTTGCCCTGGGTGCCAAACTCATCGGCCAGGTCGTCGTTGAGTGGCAGTCGTATCTTGGTGCCATCCACGGCGACAAGCCGATAGCCCATCCAGCGGCGGGGTGTCTGCACCGCATGGAAGGTGTTCACGGCCTGCTGCTGCAGGCTGACCAGGGCTTCATAGGGAAACTTTTGACAGGCTTTGGACACCGCTTGCTTGGTGACACTGGCCTCCTCTCCCAAGTCGCGAAACAGCTTGTCAATGCCGAACTGGAGAGAAGGGACCGCGCCGGAGAGGAAGAACAGCACCATGCGCTTGAAGGTCAGCGAGCGTTGCCGGGAGAAATCCCGGGGGTGGTAACAGTGCTCCCGGATGAACGTGGGATCACTCACCGAGGAGTCGATACGGTTAAGAATTATTCTCATAAAGGCAAGCGGGTTTCTGAAGTGCCGTCAACAAGTTTTTCATGATTTGAATATCTCCAGCCTTGCCGTGAATTGCTTTTATTTTAACAAAATCATACGGTTATTGTTTTTTTTAAGTTGACGGTATTGGCCAGATGCGCCGCGCTTTGCGCGGCGCGCTAACGCCAAAATCAGTCGGCGCTTTAGCGGTCGGCTGCATTTTCTTGTTCTACATCAGGAAGTAACGTTAAGTTAGCAAGCCTAATGTAGCTTGGCATTCTTGGATCATTGAATTTATATACGCCTTTTGCCAAGCGGCGCAGAATTGTGTGATTTCCATCTGAGACAATCTTTTGGAGGTAATTATTTAGCCAGCCTTGATTGATCTCTACTCCCCATAATCTCTCATAAGCCAGCCGTAGGGATGATGATTTAAATTCCACATCGGTTATAGACGAGGCTGCTATTAATATTTTCCGAAACTCTTCAGTATTGGAGGATCTAGTGGCTTCGTTGTACGCGGTCCTTAAGACTCCCTCTGCGTCACCGCACGCATCGTCCGTTGCTGCTTGTATGTGCCCCAAGGCTATTTCGCCTCGTCCCTCACCGATAGCTTTTTCAGAAGCTTTCAAGGAAAGCAGATGTGTAAAATGAGCGTACCCTGCACTTACGTTGACGATCTTCCTAATTGCTGATTGAGAAAACTTTACGCCGATCCGAATTCCGCCTTCCTCAATAATTCCTTTAACCTCAGAATCGCTCAGTTTAGGTAGCGGAGTCTCCTTCAAACAACGTTGGACAGATTTATGACCATGAGTCAATTCACTGGCCGTTTCAGCAATTCCCACGATCAAGAATTTTAAAGGAGATCCTTCGTCAGATAGCTGTTTAACTAGTTCTGCAACCTTCCATTTTTCCTCTTTTCCAATAACATCGATTTCATCGAGTAAAAATAACGCATTGATATCTTTTACCTTCTCTGCCACCCAGCTCGGGGAGTTAGCGCGATCTGATACTCCCTTTAAGCTAACTGTATCCGTGCTCTTTGACTCTACTCCTGCATCAAATACAGGAATTTTTATTCCAGCTTTCCCACCTTCTGCCTTTTGCTGTTGGGACGAACTTACTTGCAGGTCGATCCCAACCTCATTTAATAACTTTTCGATAATCGTTATAAAAGTATCGTCACTATCACATCTCTTTTTTATAAGATTATCATTCTTTAATGGCTTAAGTGTTTCTGCAACGACGTTGGCTAAAGAGCTTTTACCAACGCCTCGGTCTCCAAATAATACAGAATGCTGGCCTGGGGTGTTTATCTGTTGAATTATTGCAGTTATTTCCTTGGACCTACCATAGAACAGGCCATGGCTCATTATCGGTTGATAAGGGGTAAAAATATCTCTTACGCCAGAACTTAGAATCTTTTTTTCTTTCTCAACATCGAACGGGTCCATACAATCCTCAATTTACTATGTAGAACGCTTTGCTCACCGGAAAATTGGGAGCGTAGCGAGTAATTTTTCCGCGTGCAGCAACTTGTTACATGCTAGAAGCGAATTATGTCTATGTTTGCTTTTTTAGCATGATACTTTCTGTGGCATTCAGGACATTTCGTTGCCATGGTGTAATAGTTAGCAGGACCTCCCTCGCTATAGTAAAGCAGGTGATGCCCATGAGCATCTTTGTAAACACCACCACAGCGTAAACACATATAGCCTTCTCGTTCTTTAACTTCTTTCTGAGCTTTGACATGACCCGGCGGTCTTTTCTTACTCATCATCAACCTCTTTATTTTCTAAAAGCTGAAGTACCTTATGAGGAAGTGATCTCTCATCGCCAATAACTATCGTTTCACGGGCATTTGGAGCAATTTTCCGCTTCGCCTTCATAACTGCCGCGGCTATTTCATGTAGACTTTCTTCATCTGTGTTGTCAATCGCAATGATCATGCGATCTCGCCCACCTACAATAGACTTTTCTTCACTCGGGCCATTTGGACAAGACCTAGCATTATGCCCAGTTTTACCACACTTAGAACATGCCATAACGACCGCCTTAAAATGTAATTACTTTTGGCGGATTACTACCTTTAGATCCTTTCTTTTCCTTTTCTACCTTTTTGCTGATATGAATCTCACCGTCACCTTTCGTTATTTTCCATGTTTTATTACTCAGTCGAGGATAGCCATTTTCATCTATATCTAGAATAAAGAACTCCGCACTTCCATCTTTATGTCTTACTAATATTCTGTTCTCCCAAAGGCCTATAATCTCATCGCCTTCTTTGAGGATCTTAATTTCAACTTCAACTTCATTTGCCATAACTCAACCTCGACTGGTTATTTTAATTTGATGCATGTAACGAATAAAGCTGAGCAGTCTTGGCGGAGCGCAGCGCAGCCAAGATCTGCTCTTGCGAGTTGTTGGGGCTATCATAAGTGGCTCAAAGCCCGCGCAGCCTGGAGCCGAGGTAGCGCCATCAAGATCCGCAACGGCAGAAAAATGAGGGCTCATCAATGACACAAAAACTTCGCTGGATCAACTCCGTTATCCAGCGAAGTTTTTGTGTCATTGAATAGCATGATTTTCCGAATTTTTCTGCTTAATTTTTCTCTTGATGGCATCAAACGGTATGCAAATAAAATTCCGTATTCCTGCCCCAACGCGAAGCACAGCGGCGGCCCGTCAGGGACGTCCGGCGGCCATCGGCCGCGAACTGATGCGCTTTGTTAGGCTGACTCGATGGAAAGAAACTCGTCATCACCAATCTCGACTTCTTCTTTGACCAGGACTTCGACAAGCTTCTTTACCTTTATCCAGTCCATGTCAGGTTCAAACTTACGAGTTGCTCTCGTGAATTTGCATTCCATTGTGCGATCAAATAGCTCCACAGTGGTACGTCGCGGGTGCTTCCCAAGACTTGATGCAAAGAAGCTGCTATGAACCTCATAATGATGCGAGTGCACAAAATCAGACCAACTGTCAGTAAGTTCATCCTCCGACCTAATATCGATGAACTCGAAATCTTCAAGATTTCTATCATCGACTGAGCCCCAAGCCTCTTTCATCAGAGCAATAGCTTCCGAATCAGTCTTGGGAGCGCTATAGCCGAAGATAGTTACGAGATAAGCACTCCTAAGCCTGTTGCGAATTGCATTCCAGTTATCTTTAATATACGGATCTTCCGCATAGTTTTTCTCTCGGATTGGGTATAGTAGACGACCAGGCTGAAAGTAATTACCGCACTGCGGGCACTTCGCATAAATGATGCCGCCATATTTATGATCTGGGCAACACCCGACGAGAACATTCCCATGGAGGAACGCAAGATCTGGGAGGTCTTTCGTTATTTTTGATACCCGTTGATACGCTTGAAGTAGCAGAGGATCCCAGTTAAAGGTTCCTACTAAGTCCTTCTTCCGTAAAGATAGTAAAAGTAAATCGTATATATTTGGCTCGTCAGGAATTTCTATTGCTGAGAAATATCCTCTAATCCTTTGATCTAGAAGCGACCTAATTTCGTTGCAATCGTCCCGTTCATGAAGCTCCGTGTATATATCCTCAAGATTGCTGCTTTTGGTTTTAAGTCCAGCGTCTTGGATTATCTGAGTCATCCCAAGTTTTTCAATAAAGCCATCCATGACGGATGACTTTTTTCCATTCTTGTCACCATTCGGTATTGCGGCGACAGTTGCGCCCGCTCCAAGAATGACTACATGAGGACGATTTTTCATAATGCGCTGAAATTCTTTTGCTTTTTCTGGAGTCATGATCAATTAAACTTTTTGGGCCTAACGCTTGAGCTCAGCTGCGTTTGAGTCGACGTGAGGGCTTGGCGTAGCCAAACCGAGCGGCGAGTTAAACGTCAGCTGCAGCGATTTGTGTACGCCCGGCATGGGCATGAACTGATGGGGTGAAAGTCCCCTGTAGGAGTACCTGTGATGTCCACACTGTGGACCAACGTAACTACTAGCCGACGGCAAGGGCAGCCCCGTGAGGGTCTGTCTGGAGGAAGCCCGAGCGCAAAAGTGCGAGCCGACGGACAGAAACCGCATAGAAGGCTCAGTCCCCGGGCGAGTCAGCACAAGGTGACAAAGCCCATCAGGTGCAGGGGATAGGGTAAATGCGGCGGTTGTGCACTGAAAGTTCATGTCCTTATCCGGGGAGATCTGTTCCGCATGCGGCCCGTGCCGCCATGGGAGTCGAACTGAGGCCCAGTCCGAAAGGACTGGATACGCCATCGAACCCTACCGTGGCTGTGGTCGCCATGGGAGCCGGACTGAGGGCCAGCCCGAAAGGACTGGGCATCCCACCGGACCCTACCGCGACCCGGGCAGCGCGTCCAACGGCAACGTTCGACGTGACGGAGCAGAGGTCAGCCGAAGCCATAGTAATCGCACGCCCGTGGACGGGCCTCGCGGTGAAGGGCCGAACATGAGAAGACAAGGCGGAGCCGTGGATTGCTCGCACGCGTCGTCGAACCCGTCCGGGGGAGACGCGTCGCGGCGTGATACCACGCAGCCAGCCTTGCACGACGACCTGATGGAGCGGGTGCTGGCAAGCGAGAACATGCGACAGGCATGGAAGCGGGTGAAAGCCAACAGGGGCGCCCCCGGTGTCGATGGGATGCACATCGAGGACTTCCCTGAGTTCGCGCGTTCGAACCTGCCGGTCATCCGCCAAGCCTTGCGTGATGGCACCTACCGGCCACAACCGGTGCGACGAGTGACCCTTCCCAAACCCGATGGGGGCGAGCGACTGCTTGGCATCCCGACGGTGACGGATCGGGTCATTCAACAGGCCATGGCGCAAGCTCTGGGGCCGATCTTCGATCCAGGATTCTCGGATTCGAGTTTCGGCTTCCGACCCGGACGCTCCGCCCATGGAGCACTGAGACGGATACAAACCCATATCACTGATGGCTACCGCATCGCCGTCGACCTTGACCTGGCGAAGTTCTTCGACACGGTCCAGCACGACATCCTGATGGCCCGAGTGGGCCGCAAGGTGCGCGATAAACGGCTGCTGGCGTTGATCGGCGAGTATCTGCGGGCGGGTGTGCGGGTCGGGGATACTCTTGAGGCAACGGTGATCGGGACACCCCAGGGTGGTCCCCTGTCGCCCTTGCTGGCCAATATCCTTCTGGATGACCTGGACAAGGAACTGGAAGCGCGAGGGCATCGGTTCGTCCGGTATGCGGACGACCTGCTGATCCTCGTGCGGAGCCACCGCGCCGGGGAACGAGTCATGGCGAGCGTGTCTCGCTTCCTGACCGGCACCCTCAAGCTGGTGGTCAATCCGCACAAGAGCCGCGTGGTCAGGACCAACGACTGCCAATTCCTGGGATTCACCTTCCGGGGAACCAAGCTGCGATGGTCCGAGCGCGCCTATCAGGACTTCCGTCACCGGCTGCGAAAGCTCACCGGCCGGAGCTGGGGCGTGTCCATGGATCACCGGCTCAAGACGCTGACGGAATATGTCCGTGGTTGGATGGGCTACTTCGGCATCTCGGACTACTATCGGCCCATTCCCGAGCTGGACCACTGGCTGCGACGACGTATCCGCATGTGCTACTGGAAACAGTGGCGCGGGGTGCGAAACCGTATCCGCCACCTGCTGGCCCTGGGAACGCCAAAACGCGCCGCCATCTGGACAGGCATGAGCTCCAAAAGCTACTGGCACCTGTCCCGATCCCTCGGCACCCAGACCGGGATGACCAATGACTGGCTGCAATGCCAAGGCTTGATCAGCATCCGCGATCAATGGATGAAAGCGCATGGTTATACCTGAAATCGTCGTGTGCTCCCTTCTTATGAACCGCCTAGTGCGGACCCGCATGCTAGGTGGTGTGGGGAGGGCGGGCTAAACACCCGCCCTTACCCGATTAGCCCTCATCATCCCCCCACCTTCGAAGCCGAGACTTTTGGCGTTGCATCGATGACAATCACGTTCTCAGCGTTTTCCTGCTGAATGGCCTTGAGCGCCCGGTGGACCTTGGCGATTTCAGCCTTCGTGTAACAAAGAACCACCTTGATATCAGAAATCGACTTTGATGCTTTTTTGTAAATTTCGGTCTGATTTTGCAAGTTCTTCTTAAGGGAACTAGAGCCACCAAGTTTAAATTCAACTATCGTTGAATCCCGACTCCCAAACGAAACCTTGTAGTCGGCGGGGCCTCGACCGTTGTTAACTTCGGCGTTTACGTCGTATGGCGAAGCAAACCAGGTCAGACGAAAAATTCGTTGGACCGTTTCCTCCGTTGAGATTGGCTTGCCATCCTTGTAGAAAATTCTGTAGCCGTCGTTGTCCTCAATCACCTGCTTAAGGAAGTGTGCCCGCTTCAGAGCCTCACCATAGCTGGTGGGCTCGATACTGTAGAAATCGCTGTTCGCAAACAGGTGTTTACAGAAGTCTGTGAGCGTGGCTAGTAGCTCAATTCGCAATTTCTCAACTTTCTCAGCAGAAAGTACAGATGCCTTGTCCTTCTCCGATTCTTTTTTCGCAATGTAGTAGTCGAGAATTTCAGGGTATTTCTGAACCGTTGCATCAATTGCCCGTTCAATATCTAGCTTTTTAGGGTTGGTCGGAAGGTGTTTTTGGAAGTAGAGGTTTATAGCATCTCGGAGCGCCGCGTTGTCCAAGGAGTTTGCAACGTTCCTGAACTGACTCGTGAAATCGCTGTGACAGATGAAGGCCTCATCTTTTGTCAGTATATCCACGGGTGTTAACAGTATGAAATCCTCATCCCGATCTCCCTTGTAAAAGTATGGAAGCTCGAAAGACTTCGGAGTCCAGACCATAAGGTCACGATCGAAGCTACAGCGCACCGTGAAAGTTTTGCGTTGTTGTTGAGAAAGATGCTGTTGTGCAAATTTCTGTGAGTAGCTCAGCAGAAATTCCAGCATGAGATTAGTTGTGAAATCGCTGATGAAATCGCGACCAATTCCTGACCCAACGAGTGTCAACTTCTCTATGTGAGAAGCATCGGTGACTGTCTCGGCCCCAAAATTGCGATAGAAGCCATTAAATGCGCCTATCAAGTTGCGAGCGAACTTGGGGCCTAGACCCTTACCGTTGTTGCCCCACTTACACATTCCAAGCCAATTCTGTGGGACTTCTGGGAACTTAAAAAGTGAAGACCCAATTGAAGGGTTATTCGTGGCAAGTTCGCGGAGAAAAATCAGATGTCCGACTATCTTGTCGTGCAGGGCCTGATACTGGGGATTCTCAGATGAGAATAACAGAAACGGATCAACAAAAAGTGGAAGATCTGCTTCCACGCATATGTTGAGTGCCCCATACCGATCCACCACCTTCTGGTCGATTTCGAAGTACTCGTTAAACAGAAGCTGTGGATTCATGAAAAGGCCTCCATGTGGGCTAACGCTTGCAGTTGCGGCGGGTACGGAGCGCAGCGTAGTACACGTCCGACAACCTGCACTTGTTAGAAATCTCATCTGTAATTGCACGACTCCACAGAAAAGCGACTACCCATGTGGTTGTCAGGAAAGTAGGCCAGCACTTGGTCTCCGCCAATAAATACGACGGCTTCTGCTCCCTGAGCCGAAACATTAGTACAGAGATGATTTTCGTGGAAGTCTGCCCATACAGCGAATCGCTCTACAAGCGGTTCAAATGAGCTTGCGAGGTGAAAACTCATTGTTAAAAAAAACGCCCCGACAAGAATAAATAGCACACTGCCCACCCATGCCTTCCATCCGAGAGCGGGTCGGTTCGGCGTTAAAAGGGACAAAGGCAACACATATGTCAGAAGCGTGCCGAGTAGAATAAATCCGACCCATAGCCAACCAATAACATCTTGGCGATATATAAGACCAAAAGGCGCATACAGAACTGCAAGGAGCGTCGTGGATATCCCGAAGTGGCCTGGATCAACATGGAAAATCTTGTTTATAACACCGCGGGCCCATTTGCTGGCGTAAATTGAATACGCGAACAATGCGCCAACCCCAAATATCCGCAACTGCCATACCGATGCAGCTTCTTTAATGAATTTCCCCAGTCTTGACTGAGGCAACCAAATAGCCAACAGTACAAATGGCAACGCCCCGCCGAGAAACATTGACCCTAGCGCTATCCAGGCATTCCCAATCAACAGAGTGGCAGCAATTGAAACGACCCATGCGGCCACCAAAGCGATTGAAACTCTTTTGGAGCTAAATTTTTTATCTATTGTCAGTGACATATCATTTT
>NZ_JAJNQN010000008.1 GCF_022227845.1 Ectothiorhodospira lacustris | reverse complement strand
TACCCAACTGATTGAAGATGGAAGCTATTATTTCCTCTCGCGCCCCCGCCGTTTCGGCAAGAGCCTGCTGCTGGACACGCTCAAGGAGTTGTTCGAGGCTAACGAGCCTCTGTTCCGTGGCCTGTACATCCACGACCGCTGGGACTGGCAGACTCGTCATCCGGTCGTCCGGATCAGTTTTGCCGATGGGGTCATGGTAAGTCGATCGGCACTGGATACCCGTATCCGGCACCTGCTGCAATTCAACCGGGAACGCCTGGGCATCGAACACAGCGGCGCCCAGGACATCGCCGGCGAATTTTCCGATCTGATCCGCATGGCCCACCATCAACACGGCCAGCGGGTGGTGGTCCTGATCGACGAATACGACAAGCCCATCCTGGACAACATCACCGATGCTGACGTGGCCCGCGAACTGCGGGAAGGGCTGAAAAACCTGTATTCCGTCCTTAAAGACGCCGATCCCCATCTGAAATTCTGCCTGCTCACCGGTGTGTCCAAGTTCAGCAAGGTCAGCCTGTTCTCGGGGTTGAACAACCTCAACGACATCACCCTGGACAAGCCCTTTGCGCCCATCTGCGGCTACACCGACGAGGACATCGATACCGTGTTTGCCCCGGAACTGCCGGGCCTGGACCGGGACCAGATCCGGCAGTGGTACAACGGCTATCGTTGGGGAGATGAAACAACGCCGGCGGTCTATAACCCGTTCGATGTGTTGCTGCTGTTTCAGAAACGGGAGTTCCGACCCTACTGGTTCGAAAGTGCCACGCCCTCATTTTTAGTCAAGCTCCTGTCGGAGCGGGGCGTATTCACCCCCCGTCTGGACCGTCTGCAGACCAAGGCCAGCCTGCTGGGCCGCTTCGACGTGGACGACATTGCCACCGAAGCCCTCTTGTTCCAGACCGGCTATCTCACCGTGCACAAAGTGGAAGAACCCATCACCGGCTACTGGCTCTACACCCTGGGTTATCCCAATCGCGAGGTGGAGGCCAGTCTGAACGAATCCCTGCTGCCGGCCCTGGGGCTGGAGGCCTCACGAGCGCAGGAGTCCCAGATGCAGGCGCTCATGGCCCTGCGCAACCATGACCTGCCGGCCCTGGAAACCCACTTCAAGGCCCTGTTTGCCGGACTGCCCCACGATTGGTACCGCAACAACCTCATCGCCCAGTATGAAGGCCACTACGCCAGCGTGTTCTACAGCCACCTGGCCGCGCTGGGACTGGCCATCACCGTGGAAGATGCCGGCAATACCGGCCGGGTGGACATGACCGTGGATTTCAATGGCCACATCTACCTGTTCGAGTTCAAGGTGCTGGAGCAGGTCCCGGAGGGCAAGGCGCTGCAGCAGCTCCAGGACAAGGGTTACGCCGACAAATACCGGGGGCAGGGCAAGCCCATCCATCTCATCGGCGTGGAGTTCTCCAGGGAGCAGCGGCAGATCATCGCCTTTGACGTGCTGACTCTGTGAGGGCGATCACCCGCCCTGGGCAAAGGGGATGATGACGGTAATGATGAGCGTATTCACCCCGCGTCTGGACCGTCTATAGACCAAGGCCAGCCTGCTACGTGGACGATATTGCGACCTAGGCCCTGCTGTTCCAGACCGGTTATCTCATGGTCCACTTCAGGGCCGCCATCGGCGGACAGGGCAATCCCGTCCACTTGATCATTAGCTTGGAATTAAACAGTATTTTACGTAATCCATAATTGCTGCGTTAATTTTCGTTTTTTCTTCTACTACGAACAAAGCCATTCGTCCATGCCTGCTTTTGATTGGTAGGTATTTTTCGCAGATATGATAGTGGGTGCGATTGGTATAATCGTCAAATAGAATTTTTGTGCCTGATTTTGAAAAAATATAACATGCTAAAAAACATGCGACACGAAATCGCCCATCTATTAATATTAAGTCTGGGTGTTTATTATTATTTATGATTCTTTCCCAAGGTTTTTGAGCATACTCATGCCAGTTTGATATTTTTTCATTATTTATTGGGAAAGACCATGCTCCCGTTTTCCCAATGTCAATCAAGTGTACGTGGTGTTCAGTGCTGTTTTTTTTGTAACTTTTTGATATTTCTTCGACTGCGGACATGAATGATGCGTCAGATTCTACAGTTATTATATTTTTAACTTCCTCTCTCATTGAGAGCAGGGTGCTGCCGCCCGCCCCATATTCCAGAAATGATTTGCTATTTTTTAATAGTGAAATTAATTTTTTTTGCTCATTTTCTGGCATGTGAGACAATAGATCTTGCTCGGTAATACCCGTGATTTTTTCTGGGGCTAAACCTTCGTTATTTTGTTCTTTATGCGGATCTTCATTTTTTGTTTTTAATTTTTCTATAACGCTACACGGAATCTCCGCAAACCCGGAGAAATTGATGCTGGAGGGAGTTTTCCCCTGTTCCCATTGCTGAAACATGATGGTAAAAGCCTGATACAGATTGGCAGCAAATTGCAGGTGATCCCCAAGTGGGGAGTCTTCGCATCGCTTACGAAGGCCAAATCTCAAGTTGTCCAGGTCTTCCAGCTTTGATGCCCAGTCCTTGACTATTTCCACGTAATGGTCAAAGTCTTTTGCAATCCAGTCTTCAAGACCTACATTGGTCAGATGGCTGGCGGCGTGGCGACCGGCAAAATGTGGGCCGGGGTAGGTGACAGTGGGAACTCCCACGTAGAGCGCTTCGATGGTGGTGAGTCCTCCGGTGTAGGGCCACGGATCAAGAGCGATATCCACTTTTTGATAGGTTTTCAGTAGTTGGTCATGGGTAGAGGGACCTTCGAGCTGTAGTTGTTCGCTGCTAACCCCCTCGTTCTTGAAAGCGGCGTACATGCCGTTTCTCACGCCCACATCATTGAACTGTTTGCCTTTGAGGATCAGGCGGCTGCTAGGTAGGGCCTTGAGGATGCGGGACCATACCTCAATAATTGTCGGGTTGATCTTGTGTACATTATTGAAACAGGCGAAAGTGAGATAGCCATTATCCAGGGCCGGCAGGCGGTTGATATTCGGCATGTAGCGTGGCGGAGCATAGGAAACGTATCCTCCCGGCAGGCGCACCAAACTCTCGGTGAAGGTAGCTTCCGCGCCTTCAGGGGTTTCCACCCAGTCGCTCAGCAGGTAGTCCATGTTGGGAGTTGCCGAGGTGTTGCTCAGGCCGCCGATCCACTTTACCTGAACTGGAGCAGATCTTGCGGCGAAGGCAGGTAACGCAGAATCGGCACTGTGCCCTGACATGTCCACAAGAACATCCAGTTCATCAGCAAGCAGTTTTTCGTGAATCTTTTCTACAGGCCATTTATAAACTGAACATTGTGTGGATGGTATCTGTCGGAACCGGTTGGCAACGGCATCCTTGGGTTTGGGGGGATGGCTGTTGTAGAGGAAGATATCGCAAGGGAAATGCTCTGCCAGCATCATGATGGCGCCGATGCTCAGCCATCCGGCGGGATGTGACCAGAAACCATTGGAGATGAATCCGATTCTGAGGTTCCGGTTTTCCAGTGGCGAGCGTGTGAATTGTCTTACTTGGCCGTATTGCCTGGCGCAGGATTCGAAGTAATCCTTGTGCAGTGGCAGCAATTTCTCGTTGGTCATCCCGGGGATGTAATGGGCCATCAGGATGATATTGGAGCGGATTACCAGGCTATTCGGTTCCAGTGCTGCAGCCAGTTGATTCTGTAACAGCCCAGCTTCTTGATAACCCATGTCAAAAAGACAATGGCAACAGTCGTTAAGAAGATTGGCTTCAGGTTTTTCCGCCAGTAGTTGCTCGAACAAAGCCAACGCTTCTTTCCGCCTGTCAGCCTTGACCAAGGTTCGTGCAAGCAGCCATTTGCTTTTTCTGGGGTCATTTCCCTGATTGAGTGATTTCTCCGCCAGGTCAACCATGGCGTCCCAGTTTTTATCCGCCTCCAGTATTTCAAGATGGGTGGATACCACGGGTAGCCATTTGATTCCCCCGTGTGTCATGGCCTGTTCCGCAAACTTTAGTGCTTCCTTGGCTTCGCCTTGTTCATGGGATGACTTTGCCAGACAACCCAGCAGTAGCGGGTGGTTTGGGAACTGCTTGAGCGTGGCTCGGGAAAGACGCGTGACATTTTCATGATCAAAATTCTTGAGAGCTTGATCAATCTCAGTGAGGGCCTTTTGGAGTTTGTGCGCGTTTTTCATGAGGCTCTCATTGTTTGGCTAAGAGGGTATTCCTAGTAATCTTAGCAAGCATGAAATGCTGGTGTCATCAACTTGGGTCGGCGGCGATGATTTAAATCAGCAGGGAGGCGGGGCCGGCCGTGGAATCTCCTCGACCGGCCTATCTCAAGCCCCTGAGTGGTAATGACTACTGGAGCAGCTGCAGAACGCTGTTGGGCAACTGATTGGCCTGTGCGAGGACGGAGGTGCCGGCCTGCTGCAGGATCTGTGCCCGGGTCAGCTCTGCGGTTTCAGCGGCAAAGTCTGCATCCAGGATTCTTGATCGTGAGGCGCTCAGGTTCTCCGATCCAACGCGGAGGTTGGATATATTGGAGTCGAACCGATTCTGCAGAGCCCCCAATTCCGCTCGGAAGGAGCCGACTTGCTGCAGCACATAATCCACTACGATCATGGTTTCTGCTGCGTTATCCTGGGTATCGACCTTGAGTTCATTCAACGTCACCACTTCGGCTGCGCCAAGATCGACACCGCCTGTACCGAGCGTGACACCACCGATATCAATGGCGTCCACATTGGCTATATCCAGCAACGCATCGGCCCTGGAAGCGGAGAAGACAATGGATCTGCCGTCGTTACTCAGGTTGGCTAATACCCCGCTTTCCGCGGACTTAGCATTGATCAGGGAAACGACGTCTGCCATGGAGGAGACGGTTGCGGTTCCAATGGCAACGGTATCACCATTTGCGGCGGTAATGGTGAATGCTGCCATCTCCGTGCTGCCACCTTCCGCAAAACTTTCCAGGAGAGCGTTCAAAGCTGCTTGAGGGGCGGTAGTGCCACCCGCAGCTGCAGTATTGACAGCAGCCCCCAGCTTGCTACCTCTTGCGTCAACACCAGAAACCAAGATGGTTTGTCCCGCATTGGCACCCACCTGGAAAATAAGCTGCTCCAGACTGCCATCCAGCACATTGTCGTCGTTAAACTGCGTATTGGCAGCGATTCGATTGATTTCAGTAATCGCCTGCTTGACCTCGTTGTTCAGCGCTTCCCGGTCGGAACGTGAGTTGGTGGCGTTGGCCGACTGCACCGCCAGTTCGCGGATTCTCTGCAGCAGGTTGCTCACCTCACCCAAGGCACCTTCGGCAGTCTGAGAATAGCTGATGCCGTCGCTAGCATTACGAATGGCCTGGTTCTGGCCTCGGATCTGGGTGGTGAAACGTTCGGAAATGGCGAGGCCGGCGGCATCATCCTTGGCGCTGTTGATGCGCAGCCCGGAGGAGAGGCGTTGCAGGGCCGTCTGCAGCTGGCCCTGGGTATTGTTGAGGTTACGCTGTGCGTTCAGCGAGGCGATGTTCGTGTTGATGACTTGGGACATGATGGTTTGCTCCCTCAATGGATGGTCGTCGAATGCGTTAGTGCACAGCCCTTGATGACCGGCCCGGATTCAGTGGAGGGTGAGCAGCGGTCGCTGGCAAAACTGTACATGCCGTACATAAAGCAGATTTCGTGCCACTTTCAGGGTCGAGTGTCGAGGGTTTGTCATTATTGTTAAATTCAATTAAAAACAATCTCTTGCGAGCTTTCGGTGGTGTGCTGGAATGGCATGAAACGCATATCGGAAATAGATTTCCGGCTTTTTCTTTGTAAAAGGGAGGTGGGATGGTGCCGCCTAACGGCAGTGGCTTGCCGAGCTGTCGGCCGCCCCGGTGGGGGGGGGAGCGACTTGAATGTGGCTGGGTGCGGAGACACATTTCTCATTTGGATTTGTTTCACATGGGGCTGAGTTAGGTCCCGATGGGGGGTAGGTGTCGCCCCCGTTTTGTTGATGCGCAGCAGGTTTGCAGTGCGCTACTGGATACAAGGTGCTGAGGCTATGTATGCGCCTGGCTGTGGATGAGCGGCCAATTGTTGCCGATAAATGGGCTTTTTTGCCGTAATGCCCTGTTTTGCAGCCAGGAAGCACTCGGATGGGGGAATTTTTTTGCCGAAAGCGGCTAAAGCTTGCCGCCGGGTGGCCGATACAGGGTCTGCAGGAGGAAGGAACTGCTTGAAGGCATAACCCCCTCCCACATGAACCCGGGGTTTGTTCTGCCCCACCATTGGCAAGGAGATTCACCATGTCACAGGTCATCAATACTAATGTCGCCTCGCTGAACGCTCAGCGTAACCTCAATGCCAGTCAGGGCCAGCTCCAGACCTCCCTGCAGCGTCTGTCCTCGGGCCTGCGCATCAACAGCGCCAAGGATGATGCCGCCGGTCTGGCCATCGCCGAGCGCTTCACGGCCCAGATCCGGGGTCAGAACCAGGCCATTCGCAACGCCAACGACGGCATCTCCTTTGCCCAGACCGCAGAAGGCGCCCTGACCGAGATCGGCAACATCGCCCAGCGTGTCCGCGAACTGGCGGTGCAGTCGGCCAACGCCACCAACTCGGCCTCTGATCGGGAGGCATTGAACAACGAAGTCAAGCAGTCCATCGCGGAAATCAACCGGATTGCGTCTGCGACCCAGTTCAATGGCTATAATCTGCTGGATGGAAGTGAGAGTAACCTGATTTTCCAGGTGGGTGCCAATGCTGGTCAGACCATCGTAGTGGATGGGCTGGATGCACGCGGTAGCAAGCTGGGGGCTGCTGTCAGTACTGCAGCTGCGGGTGGCACTACTGCCCCTCAAGCAGCTCTGGATGCCCTCCTGGAAAGCTTTGCGGAAGGTGGCTCCACGCAGCTTGGAGCAGCAATTGTCATTGCCGGAGTGACGGTCGCAGAGGCTACTGATGTGGTTTCCTCTATGTCTGATGTTGTTTCTTTGATCAATGCGAAGTCTGCTGACACAAAAGTTCAGGCTAATCTGAGCAACGACGGAAGATCCTTCGTACTCTCTGCTGCGCGTCAAGATGTGGAAACTGCAATTGCAGGAGGCACGATCACAATTGATGGAGTGGCCTTTGATTTTGGAGCCTTGGACCAAGCTGCAGTTGTCAACTTGAACAATCTTAAAGTTGATGACCAAAAAAATGCTGCTGAAACCATGATCGTCATCGACTATGTGCTTGCGGAGGTCAACAGTCTGCGTGCCGACATGGGTGGTATCCAGAACCGCTTCGAGTCCACAGTGTCGAACCTGGCGGTGGGTGCCGAGAACCTGTCAGCCTCCCGGTCGCGAATCCAGGATGCAGACTTTGCTGTCGAAACCGCAGCCCTGACACGGTCCCAGATCCTGCAGCAGGCCGGTACTTCGGTCCTGGCCCAGGCCAACCAGGCCCCGAACAATGTCCTGGCTCTGCTCCAGTAAAACAGGATGAGGGGCTTTATCTGAACACAACAACCCGGGTGTCGTGAGTCACCCGGGTTGTTGTTCTCCCGGGTAGCGGGGGAGGAGAGGGCAAGTGGATACACAGATAAATGCCATATCAATGAACCCGGTTGTGTCTCCTTCCGTTTCTGTTTCCGGGCCTGGGGGTGGCAACCCCTCGCCGGTCAAGGCGATGCGAGAGGGAGAGTCTTTGCCGAAAAGTGACGATTCGGAGCCCAATAGTGCTTCCCCCGAGCAGAAAGCCGAGTCGGACATCAAGGAGCTGACGGCGTCAGTCGATAATGCCGTCAAGCGTATCAATGAGTTTGTCCAAGTGGTTCAGCGGGATCTGCAGTTTACCGTGGATGATTCAACCGGGCGCACCGTGGTGAGGGTGTATGACACGGAGAGTGAGGAGCTCATACGCCAGTTGCCACCGGATGAAGTCTTGGCCATTGCGGCTTTCATGGATGAGCTCAAGGGGATGCTGGTCAAGGAAAAGGCCTGAGGTGGCCTGATTCTTGCATTTTTTCAGGCACTTTTAAGTGTGCGGGAATTTCCGGAGGTAAGTCATGGCAACAATCAGCTCCTTGGGTATTGGTTCGGGCATCGATGTCCGCGCACTGGTGGACGGCTTGGTTGAGGCGGAGCGGGCGCCGCAGGAGAATCGCATTCAGCGTCAGGAGTCGCGCATCGAGGCGCAGATCTCCGGCCTGGGCATTCTGAAGAATGGTCTGACTGACTTCGGCAAGGCCTTGGATAATGTAAGGCTGAGCAGTAATTTCCGGCAGGTGGACGCGCGCGTCGCCGATGGCAGCGTCCTGGGTGCCACGGCCCAGAGTAACGCGCCCGCCGGCGGCTACGATGTGGAAGTGATCAAGCTGGCCCAGTCGCAGCGGCTGGCAACCACGGGCAATCTGTTCAGCGATATCAATAATTTTTCCTCAACCAGGGCACTGGGTGCTGGGGAGGTCAGCATCCGGTTTGGATCCGGCGCGGGCGCCGTAACAGAGACTTTCACCTTGAGCGGCACGGCCACGAGCCTGGATGCCCTGAGCAAGGAAATCAATGAGCAATCGAGCCGTGTGCGTGCCTCGATTCTTGATGACGGATCCGGGCCGAGGCTGGTGTTCACCTCGACTCAGACCGGCGATCAGAATGCCATCAGCAGGATTTCCGTGGATGCCGCTGATCCTGGCGCTTTGCTGAATCGCCTGGCTTTCGATGCCTCGACCCTGGATGGGGATAATGTCAGCGGTGGTTTCGTGGAGTTGCGCAAGTCTCAGAATGCCGAGTTCACCGTGGACGGCATGTTGTTCACCCGTCCGACCAATGAGGTGTCCGGGGCCATCGAAGGTGTGACGCTCTCCCTGACCAGGGAGGGTGCCGCGACGCGCGTCACGGTGGCGGAGAATCCAAGTACAGCCTCCGATGCCATTCGTGGTTTTGTCGATGCCTACAATGCCTTGCGGTTGCAATTGAATGAGTTGGGCGCCTACAACCCTGAAACCAAGGAAGCGGGTCTGCTCAATGGTGACGCCACTTTACGCACCATACAATCCCGCATGGCACAGGCACTTGGAAATCCGGTTGCCGGCATGGATGGTGATTTCAAGACGTTGGCGGATATGGGCATCGTCAGTCAAAAGGATGGCACGCTTCAGATTGATGACGCCCGCCTGAACTCCGCCCTTGAAAAGGATCGTGCCGGGGTGATTCGGGTATTCACTGATCCGAACGATGGTATGGCAACCCGGATGAGCGGGATGGTCAGGGAATTTACCGCTTGGGATAGCATTCTCAATATCCGTGGCGATAACCTTCAGAAGCGCTTAACGGATCTTGCAGATGCTCGCACCACTCTGGATGTTCGCATGGAACGGATTGAAGCGCGGTACATCGCTCAGTTTACGGCCATGGATGCGATGATTGCTCAGATGAACCAGACCAGCGAGTTTCTGGACAATCAGATGATGATCATGTCTGCCAATACGCGAAAGCGGTAGAGGTGTTACCTGATACATGATCGTCGATCAATAATTTCGCCACATAAAAGAGTCGCTCCAATGATGCATAAGGCCATTAATCATTACCAGCAGGTGGGGGCAGCCAGTGCCTCCTTCGCGAGTCCACACCGGCTAATCGAAATGCTTCTGGACGGCGGGATTGATCGTCTTGCGCAGGCTCGTGGTGCCGTACAGAGGGGCGATCGCCCAACCAAGCTGAAATTGATCGGCAAGGCGTTTGATATCATCGGTGGTTTGCGTGGCGGTCTCGACCTGGAAAAGGGGGGGGAGGTAGCCCGGAATCTGGATGAGCTGTATGACTATATGCAACGAAGATTGGTCAGCGCCAATGCCAGGGATGATGTGGAAGTGATTGATGAAGTGACCCTGTTGCTGGGCGAGATCCGCGATGCCTGGAAGGCCATTCCACAGGAGGCCCGTGATAATCCGGCTGCGGTAGCAGCCAAGGAGTCCTGAAGTCATGTCTGTGAAGGCCGGGGAAACGGTTCTGGAGGCCCTGGATGCGCTTGAACATCTTGCCATGCAGCGGCTGGAGTGGGCCCGCTCAGGGCAATGGGATGAAGTGGTGGCCAGTGAGTCCCAGCGAGGCGATCTGGCGCGCAGGATCCAGCCGGGTGTATTTCAAGGCGGCGATGAGGTACTCCTTGAGGGGCTGATTCGAATCCGGGATCTTGATCAGGCCCTGCTGCCGTTGCTGAAGCAGGCTCGGGACGCACTTGGGAAGGAACTTCGCCAGGTGCAGAAGGGTGTGGCGGGGGCGCGGGCATATGAGAAAGTGGGGGATTTTTAGGGTCATTCCCGCGAGAGCGGTAATCCAGTGGTGGGTTTATAGGATGCTGTGGCCTGGGCTCCCGCTTTCGCGGGAGTGACAGTTAAAAATGACGGGAGTGACGTATTAACCGCATTTTTACCTTGCTTTTCACCGCGCCAGCCTCGCCAGATGCCGCTGATAGCGGCGCATGACCAGCAGGTGGGCCACGGCTTGGCTCCACAGGTATAGATACCAGGGCAGTGACGGCGCAAAGTCGTGAATGGCTGCCATGGTGTAGCGTCCGCCCAGGACGCTCTGAAACTCGAATCTCCCCCGTTGTGCTTCCTTTCTTGCCAGCAGGCCGCCGGTGATGCGGTGGATCTGTCGATCCTTGGTACCGGCCTGGCTGTCCCGTTCCAGTTGTAGCAGCAGGTGTCCGCCGGGGCGTAGGTGGACCTGGTAGCCGGTATCTTCGTCGGTGTGCGGGTCTGTGAGGACCGCGGTCTTCACGAAGGGTCGGCAGCAGTCGCCCAGCCAGCGGAAGTAGTTGCCGGCCACCCAGGCGGCGTCCTGGCCGGGGGGCTGGATGATGCGCTGGATGGAGCGTACCCGGCTGGCCCGTCTGAGTTCGGCCCGGGTCTTTTGGTGGATGGGTTGCCGGGGGTTGGGCAGCAGGCGTTTGCGTCGGTGGTCCAGGGCGTCGTTCAGGGCCTGTTCGAAGGGGATGGCATTTTGGTCGATGAACCGTTGCAGGGGATTGTCCTTGAGCCGGGTGGCCCGTGGCAGACTTTCCATGACGGGGGCCACCAGGGCGGTGGGGGTGCCGGTGATCCAGCGGGCGCCTAGGGCGACGATCCGGCTGGGCAGCCAGGGCAGGGTGAGGAAGCGGCGTTTGAGGCCCAGCAGCCTTGCCGTGGTCCGGAGCATGTCTTCGTAGCTGATGCAGTCGGGGCCGCCGAGGTCGTAGTGGCCTCGGAATTCCTCCGGTTTGCCCAGGGTGTGACGGATGGCCCGAATAAGGTCCGCAAGGGCGATGGGCCGGGTGCGGGTGCGGGCGTTGGGGGGCAGGGTGATGATGCCGATCCGGCGCACCAGTTCCACCATGAGTCGGCAGGCGGAGCCGCCGGGGCCGACCACGAGGCCGGCGCGCAGGATGGTGACGGGGACGCCGTGGGCGGTGAGGGCCAGTTCCACTTCCCGGCGGCTCCAGAGCAGGGTGGAGATACGGAAGGTGTCGGGCATGAGGCCGCTGACGAAGAGGATCTGTCTGACGCCGTTGGTGGCGGCGGCGCGGGCGAAGTTGTCGGCCAGGATGAGGTCCATGTCCCTGGGTGCGGCCTGGGTGAGTCGTGATGAGGGGGCGAGGGAGTGGACCAGGTAGACGGCGTAGTCGCAGCCCTTGAGGGCGTGGGTGAGTTCGGCCAGGTCGTAGAGATCGCAGTGCCGCCAGGTGATCCGGCTGTCGGGATCGGGGGTTTGGGCGCGGGCCTGGGATCGGGTGAGGGCGGTGACCGGATGGTCCCGGGCCAGTTCACGGCACAGGGCGGTACCGATGAAGCCGCTGGCACCGGCGATGGTGATGCGGGGGGCGTGTTCCGTGTCCGGCAACATGATGCTTTACGCTTTTTTTGGAGTCAGCCAACCCCGAGTCAGCATGTCGTCAAGGAGTGTTTGTGTCACCTCCAGCAGCACGGGGACGAAATGATGGCCGGTTTCCAGGGCATTGACCAATATTTCGGGATCTTCGATGTACTCATGGATCATCTGGTTGCGAAGTTTGCGCACGGTAAGCCAGGTATCCGAGGACGGAATCACGCCCAGGCGTTCCGCCTTGTCCAGATTGTCGATGGCGGCGCCGGTCTTTTCTCCCAGACCACGCAGATACAGAGGGATCAGTTTATCGCCGAGGCTATCCTGGAGTCGGCCGAAGCGAGCGACAAAGGCGTTGGCACGTTCGGCTTGGTCGGTGTCGTTTTCAAGTTGCCGCGCCCTTTGCAGGCTGAAGGGGTGTGCAAAGAATCGCTGGTCGGTGATCCGCAAGTGTCGTGCCTCCTTTTCCACGATGCGGGCGAGGAATTGCAGGCGTGCCTTGTCTTTCTCTTCAAGGGCGATATTCAAAGCATGATCCCTTCGCGGCGGGCAATGTCGTGAATGGGAAGCCGGATCAGATTGGGCGCGCTGATAAGAACATCCACCCTGCGCCCGTCCATTTGGCGGCTGATTCTGGCTGAGAGGGTGGCGGAGAGCCAGGCGGGATTGTCGGCCGGCTCCGTCAGTTCCACCAGCAGGTCCACATCCCCCCCTTTTTTGTGGTCATCCAGGCGTGACCCGAACAGGCGCACCGTGGCCTTCGGGCCTGTCAGTTCGGTGACGATCCGGCGGATGGCGGTTTGTTGGTCCGGGGTCAGACGCATGCGCCAAGATTACTACATTTGGGCGTCGCCGAGGGGTGAGGGGAAAGGCCCGGCAGAGGATCGGCCCTGGGCGGGAACCTTGGCTGCCGCCTGCCGGATGATGTCCGGGCCGGCGCCGGGGCGGTGGGCGTTTTCGCTCAGGTGACGGCGCCAGGCGCGGGCGCCGGGGCGGGCCTGGAACAGGCCGAGGATGTGACGGGTCATGGCCTGCAGGGGGACACCTTCCGACAGACGTGCCTCCACATAGGGCAAAAACTGTTCGATGACTTCATGGGGGGATTGCGCCGGGGCCGGTTCGCCGTACAGTTCCGGGTCCACCCCGGCCAGGAGCCAGGGGTTGTGGTAGGCCTCGCGCCCCAGCATAACCCCGTCCACATGCGCCAGTTGCGCCCGGCAGTCTTCCAGGCGGGCGAGGCCGCCGTTGATGATGATCTCCAGATGGGGGAAGGCCTGTTTAAGGCGGTGAACCCGGTCGTAACACAGGGGCGGAATTTCCCGGTTCTGTTTGGGACTCAGGCCCTGCAGCCAGGCCTTTCGTGCGTGGACGATGAAGCGGGTGCAGCCGGCACCCGCAACCGTTTCCACAAACTGGTGAAGATGGGCTTCGCTGTCCAGGTGGTCGATACCGATGCGGTGCTTGACCGTGACGGGGATGTCCACCGCGGCCTGCATGGCGGCCACGCAGTCGGCCACGAGCGCCGGCTCGGCCATGAGGCAGGCACCGAATCGCCCGGAACTCACCCGGTCCGAGGGGCAGCCCACGTTGAGGTTGATCTCGTCATAGCCCGCCTCGGCCCCCATGCGGGCGCAGGAGGCCAGGGCCTGGGGGTCCGAGCCCCCCAGTTGCAGGGCGATCGGGTGCTCTGTCGGATCAAAGCCCAGCAGGTAGTCCCGATCGCCGTGGAGCAGGGCGCCGGTGGTGACCATCTCCGTGTAGAGGAAGGCGCGGCGGGAGATAAGACGCAGGAAGTAGCGGCAATGTCGATCGGTCCAGTCCATCATCGGCGCCACGCAGAAGCGGTGAAGCCCTTTTTTCCTTTCTGGTCGATGGCTTACCGCTGATTCCGCTGACTTTTCTACGATCCTTTCCTGCTGCATGTTGGCCTGTTGTCGGGGTTTTTCGTTGTCCGGTGCTACAAGAAAGCGACACGAAAATCCTTTAGATCCTCCGCGCCTGCTGGGCGGCGTTGCCGGTGTAGCCGCCGGGGGTGAGGGCCTTGAGCTGGTCCCTGGCCGCCTGGGGGATCTCCAGGGTATCGATGAAGGCGCGCAGGCGGGGGCCGTCCACCCGTTGACCGCGGGTGAGCTCCTTGAGCTTCTCGTAGGGCTTTTCCACCCCGTAGCGGCGCATGACGGTCTGGATGGGCTCGGCCAGGACTTCCCAGTTGGCCTCCAGGTCGGCATCCAGGCGGGCGGTGTCCACCTCCAGCTTGCTGATGCCCTTCCCGGCGGCCTGGTAGGCAATCACGGACCACGCGAAGCCCATGCCGATGTTGCGCAGCACGGTGGAATCGGTCAGGTCCCGCTGCCAGCGGGAGATGGGCAACTTGCCGGCCAGGTGCTCGAAGACCGCATTGGCCAGACCCAGGTTGCCCTCGGCATTCTCGAAGTCGATGGGATTGACCTTGTGGGGCATGGTGGAGGAGCCCACTTCGCCGGCGATCACCTTCTGCCGGAAGTAGCCCAGGGAGATGTAGCCCCAGACGTCGCGGGAGAAGTCGGTGAGGATGGTGTTGAAGCGGCACAGGCCGTGGAACAGTTCGGCCATGTAGTCATGGGGCTCGATCTGGATGGTGTAGGGGTTCATCTCCAGGCCCAGGCTGTCGATGAATTCCCGCGCCAGGGTTTCCCAGTCCACGTCCGGGTAGGCGCTCAGGTGGGCGTTGTAGTTGCCCACGGCACCGTTGATCTTGCCCAGCATGATCACGTTGGCCACCTGATTGCGGGTGGTCTTGAGGCGATGCACCACGTTGGCCATTTCCTTGCCCAGGGTGGTGGGGGAGGCGGGCTGGCCGTGGGTGCGGGAGAGCATGGGCTGATCGGCGTGCTTGTGGGCCAGATCACGAATGGCGTGAATGACCTCGTCCATCAGCGGCAGCATGGCCTGGCCCCGGGCCTCCTTGAGCATGAGGGCATAGGCCAGGTTGTTGATGTCCTCGGAGGTGCAGGCGAAGTGGAAAAACTCACTGATGGCGGCCAGTTCCGCGTTGCCGGTGACCTTTTCCTTGAGGAAGTACTCCACCGCCTTGACGTCGTGGTTGGTGGTCCGTTCGATGTTCTTGACCCGGCGGGCGTCTTCCTCGGAGAAGTTTTCCACGATGCCGTCCAGGATGTGACGGGCGTGCTCACCCAGGGGCGGCACTTCCGGGATGCCCGGATGGGCGGCCAGCGCCTTGAGCCATTCCACTTCGACCTGGACCCGGTGACGAATCAGGCCGAATTCGCTGAAGATCGGGCGCAGCATCTCGGTCTTGCTGCCGTAGCGGCCGTCCACGGGGGAGATGGCGGTGAGGGACGATGGCTCCATGGGGCGGGGTCTCCGGGCTGACTGAAAAAGGCGGGATTATACTACAGGATAGGTGATTCGCTCCGTTTGGGAGCGGGGTGTGCCGACTGCAAAGAGGAGGATGGACGATGGGTAACTCCGGGATGCGTGTGGAACATGACAGCATGGGACCGGTGGAGGTCCCGGCCAAGGCCCTGTACGGCGCTCAGACTCAACGCGCCGTGAATCATTTCCGGATCAGCGGCCGGCCGATGCCGGCCGCGTTTGTCCAGGCCTTGGGACATGTGAAGGCAGCCTGTGCTCAGGCCAACCGGGATCTGGGACTGCTGTCCGATGAGATGGCCGACGCCATTATCGTGGCCGCCGATGCCGTCTCACGAGGGGAACATGCCGAGCAGTTCCCGGTGGATGTATTTCAGACCGGCAGCGGCACCAGCTCCAACATGAATGCCAATGAGGTCATCGCCACGCTGGCATCCCGGCACCTGGGGACGCTCGTGCACCCCAATGACCACGTCAATCTCGGGCAGAGCTCCAACGATGTCATTCCGACCGCGCTGCATGTGGCCGCGGCCCTGGCACTGCGGCAGCGGCTGATTCCTGCGGTACTTGAGCTGGCAGAGTGCATCGACCGGCGTGCTGCGGACTTTTCCGGTCTGGTGAAGACCGGGCGTACCCATCTCATGGATGCCATGCCGGTGCGGCTGGATCAGGAACTGGGGGCCTGGGCTCAGCAGATGCGCTACGGGGCGGAGCGTTTGGAAGACGGCTTTCCCCGCCTGGTGGAGCTGGCCATCGGCGGGACCGCGGTGGGGACGGGGGTAAATGCCCATCCTGAACTGGGCGATCGTGTCGCCCGGATTCTGTCCCGCCGCACCGGGGTGGTGTTCGTGACCAAGCCGAGCCGGTTTGAGGGCTTGGCGGCCCAGGATACGGCGGTGGAGATCAGCGGGCAGCTCAAGACCCTGGCGGTGAGCCTGATGAAGATCTGCAACGATCTGCGCTGGATGAACTCGGGGCCGCTGGCCGGGTTGGGTGAGATCCGGCTGCCGGCTCTGCAGCCGGGGAGCAGCATCATGCCCGGCAAGGTGAATCCGGTGGTTCCGGAGGCGGTGGCGATGATCTGTGCCCGGGTGATGGGAAACGATGTCACGATCGGCATCGCCGGTCAGTCCGGAAACTTTCAGCTTAACGTGATGTTACCGCTGATTGCTCACGATCTTCTTGAGAGCATCGAACTGCTGTACCGCGGCGTCGTGCTGCTGCGTGAAAAGGCCGTGGAGGGCCTGATGGTGGATGAGTCGCGGCTCAGGGCGGCGCTGGAGCGCAATCCCATTCTGGTGACGGCGCTCAATCCGGTGATCGGTTATGAGCAAGGGGCGGCGATTGCCAAGCGGGCTTACGGGGAGGGCAGGCCCGTCCTGGCGGTGGCGCTGGAGATGACGGGTCTGGATGAGGCCACCTTGCGTCGATTGCTGGATCCCATGAGACTGACGGGTATTGCGGAGGAAGACAGTGGCAGGAAAACGTGACAAGAAGGAATGAAATCAGGAATACGCTTTAAGATATTGGCATAGATCATTGAATGGCAAGGGTTTGCTGAAGTAGTAGCCCTGGATGAATTCACAGTCGAGTTGCTTCAGGAAGGCCAGCTGTTCTTCATTTTCCACCCCTTCCGCCACGACTTCCAGGCCCAGCCCCTTGGCCATGGCGACGATGGCCGTGACGATGGCGGTATCGTCGCGATCATGGGGCGTGTCGCTGACGAAGGAACGGTCGATCTTGAGAGTATGGATAGGAAAATGCTTCAAGTTGTTGAGCGATGAGTATCCGGTGCCGAAATCATCCACTGCCAGACGAAAACCCAGCTGGTGAAGTTGCCGGAACATGTCCACGGCCACGTGGATGTCCTGCATGATGGTGCTTTCCGTCAGTTCCAGCTCAATGGCGCAGGGCGAGACATCATGCTCCTTGAGGATGGCGATGTATTTTTCCACCAGGTTGGCCTGCCGGAACTGGCGGGCCGACAGGTTGATGGCCATGCGGGGTGATTCGATACCTGCATCCCGCAGTCGGTGTACATCCTCGCATACCCTTTTGAGCACCCACAGCCCCAGACCTTCGATGATGCCGGTGTCTTCGGCAATGGGGATGAAGCGGGCCGGGCTCTGCAGGCCCTTCTCCGGATGATGCCAGCGCACCAGCGCCTCCAGCGCTTCCACCCGGCCGGTCCTCAGCGATATCTGGGGCTGATAGTGGATGTCGAATTCGTCCCGGGCCAAGGCCTTGACCAGCTGGTTTTCCAGTACCAGGTGGCGGTAGGTCTGGGAATTGAGGTCCTGGGTATAGAACTGATACAGGTTGCGACCGCGTTGCTTGGCCTCATACATGGCCGCGTCGGCGTTCTTGACCAAGGTGTCCGTGTCATCGCCGTCGAAAGGATGGATGCTGATTCCCGCGCTACAGGTGATGAAGACCTGATGATCCATGACCTCGTGTTCGCGACTGATGCTTTCGATCAGTTGCTGGACAAAGCGGGCCACCAGGTCCAGCGAGGCCACGTTATCCAGGATGATGCCGAATTCATCACCGCCCAGGCGGGAGAGGGTCACGTTGGCCACGTCCAGGTGATAGCGCCGAGCCACTTCGGCGGAGAGAAGGGTGCTGCGCATCTCGCCGGCCAGACGGCGGATCAGCAGGTCTCCCGCACGGTGGCCCAGAGAATCATTCACCCGCTTGAAGTGATCCAGGTCCATGAGGATCACGGCAATATGGGCATCAGGTGCCCCCCGGCGCTGCATCAGCTGGCTCAGGCGGTCATTGAAGAGGACCCGGTTGGGCAGGCCCGTGAGGGTGTCATGGCTGTGCTGATGAATCAGTTCCCGCGATTGACGCTGGGTGATCTTGCGCAGGGTCTGATGTTGTTGCTCCCTGAGGGTATAGAGGGCGGCACTTTCCAGCGCATAGGCCGTGTTGAACAGAACGATGGAGAGCACCTTGAGGCCCGATTCGCCGATCCGTAGGTCCGTGCCGTGGATACGCCCGACAAACATGCCACGGATTCGGGTGCGGGTGGAGATGACGTGCAGGACCAGATGCGCGTCGGGGGTATGATGATCACCGGCGGAGAGACAGACCGGATGGTTCTGATTGATGGCCCAGGCAAATGTGCCTTCTTCGATCAGCCGCTCGACGGCGGCTTCCAGATCGGCATCCGTGCAGCCCGGCTGTCGGTAAGTGAGGTTGAAATTGGAGTCGTCGTCCACGGTGTAGTAGCCCGCATCTTCAAAAGGCAGGACGCGCTTGACGCAGTCATGCGCATATTTGAGGATGGTCTGGGTGTCCCGATTATGGCGATGGTCACCGAAGATCGAGGTCATCGAGGCCAGTACGTCCATGGCATAGTGATGCCAGTGATTGGCGGCCTCAAGATAAGCCACACGCCCACGCAGATAGTCGATTTCTGGCGGGTGAGGTGCGTCCTTTTTAGTCATTTTCATGCCATGAATACATCGACTACCTGCTGGTAGTGCATATCAGTGTATGTGATCACCTGTTCCAGCATGTTTTCGGGCAGTGCGATGCGAATCCAGGTTTCATCATTGATCGGGGGTACATAGCGTTCCCCACTGGTGCCCAGTCTCAGGGCATTGGCAATACTGTCGGCGACATGGACGACAGCGGTCTCGATGGGGTATTGGGAGGCCAGGCTAGGCGAGTGATGATGGCGCACCGGCTCCTCGAAGGCTCGCGGCAGGTTCCATGCCCGCAGTAGATCGCCGCCCAGTTCCGCATGGTCCACCCCCAGGACCTCCTGTTCCGCCTGAAACAGGAGGCATTGACGTTCGTCCCTGCGCGCCAGGATCCGGGCGGAGGGGGTGGTCAGGTGCATGAACATGAGCAGGCGTCCGATATCGTGGAGCAAGCCGGCTACGTAGAAACGTTCCACATTGGTTTCACGGCGGGCGCCGGCCAGGCTGCGTGCCAGAAGTGCAGTGACGATGCTGTGCCGCCAGAAGCTGTCCATGTCGACACCCGCTACGGGAAGATGGCTGAAATAGCGGATGATGGTGGCGGCCAGGACCAGATCGCGCAGTTGCTGGGTGCCGATGATGCTGATGGCACGGTCGATGCTGTTGATCCGGCTCGGAAAGTTGTAAAGGCTGCTGTTGGCGATGCGGAGCAGTTTGGCGGTCAGGGCACTGTCGGTCTCGATGGCCCGGCTCATAGCCTCGAAGGAACTGGTGGGGTCGTTGACTGCGGCTTCGACGCGATGAAAGACGCTCGGCAGGGTTCCCAGGTCCGGGTTGCCGGCGAGGATGTCGTCGATGGTGCCTCCTGTCATGGGCCGGCCTTGGCGTCAAGTTTCCTTGCGAGACGTGCCGTCGATACCTTGAACAGGGTATCCATGACGGGACTGGCAAGATCCGCGTGCATGAAGGCCGTTGACATGATGCTTTTGGCCTGAGTCCATGATGTTTCGCTGATGTCGCTACTATCCCTGAGGGAGGGGACGGTGGCCGATGACTCAGTGTGCATGAGCGGAACCTCCCTGTCTGTCCAGATGGCGACCTCGTTAACGCCCCAGGTCTTCAGGACGCGGATATGTTTGTCTCTAAGGGGTAAACCGGCGGACAGCAGCAGTCTGCCGCTGCGATCCCGCACATCCTCCGCCAGGACAGCGCCTGGCGTGGCCCTGTCCGCCGGGATGTTGATTTTGCCATCCATCCATCATGCCCCTGATTTTTCCAGACTAACTCAAGCGGGTCCATCTAGCTCACGCGGGTCCACCTGACGTCACTCCCGCGAAGGCGGGAGTCCAATATTTTTACCATGCTACTGGATTCCCGCTTTCGCGGGAATGACTTATCGACCTGGTGCCCACGCTTCAGGATGCCAGTTGCCGGATGACGTAATGCAGAATCCCTCCGTGCCGGTAATATTCCCATTCCTTCGGCGTATCAATGCGCACCCGGGCCTTGAATTCGCAGCGGGCGCCGTCGTCCGACTCGGCGGTGACGGTGACTTCGGCGGGGGTGTCATCCAGTGAGCTGATGCTGTAGCGCTCATGCCCCGACAGCGCCAGCGTGTCGACGCTCTCGCCGGGCAGGAACTGCAGGGGCAGGACCCCGAATCCGACCAAGTTGGAGCGGTGGATGCGTTCGAAACTCTCGGCGATCACCGTACGGATGCCCAGCAGTCGTGTCCCCTTGGCTGCCCAGTCTCGGGAAGAGCCGGTGCCGTATTCCTTGCCCGCCAGGACCATCAGCGGGATGTCCTTGTCCCGATAGCGCATGGCGGCGTCGTAGATGCTCATCTGCTCACCGTCGGGCAGATAATGGGTCCAGCCCCCTTCGGTACCCGGCGCGAGGCGATTGCGCAGGCGCACGTTGGCGAAGGTGCCGCGCATCATCACTTCATGGTTGCCCCGCCGCGAGCCATAGGAATTGAATTCCTTCGGCTCGATGCCGTGAGCCTGCAGGTACTGTCCGGCGGGGCTTTCCGGATGGATGCCGCCGGCGGGTGAGATATGGTCGGTGGTGATGGAATCCCCCACCATGACCAGACAGCGGGCATGTTGGATGACTTTTGGGGGCTCCGGTTCCAGGGTCATGCCTTCGAAGTAGGGCGGGTTCTTCACATAGGTGGATTCCGCCCAGTCGTAGAGTTCCGACTCGGTCACCTGGATCTGTTGCCAGTTGGCATCGCCCTTGAAGACGTCGGCGTATTTATCCCGGAACATGGCCGAGTTGATGCTGGTTCCCATAAGACCGGCAATCTCCGCCTGGCTGGGCCAGATGTCCTTCAGGTAGACGGGGCGTCCGTCGCCGTCCGTGCCCAACGGATCCTGGTACAGGTCCACGGCCATGGTGCCCGCCAGGGCATAGGCCACTACCAGGGGAGGGGAGGCCAGGTAGTTGGCGCGCACATCGGCATGGATGCGGCCTTCAAAGTTGCGATTGCCTGAGAGCACCGCGGCCACCATCAGATCCCCTTCGCGGATGGCATTGCCGATAGGCTCGGGCAGGGGACCGGCGTTGCCGATGCAGGTGGTGCAGCCAAAGCCCACTACAGAGAAGCCCAGGGCTTCCAGGGGCTGCAGGAGGCCCGCCTGTTGCAGGTAAGCCGGGACCACCTGGGAACCCGGGGCCAGGGAGGTCTTGACCCAGGGCTTGGGTTTGAGGCCTTTTTCGTGAGCCTTCTTTGCCAGCAGGCCGGCGGCCAGCAGGACCGCGGGGTTGGACGTATTGGTGCAGGAGGTGATGGCGGCGATCACCACGGCGCCATGGGTGAGCAGGTGCCGCTCGCCGTCCATCTCGTATTCCACCGCGCCGGTTTCGTGGCTGTCCTCCACCCCGGGGGCGGTATGGCCGCCTTCATCGGCGAAGCGGGCCTCTTCCCGATTCGCCGGGGTGGTGTGATGTGCCTTCAGATACTGGTCCAGGGTGTCCATGAAGCTGCGGCGGGACTGGTTTAGGGGGATGCGGTCCTGGGGGCGCCTGGGACCCGCCAGACTGGGAACGACACTGCCCAGATCCAGTGCCAGGATGTCGGAATAGTCGGCCTGTCGGGCACCGGTGTCGCGCCAGAGCCCCTGATGGCGGGCATAGGCTTCCACCAGGGCGATGTGCGACTCATCCCGGCCCGAGAGATGCAGATACTCAAGGGTCTCCCGGTCGATGGGGAAGATGCCGCAGGTGGCGCCGTATTCCGGGGCCATGTTGGCGATGGTGGCCCGATCCGCCAGGGGCAGATGGTCCAGGCCGTCGCCGAAGAATTCCACGAACTTGCCCACCACGCCGTGCTTTCTGAGTATCTGGGTGACGGTGAGCACCAGGTCGGTGGCGGTGGCGCCTTCCGGCAGTCGGCCGCTGAGCTTGAAGCCCACCACCTGAGGGATGAGCATGGAGATGGGCTGGCCCAGCATGGCGGCCTCGGCCTCGATCCCGCCCACGCCCCAGCCCAGCACGCCCAGTCCGTTGACCATGGTGGTGTGGGAGTCGGTGCCCACCAGGGTGTCGGGGTAGGCGTGGAGGGTGCCGTTGTCGTCCCGCACGAAGACGGTCGGGGCCAGGTATTCCAGGTTCACTTGATGGACGATACCGGTACCGGGGGGCACCACGCGGAAATTTTCGAAGGCCTTCTGCCCCCAGCGCAGGAACTGATAGCGTTCCTGGTTGCGGTGGTATTCCAGTTTAATGTTCAGATCCAGGGAGTTTTTTTGGCCGAAGTGGTCCACCATCACCGAATGATCAATGACCAGATCCACCGGGGCCAGGGGATTGATCCGTTTCGGATCCTTGCCCAGGGCCTTCATGGCATCACGCATCGCTGCCAGGTCCACCACGGCGGGGACGCCGGTGAAGTCCTGCAGCACCACTCGGGCCGGGGTGAAACTGATTTCCGCCGTCGGCTCGACCCTGGGGTCCCAGTCCAGCAGGGCCTGGATGTGCGCCCGGGTGATGTTGTTGCCGTCCTCGCAGCGCAGGAGGTTTTCCAGCAGGATCTTGAGGGAGAAGGGCAGACGATCCAGGTCGTGAGTTTTCCGGAGCAGGGCGAGGCTGTGGATGTGGTAGGCCTTGCCCTGGACGTCCAGGGTGTCCTCGGTGTTGAAGCTGTTGCTCATCGTGGCGGCTCCCTCTTTCTGTGGAACGGTGTGCTTGCCATGCTGTTCCTGGATTCCCGCCTGCGCGGGAATGACGATCTTCGTTAATACCCTGCTGTCCGTTTGTTGCTGGGTTCCCGCGTGCACAGGAACCACTGGATCTGATTGCCGTCACTCCCGCGAAAGCGGGAGTCCAGGATTGTCAGTCCGTCACTGGATTCCCGCCTGCGCGGGAATGAGTTATTCAGAAGTCCTTTGGTGAGTATGGCACAGCCTCGCACAAGGCATTTCTGGTCTGCCACCCTCCCGGTGGTTTAGAATGCTGCCGCGCAATAACCCTGTCTGTCAAAATAAAATATTGATCATAAGGGATATTTCTCCCTCCCCGGGCAGCCGGGGCGTTAAAGAGGATCACACACGTGCTTGAAGCCTATCGCCAACATGTCCAGGAACGTGCAGCGGAAGGGGTGGTGCCCAAACCCCTGGATGCGGAGATGACCGCCCAACTGGTGGAGCTGTTGAAGAACCCGCCCGCCGGTGAGGAAGACTTCCTGCTGGACCTCATCACCCATCGTGTACCCCCGGGCGTGGATGAGGCCGCCTATGTGAAGGCCGGTTTCCTGTCTGCCGTGGCCAAGGGTGAGGTCAGCTCTCCCTTGATCGACCGTACCCGCGCCGTGGAACTGCTGGGCACCATGCAGGGCGGCTATAACATCGCGACTTTGGTGGAGCTGCTGGATGACGCCGAACTGGTCGTGGCTGCCGCCAAGGAGCTCAAGCACACCCTGCTCATGTTCGATGCCTTCCACGATGTGGAAGAGCGGGCCAAGGCCGGCAACACCCACGCCCAGGCCGTGATGCAGTCCTGGGCCGATGCCGAGTGGTTCCTGAGCCGGCCGGCCGTGCCGGAAAAGATGACCGTGACCATTTTCAAGGTCCCGGGCGAGACCAACACCGACGACCTGTCCCCGGCCCCCGACGCCTGGAGCCGTCCGGACATCCCCCTGCATGCCAAGGCCATGTACAAGATGCCCCGTGAAGGCGTCACCGATGCCCAGGCTCAGATCGAGGTACTCAAGCAGAAGGGTCATCCGGTCGCCCTGGTGGGCGATGTGATGGGTACCGGCTCCTCCCGCAAGTCCGCCACCAACTCGGTGCTGTGGTACATCGGTGATGATATCCCCTATGTGCCCAACAAGCGATTCGGCGGCGTCTGCCTGGGCGGCAAGATCGCCCCCATCTTCTTCAACACCATGGAAGATGCCGGCGCTCTGCCCATCGAACTGGACGTCAACGGCCTTGAGATGGGTGACGTGGTGGACATTTACCCCCACGCCGGCAAGGTCTGCCGCCACGGCAGCGATACCGTGATCACCACCTTCGAACTGCGCTCCCCGGTGATGCTGGACGAGGTCCGCGCCGGCGGTCGCATCCCCCTGATCATCGGTCGCGGCCTGACCGATCGTGCCCGCCAGGCCCTGAACCTGCCGGCCTCCGACGTGTTCAAGCGGCCCCAGGCCCCGGTGGACAGCGGCAAGGGCTTCACCCTGGCCCAGAAGATGGTGGGCAAGGCCTGCGGCGTAACCGGTATCCGCCCCGGCACCTACTGCGAGCCGCGCATGACCACCGTGGGTTCCCAGGACACCACCGGCCCCATGACCCGCGACGAACTCAAGGATCTGGCCTGCCTGGGCTTCCAGGCCGATCTGGTGATGCAGTCCTTCTGCCACACCGCCGCCTATCCCAAGCCGGTGGACGTGCAGACCCACCACACCTTGCCGGACTTCATCATGAACCGGGGCGGTGTCTCCCTGCGTCCGGGTGACGGCATCATCCACTCTTGGCTGAACCGCATGCTGCTGCCCGACACCGTGGGCACCGGCGGTGACTCGCACACCCGCTTCCCCATCGGCATCTCCTTCCCGGCCGGCTCCGGTCTGGTGGCTTTTGCCGCCGCCACCGGCGTGATGCCCCTGGATATGCCCGAGTCGGTCCTGGTGCGCTTCAAAGGTGAGCGTCAGTCCGGCATCACCCTGCGGGATCTGGTTCACGCCATCCCCTATGCGGCCATCCAGCAGGGTCTGCTGACGGTGGAGAAAAAGGGCAAGAAGAATATCTTCTCCGGCCGCATCCTGGAGATCGAAGGTCTGGACGACCTCACCGTGGAACAGGCGTTCGAGCTGTCCGATGCCTCTGCCGAGCGTTCCGCCGGTGGCTGCACCATCGCCCTGTCGGAAGATCGGGTGGCCGAATACCTGCGCTCGAATATCACCATGCTGCGCTGGATGATCGCCAACGGTTACGGCGATGCCCGGACCCTGGAGCGTCGCGCCAAGGCCATGGAAGAGTGGCTGGCCAATCCCCGCCTGATGCGGGCCGACGCGGATGCCGAGTACGCGGCGGTGATCGAGATCGATCTTAGTCAGATCAAGGAGCCCATCCTCTGTGCTCCCAATGATCCGGACGACGCCCGTCTGCTGTCGGAAGTGGCCGGCGGCAAGATTGACGAGGTGTTCATCGGCTCCTGCATGACCAACATCGGTCACTTCCGCGCCGCCGGCAAGCTGCTGGAGACGTTCCAGGGCCAGATGCCCACCCGTCTGTGGCTGTCGCCGCCTACCCGCATGGATCAGCGCCAGCTGACGGAGGAGGGCTACTACGGCATCTATGGTCGTGCCGGCGCCCGCACCGAGATGCCCGGCTGTTCCCTGTGCATGGGCAATCAGGCCCGGGTGGCCCCCGGTGCCAAGGTGGTGTCCACCTCCACCCGCAACTTCCCCAACCGTCTGGGGGACGGGGCCGATGTGTTCCTGGCCTCCGCGGAGCTGGCGGCGGTGGCGGCTGTGATGGGGCGCCTGCCCACGGTGGATGAGTACATGGGGCATGTGGCCGGCCTGAATACCATGGCGGCCGAGGTCTACCGTTACCTCAACTTTGATCAGTTGCCGGAGTATGAGGAAGCGGCCCGGAAGGTAATTCCGGTGGTGGCGGCGTAGGGTTTTTGCCCTCTCACCCCTTACCCCAGCCCCTCTCCCCTTGTGGGAGAGGGGCTTTTTGTCGAGGTGCTCCCTTCTCCCTTAAAGAGGAGAAGGGCAGGGGATGAGGGGTATGGCAGGTATGAACACATAGGCTCAGGAGGCCTCTGCGGTCTCCTCAAGCATGAATCGCGCCTCAGCCAGCATGGCGTTGCGCCCGAAGATCAGTTTCCATCTCGATCCCCCTGCCTGACGCCACAGGACTGCTGCGCGGATGCCCGCCAGGAGCAGGGCGCGGATGCGTGCCGCATTGTGCGGGTTGGCCAGGTGGTTCTGCTCCCCCTGCACGACGATCCGAGGCCCCAGCTCACTGATGGTGTTCTGATAGGTCTGGCCCAGGCGGGACATGATGTTCTCGTGCAGGATGCCGAAGGATTCGCTTTGATGGGCGGCCACTTCGATCCCGTCCCGTAGCGTCTTGATCATGTCCGGCTGCTTCATCAGCTTGCGCTCCAGATAGAACAGGCTGATGACATACCGGGAGATCTCGCCGTCCACCTGCTGGGAGCCCGACTGAACCTGCTCCAGCAGGGTCCGCAACCCCCGACGCAGGTTCGCCGCGCCGCCGTAAATATCGTCGATGGCCTTGGCCTCGAAGGCAAACAGGCTGCTGATCATGGTCTGCAGTTGATCGGCATCGCACTGACCACGCCAGGCGACATCCTTAACCAGTGCGGCGGACTGGAAGAGGGCGGCCAGGGCCAGGGTTCGATTGCGGTGTGAAGCTTCCACGGGTCGTTTTCCGTTTGCGTGACTGGTTTGATTCGGGGGTAACTATAACCCGATTGGATGCGGTCGGGCGTCCGTATCCTTACGGGCGATGATGCCACCACCCAGACATTCGGTCCCTTGATAGAACACCACCGACTGCCCCGGCGCCACCGCGCGCTGCCGGTGATGGAAGCGCACATTGAGCGCGCCGGGTTGATCCGGCATCGGTTCCACCATGCAGTCCTGGTGGGCCTGCCGGTAGCGGATCTTGGCCTGGCAGTGCAGGGGCATTTTCGGCGCATTGCCGGCGATCCAGTGCACGTCCGTGGCCACCAGGCCACCGGCGTGCAGGGCGGGATGATCGTGTCCTTGGGCCACGATCAGGCGGTTGCCGGTCATGTCCTTGTCCACCACATACCAGGGGTTTTCCGCGGCGCCGTGGACGCCACCGATGCCCAGTCCCTGGCGCTGTCCCGGGGTGTAGTACATGAGTCCCTGGTGCTCGCCCAGTGTTTGTCCCTCGGTGCTGACGATGGGGCCGGGTTGGGCCGGCAGGTAGCGCTTGAGAAAGTCCCGGAAACGCCGTTCACCGATGAAGCAGATGCCGGTGCTGTCCTTCTTGGCGTGGTTCACAAACCCGGCCCCGGTGGCGATCTCACGCACCCGGGTCTTTTCCAGTTCACCCAGGGGGAAGAGGGTGCGGGACAGGGCCGGCTGGCCAAGGGCATGCAGGAAATAGGACTGGTCCTTGTTGGTATCCGATCCCTGCAACAGGCGAAAGCGTCCGTCCAGTTCATCCACCCGGGCGTAATGGCCGGTGGCGATGAGGTCGGCACCCTTGTCCAGGGCATAGTCCAGGAAGGCGCGGAACTTGATCTCCCGGTTACAGAGAATGTCCGGATTAGGCGTGCGGCCCAGACGGTATTCCTCCAGAAAATGGGCGAACACCCGGTCCCAGTACTCCTTGGCAAAATTCACCTTGTGCAGGGGGATTTCTAACTCGACGCACACGGCCTTGGCATCTGCCAGGTCGGTGGCGGCGGAACAGTAGCCGGGTTCGTCGTCATCTTCCCAGTTCTTCATGAACAGACCTTCCACCCGGTAACCCTGTTCCATCAGCAGGAGGGCGGAGACGGATGAGTCCACGCCGCCGGACATGCCGACGATGACGCGTTTGGCGCGGGATGGGGTCATGGCATGTCCACCAGCAGGTCCAGGGGATAGCGGCGATCGTTCAGGTAATCATCAATGCAGCGCAGCACCAGCGGGGTGCGCAGTTTGTCGGGATGGGCCGCCAGTGCATCACGATCGATCCAGTGGGTGTCGAGGATGTCCGGATCCCGCACCTGGCCGGGTATCGGTTCCGAGATGTCGCCGGTGACGGCCACGCGGATGAAGGTGAGCCCCGTGGGCGCATGCTTCCAGCGGTAGATGCCCACCAGGGCGCGGGGGGTGAGACGACGGCCGGTTTCTTCCAGGGTCTCCCGGATAGCGGCGGCGATCAGGTCCTCGTCCTCTTCCAGGTGCCCGGCGGGCTGGTTGTAGACGCTGCGGCCTTGTTCCAGTTCCTCCACCAGCAGAAAGCGGCCATTCCGTTCGACGACGGCAGCGACGGTGACGCGTGGGGTCCAGACCATGTTTAAGGGGTTCCTCAGGGATGATGTAGGTATTCTGAGACCGTCATTTCTGCCACGGTCGTTATTCCCGCCACGGTCGTCATTCCCGCGAAGGCGGGAATCCAGCGGACCGACCACCTTGGGCTCCCGCTTTCGCGGGAGTGACGGCAGGTTATTTTAGCGGGAGTGGCGACAAGGTGCTTTCGATGATCGTCATTCCCGCGAAGGCGGGAATCCAGTCGCGGACCGACCACCCTGGGCTCCCGCTTTCGTGGGAGTGACGGCAGGTTATTCCAGCGGGAGTGGCGGCAGGGTGCTTTCGCCCGTCCTGTGGTCCAACCCGAGGCCGTGTATAATCCCACCAAAATCCTTTACAACAACTTCAATACCACAAGGGAGTGCCCATGGCATACCAACATATCAAAGTCCCCGCAGAAGGCGTCAAGATTACCGCCAATGAAGACTTCTCCCTGAATGTCCCCAATCACCCGATCATCCCCTTCATCGAGGGTGATGGCATCGGTGTGGACATCACCCCGGTCATGCAGCGGGTGGTGGACGCGGCCGTGGAAAAGACCTACGGCGGCGAACGCAAAATTGCCTGGATGGAAGTCTTTGCAGGCGAAAAGGCCACCCACGTCTATGGCGGGGACAACTGGCTGCCCCGGGAAACCATGGAGGCCGTACGCGACTTCGTGGTGTCCATCAAGGGGCCTCTCACCACCCCCGTGGGTGGCGGTATCCGTTCCCTGAACGTGGCCCTGCGCCAGGAACTGGACCTGTATGTCTGCCAGCGTCCGGTGCGCTATTACAGCGGCACTCCCAGCCCTCTGAAACAGCCGGAAAAGACCGACATGGTGATATTCAGGGAAAACTCCGAGGACATCTACGCCGGTATCGAATGGGCCGCAGGCAGCCCCGAGGCGAAGAAAGTGATGGACTTCCTGGTCAACACCATGGGCGTCACCAAGATCCGCTTCCCTGAAACCAGCGGTATCGGCGTCAAGCCCGTGTCCGAGGAAGGCACCAAGCGGCTGGTCCGCAAGGCCATCCAGTACGCCATCGAGAACGATCGCAGCTCCGTGACTCTGGTGCACAAGGGCAACATCATGAAGTTCACCGAAGGGGCTTTCAAAAACTGGGGTTATGAGTTGGCGGTGCAGGAATTCGGTGCCTCCGAGATCGACGGCGGTCCCTGGTGCCGTCTGACCAACCCCAAGAACGGCAAGGAAATCCTCATCAAGGACGTCATCGCCGACAACTTCCTGCAGCAGATTCTCCTGCGCCCGGAAGATTACAGCGTGATCGCCACCATGAACCTCAACGGCGACTACATCTCCGACGCCTTGGCGGCCCAGGTGGGCGGCATCGGCATCGCCCCGGGGGCCAACCTGTCCGATACCGTGGCCATGTTCGAGGCCACTCATGGAACCGCGCCCAAGTACGCCGGTCTGGATAAGGTGAACCCCGGCTCCCTGATCCTGTCCGCAGAGATGATGCTCCGTCACCTGGGCTGGGTGGAGGCCGCGGATCTCATCGTCAAGGGCCTCTCCGGCGCTATCAGCTCCGGTCAGGTGACTTATGACTTCGCCCGTGCCATCGACAGCGCCACCGAGCTTTCCTGCTCGGAGTTCGGCGAGAACATCGTGGCTCACATGTGATCCGCCAGGAACTGAATCGGCCATTGATTGATCTGACATGATGGGAGACGAACAGAAACACCAATCCGACCATGGGCTGGTCGTCGAGACAGCGAAACCCAGGCTCAAGCAGCCGCCTCAGTACAAGGTGGTGCTGCTCAACGACGACTACACTCCAATGGAGTTCGTGGTTCAGGTCCTGGAGGTCTTCTTCGCGATGGATCGCGAGAAGGCTACCCGGGTCATGCTCCACGTGCACACCCGCGGCAAAGGCGTGTGTGGCATCTATACTCGGGATATCGCCGAAACCAAGGTGGCTCAGGTCAACGACTATTCACGGGAACACCAGCATCCATTGCACTGCGCGATGGAAGAGGCCTAGCGGGTACGCGACCATGCTGAATAAAGAACTCGAGTTTTCACTGAACATGGCTTTCAAGGCCGCGCGCGAGAAACGTCACGAGTTCATGACGGTGGAGCACCTGCTGCTCGCCCTCACGGACAACCCGACGGCCGCCACGGTGCTGCGGGCCTGCGGGGCCAACATCGATGCCCTGCGCAAGGAGCTCGAGGAATTCGTGGACGCCAACACCCCCAGGCTACCCATGAAGGACCCGCGGGATACCCAGCCCACGCTGGGCTTTCAGCGGGTGCTGCAACGGGCGGTGTTCCATGTCCAATCTTCCGGCCGCAAGGAGGTCACCGGCGCCAATGTGCTGGTGGCCATCTTCGGCGAGCAGGAGTCCCATGCGGTCTACCTGCTCGGCCGGCATGATCTGGCCCGGCTGGACGTGGTGAACTACATCTCCCACGGGATTTCCAAGGTCTCCGACGAGCAGCAGGAGGACGATGGTGGCGCCGGTGCCGTCGGCGAGGCTCAGGATGCGGACGAGGCCGCCCGCAAGAATCCCCTGGAGAGTTTTGCCACCAACCTCAACGAACAGGCGCGCAGGGGGAAGATTGATCCCCTGATCGGGCGTGCCCATGAGCTGGAGCGCACGGTGCAGATCCTGTGCCGTCGCCGTAAGAACAACCCCCTGTACGTGGGGGAGGCGGGGGTGGGCAAGACCGCCATCGCCGAAGGCCTGGCCAAGAAGATCGTGGACTGCGAAGTGCCGGAGGTGCTGCAGGATGCGGTGATCTATTCCCTGGACCTGGGGGCCCTTGTGGCCGGCACCAAGTACCGGGGGGATTTCGAAAAGCGCCTCAAGGGGGTGCTGTCCCAGTTGCGGCGGCAGCAGGGGGCGGTGCTCTTCATCGACGAGATCCATACCATCATCGGGGCCGGTGCGGCCTCCGGCGGGGTCATGGATGCCTCCAACCTGATCAAGCCCATGCTGGCCTCCGGGGAGCTCAAGTGCATCGGCTCCACCACCTACCAGGAGTATCGCGGCATCTTCGAGAAGGACCGGGCGCTGGCCCGGCGGTTCCAGAAGATCGACGTCAACGAGCCCACGGTGGATGAGACCTACGAGATCCTCAAGGGACTCAAGTCCCGTTTCGAGTCTCATCACGACGTGCGCTATACCAGCAAGGCCCTGCGGGCGGCGGCGGAGCTGTCCAGCCGCTATATTACCGATCGTCACCTGCCGGACAAGGCCATCGACGTCATCGATGAGGCAGGGGCCAACCGGCGCCTGCTGCCGTCCAGTCAGCGCAAGAAGACCATCTCGGTGCAGGATGTGGAAAACATCGTTGCCAAGATTGCCCGCATCCCACCCAAGAGTGTGTCCGCCTCGGACATGGATACCCTCAAGAACCTGGAGCGTAATCTCAAGATGGTGGTGTTCGGTCAGGATGCCCCCATCGAGACCCTGGCGGCCGCCATCAAGATGGCCCGTTCCGGTCTGGGGGACCGGGACAAGCCCATCGGCTCATTCCTGTTCGCCGGCCCCACCGGTGTGGGCAAGACGGAGGTTACCCGCCAGCTGGCCCAGATCCTGGGGATCGAGTTGGTTCGCTTCGACATGTCCGAGTACATGGAGCGGCATACCGTGTCCCGGTTGATCGGCGCCCCTCCGGGCTATGTGGGGTATGACGAAGGCGGTTTGCTCACAGGGGCCATCCTCAAGCAGCCCCATGCAGTGCTGCTGCTGGACGAGGTGGAAAAGGCTCATCCGGACGTCTTCAACCTGCTGCTGCAGGTGATGGACCACGGCACCCTGACGGATACCAACGGCCGCAAGGTGGATTTTCGCAACGTGATCCTGGTGATGACCAGCAACGTGGGCGCCGAGGTCTCCAGTCGACCATCCATGGGCTTCACCCAGCAGGATCATTCCAGCGATGCCATGGAGGTGCTCAAGCGCACGTTCACGCCGGAGTTCCGCAACCGCCTGGATGCCATCATCCAGTTCAAGCCGCTGGATCCGGTGACCATCGCCAGTGTGGTGGACAAGTTCCTGACTCAGCTTCAGGCCCAGCTGGATGAGAAGAAGGTGACCCTGGTGGTGGATGATGATGCCCGCGCCTGGCTGGCCGAGCACGGCTACGATCCGAAGATGGGCGCGCGTCCCATGGGGCGGGTGATTCAGGATCGGATCAAGAAACCCTTGGCGGAGGAGATCCTGTTCGGCCGTCTGGCCGGTGGTGGCGAGGTCCATGTGTGCGTCAGGGACGGGGAACTGAGTCTGGACTACGCGGAGGAAGCGGTGCACTGACCCGGGTGTGTTCTGCCTGTTTCGGTTGCGAAGCAACGGCTAAAAGGCCGCAGTCCCGAGGGGCTGCGGCCTTTCCTGCTTTAGGGATGCAAGGGTGCGGCGAAGCCCCGGCCTTTACTTATTGCGGTAGACGATCCGGCCCTTGGTCAGGTCGTACGGTGTCATTTGCACCGTGACACGGTCACCACGCAGGATGCGAATGTAGTGCTTGCGCATCCGCCCGGAAATGTGGGCGGTGACCACGTGACCATTATCCAGTTCAACGCGAAACATGGTATTGGGCAGGTTGTCCAGCACCGTGCCTTCCATCTCGATGTGATCTTCTTTCGGCATACGCCTGTTTCAGGGTTTGAGCAGCGAAGGCGTAATTATCAACAACCGGACGCATAAAACAAGCACCGGAAGGGGTATTCTTTGCCGAAATTTGCAGATGATTGCCCCAAGGTGTCGGCTTTGCCTAAACTAGCCGCCCTAACCCTGACGCTTTCAAGGAATTTGCGCCATGAAACTCGCATGTGTGTTTCCAGGCCAAGGCTCCCAGTCGCTGGGCATGCTCGGCGCTCTGGCGGAGGCCTTTCCCCTGGTCCGTGAGACCTTTCAGGAGGCTTCGGACGTCCTGGGCCTTGACCTGTGGGCGCTGACCCAGACAGGCCCTGCGGATGATCTGAACCGGACCGAAAATACCCAGCCGGCCATGCTGGCGGCCGGCGTGGCCGTCTGGCGGGTATGGACCGCCCAGGGGGGCATCGAGCCCGAGGTCATGGCAGGTCATAGCCTGGGTGAGTACACGGCGCTGGTTTGCGCCGACGCCCTGGACTTTGATGCCGCCGTGCGCCTGGTGGCCGAACGTGGCCGCCTGATGCAGAGCGCGGTACCGGCAGGCGAGGGCGCCATGGCGGCCATTCTCGGGCTGGATGACGAACAGATCAGGACCGTCTGTCGCGAAGCCGCGGACGCCGGAGTGGTGGAGGCTGTCAACTACAACGCCCCGGGACAGGTGGTCATTGCCGGTCAGACGGCGGCCGTGGACCGGGCCATCATCCTGGCAAGTGAAGCCGGCGCCAAGCGCAGCGTGAAACTGCCGGTGAGCGTGCCCTCCCATTGCTCCCTGCTTAAGGCGGCGGCCAGCAACATGCACGTACGCCTGGAATCCGTGCGCGTGGGAACCCCAGCGATTCGCGTGATCCACAACGTGGACGTGGCCTCCCACGCCGAGCCGGATGTGATCCGGGCCGCTCTGGCGGCGCAGATCCATCGGCCGGTGCGCTGGGTGGAGACCGTGCAGGCCATGGCCGCGGACGGCGTCACCACCGTGTTGGAACTGGGTCCCGGCAAGGTGCTCACCGGCCTGAACAAGCGTATCGACAAGGCACTGACCGTGGCCTGCGTGCAGGATCCGGACAGCCTGACTCAGGCATTGGCCCTGGGTGCGTCCTGATCCGCTTCGCCGGCATCCCCCATCATAACGAGGACCCCGCATGAATCTTGAAGGTGAAATCGCACTCGTCACCGGCGCCAGCCGTGGCATCGGCAAGGCCATTGCCCTGACCCTGGCTCGCCAGGGTGCCGTCGTGGTGGGTACCGCCACCAGCGAAGGCGGTGCTCAAGCCATTTCCGCATACCTGAGCGAAGCCGGTACTCGGGGGCGCGGCATGGCGCTGGATGTGACCCGGCCCGAGGCCGTGGATGCCGTGATCAAAGCCGTCGGCGAAGAGTTCGGCGGTGTGACCATCCTGGTGAACAATGCCGGCATTACCCGCGATAATCTCCTCATGCGCATGAAGGACGAGGAGTGGGATGCCATCATCCAGACCAATCTCACGGCCGTATACCGGATGAGCAAGGCCGTGCTGCGCGGCATGATGAAGGCCCGTAAGGGACGTATCATCAACGTAGGCTCAGTAGTGGGCTCTTCCGGCAACGCGGGCCAGACCAACTACGCGGCGGCCAAGGCCGGTCTGCTGGGATTCACCCGGTCCCTGGCCCGTGAGGTCGGTTCCCGCGGGATCACGGTCAACACCGTGGCGCCGGGCTTTATCGATACCGACATGACCAAGGATCTGCCCGAGGCTCAGCGCGAGGCCTTGCTGACCCAGATCCCGTTGGGGCGTCTGGGGGCGCCGGAAGAGATCGCTCAGGCGGTTGCCTTCCTGGCCTCTCCTGGTGCAGCCTACGTCACCGGAGAGACCCTGCACGTGAACGGCGGGATGTTCATGGGTTAAAAAACGACGTCAGTACAGTGGATCGACCGCAGGGATTTCACTACAATAGCGGCCCAGCTTCGGCTGCTTTTCAAATCAAGGGGATAGGCTAACCATGAGCAACATTGAAGAACGCGTCAAGAAAATCGTCGTCGAACAACTCGGAGTGAAGGAAGACGAGGTGACCAACGCCGCTTCCTTCGTCGACGACCTCGGCGCGGATTCTCTGGATACCGTCGAGCTGGTGATGGCCCTCGAAGAGGAATTCGAAACCGAAATTCCTGACGAGGAAGCCGAGAAGATCACCACCGTTCAGCAGGCCATCGACTACATCAACGAGCACCTGCCGAGCGCCTGATCCCCCGATTCGGAGGATCATGCTCAACACCCGCGCCGCGACCAGTCCCCTGATCGCGGTCGTGGGTGCCTCAAACAGGTTTAGAGTCGAACTCAAGGTTTCACGCCCGAGCGTGGAAAAGGGGCAGTAGCATTGTCTAAACGGCGCGTAGTCATCACCGGTCTTGGCATCGTCTCGCCGGTCGGGTCCACCATCCAAACCGCATGGGACAATGTCACTGCGGGTCGTAGCGGCATCACTCCCATTGATGTCTTTGACGCTTCCCAGATGCCCGTGCGCATCTCCGGTGCCGTTCGGGACTTCAATGCGGACGATTACATCTCGCCCAAGGAACAGCGCAAGATGGACACCTTCGTCCACTACGGCATGGCCGCCGGCATTCAGGCCATCCGGGACGCGGGACTGGAAGTCACCGAGGACAATGCCGAACGTATCGGTGTGGCCATCGGCTCCGGCATCGGCGGTCTGCCCTATATCGAGAAAAGCTACGAGGCCTTTCTCAAGGGTGGCGCCCGCAAGATCTCTCCCTTTTTCGTGCCCAGTGCGATCATCAACATGGTGGCGGGCAATCTCTCCATCATGTTTGGCCTCAAGGGCCCGAACATCTCCATCGTGTCCGCCTGTGCCACCGGCACCCACAACATCGGTGACGCGGCACGCATGATCAAGTACGGCGAAGTGGACGTCATGGTCGCCGGCGGTGCGGAAATGGCCACCACCCCTCTGGGTATCGGCGGCTTTGCGGCGGCCCGCGCCCTGTCCACCCGCAATGATGACCCGGAACGGGCCAGCCGCCCCTGGGACAAGGATCGCGACGGTTTCGTGCTGGGCGACGGTGCCGGCGTCCTGGTGCTGGAAGAGTATGAACATGCCAAGGCTCGCGGAGCCCGCATTTACTGCGAACTGTCCGGCTTCGGTTGGAACTCCGATGCCTTCCATATGACCCAGCCTTCCACCGGTGGCGAAGGGGCCGCCGCCTGCATGCTGCAGGCGCTGAAGGATGCGGGACTCAATCCGGATCAGGTGGACTATATCAATGCCCACGGCACCTCCACCCCGGCCGGCGACAAGGCCGAGACCATGGCCGTGAAGCGCGCCCTGGGGGACCATGCCTACAAGGTAGCGGTGAGTTCCACCAAGTCCATGACCGGACACCTGCTGGGCGCTGCCGGCGGCATCGAAGCGGTGTTTTCCGCCTTGGCCCTGTCGGAAGGGGTACTGCCACCCACCATCAACCTGGAGAACCCGGAACCGGAGTGTGACCTGGACTATGTGCCCAACACGGCACGGGAGTTCAAGGGCAGCGTCGCGATGTCCAATTCCTTCGGTTTTGGCGGGACCAACGGGACCCTGGTGTTCAGCAAGATCTGAGCCGTTCAGTCCCATGACTGCCGGAAGGCCGCCGGGTGCGTTGTCGCCTGGCGGCCTTCCGTGTTTTTGGACTTAAGTGATGCTGATCGGTATCGGGGGTCCGCGGTGATGCTTGTCAATGGCCGACCGGCCTTGTTGCTGCCGGTGAATGACCGGGGCCTGCAGTACGGCGATGGTCTGTTCGAGACCCTGCGTATTCGGCAGGGCCGCCCAGCTCATTGGCAGCGCCATCTTGAACGACTACGGGAAGGCTGTCGGCGACTGGGATTCGAGATGCCGGATGCCGTCGTGCTGGAGACGGAGGCGCGGCTCATTGCGGCCGAGTATCCCGAGGGCATTCTCAAATTGATGGTCACCCGCGGGTCCGGTCCCCGGGGATATCGCCCTCCCGTCGCGCCGTCTCCGACCCGTATCCTGACGGGGAGTCCGGTCCCGGACACACCTCCCGGCTGGAGGCGGGATGGGGTACAGGTGCGCATCTGCCGGATGCGCCTGTCCTCCAATCCGGCATTGGCAGGGATCAAGCACCTGAACCGCCTGGAGCAGGTGCTGGCCCGGTCGGAATGGGACGATGAGCACCAGGAAGGACTGATGCTGGATGGGGAGCACCGGGTGGTCGAGGGGACCATGAGCAATCTGTTCCTGATTCGGGACGGGGCGTTGCTGACACCCTGGCTGGATCGCTGCGGCGTGGCCGGCATTACCCGGGGGCGGATCATGGACATTGCCGCAGCGATGGGGGTTGCCTGCACGCAGACCAGGATCGGCCCGCAAGATCTTTTCCGGGCCGATGGGCTGTTGCTCTGCAATACCCTGATCGGGATCTGGCCGGTGCGGTGTCTGGAGGGGCGGCCCTTGCCCGTACCGGACCTGGTGAGAGAACTCCAGCGCCGACTGGAAAACCCGGATCAATGATGCCGGGAGACAATCAGGGCTTGCTCATGAGGGGCCGGCGGACGACAATCCCTCCTGAGTTCATGCCGAACAAGGTCAAATACCGATTCCCGTGATGCGCCGTCTTTTGCTGCTTATCCTTCTGCTGCCTGTGATCATGGCCGGCTGGTTGGTGTGGGATTATCACCGGTTTTTGCAGACGCCGGTCAATCTTGCCGCAGCCACGGAATTTCAGGTCCCTGCCGGGGCATCCCTGCGCCGGGTGGGCCAGGAACTGGCCGCGGCCGGGATCATCAGCAAGCCCCATTACTGGGAGATCCAGGGCAGGTTGTCCGAACAGGATCAGGGCATCCGGGCCGGGGAGTACCTGATTCAGCCCAGGCATACCCCCGAAGACCTACTGGCCCTGTTCATCCGTGGTCGCACCATCCAGTACAGCCTCACCATCCCGGAAGGCTGGACCTTCCTGCAGATGATGCGGGCCATCGCTGCCCACGAGAAGATCCGGGATACCCTGGAACCGGATGACTACATGAACGTGATGGCGTATCTGGGTCGCCCCGGGGAGCATCCCGAGGGCTGGTTCTTCCCGGATACCTATCTGTTTCCCCGCCAGACCACGGACATGGATATCCTGCGCATCGCCCATCAGCGCATGCAGAAGGAGTTGGACCTGGCCTGGGAGAACCGCCATGAAGATCTGCCGCTGAACAATGCCTATGAAGCTTTGATCATGGCCTCCATTGTGGAGAAGGAGACCGGACGGGCTGATGAACGCACTCAGGTCTCTGCCGTGTTCAATGAACGTCTGCGTCGGGGCATGCGCCTGCAGACTGACCCTACCGTGATCTACGGTATCGAGCACTTCGACGGCCGTATTCGCCGCCGGGATCTGCGTGCCGACAATCCCTACAACACCTATACCCGCGACGGCCTGCCGCCCACGCCCATTGCCCTGCCGGGCGCAGCGGCCTTGCAGGCGGCGGTGAATCCCGGCGATTCCCGGGCCTTGTTCTTTGTGTCCCGGGGCGATGGTAGCCACCATTTCTCCAAAACCTATCAGGAGCACCGTCGGGCCGTGATCCAGTACCAGCTCGGCGGCGATGCCAGCCGTTACGGGCGCTGACGAACAGGAATCCCGCGTTTTGACCAGTCCATCTGCCACTGCCGAAAGGCGAGGGCGCTTCATCTGTCTTGAAGGAATCGAGGGGGTGGGAAAGTCCACCCACCTGGGTGCCGTGGTGGCCCACCTGCAGGCGCGGGGGATTACCACCGTGAGTACCCGCGAACCCGGTGGTACCCCGCTGGGAGAGGCGGTTCGCGGCCTGTTGCTCTCCCGGGACTATCCCCCCATGCATGCGGATACGGAACTGTTGCTCATGTTCGCCGCCCGGGCGGAGCATCTGCGTCACTTTATCCTGCCGGCGCTGGATGCGGGAACCTGGGTGGTCAGTGACCGCTTCACCGATGCCACTTACGCCTATCAGGGCGGCGGACGCGGGATTGCGGTGGAGCGCATCGCCGCCCTGGAAGACTGGGTGCAAGGCCGTGTCAGACCGGATCTGACCATTCTGCTGGATGCCGATGTTGCCACCGGACTGGCCCGGGCCGGCAAGCGGGGCGAGGCGGATCGTTTCGAGCAGGAAACCGTTGATTTTTTCGAGCGGGTGAGGGCGGTCTATCGTGAGCGCGCCCGTTTGGCCCCGGATCGTTATGCGGTGGTGGATGCGCGAAGAGATCTGGTCCAGGTGCGGGCGGCCCTGCTGAGTCGGATCGATGATCTGCTGGCCCGCTCAGTACCCGGGGCGTCATGAACGGCGCCTCCTTTCCCTGGCTGGATGAGGCCTGGCGGGCAATACTGGAGCGGCGGCGTTCAGGTCGTCTGCCTCACGGCTGGCTATTCACGGGGCCGACCGGAACCGGCAAGCTGGATTTTGCGAGGGCCTTCTGCCAGGCGATTCAGTGCGAATCACCCCAGGCCCAAGGGGTTGCCTGTGGTCAGTGTCATGGTTGTCGCATGTGGCTGGCCGGTGCCCACCCCGATCTGATGGAACTCACCATCCCGGAGGGCAAGACCCGTATCCTGGTGGACCAGATCCGGGAACTGAGGGATTTCATGTCCCTGAGCCGCAGCCATGGTCCCTGCCGGATGGCCATTCTGTGGCCCGCCGATACCATGACCGAGAATGCCGCCAACAGCCTGCTCAAGACCTTGGAAGAGCCGCCGGGAGATGCAATATTGATCCTGGTCAGCGCCCATGCCTCCCGCTTGCCGGCCACCGTTCGCAGCCGCTGCCAGCAGGTCAAGCTGGCGTTGCCCTCACGCCCCGAGGCCCGGCGCTGGCTGACGGAAGCCATGCCGACGGTGCCCGCCGGGGATCTGGATGCCCTGCTGGCCCTGGGGCATGGATCGCCGCTGCGTGCCCGGATGTTGGCGGAGCAGGAGACATTGAGTCAGTGGCGTACCCAACTGGATGCCCTGCTGACCCTGTTGCAGGGGCGCAAGGGGGTGGTGGAACTGTCCGAGCAATGGCACAAGTTGCCTGTGGACGTGCTGGTGGACCGGTTGCAGATCCTCATGGCGGACGGGATTCGTCGGCACATGACGGGAGGAGATGGATCTCTGTTATCCGGCATGGCCACCTCGAAGGATTTGCAGGTCCTGACGGGACAGCTGGACCTGGCGGCCTGTTTCCGTTTTCAGGAACGATTGCTCGAGTGGCGCCGTCTTTCGGACACCCCGATCAACCCGCAGGTGCTGCTGGAAGATATACTGGTAACCCTGCTTGATCTGGCACAGACCTGAAGGAGGAGACATGGCACCGGGACAAGGCATACTTTCGCTGGCGATCAAGGACAAGCATTCCCTTTATGCCGCCTACATGTCTTATGTGAAGAATGGCGGTCTGTTCATTCCCACGCAGAAGCCCTACAAGCTGGGCGACGAGGTCTTCATGCTCCTGACCTTGATGGAGGAGCGCGAGCGTATTCCGGTAGCCGGGCGCGTCATCTGGGTCACGCCCCCCAGGGCCCAAGGTAACCGCACGCCCGGCATCGGTGTGCAGTTCAACGCCCAGGACAAGGGTGCCACCCGCAACAAGATCGAAGGCCTGCTGGGCGGGGCGCTGCAGTCGGACCGGCTGACCAATACCATGTAGTTTGCATCATCTCTCACCCAAGCGATGACAGATCGAAATTCATGCTGATTGATTCTCACTGCCACCTGGATCGGATCGACCTGAGCGGGTTCGACGACGACATGGACCAACTCATGGCCGCGGCCACCGTGGCCGGTGTCGAGCACATGCTGTGCGTGTGCATCGACATGAACAACTTTCAGGCCGTCAAGGATCTGGCCGGGCGCTATGCCCAGGTCTCCTGTTCCGTGGGAGTGCATCCCAGTGCGCGAGAAGGCCATGAACCCGACGCGGAAGCATTGGCGGCCATGGCTGCCGATCCGGAGGTGGTGGCCATCGGCGAAACCGGGCTGGATTACCACTACAACGAGGGCGACCTGGCCTGGCAGCGGGAGCGGTTCCGGGTGCATGTGCGGGCCGCCCGGGCGGCGGGCAAGCCGTTGATCATTCATACCCGGGATGCCCGCGCGGATACCCTGGCGATCTTGTCAGAGGAGGGTGCCCGGGACGTGGGCGGGGTCCTGCATTGCTTCACCGAAGACTGGGACACGGCCAGGGCAGGGCTGGACCTGGGGTTTCACGTTTCCTTTTCCGGGATCGTCACCTTTCGTAACGCTGAACCCCTGAGGGAGGTGGCGCGACGTGTGCCGGCGGACCGGCTACTGATAGAGACGGATGCCCCCTATCTGGCTCCGGCGCCGTTCAGGGGCAAGATGAATCACCCGGCCCTGGTCCGTCATGTGGCCGAGTGCGTGGCCACCGTCAGGGGTGAGAGCCTGGAGACCTTGGCCGCCCGGACCACGCAGAACTATCGGCGCCTGTTTCATCCCCAGCCGTAGGCGCGGCGGTCACCCATCAACCGTCGAGGAAAGCTGCCGCCATCTCCACGGCCCGTTCCAGGTCACCGGTCCGGGTATGGAAATGGGGGGAGAACCGGATGCCGCCGCCCCGTGGGGCGCATAGCACTCCGGCGTCCATCAGTTGGCGGTGGCATGCCTCCACGTCCATCTCCCGACGCCCGAAGGTGACGATGCCCGAGCGCCGTTCCGGCGCCTGGGGAGAATAGACCTCGAACTTGGCGGACCTGAGCAGATCCACCAGATATTCCACGTTTCTGGACAGGGCATCGGCGACGAAAGCCATGCCCAGCTCCTCGAACAGGGACAGGCTGGCGTCCAGGGCGTGAATCCCCACCATGTTGGGGCTGCCGCATTCGAATCGGCGTGCCGAATCGGCAGGTTGCCAGTCCATCCGGTCATAATCTCCGCACTGTTCCACCATGTGCCAGCCGTACTGGTTCAGGCTCAGTGCCTCGCGGGCCTCCGGGCCGGCATAGAACACCGCGATGCCCTCGGGTCCGAGTAGCCACTTGTGGGCATCGGCGGCGAGAAAGTCCACTTGGGCCGACTGCACATCCAGGGGCAGGGCGCCCAGTTGCTGGATGGCGTCCACACAGAACCAGATCCCCCGATGCCTGCAGGCAGCGCCCAGACGCTCCAGATCCAGTCGCAGGCCCCGGGCATATTGTACGGCGCTCACGCTCAGCAGGCGGGTGCGCCGGTTCGTGGCCGCCAGTAACGCGGCCTCCGGGTCCGCCACCGAGAGATCCACCAGGCGGACCTCCACGCCGAAGCGGGACTCCAGGGCCTGCCAGACGATCCGGTTGGACGGAAACTCCTGCACCGGACAGACCACGTTGTCCCCATGCCGCCACGCCAGTCCGAAGGCCACCACGGACAGGCCTTCCGAGGTGTTCTTGAGCAGGGCGATGTCCTCTGTGGCTGGGGCATTGATCAGTCGCTGCAGCCGTCCGCGGAGCCTTTTTTCCACCGCCATCCACTGCGGATAATGCAGCGATCCATAGAGGGTATTTTCCTGGGCAAAGGCGGCCACCGCCTGTGCCGTACGGACCGGCCAGGGCCCGACGGCGGCGTGATTGAGGTGTATCAGGTCTGGAGTGAGGGGGAATTCCGGATGCATGATGCTCCTTGATCAGGTCAGTGATGGATTTGCAATGAACGTGCCTGATTTGTTAGGGTTGATCCTCTTTGTCCCCTGGCCATGTTGGCCACGACCGTCTTGTGACCGCCGAATGATGCGCGGTCTTTTCCGGAGATCAGGGCTGGCACGCCTGCGGCGCCCGTTCTTCCCACTGGATCCAGATTTATTTTCCGTCTGATCTGATCACAGAGTATCGGAGGCGTCATGAATTCTGTCCTTAATTTTTACCGGCACGATGCACGGCAGGAGATCAAGTCCCGCCCGTTCAAGGTGTACACCGAACGGACCCTGGAGCAGATCCCCGCCGTAGCCCGGCTATCCGAGGCCCGGCGCTTCGAGATGAAGGTGGTGGCCAGTGTGCTACCGTTCCGAGTCAATGAATACATCATAGATGAATTGATCGACTGGGATCAGGTCCCCGATGACCCGATCTATCAGCTGACCTTCCCTCAGCGCGAGATGCTGCAGCCGGACGCCTATGAGCGCATGGCCGCGTTGCACCGTCGCGGCGCCGAGCGGGCGGAGATTGCTGCCTTGGCGCAGACGCTGCGTCAGGACCTCAATCCCCACCCGGCAGGGCAGATGGAGATGAACCGCCCCATGCTGGACGGCCGTCCCCTGGAAGGGTTGCAGCACAAGTACAAGGAAACGGTGCTGTTCTTCCCCACCCAGGGCCAGACTTGCCATGCCTACTGCACCTTCTGTTTCCGCTGGGCCCAGTTCGTGGGTGACAAGGAACTGCGCATCGCTTCCAGTCAGAGTGATGACCTGTTGGGCTACCTGCGCGCCCATCCGGAAGTGACGGATCTACTGGTCACCGGTGGTGATCCCATGGTCATGAAGACCAAGTATCTGGCCCAGTATCTGGAACCCCTGACGGCACCGGAGTTTGACCATATCCAGAGCATCCGCATCGGCACCAAGGCACTGACCTTCTGGCCCCATCGCTTCGTGAGCGATGGGGATTCCGATGAATTGCTGATGCTGCTGGAACGTCTGGTGAAGGCGGGCAAGCACGTGGCCCTGATGGCGCATTACAACCACTGGCGGGAGATGGAAACCCCGGTGGCCCGGGAGGCCATCCGCCGGCTGCGCGCCACTGGCGCCGAGATCCGCAGTCAAGGTCCGTTGCTGGCCCATATCAATGACGACGCCAAGGTCTGGGCCCGCATGTGGCAGAACCAGGTGCGCATGGGGATCGTGCCCTATTACATGTTCGGCGAACGGGATACCGGTGCTCGATGCTACTTCGAGGTCCCACTGGCCCGGGCCTGGGAGATTTACCGTGATGCCATGTCTCGAGTATCCGGTCTGGCCCGTACCGCCCGGGGGCCATCCATGAGTGCCGGTCCCGGCAAGGTGGAGATCCAAGGCGTGGCCCGGATTCAGGGAGAGAAGGTGTTCGTGCTGCGCTTCATTCAAGGCCGCAATCCCGACTGGGTGCAGCGTCCGTTCTTCGCCCGATATGATGAAAAGGCCACTTGGCTGAATCATCTCAAGCCGGCTTTCGGGGAGGAGAAGTTCTTCTTCGAAGATGAGTACAATGCCATGAAGGCGAGGGCGGTGACCCGCTAAACCGGGGTTTCATGATGACTGGATTCCCGCTTTCGCGGGAATGACGGGTTCAACTCCGGGAGTGATGTTATGGGTTTCAACCCCGGGAGTGACGTTATCAAGAAGCGGGAATGATGCCCTTGGTTACGGCAGCGATGTGAAGAAAAAACAACTCGACTTGTGAGAACCGGCAGGCCGGTTCCCATGTCTTTCAGGCTGGTTCGGGTATCTCCCGGGTCAGCCTTTTTGTTACAGGGCGCCTTGCCATCAATCCCGGGAATACGTTGCTGTTACTTTTGCTTCGGCTCCGTCATTCCCGCGCAAGCGGGAATCCAGTATGTGCAGAACCTCATGGGCTCCCGCAGGATACCCTTTTAACACGGGAATCAATGCCGGGTTCAAGAGCGGGAGTGGTGCCACATGTGCAGAACCTCCAACCACGGAAAAGACTGATTCATAGCATCCTTGAAGAGGGCTTCAGCCAATGAACAATCACGACCTGACCCGCAGGGACCTGGCCGTTGTCTGGCATCCCTGTACCCAGATGAAGGATCACGAACACCTACCCATGACGCCGATTCGGCGAGGGGAGGGGGTGTGGCTGGAGGATTTCGACGGCAACCGCTATCTGGATGCTGTCAGCTCTTGGTGGGTGAACCTGTTCGGCCATGCCAATCCCTACATCAATGCCGCCATCCGCCGGCAGCTGGATGATCTGGAACATGTGATCCTGGCCGGTTTCACCCATGAACCGGTGGTCCGGTTGTCCGAGCGTCTGGTGGCGATCACGCCGCCGGGCCTGAGCCGATGCTTCTACGCCGACAACGGGTCCGCCGCCGTCGAAGTCGCGCTGAAGATGAGCTTCCATTACTGGCTCAATCAAGGCCGCAAGGACAAGACCCGGTTCATCTGTCTCTCCAACAGCTATCACGGGGAAACCCTGGGGGCGCTGGCGGTGGGTGACGTGCCTCTGTACAAGTCCACCTATGGGCCGCTACTGATGGAGGTCATGACCGTGCCGGGTCCGGACTGTTTCGAGCGTGAACCGGGCGAGGATTGTGAACAAGTGGCCGAGCGAATGTTCGAGGCAATGGAGGCGACGTTGGCAAGGCACGCCCACGAAACCTGCGCGGTGATCGTCGAGCCCCTGGTGCAATGCGCCGGCGGCATGCGCATGTATCACCCCCGGTATCTGCAATTGTTGCGCGAGGCCTGTGACCGCCACGGGGTGCATCTGATCGCCGACGAGATCGCGGTGGGGTTCGGCCGGACCGGGACCCTGTTTGCCTGTGAACAGGCGGGTATCTCGCCGGATTTCATGTGTCTGTCCAAGGGACTGACCGGGGGCTATCTGCCGCTGTCCGTGGTGCTGACCCATGATCAGGTCTATGACGCCTTTTATGATGAGTACACGCGCCTGACCGCATTTCTGCATTCCCATTCCTATACCGCCAATCCGCTGGCCTGCACGGCGGCTTTGGCCACCCTGGACCTGTTCGAACGGGATGACGTCATCGGGCGAAATCGACGGCTGGCAGCGGTGATGGCCGAATCCCTGGCGCCGTTGAAGGATCATCCCCACGTGGCGGATGTGCGTCAGCACGGGATGATCGCGGCGGTGGAGATGGTGAGAAACAAGACCACCCGCGAACCGTACCCCTGGCAGGAGCGTCGTGGTCTGGCGATCTACCGGCACGGCCTCAAACGAGGCGCACTGCTCAGACCGCTGGGCAACGTGAGTTACCTGATGCCGCCGTACGTAATCACCGAGGAGCAGATCCGGTTCCTGGCGCAGGTGATGATGGAAGGCATCGACCTGGCGTGCAGGGATTGACTCGCGGTGATGGCTCCGACGCGAACTTTGTTCGTCACTCCCGTGAAAGCGGGAGTTCAGGAGTTCATAGGGGCTTTCCGTGACTGGATTCCCGCGAACGCGGGAATGACGGTACCAATACCATGGCACCCGGAGGTTCGCATAATGTATATTATGTTAAATAACGGGACTCAGTACCGATTCCCCTCCGGTTGCAGCCTGTTGCCGATGTCACAAACAATTTTCGATTCCGACACCAGACAGCTTGGAAAACGGTCATATCGGGTGCGACCACAGCAATAAAGTCGGATAATGGTCCGCTTTCCGATTCCAAGACCCGTACCCGGAGATCCATCGCACCCATGGATAAAAGCTCGCTGGACCAGGCCGCACTGGACTATCACTATTTCCCCACCCCCGGAAAGATCTCGGTCGTGCCCACCAAGGGGTTGACCAATCAGCGCGATCTCGCCCTGGCGTACTCTCCCGGTGTCGCCGCCGCCTCGCGGCTGATTGCCAAAGATCCGGCACAGGTGGGACGTCTGACGGCACGGGCCAATTTGGTGGGCGTGGTCACCAACGGCACGGCCGTGCTTGGCCTGGGTGCTGTCGGTCCCCTGGCGGCGAAGCCGGTGATGGAAGGCAAAGGCGTACTTTTCAAGAAGTTTGCCAATATCGACGTGTTCGATATCGAACTGGATGAGCTTGATCCGGACAAGCTGGTGGACATCATCGCCGCCATGGAGCCCACCTTCGGCGGTATCAACCTGGAGGACATCAAGGCCCCGGAATGCTTCTATATCGAGCGCAAACTGCGGGAGCGGATGAAGATCCCCGTCTTCCACGACGATCAGCATGGGACTGCCATCGTGGTGGCCGCCACCGTGCTCAACGCCATGCAGCTCACCCGCAAGGAACTGAGCAGTATCAAGCTGGTGACCTCCGGTGCTGGTGCCGCCGCCCTCGCCTGCTTGGATCTGCTGGTGACCATGGGACTGCCGCTGGACAACATCTGGGTGACGGATATCCACGGCGTGGTCTACAAAGGTCGCCCCGAAGAAATGGATAGTTTCAAGGAACGCTACGCCCAGGACACCGAAGGCAGGACCTTGGGCGACATCATCGGCGGTGCCGACGTCTTCCTGGGTCTGTCCGCCGGTGGTGTCCTTAAGCAGGACATGGTGGCCCGCATGGCCCCCAATCCGCTCATCATGGCGCTGGCCAACCCGGACCCGGAGATCCTACCCGAAGAAGTCATGGCGGTGCGGGATGATGCCATGATGGCCACCGGCCGCTCCGATTACCCGAACCAGGTGAATAATGTCTTGTGCTTCCCCTTCATCTTCCGCGGTGCCCTGGACGTGGGAGCGACCACCATCACCACGGAGATGCAGATTGCCGCGGTGAAGGCGCTGGCTGAACTGGCCCGGGCCGAACCTTCCGATGTGGTGGCCAAGGCCTATGGTGATGAAGGTCTGCGCTTTGGCCCTTCCTACCTGATTCCCAAGCCTTTCGATCCGCGCCTGATCGTCAAGATTGCCCCCATGGTGGCCAAGGCCGCCATGGATTCCGGGGTGGCCACCGCTCCCATCGAGGAACTGTGGACCTATCGGGACCACCTGAACGACTTCGTCTATCAATCCGGTTTTGTCATGAAACCGGTATTTGCCGCCGCCAAGGCGGCCCCCCGGCGTGTCATCTATGCCGAAGGTGAAGATGAGCGGGTGCTGCGTGCGGTACAGACGGTACTGGAAGAAGGCCTGGCCCAGCCCATCGTGGTGGGCCGGCCTGAAGTGATCGAGTCCCGCATCGAACGCATCGGCCTGAATCTGCGCCCCGGCGAGGATTTTGAGCTGGTGAACCCCGCTTCCGACGCCCGTTTTCGCACCCTCTGGAGCGAGTATCACCAGATCATGGGGCGCAAGGGCATCACGCCGGACATCGCCAAATACCGCGTACGCAGCAACAACACCCTAATCAGTGCCATGTTGCTGCGCACGGGAGATGCCGATGCCATGGTCTGCGGCATGGTGGGCCAGCACGCCTACCATCTGAAATTCATCGAAGACGTGATCGGTCTGGCGCCCGGGGTGCGGACCTTTGCCACCATGAACCTGCTCATGCTGCCCCATCGCACCCTGTTCCTGTGTGACACCTACGTCAATGAGAATCCGAATGCGGAAACCATTGCGGAAATCACCCTGATGGCGGCGGAGGAAGTACGCAATTTCGGTCTGACGCCCAAGGTGGCACTGGTTTCCCACTCCAATTTCGGTAGCGTCCCGTCCGAAGGGGCGCGCAAGATGAGTCGCGCCCGTGCCCTCTTGGAGCAGATGGATCCGAACCTGGAAGTGGATGGGGAAATGCACGCAGATGCCGCGCTCAAGGAAGAGATCCGCGATCAGCTCATTCAGGGGTGCCGTCTCAAGGGCGAGGCCAATCTGTTGGTGATGCCCAACATCGATGCCGCGAACATCTCTTTCAATCTGCTCAAGGCGGCCAGCGGCGAAGGGGTCAGTGTGGGGCCGATCCTGCTGGGCTCCGCCAGACCTGCGCATATCCTCAATGAAACCGCGTCCGTACGCCGCCTGGTCAACATGACGGCGCTGGCGGTGGTGGATGCCCAGCAGGCGGAAAGCCGTCAGGCGCAGCTTCGGGATCCGATGCAGCGCTAAAGGCCCCTCGTCCCCTGCCCTTCTCCCCCCAGGGGGAGAAGGGAGGCGGCAGTTTCTTGGGACGTCGAGGGAGGGGCAAGCCGTGAATCTAGCTGATAGGCTGTTGTTCTGCCTGTGGCACCTGCAGGGTCGGTGGCTTCAGGCCTTCGAGTACGCGGCGGCGGCTGTTTTCCGGGAAGGGATATTCCATATTGCGGGCCGCCGCCCGTGCCACCTCCTGGCCGTGGTAGCGCAGTACCAGTTGCAAGGCCATGTCGATGCCGGCGGAAATGCCCGCCGAGGTGATGACGGAACCGGCATCCACGACGAACTCATCTTCCACCACCATCACCTCCGGAAATGAATCCCGCATCCACTCAAGGGATCGCCAGTGGGTGGTGGCCCGCAGGCCGTCCAACAGGCCCGCCTTGCCCAGGAGCATGGCCCCTGTGCAGACACCGGCCAGCAGGGACAGGCCATCGGAGCGTTCCCGGATCCAGTTCATCAGCACGGGATTGTTGATCTCCCTGCGGGCTCCCTTCCCTCCCGGTACCACCAGGATGTCCAGTTCCGGGCAATCGGTGAAATCATGATGGGGCAGGACCATCATGCCGCCGGTGGTGGTGATGGGGCGCTTGTGCTCGGCAATCAGGCGGATGTCGAAAGGCGACTCCGTTTCGGCGCGCCTGGATTCATCCAGCCGGGTGGTGGCAAAGACTTCAAACGGCCCGGCAAAATCAAGGGCCTCTACCTGGTCAAAGACCAGGATCCCCGTCAGGGTGCGTCGGACTGTGATGTTGTTGTTCATCATCGGCTTCCTGAATGACCCGGTCGGCCTTTCCGTTGCCACGGGCCGACCTGTCGACATTGACTGATCACAAAAATACTTCGGCTTTCCCAATTATGCATCCAGTTTATGCGGTTTTAATGTTTTCGCGTGGGGGCATGCCCCCATGAAAATGTTGCACCGCACAAAAGGATGCGATATGCTGCAACGCAACAAGGTTGGGAATCCGCCCGCCTTGGCAAACCCAACAGGAGATTTGCCATGTACAACGAATTCTTCAACACCTCCCAGGAACAGTTCGACAAGATGGCTGCTCCGGTGCGCAAATTCAATAATGCCACCCTTGACTATGTGTCCAAGCTGGTGGAATACCAGATCAGCATGTTCCGCAGCTACTCCGAGATTTCCATCGAGCAGATGCGTGCGCTGCAGACCGTGACCGATCCCAAGAGCCTGCAGGCCTATGTGGGTGCCCAGGCCGAGGCCACCAAGTCCCTGGGCGAAAAGGTCGCCAAGGACGCCAACGAACTGGTGGAGCTGCAGCGCGGTTATGCCGAAGAAGTACAGAAACTGAGCGAAGAAGGCTTGGCCACCGTCACCAGTATCGACCCTGCCAAGGCTCGTAAAAGCGCCTGATTTTTTCTTCAGACCAGGATTGTGTCATGGGCAGGGACGCCCGTAGGTTGTTTTCTCCTATCCTATCCGCACTATCCCCTGCGCCCACCAATGTGTCTGGTGGGCGTTTTTTTGTCAGGGACTTTCAGCGTGCCGACAGGGGAGCGCCTGTCTTGCGCCGAGCTTCGAAAAATACGCCATTCCAGGCGGTGATCAGTGTCTCCTCACCCTTGAGCAGGAGGCTCATGGGTTCCTCCAGCGGCGTGTCGAAACAGGTGATCTCCACCGTGGTCACCTCCCCCTCTGGAAAGCCCAATGCCTGCGGCGTGATGCCGTAGTGCTCGACAAAGGCCTCCGGCTCAAGGGCGTGGACCACATACCCGGGCTTGAGGCACTGAATATCCTCGAAATGAGCGATATGTTTCGAATACACACCGTTGCGACCCACCAGGGCCTGCGTCTCTTCTTCGGTCAGTGCGGCATCTTCCGTGGTGGTAAAGCCCTCCACTGTCCAGACCCCGAAAAAACCTTCATCCGAAACCTTCTGGCTACAGCCGGCCATCAGCAATGCCGCCACCACCATGGCAGCCCCGCCTCCTGCTCGGACGATGATGTCACTGCGTTCATTCTGCTGCACGCCCTGCGCCTCCACGTTGTTGAAATGAGGTTAAAAACCTGAGCTTGCAAAGGGTATCAGATTGCGGCCCCCAGGTTATTGATGACTGTCGGCACAGCACGAATTCAGTGCACGTCTGAAGTCCTCGCCGACGGGGTCCCGGCGGGCGCCCGAGCGGTGCCCATCAACAATCCCATGCGCAATCTGTTGCGGGATCTCGCCGCCATGGCGGACATGAACCATACCCTGCCCCAGCGACGGATATTGGCCAGTGAGCGCCTGATGCGCGGATCGCTGGGACCGGAGCAGATGGCGCTGATCGAATCCCGCCTGCTGGTGGAAGAACATCCCCGGGTCATCGATGCCCTGGAGATCACCCGGGCAGTGGGATTGCTGCGCCACGAGGACGCGCAGGTACGCCTGGAGGCCCTGGAACGTCTGCGGGGTTCCCTGCTGGCGGTGGTCCGATCCACGGTCGGCACCGTGGCCGAGCAGGACCCGGATCCCATCGTGCGTCAGCGCGCGGTGGAAACCCTGGAAGCCATTCAAACCCGGATCGCCTTTTACCGTTTTACGGAAAACCTGTTCTTCGGCCTGAGCCTGGGCTCGGTGCTGCTGCTGGCTGCCCTGGGATTGGCCATCACCTTCGGCGTCATGGGGGTGATCAACATGGCCCATGGGGAGTTGATCATGATCGGCGCCTATACCACCTGGTTCCTGCAGACCCTGATGCCGGGCAACCTGACCGCCGCCCTGCTGCTGGCCATCCCCGCCGCCTTTCTTGTATCCGGCCTGGTGGGCGTGGCCATGGAGCGGGGCATCATCCAGTTCCTCTACGGTCGCCCCCTGGAGACCCTGCTGGCCACCTTCGGCCTGAGCCTGATCCTGCAACAGGCGGTCAGAAGCCTGTTTTCCCCGTTGAACCAGGCCGTGGCCTCGCCGGAGTGGATCAGCGGTTCCCTGGCGGTGAATCCGGTGCTGTCGCTCACCTGGAATCGCATCTACATACTCATCTTTGCTCTGCTGGTGTTCCTGGCCTTGCTGCTCATTCTCAAGCGCACCACCCTGGGGCTGAAGGTGCGGGCGGTGTCCCAGAATCGGACCATGGCCCGTGCTCTCGGTGTCCGCGCCAGTTGGGTGGACGCCATGACCTTCGGCCTGGGCGCCGGTATCGCCGGCGTGGCCGGCGTGGCCCTGGCTCAACTCACCAATGTGGGTCCCAACATGGGGCAGTCCTACATCGTGGATTCCTTCATGGTGGTGGTCTTCGGTGGCGTGGGCAACATCTGGGGCACCTTCGTGGGCGCGCTGGGGCTCGGGGTCATGACCAAGTTCATGGAGCCCTTTGCCGGTGCGGTGCTGGCCAAGATCTTCTTGCTCATCTTCATCATTTTGTTCATCCAGTATCGGCCCCGGGGTCTGTTCCCCCAGAAGGGTCGCAGCGCGGAGGTCTGATCCATGCTCACCCGACTACTATTGAGTGACCGTGGCGGCCTCATCGTCCTGGCCTTACTGACGGCCCTGATCATCTATGTGCCCATCGGCAACCTACTGTTACCCGCGGACTCGCCCTTGCACGTGTCCACCTTCACCGTAACCCTGCTGGGCAAATTCCTGTGCTTTGCCCTGCTGGCCCTGGCCATCGATCTGATCTGGGGGTATGCGGGCATTCTGTCCCTGGGGCATGGGGCCTTCTTCGGGCTGGGGGGCTACGTCATGGGTATGTACCTCACCCGCCAGATCGGTGACCGAGGTGTCTACGGAAATCCGGAACTGCCGGACTTCATGGTCTTCATGAACTACGACAGCCTGCCCTGGTACTGGCAGGGTTTTGACCAGTTCTGGTTTGCCCTGTTGATGGTGATGCTGGTGCCCGGCCTGCTGGCGCTGGTGTTCGGATGGATGGCGTTTCGTTCACGGGTCTCCGGGGTGTACTTTGCCATCATTACCCAAGCCCTGGTCTTTGCCTTGATGCTGGCTTTCTTCCGCAACGAACTGGGCTTTGGCGGCAATAACGGACTGACGGATTTCAAGGACATCCTCGGCTTTGACATCACCGCCCGTCAGACCCGGGTCACCCTGTTCGTCATCAGCGGACTTTGCCTGATCGGGGCCTACCTGATATGCCGATACATCATCACGTCCCGTTTCGGCCGCGTGCTGATGGCGATCCGGGACGCAGAGAGTCGCACCCGGTTTGCCGGCTATCAGGTGGAATCCTACAAGCTTTGGTTGTTCGTCTTTTCCGCCATGCTGGCGGGCATCGCCGGCGCCCTATATGTCCCCCAGGTGGGCATCATCAATCCCGGCGAGTTCTCCCCCATCGCTTCCATTGAGGCGGTGCTGTGGGTGGCCGTCGGGGGGCGAGGCTCCCTGTTCGGGGCCATCATCGGTGCCTTTTCGGTCAACGGCGCCAAGACCTGGTTCACCACGGTGTATCCGGAGGTCTGGTTGTTCGCGCTGGGTATCCTGTTCGTCCTGGTCACCCTGTTCCTGCCCCGGGGGATTGCCGGTGTTTTCCGCACCCTGGGGCAATGGACATCACGCAAACCCAAGGGAGATGAACAATGAGCCTGCTCAAGGATACGCGGGCGCTGATGCGCCGGGATCAGGTTTTTGATTTCATGCTACCTCCGCCGGATTTTGAGCAGCCGGTGGATCTGTCCCACGGCCCCATTCTCTATCTGGAAGATGTTTCGGTCAGTTTTGACGGTTTTCGTGCCCTCAATCGCCTGAACCTGGCGGTGGATGCCGGTGAACTGCGCTGCATCATCGGGCCCAACGGGGCCGGCAAGACCACCATGATGGATGTGATCACCGGCAAGACCCGGGCCGACGAAGGACAGATCTATTTCGGTCAGCGCATCGATCTGCAAAAACTTTCGGAGTACCAGATTGCCCGGGGCGGCATCGGGCGCAAGTTTCAGAAACCCACGGTTTTTGAAGCTCTCACCGTGTTCGAAAACCTGGAACTGTCTCTGGCCTCGGACAAGTCCACCTGGGTCAGTCTGGGTTTCCAGCTGAGTGCGCAACAAAAGGAACGCCTGGACTATGTGCTTGGACTCATCGGTCTGGGTGCTCTGCCGACACGACTTGCCGGGGCCCTTTCTCACGGTCAGAAGCAGTGGCTGGAGATCGGCATGCTGCTGATGCAGAACCCCATGGTGCTACTAGTGGATGAACCGGTGGCCGGTATGACCGCCGAGGAAACAGAGCGCACGGCCGAACTCCTGACCTCCCTGTCGGGACGTCATACCGTGATCGTGGTGGAACATGACATGGCCTTCGTCCGTTCCATCGCCCGACGGGTGACCGTGCTGCATCAGGGGTCCGTACTGGCAGAAGGCAGCATGGACCGGGTGTCCGGTGATCCCAGGGTCATTGAGGTCTATCTGGGAGAAGAGGCATGATTCGTATCCATGGTCTGAATCAGTATTACGGGCAAAGTCACATCCTGTGGGATTTATCCCTGTCCACCACCCCGGGCCGGGTGGCTTGCATCATGGGGCGCAATGGTGCGGGTAAGACCACCCTGCTCAAATGCATCATGGGGTTGCTGCCGATGCGCGAGGGGGAGATCCATCTGGGGGACCAGCGCATCGATCGCCTTAGCGTTGAGGCCCGCGCCCGTTCCGGCATCGGTTATGTTCCCCAGGGCCGAGAGATCTTTTCCCTGCTCACGGTGGAAGAAAACCTGCGTCTGCCGCTGACCTCCCGCCGGGATCGGCGGCGGCAGGTACCGGCTTACATCTATGAACTGTTTCCGGTGCTCAAGGAAATGCGCCATCGCCGAGGCGGGGATCTGTCCGGTGGGCAGCAGCAGCAGCTGGCCATTGGTCGTGCCCTGGTGCTGGACCCCAGGTTGCTGATCCTGGACGAGCCGGGTGAAGGTATCCAGCCCAATATCGTGCGCCAGATCGGCGAGGTGATCCGCAAGCTGCAGACCGAGATGGGTATTTCCGTGCTGTTGGTGGAGCAAAAACTGCCCTTCGCCCGACGTTTCGCCGATGAGTTCTTTCTGATGGAAAAGGGGTGTGTGCAGGCACAGGGTCTCATGAAAGACTTGGGTGATGAGCTGATTCAGCGTTATCTCAACGTTTGACATCCTCGCCCATGCATAAAAGTCAAAGCCCTCAGGATTCCTCCCGCGAGAGGCTCATGCCCAAGTGCGCGAATGTTTTTTGAAGTGGCCGGGCAACGCCCGGCCGGCCTGCGCACTGCTTACTCGGGTACCACCGCCTCCAGGGAAATGCTGATGGTGACCTCATCGCTCACATAGGGTACGAATTTGTCCGCGCTGAAGTCACTGCGCTTGACCACGGTATGGGCATGGGCCCCAATGGCGGGCCTTTCCAGCATGGGATGGGTCATGGCAGCAAAGTGAGTCACCTCCAGGGTCACTGGCAGTGTGACACCCTTCAGCGTCAGATGGCCATCAATGGACACCGGGCGACCATCCTGGAAATTGACCTGGCTGGACTGGAACACGGCCTCTGGATGCCGAGCGGTATCAAAGAAATCCTCTCCCTGGATATGTTCATTGAAGGTGACGTACCCGGTTTCCACCGAGGTCATGTCGATCACGATATCCACCTTCCCCGTTCCGGCGCTTTTGTCCAGGGTCACCGTCCCACTGGTCTGATTGAACTGGCTTGTCTGGCTGGACAGCCCTAAGTGGCTATAGGAAAAGCGCGGGTAGGTATGAGTAGGATCGATGTCGTAAGTCACCGGTTCGGCCACGGCGAGCCCGGAAACCAATGCCAGAGCGGCTGAAAGGCTGAAAAAAGGCTTCATGCGGAAATCCCCATAATATGAGTGAAACTGACCAGACCACGACGGCCCTGCCCGTAAACCATAGACGCCCTTGGTCACTGAAAAAATCCTGTTTCCAACGAAAGTCTGGTGAGCAACGCGCATTAATCCCGCTTAAATTTATTTTTTTGGTACTTATGAGGTTTTTTGTTGTTTTATTTATTTAAAAAGGACACCCACTTTATTTGCTAAAGACCCAAAAGAAGGGTATCCTCACAACATGACTCAGCCTCGCGCCACACTCATCAGCCTTGAAGAGACCCCCTGGTATCACGTGGTCAGCCGCTGCGTGCGCAGGGCGTTCCTATGCGGCAAGGATCCGTTGACCGGCGCCGACTACGCACACCGTCGAGCCTGGATCGAAGGGCGTATCCTTTCCCTGTCCTCCGTCTTCGCCATCGATATCGCCGCCTACGCAGTGATGTCTAACCATTATCATGTGGTTCTCCGGGTAGACCTCTCCCGCACCCATGCGTGGACCATTGAACAAGTCCTCGTCCGATGGACGCAGCTCTTTACCGGCCCTGCCCCGGTTCAGCGCTACCTGTCCGACGACAGGGTTCGGCTGAGTGCCGCGGAAATGGCCCAGGTAGAAGAGCTTGCCGAGATTTACAGGGCGCGCCTCCATGACATTTCCTGGTTCATGCGGGTACTGAATGAGTCCATCGCCAGACAGGCCAATCAGGAGGACGGCGTCAAGGGAAGGTTCTGGGAAGGACGTTTTAAGAGTCAGGCACTGCTGGATGAACAGGCGTTGCTGGCGGCGATGGCCTATGTGGATCTAAACCCGATACGTGCGGGGATCGCAGATGATCTGGAACGCAGCGACTATACGTCCGTTGCCAGACGGATCAGGAATGCCACCACCCCGGATAATGGAAAGAGTGACAGCACCGGCAAGACTGAAAGTGCTGCCGAATCGCCTTCTTCACCCGTGAAAACACCCCCCTCCCCCGCCCCCCACAGAATCGGTTCCGGCAGGGATCATGCCAGCGAAAACAACCCCTTGCGCCCGGAAAGATCCTTGCTGGCCATCCCGTTGGCATCACTGATGCCCTTTGAGGCATCGGGACGTTTTGAACAGACCATTCCATTCTCACTGGAGGATTATCTTGAACTGAGTGAAACCCTGGGACGCTGTGTGCACCCGATGAAGCGAGGTTTCATTTCCGAGAAGTCTCCCAGATTGCTGATTAGACTTGGAATGGAACCCCAGCAGTTCCTCCGTCATGCCGACCATCTGCTGAAAACTTTCGGCCCGGCCATCGGCACTGCGGAAACCTTGTCGGCACTGGCTCGGCGACGCCGGTGTCGGCGGATGCGAGGAATTGCCATGGCAAGACAGGTATTCCAGTCAAGGGCGGCCTGAACCACAATCGGCAGCGCAGATTCTGCGCATCACGCCCGGTGCCCATGCCCGGAGCACTGCTTGCCGGGCATGGGTGAGCAGTGGTGGGATCACAACCCGCAACCGACAAAGGGACGGGGGCGACAGTGCGGTAACATCTAATCTAATCTTCGTATTTGAACGACACGTTCAACCGGGCTCGGTAACACACGATGTCACCGGTCTCGTCCAGTTTCATGTCCAACTTTTTGACTTCGACAATACGCAGTTCACGCAGGCTGGAGCGGGCCTTGGCCACAGCCTGGGCGGCGGCATCTTCCCATGACTTTTCGCTGGTTCCGATCAGTTCAATGACCTTGTAAACGCTCATGACTAGACTCCTCGCCTTTCGACCTGGGTCGGTGGCAGATTTTTTGGTTCTCGGTTCCATGATGACCGGCCGCTACGGTCGGCAACCGTTTAAGCCGGTCCCCAAAGTCTAGTCAAGACTGTGCCGCTTTTCCTTGAATTCAAGGACAGCAACGGGCGGTATGCCAGGCGATCATGCGCTCTTCATCGGTGGGAATCACCCAGACCTTCACAGGACTGTCATCCGTACTGATGCACAATTCTCCCTGTTCATTGCGTCCTTCATCAAGGCGAACACCCAACCATTCGCAACCTCTGCACACCATGGCGCGCACCGGCGCGGCATGTTCGCCGATACCCGCCGTGAAGACCAGATGATCCAGCCCTCCCAAGGCGGCGGCGTGACTGCCGAGTTCTCGGATAATGCGGTAGGTAAACAGTTCCACCGCCTCCCTGGCCGAAGGTGTCTGATTATCGATCAGATCACGCATGTCCGCGCTGATACCTGAAACCCCAAAAAGTCCTGATTTTTTGTACAGAAGATCGCTCACTTGTTCGGGGGTCATGTTTTCATGGGTCAGCAGATGCAGGACCACGCCGGGGTCAATAGTCCCGCAGCGGGTTCCCATGGGCAACCCGTCCAGCGCGGTGAAACCCATGGTGGACGCCACACTGGCCCCATCACGCATCGCACACAGGCTGGCGCCGTTGCCAAGATGCGCCGCCACCACCCTGCCCGTCTCCGGCCTGCCCAGATATTCCGGCAGGCGGCGGCTGATGTAGTCATAGGACAGGCCATGGAAGCCATAGCGGATCAGACCCGCCTCGGTCAGATGCCGGGGCAAGGCAAAGGCCTGGGCGACCGCGGCCTGGGTGGTATGAAAACTGGTATCGAAGCAAGCCACCTGGGGCACGTCCGGACGCAGGGCAAACAAACTGCGAACCGGCGCCAGGCCATGGGGCTGATGCAGCGGTGCCAGAGGGATCAGGGCTTCCAGATCCGTCAGGACACCTTCATCCAGCAGGGCGGGCCGGCGATAGTGCCGCCCACCATGGACGATCCGATGTCCAATGGCGCTGATCCGGCCGGAATCTGGAACATCATCCATCCAGCCCAGTAACTCGGACAGGGCCTCCGCGTGGCCATACCGCCCATCCTCGGCGACCAGATGATCGTCCCGTATGGCCCGGCCGCGACCATCCCGGATCACCAGGCGGGCCTGCCGCCCCCCAAGCCCCGAGAAGTGTCCCTGATAATGGACGGCAAGCGCATCCAGTGACAGGCCCTTCCCCTGGCCCAACAGGGCGAACTTGAGACTGGATGAGCCGCTGTTGATGACCAGGATATCGCCCATTTCTTACCGAACCTTCTTCTTCTGATAGTCCGCCAGCAGCAATGCCAGGGCACAGGAAGCCATGCGGGTGATGGCATCATCAGCCCGACTGGTGAGCACGATGGGAACCCGGGCTCCCACCACCAGGCCGGCCCCTGTCGCATCCGCCAGGTAGGTCAACTGCTTCATGAGCATGTTGGCTGCTTCCAGATCCGGTGCCACCAGGATGTCAGCCCGACCGGCCACGGGGGAGATGATGTTTTTGGTCGCAGCCGCCGCCTCGGACACGGCATTGTCGAAGGCCAGCGGGCCATCAATCAAGGCGCCGGTAATCTGCCCACGATCCGCCATCTTGCACAGGGCCGCCGCCTCCAGGGTGGACTGGATCTTGGGATTCACCGTCTCCATCGCCGATAGAATGGCTACCTTGGGCAGCTCATTACCCACCGCGTGAGCCAACTCGATGGCGTTCTGCACGATATCCATCTTGTCGGCCAGAGAAGGATAGATGTTGATGGCCGCGTCGGTGATGAACAGGGGGCGTGGATAGGTCGGTACATCGAAGGCCATCACATGGCTGATGCGTCGTTCGGTCCGCAAGCCGGAATCCTTACGCACCACCTCCCGCAGCAATTCATCGGTATGCAGCGCCCCCTTCATGATGGCGCCCACGGTGCCGGCGCGGGTCATGGCCACCGCCTCTTCGGCCGCGGCATGGCTGTGGGGGACATGAATGATGCGAAAATCGCTGATGTCGATCTCCGCCTCATCCGCCGCCGCCCGGATGCGGTCCTCGGGACCGATCAGAATCGGATGGATCAGACCCGCCTTAGCAGACTCATAGGCCCCCAGGATGGAAGGTGCATCCACCGGATGCACCACGGCCATGTCGACCGGCTCCGGATGGGTGGCGGCATGCAACAGTTCATGCAGGCGCGCCCGCTCGGACATGCGAACCCGCGGCATCACAGTACGGGCACGGCGGATCTTTTCCGTGGGCGCCAGCACGTCGGCCACCCCCTCGATCACATCCCGACCTTCCTGATTGGTACACCGACAATCAAATTTGATGCGATTCTTTTCAGGGTCCTTTTCCAGGACCTTCACCTTCACCTGCAGGACATCACCCAGACCTACCGGGGCCCGAAACCGCAGGGTTTGCCCCAGATAGATGGTCCCGGGGCCGGGCAACTCGGTGCCCAACACGGTGGAGATGAGCGCTCCGCCCCACATGCCATGAGCGATGATCTCCTGAAAGCGCGAACTCTTGGCAAAATCCTCGTCCACATGGGCAGGGTTCACGTCCCCGGACATGATGGCGAATAGCTTGATGTCATCCATGGTGAGCCGGCGCTCGATAGAGGCCTCGTCGCCCACCCGAATCTCATCGAAAGTGCGGTTCTCGATGTAACCCAGATCGGTTTTCTTATCCATGACTCAGGCCCTTATGTTATGTCCGGCATCCACGTAAAGGGTGCTGCCGGTCAGTGACTGTCCGGCCCCTGAGGCCAGGAAAACGGCACTCTGCCCCACATCCTCGATGGTGGCCAGACGACGCAGGGGGGAACGGGTTTCGGCATCGCGGGCCAGATCTTCGAAATCCTGAATACCCGAGGCCGCCCGGGTACGGATGGGACCCGGCGAGATGGCATGCACCCGGATGCCTTGCGGACCCAGTTCCGCCGCCATGTAGCGCACACTGGATTCCAACGCGGCCTTGACCGGCCCCATGAGGTTGTAGTTGTCCACCACCTTTTCGGCACCGTAATAGGAGAGGGTGATCAGAGTGCCGCCCGCCTTCATCAGGTGTTCCGCCTGTCGGGCCAGGCGAATGAAGGAGTGACAGGAAACATTCATGGCCTGGGCAAAGCCGTCCCAGGAGCAGTCCACCACTCGACCATGGAGATCATCTCGTGGCGCAAAGGCCATGGAATGGATCAGAAAATCCAGCTTGCCCCAACGTTCGGCGGCGCGCTGGAACAGTGCATCCACTTGGGTCTGGTCAAGCACATCGCAAAGCATCAGTTCCGGATCCCCCATCTCACCGGCCAAGGGCCGGACATGGGATTCGGCCTTGGGATGGCCATAGGTCACGATCATTTCGGCACCCGCCTGCTGCAGCGCACGGGCACAGCCGTAGGCAATGCTGTCGGCATTGGCGAGGCCGGTAACGATGCCGGTTTTCCCTTGCATGGAGAAGGGTTGAGTCATCATGGGCAACCTCCAATCGTCGCTGGGTTCACTGGCTCAGACAGATGAACCTGATTTATGTTGCATTGCAGCGAAGATTAGCAGAAGCGCATGATGCCTGCATGTCAATTTGCGATTTTCGCAAGGTTCATCAGGTCTTTTTTGCCGGTTTACAAGACGCTGTTCCCCAGCCAAATCCACGCCGTATTCATGGTTGACATATGGATAGTTCGCCGGCTCATATGAAAACCTTCCCGATTGCCACCGGATTCAACCAGGAGCCGATCCGATGCCGTTGCCGATAAAGACTCTGATCGCCTTTCTGTTGATGGCAACGGGCCTGCCGGCCTTCGCCGCGGAGCGCTTTCAGGACTGGTGGATCAGCTACAGCCAGCCGAGCGAAGAACAAGGACTGACCCTGCTGGCCTATACACGCAGTGATGAAGGCCATGCCCTCGCGGTGGGCCAGACGCAGAACGGGCCGGTCAAGATCGCCCTCTTGGTCAAGGGCGGCCCACCCATTCGTATCAGGGATGGCTTGCTGGAAGCGGAGATCGATGTGGACACGAGATGTCAGAAGCACGCTCTCCAGCAGGATCCGGGTGCCGCTGCGGATCCCGATCCGTCGACGGGGACATGGACTCAAAGCCTGGAATGGCCGGTCTGGGAACCTTCCCGCGGACATTCACTGCCGCCCCTTCTGGAATCCTTGATGGAGGGACGTGAAATCCGCCTCAAGGTGGAGGATGATCAGGGGGATGCCCGTACCCTGAAATTTTCCCTGGACGGAGCCCGCCAGGCCATGCAGTGGATACTGGCACAGGGTCCGCTGACCGTGACCCACCATACCGTGGATACCCTCTCCGACAGGGCGGCCTTCGAGTGCCATCAGCGGGCCCGGGGGGAACGGACCCGCCTGGAGACCTGCTTTGACGCCATCGTATCCTGCTGGGACCGACACGCCCGCGGCTCGGTGCCGGCCTTTCAAGGCTGCCTTCGCAACAGTCGGATGGGGCTGGGCGGCAACTGGTAACCCTCAGGGCAGCAGGATGCTGCTGCCGGTGGTGCGCCTGGCCTCCATGTCTTCATGAGCCCGGGCGGTTTCCCGCAAGGGGTATCGTTGATGAATGGGCACTGCCACCACACCGGTCCTGACCATCGCGAACAGTTCCGAGGCGGCCCATTCCAGGTCTTCCCGGGCGGCAATGTAATGGAACAGGCTGGGTCGAGTGAAAAAGAGCGAACCTTTCCCTGCCAGCACGGCCGGATCCACAGGGGGCACGGGACCGGAGGCATTGCCGAAGCTGACCATCATGCCCAACGGTCGCAGGCAATCCAGCGAACCCATGAACGTATCCCGCCCGACCGAATCGTAGACCACGTCCACGCCGCGCCCGTCGGTGATTTCCCTCACCCTGTCGGCAAATCCCTCCCCGGCGCCCACTATGACGTGATTCGCGCCATGTTCCATAGCAAGATCGGCCTTTTCGGGACTGCCCACGATGCCGATCACCTCGGCCCCCAGATGCCTTGCCCATTGACAGAGCATGAGACCGACACCGCCGGCGGCGGCATGGACCAGGACATGCTGACCCGCCGCCACCGGCCAGGTGCGCCGCAACAGATAATGGACAGTCATTCCCCTGAGCATCATGGCGGCGGCGGTGTCGTCCGGGATATCCTCGGGCAGACGCACCAGCCTGTCGGCAGGCATGACCCGCCTCTGAGCGTAGGCACCCGGAGGAGGCGCGGCATAGGCCACGCGATCGCCGACCTGCAACCCGGTTACGTTCTCACCCAGGGCTTCCACCACGCCAGCCGCCTCCATGCCAAGACCGCACGGCAGCTTCGGCAACGGATACAGCCCACGACGAAAATAGATGTCAATGAAATTGAGACCAATCGCCGTCTGGCGCAGACGGACCTCCCCCGGCCCCGGCTCCCCAGGGGGTGACCTGACCCATTCCAGCACCTCGGGACCACCGGTTTTCTGAATCTGCATGACAAAGGACATGGGTCTGTCTCCGGATCATCATGTGAATCGTCGCAGGAACAACCTGAGCGAAGCATATTCGGTCAATCTTTGCCACCACCGCACCCACTCGCCACGGGCATGCCTGATACCAGAATCGAGTCATCAATGACCGCTGCCATCTCTAACATCCTCATCGTCGATGATGACCCCACCATTCGGCTCGTAATCCGGGTCGGTCTCTCTCGTCAGGGTTATGGGGTCATTGAGGCAGACAACGGCAAGCGCGGTGTCGAGGCCTTTGTACGGCACCGCCCAGATCTGATCCTGCTGGACGTGACCATGCCGGAGATGAACGGCTTCGACGTGGTGCGTGCCATCCGCGCCCATAATGAAGGGACTTGGGTTCCCATCCTCATGTTGACCAGCGCCGAGGATGTCCAGTCGATCGATGAGGCCTTCGATGCCGGGGCCACGGACTTCATGACCAAACCCATCAACCCGACCCTGCTATCCCGACGTGTCCGCTATGTACTCGGCGGTGCGGAGCGGGAAGCGGTGCTAAGGCAGGCCCGAGCCGAACAGGAAAGTGCCTGCCGATTGGCCAGGCTTGGATTCTGGCAACTGCATCGGCAATCCGGGGCAATGCGCTGGTCGGAAGACGCTCCTGCCGTGCTGGGGTGGCGCGAGCCACTCCCTGACCGTGTCGATCACTTCATCGCACTGGTGGATGCCGGGCAGCAGACCGAAGTGAAAAATCAGCTTGAACTGAGCATGAATCATCACGAAGGGCTTGACCTGGAAGTCCGGCTGGGAGATGGGGCCAGACATCGCATCCTGCGGATGCAGGGCAAGCCATCCGCGGACCAGGACACCATGGTCGGCGCGTTTCAGGATGTGACCGGGCTGCGTGCACTGGAAAATCAGGTGCTCTATCTGGTGGAGCATGATGAGCTGACGAACCTACCCAAGGAACGGCTGTTCCTGCGCCTGTTGCAGGAACAGCTGGACATGGGGTCGGGAGAAGAAGATCCATGGATGGTCATGGTTCTGGACATCGATCGGCTGCACCGCATCAACGATGCCTTCGGCCATGCCGCCGGCGACAATGTCCTGCGGGTGTTCGCCCAGCGTCTGCGGCAACATGCCGCCCCAGGCACCCTGCTCTGCCGACTGGAAGCCGACACCTTCGGCGTGGCCATGGCCATGGAGGATTCCCACGAGGCTTACCTCTCCCACCTGGACAAGGCGCATTTCATCAATGGCAAGGCCGTCTTCGTGGAGTTCTCCGCCGGTGCCGGCATCTACCCACGGGATGGATCCAATGCCGAGGACCTGCTGCTCCTGGCCCGGCAAGCCCAGCGCAAGGCCCGTCTGGGAAGCGGCACCAAGCTGGTGTTTCATCAGCAAGGCCAGGTGGAAAACAAGGCCATGGGCATCCTGTTGGAAACCGACCTGCGCCTTGCCCAGGACAAGGACGAGTTCTTCATGGTCTTCCAGCCCCAACAGGAATTGTCCAGCGGCAGGATCGTCGGCGTCGAGGCTCTCATCCGCTGGCAGCACAGCCAGAGAGGCGTCATCTCCCCCGTCGAGTTCATCCCCCTGCTGGAAGAGACCGGCAGAATACGGCATGTGGGGGACTGGATCATTGAGCAGGCCTGCCGTCAGGCGGCTGCCTGGCGACGTCAGGGCGTCAATCTGCGCATGGGGATCAACCTGTCCGCCCGCCAGTTCGAACAGGAGGATCTGGCCGACCGAATCCTGGCCTGCACGGAGCGGCACGGCATCCCGGCCCGTTGCCTGGAACTGGAAATCACCGAAAACATCGCCATGCACAGCCCTGAAGACACCATCGTAACCCTCAAGCGTCTCAGGGAAATGGGATTCAATATTGCCATCGACGACTTCGGTACCGGTTACTCATCATTCGGATACCTGCTGAAATTCCCGCTTAACACCCTCAAGATCGACAAGAGCTTCATCGAGAACATCACCGAATACAGAAACAGCCGGGCCATCATCCGTTCCCTGACGGCCCTGAGCCAGGGCCTTGGCCTCAGGACCATTGCCGAAGGCGTGGAAAACCAGCGTCAGCGGGACTATCTGGATGCACTGGGTATCAATGAGATACAGGGTTACCTGATTTCCAAGCCCGTCAGGGCCGATGAACTGCAGCACTGTCTGACCATGAAAAGCGTCGCCGACGCCGACATTCCGTGAATACCACTCCATGAAAACCAATCCCATGATCACGAACACCATCCACTTTCACATGGAACCGACCGGGCATCTCGATGCGCTTGTCCCTTGCCTGCAACGCATGGCGCGGGAACCCGGGGTCGAGAGCATCATGGTACTGGGCTGCGATCAGGACAACTGGCCGCATGAGGGGGCCACCCGGTTGTTCCGGGAGTGTCCGTTACCGGTATTCGGTGGCGTTTTCCCGCAGATCATCCATGAGCGCAAACCCTACTCCAACGGCACCCTGCTGGTCGGGCTGCCCGTCACGGCACAAATCGCCGTGGTGCATGGACTCAGCGATGCCCATGCCGATCTTGACCGGGACCTTGCACAGGCCCACGCCGCATGGCCAGAAGCACTGGAGAACAATACCGTCATCGTGTTTTTGGATGGTTTCTCCAGCCGCATCAGCGCCCTCATCGAGTCGCTGTTCCTGCATTTCGGACTGGATGTCAATTTCGTCGGCGGCGGTGCCGGGTCACTGAGCTTTGAAAAGAAACCCTGCATCATCACACCGAACGGGATTTGCCGGGATACCGCAGTCCTGGCCCGCATCCCTCTGGTCAGCCGCATCGGCGTCACCCATGGCTGGGAGCCCATCAGCGACACCCTCAAAGTCACCTCGTCGGAAAGGAACATCATCCATACCCTTGACTGGCAGCCGGCCTTCGAGGTGTATCGCCGGATGATCCGGGAGCATGGCGGCCAGGACATCACCAGAGAGAATTTTTTCGACATCGCCAAGGCCTATCCCTTCGGCATCTCCAAACTGGACAGCGAAATGGTGGTACGCGACCCGCTGATGGTAGTGGGCGATCAATCCCTGATGTGTGTGGGAGAAGTCCGGGAAGGTTGTTTCGTCAGACTGCTCAACGGCACCCCGGACTCCCTGATCCAGGCCGCCACCCAGGCCCGGGCCATCGCCGAATCACAGTGCACCGACGGCACCGCCGCCCCGGCCCTGTTCATCGACTGTATTTCACGGGTGTTGTTTCTCGGTGAAGGGATCCACCGGGAACTGGAGGGCGCCGGCGCCGGCATGCCCTTGTTCGGTGCCTTCACACTGGGCGAAATCGCCAATACCGGAAACGATTACATGGAGTTCATGAACAAGTCTTCCGTGCTTTGCCTGCTTGACATGGCACAGGGAGGGGTCCCTTGAGACGACTTGAAGCGACACAGATCCTCTACGAAATCGCATTCTCGGTCGGCCAGAGCCTGGATCTGAATCCAATGCTCAGGCACAGCCTGGGGACAATGATGCGACTGTGCAATTTCAACCTTGCCGTCGTCATACGTCTCATTGACGAAGCCTCGCCGGAGGTTTCAAGAACAGTCGTGGCGGCCATCCCCCGGAATGTGGTCCAAAGACCTTATTATCAGGCATTCATGGAACGGTCCGGGATACCAGACCATCCGGACACACTCCGCGCTTGGCTGATGCGTCTCCCCTTGCACCGGGAAGACGGCGACGCGCATCACTGGTACGTGTTCCATCTGACCGGTTTCGGCATCCTGGTCATGCGTAAGACCGGCACACCGATCAGTGAGGATCTCTTCAACTCCCTGCCCAAACTGATGGAGAAACTGGCACAGGCCATTCGCGCCTGCATCTACGAGCAGGAGCTCAAGCAACAGATGGAAGCCGCCCGCAGCGCCGAGCGGGCCAAGAGTCTGTTCATGGCCAACATCAGCCATGAAATCAGAACACCGATGAATGGTGTGCTCGGATTGCTGGACGTGGTACTGGATACCCCGTTGCCGGAGGAAGTGAGGGAACAGTTGAATCTGGCCAGACTGTCGGCGGAACACCTGCTGAGCATCATCAATATCGTCCTGGACCTGTCCAGGATCGATGCCGGCAAGATGATCCTGGAAACCCGGGATCTGGACCTGAAGGAACTGCTGTTGCAAACCCTGGGAAGCCAAATGCCCACGGCGGCGGCGAAGCAACTCAGGGTCACCCATCACCTGGACCCGGATCTGCCCGACTACGTCCGCGTGGATGCCACCCGCCTGCGCCAGATCCTGATCAACCTGCTCGGCAACGCCATCAAGTTCACCGAACAGGGAGAGGTCACTCTCCAGGGGCGGCTGCTTGCCCGGGACGAGGCGGCTTCCGAGGTGCAACTGTCGGTCAGGGACACCGGCATCGGCATTCCCACCCATGTGATCAGCAGGATCTTCGAAGCCTTCGAGCAGGGAGACAACACCTACAGCAGGCGCTACGAAGGCACGGGCCTGGGCCTGACCATCACCCGCAAACTGGTGGAATTGCTGGGCGGCGAGATCACCGTCATCAGCGAGGTAGGCAAGGGTTCTGAATTCACGGTCAGGCTTCGATTGCCCCACGGCACGCGACCAGAGCCCAGCGATACCCGGACGCCTCATGTCCTGCTTGCCGATCAGCTCAAGCAAATGCGTCTGAAAGTATTGATTGCCGAGGACAACTCCATCAATCAACTGGTGATCAGAAAGCTGCTCGGGCGCATTGATGCAGTCTGTACCGTGGCGGAAAACGGCATCGAAACGGTGGAGCTGGCTGCCCATCGACGCTTTGACCTCATCCTTATGGACATGATGATGCCGCTCATGGACGGCATGGAGGCCACCCAACACATTCGCCAGCAGGAGGCCGAAAATCACTGGTCACCCTGCCCCATCATTGCCCTGACGGCCCATGCCATGGCCGGTGATCGTGAACGCTTTCTCGCCGGCGGGATTCAAGGGTATGTGGCAAAACCCATCCAGTACGCCCTGCTGATTCAGGAGGTCCTTAATGTCATCGGCCATGATCATCATCCCGACACCGATTCAGTGTCGCCGAGCACCCTGGAAATCAGCAATATCCATGCTGAAAACGAACCGACCTGGTTCATGGAGGCCATGACCCTCGGCGCCCCCATCCCCGACCCGGCGCCCACCGATCAATCTCCCATTTTCAACTGGCAGAACGCACTCAGGCAGATCGGTGATGACGAACCTCTGCTGCTGCAAGTGCTGGCGCTTTTCCTGGAAAGCATCGATAACCAACTTCATGACATGCGGCACAATCTGGCGTCGTCCCATCTCGGCGATCTGGGCATCCAGGCGCATACCCTGAAGGGACAATGCGGAACCCTGTGCGCCCTGCCCGCCAGGGATGCCGCCCAACAACTGGAGGATCTCTGCCGCCAACAGGCCGAATTCCCGCGGATCCGGCAGGCGCTTCACAGCCTGCTGGAGCAGATGGACAGGTTGCTGCCGGCATTGCGGCAAAGACTGGATGCCGGCCCTGGGAACGATCCGGTCACGCCGCCCCGGTGACCCCGGCACGATCCCGGGCCAGGTAGGTATATATCGCCGGCACCACGAACAGGGTGAACAGGGTCCCGATGGTCATGCCGGCGGCGATCACCAACCCCATGGCAAACCGGGAACCGGCACCGGGACCACCGGCGATCAGCAGCGGAATCATGGCCAGCACTGTGGCGGCGGTGGTCATGAGGATGGGTCGCAGACGAATACCCGCCGCCTTCTCCACCGCCTCGCGCCGGGATAAGCCCTGTTCCTCCTGTAGCTTGTTGGCGAACTCCACGATCAGGATGCCGTGCTTGGCGATCAGGCCGATCAGGGTCAGCAATCCCACCTGGGTATAGATGTTCAGGGTGGTCAGGCCCAGGCTGACGAACAGCAGCGCGCCGGCAATGGACATCGGTACGGTCATCAGCATGATCAGTGAATCACGGAATGACTCGAACTGGGCCGCCAGCACCAGATAGATGACCACCAGGGCAAAGAAGAAGGTCACCACCAGCTGACGGCCCTCGCTCATGAACTGGCGTGACTGACCACCATAGTCCACGCTGTAGCCCGGCGGCAGGACATCGGCGGCAATCTCCTGCAGCACCGCCAGGGCGTCACCCAGGGTGACGCCGGGCCGAGGCACCCCGGACAAGGTAACCGCGTTGAGCTGCTGGAAGCGCTTGAGCTGCTGGGGATGCACCGAGTCCTTCAGGGTGATCAGGGTATCCAGGGGCACCAGTTCGCCGTCCCGGTTGCGGGTATAGAGGTCCTCGATCTGATCCGGCGTCAGCCGATCCACCCGTTGCAGCTGGGGAATGACCCGGTAGGAACGGTCATCCAGGGCAAAACGACCCACGAACCCGCCGGAGAACAGGGATGAAAGATCCGCTGACAGGGTCTGCATGTCCACCCCCATGAGGGCGGCCTTTTCCCGGTCGATATGGATCTCGGTCCGGGGGCGATCGATCTTCAGGTCGCCGTCGATGTAGATGAAGCGGCCGCTGGCCATGGCCCGGCCGATCACCTCGCGGGAGACCTCCAGCAGGTTTTCCGCCGGATCAGTGGAACGGATGACGAATTCCACCGGTGCACCGCCCCCGGCACTGGGCAGGGATGGCGGCACCAGCGCGAAGATGCTCAGACCCGGGATCTCTTCCAGGCGAGGCTGCAGTTCATGATCCAGAACCACCTGGGTGCTGCGGTCGCGTTCATCCCAGGGCGCCAGCACAAACCCGGCCACCGCGGAATTGGTGGCCCCCAGACCGCCCCCGCCGAAACCGTTGATGATGAAAATGTTGGACAGTTCCGGAATCTCGTCCAGATACCGGTTGATCACCGCCGTGTTGCGTTCCAATTGATCCAGGGTCATGGGCGCATCCCCCTGGGCGATGGAGAAGACAAAGCCCTGGTCCTCGGGCGGCTCCAGCTCACTGCTGCTGGTGACGAACAGGAAATAGCAGGACACCAGCACGATGAGACCGAACACCAGCACCACGTGACGATCTTCCAGGGCGCCGTGGAGACGGCGTTCATAGCGCCGGTGCAGTCCCTCGAAGCGGGCATCCAGCCAGGCCTCGAAACGCCCCTTGCTACCCTCGCCATGGGGCTTGAGCAGGCGCGAGCAGAGCATGGGGGACAGGGTCAGGGCGATGACCCCGGAGAGAATCACCGAGGCCGCCAGGGTGAAGGCGAATTCCACGAACAGGGTGCCGGTGATGCCGCCGACAAAACCGATGGGAATGAAGACCGCCACCAGACTGGTGGACATGGCGACGATGGGCCAGGCCAGTTCCCGGGCGCCCTGCAGGGCCGCCTCCAACGGCTGCATGCCCTCCTCGATATGGCGATGGACGTTCTCCACCATGATGATGGCGTCATCCACCACGATGCCGATGGCCAGGACCATGGCCAACAGCGTGAGCAGGTTGATGGAAAAGCCCATCAGCAGCATCAGGAACAGGGTGCCGATCAAGGACAACGGCACCGCCAGGGCCGGAATGATCACACTGCGCATGGAGCCCAGGAAGGCATAGATCACCGCCACCACGATCACCAGTGCCAGCACGATGGTGATCATGACCTCCTGAATGGCGCTCTCGATGTAGAGGGTGGAGTCGTAGACGATGTCCCCCTTGAGGCCCTCGGGAAACTGGGGCTCGATCTCCCGTGCCCAGACCTGACGCACATCGGCGATCACATCCAGGGCATTGGCGTCCGGCGAAACCTCAATGCCGATGAAGGTGGCCGACTGGCCATTGAAGCTCACGGAGCTGTCATAGCTCTCGGAACCTAGTTCCACCTGCGCGATGTCCTGCAACCGCACGATGGCCCCCTGTTCGGAGCGGACCACCAGCTGTTCGAAGGCTTCGGGACTGGACAGGTCCGTTTCCGCCGTCAGTTCCACCGAAACGAGCCGGCCCTTGGTGCGCCCCACTGCGGAGATCACGTTATTGGCCTGCAAGGCCCGGCGCACGTCGGCGCCGGTCACCTCCAGGGCGGCCATGCGTTCCGGGTCCAGCCAGATGCGCATGGCAAAGGTCCGTGCGCCCAGGATCTCGGCCCGCTGCACCCCCGGCAAGGTGGCCAGCTGAGGCTCCACCACCCGTACCAGATAGTCGGTGATCTGATTGTCGCTGAGCACCTCGGAATAGAAGCTCATGTACATGGCGGCAATGGTCTCGCCCACCGACAGCTGGATCACCGGCTCTTCCGCCTCCTGGGGCAGGTCCGAGCGTACCTTGTTCACCTGGGCGGCGATCTGGGTCAGCGCCTCGTTGGGGTCATAGTCCATGCGCAGATAGGCCTGCACCGTGCTGACACCGGAGACACTGGTGGAGACCAGGTAATCGATCCCCTCGGCGGCGGCAATCTCCCGTTCCAGCGGGGTGGTGATGAAGCCCTGAATGAGGTTGGCATCGGCACCGATATAGGTGGTGCTGACAGTGACCACCGCATTCTGGATCTCCGGGAACTGGCGCACGTTCAGGTCAAAACCGGCGCGGATCCCCAGCAACAGGATGAACAGGCTGACCACCGTGGCCAGCACCGGCTTGCGAATGAAGACATCAGTGAATCGCATCGGGGCTCTCCGGCCACATCAGGCGTTGGGCGGCGTGGGTGCCGCCTCTTCGCCGGGCTGCAGGTCGGGATCATCGCTGATCCTGACCACGGCGTTGTTGCGCAGCTTGAGCAGGCCACTGGTGGCCACCCGCTCGCCCGGTTCCAGCCCTTCCAGGATCACCACCAGATCCCCCCGACGCATCCCGGTCCGCACGAAGCGCTGGCGCACCCGCAATTCATCCCCCTCCCCCGGCTGGATCACATAGACCGAGTCGCCGTAGGGATTGAAGCTCACCGCCGACTGAGGCACCACCACCACCGTCGCAGACTCCCCCACGTCCAGGGTCACGCGACCAAACATGCCGGGGCGCAGCCTCTGCTCCGCATTGGGCAGGATGGCCTGAACCTCGAACGTACGGGTAGAGGCTTGCATGGCGGGCTCGATGGCCTTGACGCGGCCTTCAAAGCTATCCTGGTAGGCATCCACCATCACCTGCAGGGGCTGTCCGGCGACCACTTCGCCGATGCGACGCTCCGCCAGTGAGAAATTGAGGTAGATCGGATCCAGAGCCTGCAAAGACACCACAGGATCTCCGGCGGACAGGAACTGGCCCGGATTCACCCGCCGAATCCCCAGCTGCCCCGAGAAGGGCGCGGTCAGGGTCTTTTGCTGGATGCGGGCCGCCTGTTCCTGCACCGCCGCCGCAGCCTGTTCGGCCTCGCTCTCCCGGCGCTGCACTTCCGCTTCGGAGATATTGTTTTGACGCACCAGCCGACGGGCTCGCTCCAGTTCCAGATTCGCCAGGCGGGCCGCCGCCTCCAGGCGCCGCAGCTGAGCCATGTCCGTACGGCTGTCCAGGCGCAGGAGCATCTCCCCGGCCCTGACCCGAGCACCGTTCTCGAACAGGATCTCCTGCACGATGCCGCTCACCTCGGTGGTCAGCTCGGCCCCCTGCACCGCGGCAAAACTGCCTACCGCCTCCAGTTGCGGGCGCCAGACCTGTTCCCCGGCCTCAGTCGCCGTGATGGTGGCCACCGGCTCGGGCATATTGTCAAAGATGTCCGTGATCAGGGCACCGATGAAGGCTTTGTAGCCAAACACCGCACCCAGCAGCAGGGAAACCGCCAGCAGCATGAGGATCATGCGTCGATTGATGGGTCTTCTGTTCATGTCCGGGACACAGCCTTTGGCAGACCAGCAGAAAAGTTGATGGGAACGACCGCCGCCCAAGCCGCGGCGCGGAACCTGAAAAGAGGCAGATTACACTCTCCGGCCACGGAATCGGATACCTTGCACGTCAATGGGGCACAGTACTGGAAAAAACATTCAGGATGATGACCCCCAGAATGATGAAGCCGATGCCGATCCAGGCCGCCAGATCCAGAGACTGCCGAAAAACCAGATAACCCACCAGAGAAATAAGCAGGATGCCCAAGCCGCTCCAGAGGGCGTACGCCACCCCCACCGGGATGCTCTTCAAGACATGGGAGAGAAAATAAAAAGCCCCAAGATAGCAAAGCCCCATGAGCAGGGTTGGCGCGGGACGGGTGAACTGATCGGATTTTTGCAGGAACATCGTGCCGATCACTTCCAGCAGGATGGCCATTCCCAGCACACCGTACACGGCCAGAGATGGATTCATGGATTACGGGCTCCTCGTCATGTCTATCAAGTGCGCCAGCAACTCATCCTTTTGCCTGCCGGACTCCAGGATGGAATGCCCCTGCACCGCGGCCAGCCAGATCCCATCAGCGGCATACCGGGCCAGCACCAACCGGCCATCCTCATCGGATTCCCTGTATCGTGCCTGCTGGGCTTCCATCCAGCACTTCCAGCACTGTCTGATGCCCGGATCGGTCAGCATGGTCATCATGAGGCTCTGCCACTTGATGAACTCGTCCATGCCGATCAGTTCCATCGTCGCGGTCACATAGGCCCGGGTAAAACGCCCGTGGGGCTCGGCATCCAGGGCCATCAGGCGGTCGATACTGTGTTCGAAACGCTGCAACAGGTCATCAAAGATGGCCTCCACCAGCACCTGTTTCGAGGGGAAATGGTGCAACAGCCCCCCCTTGGTCACGCCGGCGGCGTCCGCAACAGCTTGCAGGGTCAGCCCCGACACGCCATGTTCGGAGCACAGGCGCGCCCCCTGATCCAGCAGTGCCCGCCGAACCCGGGCCGGTTGTTTCTTGCGCAAGCTGTCCTGAGGATTCATGGCGAGAACATACCAACCGGCTGGTATCTTTTCAATGCCCGACTCACAAACCATCGAGCCAACAAAGATTGACCAAAATCATGGGAAATAACAGGCACTCCGGACAGAATGCGAACCTTCAAAATCGGGACCCGAGGACCGAACCATGATGGAGCTTGACCCCCTACTCCTATCCCGAATCCAGTTTGCCTTCGTGGTCTCGTTCCACGCCATCTTCCCCGTCTTCACCATCGGACTGGCTTCCTACATCGCCCTGCTGGAAGGACTGCTCTACCGTACCGGCAACCTCGCCTATGAGCAGTTATCCCGGTTCTGGACCAAGGTCTTCGCCGTGGTCTTCGGGATGGGAGTGGTGTCCGGCATCGTCATGTCGTTCCAGTTCGGCACCAACTGGAGCGTGTTCTCCTATGCCAGTGCCAACTTCCTCGGTCCCATCCTGGCCTATGAAGTGGTCACCGCCTTCTTCCTGGAGGCCGTGTTCCTGGGCGTGCTGCTGTTCGGTCGTGACAAGGTCCCCCGGGGCACCCATCTTTTCGCCGCCTGCATGGTGGCGCTGGGCACCCTCATCTCCTCGTTCTGGATCCTTTCCGCCAACAGCTGGATGCAAACCCCGGCGGGCGTTGAGTTGCGGGACGGCATCTTCCATGTGACGTCATGGACCGAGGCGATCTTCAATCCCTCCTTCGGTCCGCGTTTCTTCCACGTGGCCCTGGCCTCATTCCTCACCGGCGGCTTCGTGGTCGCCGGGGTATCGGCCTGGTATTTGCTCAAGGGCAAGGCGCCGGAGGCATCCAGGAAGGCCCTGCAGATGTGCCTGATCATGCTGGCCTTCGCCGCCCCGGCCCAGCTGCTGGTGGGGGATGTGCACGGTCTCAACACGTTCAAGCACCAGCCCGCCAAGGTGGCGGCCATGGAAGGGGTATGGGAAACCACCGATGGCGCCCCCCTGCTCCTGTTCGCCATTCCCAGTCAGTCCCAGGAACGCAATTTCCTGGAGATCGGCATCCCCAACATGGCCAGCCTGATCCTTACCCATGAACTCAACGGCACCCTTCCCGGCCTGAAGGAATGGGCCCCCGAGGATCGTCCCAACATGCCCATCGTGTTCTGGTCTTTCCGGGTCATGGTGGGCATCGGCCTGCTCATGATCATCATTGCCCTGTGGGGTGCCTGGCTCACCTGGCGGGATCGCCTGGTGGAATCAAAACGCTTCCTGAGGTTGACCAGCCTGATGATTCCGCTACCCTTTGCCGCTGTCCTGGCCGGATGGTTCGTCACCGAGGTGGGACGTCAGCCCTGGCTGGTCCATGGCCTGCACCGCACCTCGGAAGGGCTAACCCCCTCCCTGACCGGCGCCATGGCCCTGTTCACCCTGACGGGATACATCACCGTCTACGCGGTGGTGTTCATCGCCGGCATCACCTTCCTGGTGCGCATCATCCGCCAGGGTCCCGATCAGGCGGACCTGTCGGAAGACCTGCCGGGTGCCCACGCCAAACGGCCGTTCTCCGCCGCCGACGACAAGACCATGGCCTGAAGGCCGGGAGCGCACAGACATGGAACTGATCGACCTGACCCTGATCTGGATCTTCATCATCGGCTTTGGCGTGTTCATGTACGTGTTCATGGACGGTTTCGACCTGGGAGTGGGTATACTCTTCCCTTTTGCCGGCAGTGACGAACACCGCGACGTGATGATGAACTCCGTAGCCCCGGTATGGGATGGCAACGAAACCTGGCTGGTACTGGGCGGCGCCGGCCTGCTGGCGGCGTTTCCGCTCATCTATGCCGTGTTCCTGCCCGCCCTCTACATCGGGGTCTTCCTGATGCTGGCGGGACTCATCTTCCGCGGCGTGGCCTTCGAGTTCCGCTTCAAGGCGGCTCCGGAAAAGCGGCGCCCCTGGGATATCGCCTTCTTCGGCGGCTCCCTCGTGGCTGCCTTCGCCCAGGGTGCCGTGGTGGGCGCCTACATCCAGGGTTTCGAGGTGGAGGGCTTCTCCTATGTGGGCGGCGCCTTTGACTGGCTCACGCCCTTCACGGTGATGACCGGCCTGGGCCTGGTAGCCGGCTATACCCTGCTGGGGGCCACCTGGCTGATCATGAAGACCGAAGGCGAACTGCAGACCCTGGCTTACCGCATCGCCGGCCGCATGGTGGTGGCCGTACTGTTCGTCTTCCTGCTGGTGAGTCTGTGGACCGCCGCGGCCCACCCACATATCCTCGAACGCTGGCTGGAACACGCCGCCGTGCTGTGGATCTTCCCGACCCTGTCCCTGGTGGCCGGTGTGTGGCTGTGGCGCGGTCTGGGACATCGAGCCGAGGGCACGCCCTTCGTCGCCACCCTGGCCCTGTTCCTGCTGGCCTACCTGGGCCTTTTGATCAGCATGTGGCCCTACGCGGTCCCGCCCCACCACACCTTCTGGGATGCTGCCTCCTCACCTGATTCCCAGCTGTTCACCCTGATCGGACTATTGTTCGTCATCCCCATCATCCTTGCCTACACCGCCTGGACCTACTGGGTATTCCGCGGCAAGGTCCGTATCGGAGAGGGTTACCACTGAACGACGCAAGCACATCCTCAGGCCATGCCCCCCCCATTCCCAATGCCGAGGCGAAACGCTGGCTCAATGCCCGCGTCGCACCGGTTCGGGGCCTGCTCAACCTGGCCAGTGGTGCCGGTATCCTGTCGGGCCTGCTGGTCATCGCCCAGGCGGGCCTGCTGGCCTTCATACTGGATCGGGCCATCACCCATGGCGACGGCCTGTCGGCACTGACCGGGGCCTTTGTCTGGCTGGCCCTGGTGATGGGACTGCGTGGCGCCCTGAACTGGTCCCGGGAAACCCTGGGGCAGGCGGCAGCCCTCAGGATTCAGGGCCGGCTGCGGGACGAGCTCTTTGCCCACATGGCCGCCCTGGGGCCGGTGCGCCTGGCGGATCGGCACAGCGGCAGCCTGGCCTCGGCCGTCGTCGAGCAGGTAGAAGGCATGAATGGCTATTACGCCCGTTACCTGCCGCAAGTGGCGGTGAGCCTGCTGGTCCCCCTGGGGATCTTCATCGCCGCCCTGACCCAGGATTGGGTCGCCGCCCTGATCCTGCTGTTCACCGCCCCGCTGATCCCCTTCTTCATGGCCCTACTGGGCATGGGGGCCGAACAGGTCAGCCGCCGTCAGCAAGAAACCGTCTCCCGCCTGGGCGGGCATTTCCTCGACCGGCTCCAGGGCCTGACCACCCTGCGGCTGTTCAACGCCCAGGGACGGGCGGCTCAGGAAGTCGCCGAGGCCGCCGATGGCTACCGGGCCACCACCATGAAGGTCCTGCGGGTAGCCTTTCTCTCTTCCGCCGTGCTCGAATTCTTCAGCGCCGTGGCCATCGCCCTGGTGGCCATGTACGTGGGCTTTGCCCTGATCGGCTATCTGCAATGGGGGCCGGCCGGCCAGCTGAGCCTGTTCTCGGGACTATTCATCCTGCTGATGGCGCCGGATTTCTTCCAGCCCCTGCGGCAGCTGGCCCTGCACTACCATGACCGGGCCGCCGCCCTGGGCGCTGCCCAGACCATCCTGCCCCTGCTCAGCCGCGAGGCGCCCGCCGCACCGCCCAGCCCGGTGGCGCCGTCACCACGCCCCACCGGGGTATCGATCCGGTTCCAGGAGGTGAGTGTCTGCTTTGATGAAGGCCGCCGCACCGCCCTGGCTGGGATCAGCCTGGAGATACGGCCCGGTGAGCGCGTGGCCCTGGCCGGTCCCAGCGGCGCCGGCAAGTCCACCCTGCTGCACCTGCTGGCCGGGTTCATCGCGCCGAATCAAGGACAGGTGACCGTGGACGGCGCCGACCCCGACCCCCTGCATCAGGCGGCATGGGTGGGGCAACGCCCCCATCTCTTCACCGGCACCCTGGCCGACAACATCCGTCTGAGCCGCCCCGACGCCGATCAGGGCGCGGTGATCCGGGCCGCCACGGAAGCCGGAGTGATGACCTTTGCCGCCCGGCTGCCCCAGGGCCTGGAGACCGTCCTGGGCGAACGGGCGCGCGGTCTGTCAGGCGGTCAGGCCCAGCGGGTCGCCCTGGCCCGGGCCGCCCTGAAGCAGGCCCCCCTGTGGCTGTTGGACGAGCCCACCGCGGGACTGGACCCGGAGGCGGAGGCCCTGGTACTTGAGGCCCTGGAGCGTTCCGCCACCGCCGGTGCCACCATCCTCATCGCCAGTCATCACCCCCGAGTGCTGGCCTGGGCAAACCGGGTCATCACCATCCAGGATGGCTGCGTGGTCCACGACACCGGCGGGGCGGACGCCAACCGATGAACGATCTGATTCCCTTCCTTCGCCTCTCCATCCCGCGCCTGCCCTGGTTTCTGGGCGGCCTCCTGTTGGCCGTCCTCACCGTGGTGGCGGCCACCGGCCTGCTGGCCCTGTCCGGGTGGTTCATTACCGCGTCGGCCCTGGCGGGCGCGGGGCTGATCATCGCCCTGGATGTCTACCGGCCCGCCGGCGGCATTCGCGCCCTGGCGGTGGGGCGTACCGTGGCCCGCTATGGGGAGCGCATCGTCAACCACGAAGCGGTATTGCGGCATCTGGCGGACCTGCGCAGCTGGCTGTTCCGGGCCCTGGCGCCTCTGGACCCCGGCACTCTGGCCCGGTTCCGTTCCGCCGACCTCTTGCAGCGGTTGGTAGGGGATATCGACACCCTGGACGGTCTGTTCCTGCGGGTCATCACCCCCACTCTCACCGCCGTGCTGACCCTCCTGGGCGGCGCCCTCTTCTTCGGCCTGCTGGCCCCTCTCACGGTGCTTTGGGTGGTGGCGGTGCTGGCCCTGGCCGGCCTGATCCTGCCCGCCATCGCCGTGGTCCTGGGCGGCCGTAGCGGCGCAGCGCGCATTGAGGCTGCCGCCCGAGTGCGGGAACGGGCGGTGGAAGGTGTGCAGGGGCTGGCGGAGTTGCGGGTGTTCGGTGCCCTGCCCCGGCAACGGGCGAGCCTTGCTGCGGCCGAACAGGCCCGGGCCCGGGCCGAGATCCAGCTGGTGCGCTGGGGTGCCCTGGGAGATACAGCCGCCATGCTGGCAGGCCTGGGGGCCGTCTGGCTGGCCCTGTGGCTGGGCGTGGGCTGGTTGTCGCAAGACCAGGTGACGGCACCCATCGTGGTGCTGCTGGTGTTGGCCACCCTGGGCCTGTCGGAGGCCGTGGCCATGCTGCCGGGGGCCTATCAGCGCCTGGGACAGATTCGTGCCGCCGCCGCCCGGCTGCTGGACGTGGCCCATACCCGCCCGGCCCTGCCGGAACCGGTGCCGCCGCGGCAGCCCACCAGCGAAGGTACGCTCGCCCTGGAAGGCGTCCGGCTGCGCTACAGTAACGACGCACCCTGGGTCCTGGACGGGGTGGACCTGAGCGTCCATCCCGGCGAGACCGTGCTCATCACCGGCGCCAGCGGAGCCGGCAAAAGCAGCCTGATTGCCGTGGCCTTGCGCTTGGTGTCCGCCCAGGCGGGCGAGGCCCGAGTGGGAGGGGTCCCGGTCCAGTCCATGCGTTATGAAGACCTGTACAGCACCCTGGGGGTGCTCAGCCAGGAGACCGTCCTGTTTGCCGATACCGTCGCCGCGAACCTGCGCCTGGCGCGCCCCGAGGCGGATGACGCGGCCCTGGAAGAGGCCCTGTTCCTGGCCGGGCTGGACGACTTCATCGCCGCTCTGCCCCAGGGGCTGGAGACTGCGGTGGGTGAAGGCGGCGCCCTCGTCTCCGGCGGCCAGGCCCGGCGCCTTGCCCTGGCCCGCCTGATCCTCAAGGGTGCCCCTGTGGTGATCCTTGACGAGCCCTTCCGGGGCTTGGACCCGGCCACCATCGAGCGGCTCAAGCAGCGCCTGACACCCTGGCTGTCCGGACGGGCCACCCTGGTGATCGCCCATGAGCCGGACATGGCCCCGCCCTGCACCACCCACTACATGCTGCAGGGGGGACGCTTGCAGGAAATGGCGTCATCGTAGATTTTGCAGGAATTGCGTCATTCCCGCGAAATCGGGAACCCAGTCACGGGCCGGAGCCCTGGACTCCCGCTTTCGCGGGAGTGACGGCAGACAGCGGGAGTGATGGCGGGGAAGATTCCCGAAAATGACAAAAGAACTAGGAGGCCATGATGGGAGGCTGGGGTTGTCCCCATGAAAGCAATGGGCTCTGCCACAAGGTGGAAAACCGCCCCTGCGAGCCGGGCATGAAGGGCTGCGTGCTGGCCGGCCGCTTCGTCTTCAGCGACGCCGATAAGAACACTCGGCGGGTGCTGCGGGACAAACTCGGCCAACGGCAGCCGGAATCCGATACCTGACCCAGGTCAGCGCTTACCGTAGCGATCTTCAAGCCAGGCAAAGGCGGCCCGCACCCCCAGCGCCTCACCGCCCTTGGGACGGCCGGGGCGGTTGCGATTATTCCAGGCCATGATGTCGAAATGCCCCCAGACCTGCCCGTCGGGCACAAAGGCCTGCAGGAACAGGGCGGCGGTGATGGCCCCGGCGTAGGGTCCGCTGCCGGTGTTGGTCAGGTCAGCGATCCGGCTGTCCAGCTGAGAGCGATAGGGGGCGTGGAGCGGCAGGCGCCAACAGGGATCCTCCTGTGCCGCCGCATGCCGGTTGACGCCCTCGGCCAGGGTCTCATCGTTGGTGAAGAAGGCCCCGATCTCGGTGCCCACCGCCACCCGGGCCGCCCCCGTCAGGGTGGCGAAATCCAGCAGCACCTCTGGGGATTCCTCGGCGGCGTCGGCCAGCATGTCACAGAGCACCAACCGGCCTTCCGCATCCGTGTTGTCGATCTCGATGGTCAACCCCTTGCGGGAACGCAGCACGTCGCCGGGGCGAAAGGCGTTGCCGGAGATGGCGTTCTCCACCGCACCCACCATCACCCGCAGGCTCACGGGCAGCCCGGCGCCCATGATGAGGTCGGCCAGTCCCAGCACATGGGCAGCACCGCCCATGTCCTTCTTCATCAATCTCATGCCGCTGGCGGGCTTGATATCCAGCCCGCCGCTGTCGAAGCAAACCCCCTTGCCCACCAGGGTGACCCGGGGGTGGGACGGATCCCCCCAGCGCAGTTCGATCAGGCGCGGCGGATGGCTGCTGGCACGACCCACGGCATGGATGCAGGGGTAGTTTTGCGCCAGCAGGGCCTCGCCGACGATCTCGCTGAAGGTGGCCCCATGCCGCTCTGCCAGTGCCCGGGTCGCACCGGCCAGATGCTGGGGCATCATGTCGTGGGCCGGCGTATTGATCAGGTCCCGAACCAGCCCGATGGCTGCCACCGTCCGCACCACCGCATCGGCATCGGGCAGACCCGCCAGGCTCAGCCGGGGCCGGGGCCGCCCGGAAGACTTGTAGCGCTCGAAGCGATAGGCCCCCAGGCCCCAGCCGATGGCCGCTCGGGTCAGCCGCTCCGCCGGCCAGCCACAGTCCAGATGATAAGTGCCCTCCCCCAGGCGGCTGGAGACATTGCCGATGGCCCAGGTGGAGGCCTCCCGGTCCACACCCACCAACACCCGGCGCACATGGCCGTCCTCGTCCGGCAGAGGCAGGACACTGCCGGTGCGCCCCTCAAAACGCGAGGCCCGGACCCAGTTGACGATGCGGGAGGGCTGATCCGCCAGCCAGCGCTCCAGCATATCGCCTTCCACAGGGATGAGGGCGATGGAATCGGCGTCGGAACGGCTATCGAAACAGTCGAGCATGGGCATGTCCTGGGAGGGCGTGAAATGGGCATTTTACGCGCTTTCGCGATGCGCAGAAGCCCGGCTTCGAGACGATATGTTAGAATTTTCTGTTTTACCCCTCCCCCTCCGCGGCCGCAGGACCACTACAGACAGACCATGCCCAAAGCCCTCTGCATCCGTCAGCTCACCAAGACCTACAAAAACGGCCTTGAGGCCCTCAAGGGTATCGACCTGGACGTGGCCCCGGGGGATTTCTTTGCCCTGCTCGGCCCCAACGGGGCCGGCAAGTCCACCACCATCAGCATCATCGCCTCCCTGGTGAACAAGAGCGGCGGAAGCGTTTCCATCTTCGGCCATGACCTGGATCGAGACCTGTACGCCGCCAAGCGCTGCCTGGGCCTGGTGCCCCAGGAATTCAACTTCAATACCTTCGAACCGGTGCAGGAGATCCTGGTGAATCAGGCCGGTTACTACGGCATCCCCCGCAAGGAGGCCTGGAAACGGGCACAAAAGTACTTGGTGGAACTGGGCCTGTGGGACAAGCGCAAGGATATGGCCCGCACGCTCTCCGGCGGCATGAAGCGACGCCTGATGATCGCCCGCGCTCTGGTTCACGAGCCCCGGCTGCTGATCCTGGACGAACCCACCGCCGGGGTGGACATCGAGATCCGCCGTTCCATGTGGCAGTTCCTCAAGGACATCAACCGGCAGGGGTGCACCATCATCCTCACCACCCACTATCTGGAAGAGGCCGAGACCCTCTGCCGCAACATCGCCATCATCGATCACGGCCGGATCATCGAAAACACCACCATGAAGGGCCTGCTGGGACAACTCAACACGGAGACCTTCATCCTGGATCTGATCCGCCCCCTGGTACACCTACCCGATATAACCGGTCATCGCCTGCGCTGGGTGGACGAACTCACCCTGGAGGCGGACGTGGACCGGGACGTCAGCCTGAATCGTCTGTTCGTGGATCTGAATCGGGAAGGCATCCAGGTACGCAGCATGCGCAACAAGACCAATCGACTGGAACAACTCTTCATGCACATGGTGGACAAGGGGCGCGGCGTATGAATGCCCACAATGCCCGCAGCAACTGGATCGCCTTCAAGACCATCATCATCAAGGAAGTCCTGCGCTTCTCGCGCATCTGGATCCAGACCATCCTGCCCCCCATGATCACCATGGGCCTGTACTTCGTGATCTTCGGCGGGCTGATCGGGTCGCGCATCGGCGAGATGGACGGCATCCGCTACATGGACTTCATCGTCCCGGGCCTGATCATGATGGCGGTAATCACCAATGCCTATGCCAACGTGGTGTCCTCGTTCTACAGTTCCAAGTTCCAGCGCCACCTGGAAGAAATGCTGGTTTCCCCCGTACCCAACTACCTGATCATCCTTGGTTTTATCGGCGGCGGCATCTGCCGGGGTCTGGCGGTGGGCGTGGCGGTCACCCTGGTGTCGCTGCTTTTCAGTCCCTTCAGCATCCACAACCCGGCCGTCGCCCTGTCCGTGGTGGTCCTCACCGCCGCCCTGTTCTCCCTGGCCGGGCTGATCAACGGCGTATTTGCCCGTAGCTTCGATGACATCTCCATCATCCCCACCTTCATCCTCACCCCCCTGACCTACCTGGGCGGGGTATTCTACGCCGTCAGCCTGCTGCCGGCATTCTGGCAGGGAGTTTCCATGTTCAATCCCATCCTCTACATGGTGAACGCCTTCCGCTACGGCTTTCTGGGGGTAACGGACTTCAACCTGTGGCTCTCCTACGGCATCATCATCGGCTTCATCCTGATCCTCTACGCCACTGCCCTCTACCTGCTCAACAAAGGCATCGGCATCAGGCAGTGAACACCCGGTAGCGGTTCTTGCCCAGGCTCTTGGCTTGATACAAGGCCTGGTCCGCATGGCGCATCAGTGTGTCATGGTCCTCGCCATGGATAGGGTAGATGCTGATGCCGATACTGCCGCTGATGGTGCATTCGCTATCCTGAACCGGAATCGGTGCGCCCAGCACCGCCAGCAGCTTCTCGGCCACCACACAGGGCAGCTCGCCCCCTGGAAAATCCTCCAGCAGGATCACGAACTCATCTCCCCCGAGCCTTGCCACCATGTCCATGGCCCGTACCGAACTCTCCAGGCGTCTGGCCACCTCGCACAGCAACCGGTCGCCCGCCGCATGACCGAAACGGTCATTGACAGGCTTGAACTCATCCAGATCCAGAAACATCAGGGCGCTATGGGTACCATGGCGCCGGGACCGTTCCAGGGCATGAATGAGGCGTTCCTGCAGCAACGTGCGGTTGGCCAGGCCGGTCAGGGGATCGTGCAGAGCCAGATGACGAATCCGGTCCTGGGCCTTCTTGCGCTGAGTGATGTTCACGGATAGCCAGATCACCGCCGGACGTCCCATCACCTGAGTCCCGAGAGGCATGATCCTGCCCTCGAACCACTGCGGTTCGGACGGCCCCGAATCGGCGTCCAGACCACCGACCTCACCGGCATCCAGGTCATATTCGATGAATTGCAGCTGTCTTCTGTTCAGGGCCAGGTCGATCATGCGCAGAAAAACGTCCGCCTTGTCAGCGGGCAGCACTTCATGCACGGTCTTGCCCAGCAGGGCCTGATGACCATCGTGGTAGTACCGGGAATCCGCCCCCCCGAAGATATCCATATACCGCCCCTGAGCGTCCAGGATGAAGCAGATATCGGGCATGGCGGCAATGATGGCTTCCAGGCGTTCACTCAGGGCGCGGTGGCGGAGTTCCGAGGTCCTGACCTGAAGGGCCTGGTGAGACAGCTTCCACGCCATCCCACCGCACAAAACAATGAGCAGGGCACCAGCCCAGTACCAGGCCAACGGCCTGCGTGACACCGCGCCCCAGCCTTCCCGGGGGACCGCCCCCAGTTCCCAGTGGCCGCCGCGCATCACCACGTCCTGCACCACACCCGTGATGTCGAACGGTTCAGGGCTGCCGAAAATGATGTCACCTTGGGCCCCCATGCCGTCACGACCGCGGATGGCAATGGCCAACGTCCGCTGGAACTCTCCCATGCCCACCATCGCATAGATCGCATCCATGTCGATGACGACACTGGCCAGACCCCAGTATGTCCCACGCCCTGCATCCCCTGGATATTCCGGGACATGGACCGGCACCCGGATGATCAGTGCCTCCCCACCCTGCACCAGCGGCCAGGGACCTGCCAGCACCGGTTCGCCGGATGCCATCGCCAGTCGGACAGAGTCTCCCTGCAAAGGATGATCAAACAGATTCGCACCGAGCGCGGCACGATTTTCCTCCAGCGGATAGATGAAGCGGATCACGTTATCCGGCACCAGTGCAATGCTGCGGATGACCTGCGGTCGTTCCCGCATGATGTGTCCGGCCACGCGACCGAAATCTGCCTGGGTCAGTGAAGGATTCAGGGTTGCGTAGGTGGCCAGTGTCTGGGACAGGAAGATGGTGGCGTTGAGTTCGCCCTCCAGGCGGGCACGCAGCGCGGCCAGCTGGCTGGTCACTTCAGCCCGGGACCGGTCCGTGAGCCGTTGCTCCCAAGTCATGTCCGCCACCACGAATAGCATCAGGGCCAGCAAGGCCACCAGTCCGCCATGCAGTAAGGGCGAATTTCCCTCGGGACCAGGCATCACGGCACTTCCCGAGACAACACGGCTGAGGGGGGCATGGGCTCCAGGTCATCAATGATGCGGCGCAAAGATCAATTCCCAGCATTGCAAACTGATCACGCACTTGCAACCCTGAAACCGATCAGCGTATTGGTGGGGCGCGCAAGCGGTCGGCACCGGCCACTGGAAACTCCAGGGGCGATTCCACATAATAAGGGGTTACGTTTCACTACAGGTTGAGTCCATGGCCCAATACATCTACACCATGAATGGTGTGGGCAAAGTTGTCCCGCCCAAGAAAGAGATCCTGAAGGATATCTATCTGAACTTCTTTCCCGGCGCCAAAATCGGCGTGCTGGGCTACAACGGGGCCGGCAAATCCACCCTGCTGCGCATCATGGCCGGTGTGGACAAGGACATTGTCGGCGAGGCCCGCCCACAGCCGGGGATCAAGGTCGGCTACCTGCCCCAGGAGCCCCAGCTGGACGCAGCCAAGGACGTGCGCGGCAACGTGGAAGACGGCGTCGGTGACATCAAGGCCCTGGTGGACCGCTTCAACGCCATTGCCGAGGCATTTGCCGATCCGGATGCGGACTTCGACACACTGCTGGCGGAACAGGCGGAGCTGCAGGACAAAATCGACGCCGCTGGCGCCTGGGATCTGGAGCGCAAGCTGGAAGTGGCCGCCGACGCCCTGCGCCTGCCGCCCTGGGACGCGGACGTGGCCAAGCTCTCCGGCGGCGAGCGCCGCCGCGTGGCCCTGTGCCGCCTGCTGCTCTCCAACCCGGACATGCTCATCCTGGACGAACCCACCAACCACCTGGACGCCGAATCCGTCGCGTGGCTGGAACGCTTCCTGCAGGAATTCCCCGGCACCGTGGTGGCCGTCACCCATGACCGCTACTTCCTGGACAACGTGGCCGGCTGGATCCTGGAACTGGACCGGGGTCACGGCATCCCCTGGGAAGGCAACTACTCCTCCTGGCTGGAACAGAAGGAAAAGCGCCTGGCCATCGAGGAAAAGCAGGAAAGCGCCCGCCGCAAGAACATGGAAGCGGAACTGGAATGGGTCCGCAGCAATCCCAAGGGGCGCACTTCCAAGAGCAAGGCCCGCCTCAAGCGCTTCGAGGAACTCTCCTCCCAGGAATTCCAGAAACGCAGCGAGACCCAGGAAATCTACATCCCGCCGGGTCCTCGCCTGGGTGACGTGGTGGTGGAACTGGACGGCGTCGGCAAGGCCTATGGCGACCGGATCCTGTACGAAAACCTGAGCTTCAGCCTGCCGCGCGGCGGCATTGTCGGCGTCATCGGACCCAACGGTGTCGGCAAGTCCACCCTGTTCCGCATGATCGTAGGCCAGGAACAGCCCGACAGCGGCACCATCCGCATCGGCGAGACGGTCCAGGTAGCCTACGTGGATCAGAGTCGTGACGCCCTGGCGGATGAAAAGACCGTCTGGGAAGAGATCTCCAACGGCCAGGACATCATCCAGGTGGGGCAGTACCAGATGCCCTCACGGGCCTATGTGGGCCGCTTCAACTTCAAGGGCGGGGATCAGCAAAAGCAGATGAAGCAGCTCTCCGGGGGGGAACGCAACCGGGTGCATCTGGCCAAGCTGCTCAAGAGCGGCGGCAACCTGCTGCTGCTGGACGAACCCACCAACGACCTGGACGTGGAAACCCTGCGGGCCCTGGAAGAAGGCCTGCTGGCCTTCCCCGGCAGCGCGGTGGTGATCTCCCATGACCGCTGGTTCCTTGACCGCATCGCCACCCACATCCTGGCCTTCGAGGAGGACGGCAACGTGCTGTTCTTCGAGGGGAACTACCAGGAATACGAGGATGATCGCAAGAAGCGCCTGGGCGCCCAGGCGGACCACCCGCACCGGGTGAAGTACCGGCGCCTGGAGGGCTGAGCAGGCCACTCGCCATCCCCCTCTCTCCCCTTGGGAGAGAGGGGGATGGTGGCTAAGGAATCTTGGCCGACTCCGCGCCACGTCGGGCCACGAACCGGGCGGTTGCCTTGTCCATGGTGGCACAATGGCGCTGGTACCAGGGCACGAAGTCCTCCACCAGCACCCGCCTCAGATCCGCCAGATCAATGACCCCCGCATCCAGGTCATCCACGCAAGCCACCAGGTCTTCCAGGCGGGCATCATGCTCCTGCTTGTGGAGCTGGAACGGTGGAAATGCCACCGCCTTCATCAAAACCTCCTCACGCCGGAAGTGAGCCCGGCTGTGCTCGATGAAATCACGCAGATCATCGCGCAGCCTCCCGCTGTCGGCTTGAGATGCCGGCACATCGGCCAGACAGCCGACCACCCGCTCCAGCAGAGCCATCGCCTCATCGTGGTCCTGGTTCATGAAATTCACCGCCACCTGAGGTATATCTGCAAACTCGGTGTGCTCGGTCATCATGCAGCACCTCTCGATCAGCCCGTTCATCTCGCCTATGACCATAGCACAGCGGAGCAGGATAAATTGCGAAGGCAGTCCTGAAAAACCCTCATGCCGCCACTCCGATGGGTCTTGTCACCACTGCGACGAGTCTTTTCTCGTCACTGCGGAGGATTTTTTCGTCGCTCCCGCAGAAGCGGGAGTCCAATATTCTCAGTCCGCCACTGGATTCCCGCTTGCGCGGGAATGACGATAGCCGAGGCGCATGCCCTCACCCTGATGTAACTGGATTCCCGCTTGCGCGGGAATGACGGTAGTAACCCGTGGCGGACGATCCTTGCTTCCACTGGACGCTCGTTTGTGAGGGAATGAACCGGGAATGAACCGGGTCCGCGCGGGCCGTTACAACACCACAGGAAACCCCATCAGGAAAACCCATGTCGTCGGCACAGACCCTTTACGATATTTCCACCGTGATCCAGCTTTCGGTCGCCCCGGTATTCCTACTGGTGGGCATCGCAGGTTTCATCAACGCCTTTGTCTCTCGACTGTCCCGGGTGGTGGATCGGCGGCGTCACCTGCTGGAACGCATCCGCCATGAAGACCATGAGTTCCATAAGACCGCCATCCGTGAGTTGGAACTGCTGGAGGGAAGGGTAAGAATGGTGCACCTGGGCATCACCTTGGGCATCACCACCGCCCTGCTGATCTGCCTGACCATCGTCTCCGCCTTCATCGAATACTTTCTCGGCATCGACAACCCGCTACTCATCGGCGCCCTGTTCGTGCTCGCCATGTTCTGCCTCATTGGCGCCCTGCTGGCCTTCCTCAGAGAGGTCTTTCTGGCCATCCGCAGCCTCAACCTCACCCAGATCGGCAAATCATGATCGCCGACCGGCTCTCCCCTGTCTTGCCGGGTGGGATAAAATACCTTCTCCTGCGGCAGCGACACCGAACCCACTGATCATCCATGCACGACACCCATCCACTCCATCAACTGCTGGATCAGGCGGAATCACTGCTGAACCGCCTGGATACCCTGCTGCCCGGGACCGCCCCGGCACCCGACTGGAAGGCCCCGGCCTTCCGCTGGCGAGACCATCATCTGCAAAGCATTCCCAGCGTGCCGCCGCTGGACCTTGACGATCTGCTGCACATCGACCGCCCCAAGTCCCTGCTGGACCGCAACACGCGCCAGTTCGTGCAGGGTGTTCCGGCCAACAACGCCCTGCTGTGGGGCGCCCGAGGTACGGGCAAGTCTTCCCTGATGCGCGCCCTGCTCACCCGCTATGGGGATCAAGGTCTGCGCATGGTGCAGGTGGATGCCCAGTCCCTGGTCAATCTGCCGGAGATCGTGGCCCCGCTGCGTGACCGCCCCGAACGGTTCATCCTGTTTGCCGACGACCTGTCCTTCGAGGCAGACGAGCCCGCCTACAAGGCCCTGAAGGCCGCCCTGGACGGCGCCCTGGAAGGGACACCGGACAATGTGCTGATCTATGCCACTTCCAATCGACGCCACCTGATGCCGGAGCGACTGACGGACAACCTGGAAGTCCGGCGGGAAGGTGATGAGATCCACCCCGGGGAGGCGGTGGAGGAAAAGGTGTCTCTGTCGGAGCGGTTCGGGATGTGGGTGTCGTTTCACCCCTTCAATCAGGGGCAATACCTGGCGGTAGTGGAACATTGGCTGACACGCCTCGGTGGCGTGACCATGGACGACAACTGCCGGACACAAGCCCTGCGGTTTGCCCTGCTGCGCGGATCGCGCAGTGGACGGGTTGCGTGGCAGTTTGCCCGGGACTGGGTGGGGGGACTTCAGGTGAAGTGAGGGTGAGGCGCCGGTTGTGGGCCGGAGGCTGCCTCCCCCTCATCACCGGGTCAACTTACATATTCTCCAGGATCGCCCGCTTGACCGAGTCAAGGGTCGCATCCACCGTCACCGGTACCCGGCTGGACTGGCGGATGGCAGTATCCGGATCCTTCAGACCATGGCCGGTCAGGGTGCAGACGATGCTGGAGCCTTCGGGGATCTTGCCCTGCTGCACATCCCGCAATGCGCCTGCCAAAGAAGTGGCGGAGGCCGGTTCGCAGAACACGCCTTCCTTCTCTGCCAAAAGCTTCTGCGCCGCCAGGATCTCCTCGTCGCTGCACTCGTCAAACCAGCCGCCGGACTCTTCCTTGACCTTCCAGGCATAGTCCCAGGACTGCGGGTGCCCGATGCGGATGGCGGTGGCCACGGTTTCCGGGTTATCCACCATATGCCCCCGCATGAAGGGCGCGCTGCCCGAGGCCTGATAGCCCACCATCCTGGGCCGGTTGCCCACCACCGCGCCACCGGCATACATGCAGCGGCCCTTGCAGAAACCACAGGATTCGGTGACGTGATCGCCGGAGGCGGAGGAATATTCGCAGTAACCGATCCAGTGAGCGGTGATGTTGCCCGCATTGCCCACCGGCAGGCAGTGATAATCCGGTGCCCGACCCAGTTCTTCGACGATCTCGAAGGCCGCCGTCTTCTGGCCCTGCAGGCGATAAGGATTGACCGAGTTGACGATGGTCACCGGCGCACTTTCCGCCACTTCCTTCACCAGGCGCATGCCGTCATCGAAATTGCCCTTGATCTGAATCACCATCGAACCGTGCATCATGGCCTGAGCCAGCTTGCCCTGGGCGATCTTGCCGTCCGGGATCAGCACGAAGGCGGTGATGCCGGCCCGGGCCGCATACGCCGCGGCGGCCGCGGAGGTATTGCCGGTGGAGGCGCAGATGATGGCCCTGGAGCCTTCTTCCACCGCCTTGGTCACTGCCATGGTCATGCCCCGGTCCTTGAACGACCCGGTGGGGTTGAGGCCCTCGTACTTGACGTAGATATCCACTTCCTTGCCGATCAGGCGCGGAATGTTGTTCAGGCGGATGAGGGGCGTATTGCCCTCCCCCAGACCGATGATGCGGGTATCATCGTGGATCGGCAGACGGTCGCGATAACGCTCGATGATACCGGTGTAACGGGGTCGAAAAGGCATGATGTTCTCTCGGGTACGGATGGCTTACTTGAGATTCTCGAGGCGGATGCGAATCACCGGCGTCTTCACGGTCTCCAGGGCCTCGATCTCCCGAATGGCCTGGATCATGTTGCCTTCGCGCACCTCGTGGGTGAGCAGGATCACGTCCGCTTCCGTGGTGTCGTCATCCTGTTCCTTCTGCAGGATGGCCTCGATGCTGATGTCCTCGTTGGCCAGGATGCGGGTGATGTCGGCCATCACACCGGGGCGGTCCAGCACCCGCAGACGCAGGTAGAAGGAGGTCTTCACCGCTTCCATGGGCAGGATGGTGGTATCCGACAGGGTGTCCGCCTGGAAGGCCAGATGAGGGACGCGGTTCTCCGGATCCGTGGTCATGGCCCGCACCACGTCCACGATGTCCGCCACCACTGCGGATCCGGTGGGCTCGGAACCGGCACCGGCACCGTAATAGAGGGTCGGCCCCACGGCATCGGCGGACACCAACACCGCGTTCATGACCCCGTCCACGTTGGCGATCAGACGTCGCTCCGGGATGAGGGTGGGATGCACCCGCAGCTCGATGCCCTGAGCCGTGCGCCGGGCAATCCCCAGATGTTTGATGCGGTAGCCCAGTTCGTTGGCATAGGCCACATCCTCCCGGGTGATGCCGGTGATCCCCTCGGTATATACCCGATCGAACTGCAGCGGGATACCGAAGGCAATGGAGGCCAGGATGGTCAGCTTGTGGGCGGCGTCGATGCCTTCCACGTCGAAGGTGGGGTCGGCCTCCGCATAACCCAGGCGCTGGGCCTCGGCCAGCACATCCTGGAAATCGCGGCCCTTGTCCCGCATCTCGGTAAGGATGAAGTTCCCGGTGCCGTTGATGATACCGGCCACCCAGTTGATGCGGTTGCCCGCCAGTCCTTCGCGGATCGCCTTGATGATGGGAATGCCGCCGGCCACCGCCGCCTCGAAGGCGACAATGACGCCCTTTTCCTGGGCGCGGGCAAAAATCTCGTTGCCGTGCAGGGCGATCAAGGCCTTGTTGGCGGTGACCACGTGCTTGCCCTGATCGATGGCGCCAAGCACCAGTTCGCGGGCCAGGGTGGTGCCGCCGATCAGTTCGACCACCACTTCCACCTCCGGGTCATTGACCACCGAGAAGGCATCATCGGTCAGGCGCATGCCGCTCACATCGTGACAGTTGTGGCTGTCCAGATTCTTGCCGGCGGCGGCCACGATCTCGATGCCCCGACCGGCCCGGCGGGTGATCTCATCACTGTTGCGTTTGAGCACGTTGGCGGTACCGCTGCCCACGGTACCCAGGCCCAGCAGGCCAAGCTTGACGGGTTTCAAAAGGAACACTCCTTCGGCGCGGGAAATCGCGAGATTATAACGGAATCATGGCGCCGGATGGGCGGGATACCGGCCGCCTTGCATCAGTCGGCGACACGCCCCGTGAAACTGTGCGGTTCCGACGCCGGGCTTGGCGGTTCGGCAAAGCGGTCACGGATGGCAAGAATCTCCGGCACCAGCTTGAAAAATACCGCCGTCAGCCGTGGTTCGAAATGGCTGCCGCTCGAATCCCGGATCAGATCCAGGGCATCCTGAACCGGCCAGGCCTTCTTGTACGGCCGCTCGGACGTCAGGGCATCAAACACATCCGCCAGGGCGACGATACGTCCGCTGACGGGGATCTCTTCCCCGGCCAGTCCCAGAGGGTAACCACTGCCGTCCCATTTTTCGTGATGGGTCAGAGCGATCTCCCGGGCCAGATTCAGCAGTTCCGACTCGTCTCCGCTGAGGATGTCCCCACCGATGGTGGCATGAGATTGCATGATGGACCATTCTTCGGGGGTGAGTTTCCCAGGCTTGAGCAGGATCTGGTCGGGGATGCCGATCTTGCCCACATCGTGCATGGGACTGGCGTGGAGCATGCGCTCACATTCGGCGTGGCTCCACCCCAGATGGCGGGCCAGCAGCTCGCAAGTGTGGCTCATGCGCAGAATGTGATACCCGGTTTCATTATCCCGGTACTCGGCGGCACGCCCCAGTCGCTGAACCACCTGCAGACGGGTACGGCGAATCTCATCGGTCCGCTCACGAACCATCTGCTCCAGTACATCCTTCTGGTTATGGGTCATGCGGTGGGCCAGCTGTACGTCCAGCATGTTGCGGACCCTGGCCAGCACCTCGGCACGGTCAAACGGCTTGCCGATGAAATCCCTCGCACCCACATTCAGGGCACGCAGCATGTACTCCCGGCTCGCCTGGGCGGTGAGCACCAGAATCGGCGGCACCAAAGGGTCATTGAGCACCGCAAACTGCTCCATCACCTGGAAGCCATCCATATGGGGCATCTGAATATCCAGCAGGATCAGATCCGTTCTCTCTTCCCGATAGGCAGTCATGACCTGACGGGGATCCTGCACCATCACCAGATTGCCGTAGCCGTCACTGCGCAGGAGACGCTCCATCAACACCAGGTTGGCGCGCTCATCATCCACCACCATGATGCGAGCGGAGTTGCGGCTCAGATGATAGTTCTCATCCTGTTTATGATGACTGGACATGAAATATTGATCCTTTCAATGATTCAGACACACCGATAGACTGCCTCCACTTGGGTGCCTAGATTGCAGTAGTTCACGGACTCGCACAGTTCCCGCACCAGGGCGATACCACGCCCCCAAGGCTTGACCGAGACACTCAGTGGTTCAGGGGGTTTGCCGAAATCGAACCCCTGGCCGCTGTCCGTAATGGTGATTCTGATCGTACCGGGCGGTCCGGACTCATAAGCGATATCCACCCGTATGCTGCCGACGGGGCCTGCCGCGAGTCTGCTCTCCCGCTCCACATAATAGGCCGAAAAACCGTCCGGCGTCGCCTTCATCCAGGAAGGCAGGCGCAGGATACCGTGCTCCAGCGCATTGGTGTAGAGCTCGTGGAGGACGGTTTCCAGGGCACCCAAATGGGCACCAAGTTCCTCCTGCAGCCCCAGAGGCCCCAGCAGATGCGCCATTGAAGGCGTCCGCGCCAGACGTCCGTCCCGTAACAATACTGAACAGGCGACCCCTCCCTGGGAAGATGGAACGGCACCCAGATTGGCGCACCCGAAAATATCCACAGTCACCGGGATCTCCACCGCACCGATATCATCCTGTTGATCCGTATCCGCGCAGTGGGCATCCAGCGATTGCAGCAAAGGCGCCAGCAGACTGCGGTCACAGGTCCAGTTCGCGATCAGCTCCGGCCACCCGGCCTGCCCGAAGGCACGTCCTTCGGCATCCTGGGCTTCCAGCAGACCATCAGTGATGAGTAGGAGACGGTCCCCCATCCGCAGGGGTCTGCGCCGCGGGGCGTCACTATGGGACAGTTCGGGCAGGATGCCCAGAGGCAGGGCATGGGAGGCCAGCCGATGGATGCCCTCGGCATGGCAAACCAACCCGTCCGGCATCCCGCCATTCCACCAACGCAAATCCCCCCCCGATACCGGAAAAGTCACCATGAAGGCGCACATGAAGCGGTCGGTGGGCAACACCCGGTGAAGCTTGCGGTTGATCTCCTCCAGCACCACTTCGTCGGCCACCCCCTTGCGGGTCATGGAGTGAAAGGCGTCGGCAACCGGCAATGCCCCGATGGCCGCCGACAGGCCGTGCCCCGTAAAATCTCCCAGCAGAACGCGCAGACTGCCATCGGGCAGATACTGGCTCAGCAACAGATCGCCATTGAAGGTGGCCGCCGGGCGCATCAGGATACCCAGATTCTCTCCGGCCACATTGCGGTCGTTGACCGCATGACTGAAGATTCTCTCGGCCAGCACCTGTTCCTGACGATCGATCTCCAGCAGCCTCGCCAGCATCCGGTTCTTGGCCGCAATGTGACGATGCAGGTCACGCACCCGCTCCATGGCCACGATGCGGGACTTGAGCACATTGAAGCTGAAGGGCTTTGACAGAAAATCGTCACCACCGGCCTCGATGCAGCGCACCAAAGACTGGTCGTCATGCAGTGCGGTCAGGAAAATGATCGGGACAAAGTCGTTGCCGGACAGGGTCTTGAGATGTTGTGTCGCCTCCAGGCCGTCCATGCCGGGCATCATCACATCCATAAAAATGATATCCGGCCGTGATGCCTCGAACCGGGTCAGGGCCTCGCTGCCGTTCCGGGCCTCAACGACATGGAAGCCTTCGCGCTTGAGCATGGCGGCCAGCACCAGGCGGTTGGTGGACTCGTCATCCACCACCAGGGCCATGCCCCGCGTAGCGGGCGAAGAGGCAATGTGAAGACCCATCTGGAAACCACGCTACTCTAGGATGAACAGACGGTCGAAATTGGCAATCCTGAGGATTCTCAGAACATCCTCGGTGCAGCCCCGGATGGTGACGCGCCCGGCATCGGTACCCGCGTGCTCACGCAGCAGCAGCAACATCCCCAGGGCCGAGCTGTCCAGATAGTCGGCACGGGACAGATCCACCAGAAAACGCACGGAGCCAGGGGCAATATCCCGGTAAGCATCGCGAAACGGACGGTGTTCGGAAAAATCAAAACGCCCCTCAATATTGATGATGACAAGCGCGTTTCCGCTGTCGACCTGGCGACTGATACTCATGACACATACTCCGCTAAAAATTGACTAGGCAGGTAACAGACCCAACCCCCGGGCACACCACACCCCCATCCACCCCTCATTGCCGTCACTCCCGCAAAGTCCCCTCACCGTCACTCCCGCGAAGCCCCCCTACCGTCACTCCCGCGCAGGCGGGAGTCCAGGGTTTTTCAGTCTGTCACTGGATTCCCGCTTTCGCGGGAATGACGTGTTCAGACGCTGGAGTAAAGCCTTCTTTGCCGTCACTCCCGCAAAGTCCCCTCACCGTCACTCCCGCGCAGGCGGGAGTCCAGGGTTTTCAGTCTGTCACTGGATTCCCGCTTTCGCGGGAATGACGTACTCAGACACTGACCTGCTCAGACACTGAAACGACTTATCCAAGACGTCCTTCATAGCATCATCCGTCCTTAGCGTCACGAAGAGGCCTTGAGCAAGGCGGCGGCAATCTCCTGCAACGGCAACACCCTGGAGGCCCCCCCACGCTTCACTGCCTCTCCCGGCATGCCCCAGACCACACTGGTGGCCTCATCCTGGGCAATAGTAAAAACCCCGGCATCATGGAGTTCCTTGAGTCCCTGTGCCCCATCCGCCCCCATTCCGGTCAACAACGCGGCGCAGGCATTGGTACCGGCGGACTGGACCACGGAACGGAACAGCACGTCCACGCTGGGGCGATGGCGATTCACGGGCTCCGCCCGGCTGAGACGACACACATAGCGTGCGCCATCCCTGGCCACCAGCAGATGATGATCGCCGGGGGCGATATAGACATGGCCGTTCACCAGACGATCGCCATCCTCCGCCTCCCGGACCACCAACCGAGTCTGTCGATTCATGCGTTCCGCCCAGGCCCTGCTGAAACCGGGCGGGATATGCTGCGCGACCACCACGGCCGGACAGTCGGAAGCAAGCCCCATCAGCACATCCTTGACCGCTTCGGTCCCACCCGTGGATGCACCGATGGCCAGCAGGCGGTCGGTCGTATGCAGCCGCACCGCTGCCGGCCGCAGGGGGATCACCTGATCCACCGAGTGCCGGGGCGGCGGCGGGGCCAATTGTACCTGCGCACGCACACGGGCACCTGCCGCCATGCGGACCTTGCCGATCAACTGATCACTGTATTCGCTCAGGGTGCGCGATACATCCAGGGTGGGCTTGGTGACGAAGTCCAGCGCCCCCAGTTCCAGGGCCTGAAGGGTGACATCGGCGCCCCGGGCGGTCAAGGACGACACCATAACCACCGGCATGGGACGCAAACGCATGAGATTGCGCAGAAAGGTCAGCCCGTCCATGCGAGGCATTTCCACATCCAGCGTCAGCACATCCGGATTCAGGCTCTTGATCCGCTCCCGTGCCACATAGGGGTCCTGGGCGGTGCCCACTACCTCGATATCCGGCGCGGAGTCCAGGATCTCGGTCAGGACCTTTCTGACCAGCGCGGAATCATCGACGATCAGTACGCGAGTCTTCCGGCTCAAGGCATGATCACCATGCTGCTCCTCCAATGAAGGGATGCGTAACGATGCCAATGGGAAGCGGCATCAAAAAAGCTCGATCTCACCTTCTTCCATTGATTTTTGATGCACCGGCCGGTGGGCCGACTCGCGCAACTGGGAGCGCAGCGCCTCCAGTCGACGCCGCGAATCTTCCAGCTGGAGCCGGGAATGAGCCGGTTCAACCAAGGGTAACTGACGCAACTCGGCAATGAATCGATCCATGAAATCAATGCGGTGGCCGGCCCGCTCCAGCACCTGGGTGGTGATATCCTCAAACTGCAGCAGGCGGACCGCATCGCCCACACTCTGCTGCACCCGCGCCATCCCACCTGAAACCTGCTGCAATCCCTCCTCGATAACCTGGCTCATCTGTCGTACCTGAACCATCATCTCGTCCACCGATCCTTTGGCATCAATCGATGCGTTCATGTCCTGAGAGGCCATGCGACTGACAATCTCACGGGTATGGGCAAATACGCGATTGGCCTGCTCCACCAGATGGCGGATCTCTTCGTTGAACTTATCGGAATCCCGGGACAGCTTGCGGACCTCCTGGGCCACCACGGCGAATCCACGGCCGGCCTCTCCCGCCCGGGCCGCCTCGATGGCCGCATTGAGCGCCAGCAGATTGGTCTGACCGGCAATATGCTTGGCGCTGTCCAGCAGGGAAAAGATCTGCCCCATCTGGTTGGACAGATCGTCCACTTGATGAGCCACTTCCACGCTGTGCTTGCTGACATCGATCAGCATCTGCACATGGTCGTTCATGACCCTTGAGTTCTCCAGCATGAAGGTGTTGAGATCGATCATTTCCCCGGTAGAGCCGGTTTTAACGGACAAACCGCCCACCAGGCGCAGGACCAGTGCCTGCTGTTCTTCGGAGGCAGTGGACAGGTTCTCGAAACTCTGACGCAGATTACCGGCACCATGGGAGACCAGATTGACTGCCTGCTGCACCAGCTCGCGAAGCTCGGTGATTTCGGTGACCATCAGCTGGTCGATCTCCAGCACCAGATCCCACAGCGCCTGGTCAAGATCCTGCGAGGCTTTGCCGTCCCCCTTGGTCGAAAGAGGACCATCCCCTTCAAAAGACCGCCCCGGCTGCCCTGCCATGAGGATGGACAGCGACCAGATCAGCGCCACCAGCAGGACGCAGAGCCAGGCCGGAAACCAGGCAGAGAGCAGCAACGACAGCAGCAACACCAACACAGTGGCCATTGCCGCGGGCCAGTGTTCCCTCAGCCTGTCCATCATGTCCTTCACACTCAAGCCCTGCATGTCTTGCTTCCTCATGGTCCACACAATCACAGGCCGAAGGCTCACCGATCTCCCCCTGCTTCAGTGGTCAGGAAAACAGTTCCACATCCCCGGCCACGGGGGCCTGACGCAGGCGCTGACTGTATTTCATTTCCCGTTCCAGGATGGTGTCGTTCTGCAACGTCCTCAGCTTACGCACCAGCACCCGTCCATCCGCCGGGAAAAAATAGACCTTGCGCGGGTGACTCCCCATCAGATCCCTGGCCAGGACGGGAATACCCTCCGTCTTGAGATAATCCACCGCGAAGCGTGAATTACGCTCCCCGACGACATTATGGGTGAAGCCGGGGATCACGTTCCCGCCCCCGAACAACTTGGCCTCGAGATTGCCGCGCCTGGCGCCTTTCTTGAGCAGTTCATTGATGAGGATCTCCATGGCGTAATCACCATACCGCATGGCACTCCCCACCCGTGAGTCTTCTTCCCGCCGGTCATCGGGCAGCATGAAATGGTTCATGCCGCCGATCCCGGTCACCCGATCCCGGATGCAGGCCCCGACGCAGGAGCCCAGCACGGTCACCATGAGCAGGCCGGGCTCGGACACGTAGTATTCCCCGGGCAGCACCTTGACCGCATTCATTTCGAAATGCCTGTCAAAGTAATGGGTGGCGGCCAGAACTTCTTCAAAGCTCTTGGTCATGCAGACAGATGCCTCACGTCTTGGCGACAGGCTCGTAAATGGTCTTTCCCTTGAGTCGGAACAAGTCCGCGGCGTGAGCCAGACTCTCTGAATGCCCCACAAACAGCAGTGAATCGGGGGTCATGAGGGGATGAAAGCGGCTCATCAGCCTGTATTGTGTCGGCTTGTCAAAATAGATCAATACGTTACGGCAAAATATGGCATCAAAAGGGCCTTTCAGGGGCCAGGCACCACCTAGCAGATTCAAGGTGCGAAAGGTGACCAGTTCCCTGACCTGGGGACGCACCCGGGCCATGCCGTCCTGACGACCTCGGCCCCGCAGGAAAAAGCGCTGCCGCTCCTGCGCCGGCACCTTGCTCACCCGTTCCATGGCATAGATGCCCTGTGACGCATGTTCCACCACCTGAGTATCCAGGTCGGTGGCCAGGATCTTCACCGGCGGGTTCCAAGAACCGAAGGCATTGATGGCCGTCATGGCGATCGTATAGGGCTCCTCCCCCGTCGAGCAACCAGCGGACCAGATCCGTAACGGACGCCGGTTCCCGGCATGGGTGCTGACCAGATGCGCCGCCAGGACGGGAAAGTGATGAGACTCCCTGAAGAAGGCGGTCAGATTGGTGGTCAGGGCATTGACGAAGTGCTCCCATTCCGGCGAGTCCACTTCCAGGCCGTCCAGATACTGCCCGAAAGACCGCAGCCGATTGGCCCGCAACCGGCGGGCAAGGCGACTGTAGACCATGTCGCGCTTGCCCGGGTTGAGGGAGATGCCGGCATGGGTGTGGATCAGGCCACGGACGTACTCAAAATCCTGATCCGTAAAGTGGAATTCCCGGCTCAGAACTCCTCCCATTCATCATCCGACGGCTTGCTCGGCGGTGGCACCTTTTTCGTCCCACCCGTCGCGGGCCTGGCACCGGCCGCGGGTCTGGGCATCGCCCGGGGCGCTGCCTGCACCCTGGGCCTGGCGACCTCCACCGCCGACAGGGCCTTCTTGCGCTGGGGAGAGGTGAGTACGGTGCCTGCACCACTGCCGATGCCCGTGTCATCCACCCGGAAGACGCTGACCGCACGGGCCAGCCCCTGTGCCTGCTCCTCCAGAGATTCAGCCGCGGCGGCTGCCTCTTCTACCAGTGAGGCATTCTGCTGGGTCACGTCATCCATCTGGGTCACGGCGGTATTCACCTGCTCGATACCCGAACTCTGCTCATCGGCGGCGGCGGATATCTCGGAAATGAGGTCGGCCACACGTTTGACCTGATTCACCATCTCTTCCATGGCCCCACCGGCTTCGAGGACCAGTTTGCTCCCCTGGCTGATGGTGGCGGCATCCTCGGCGATCAGGGCCTTGATCTCCTTCGCAGCCGAGGCCGAGCGCTGGGCAAGGTTTCTGACCTCTCCCGCCACCACTGCAAAGCCCCGCCCCTGCTCACCGGCACGGGCCGCTTCCACTGCCGCGTTCAGGGCCAGGATATTGGTCTGGAAGGCAATACCGTCGATAACGGTGATGATCTCGCTGATCTTCTCCGAACTTTCGGTAATGGCCTTCATGGAGGTCACGGCCTCCCTGACCTTGTCGCCACCCTGGGTCGCGGTTTCACGGGCAGTATTGGACAACTGGTTGGCCTGCCGGGCATTGTCTGCGGTCTGCCTGACCGTGGAGGTGAGCTGCTCCATGCTGGAAGCGGTCTCCTCCAGACTGGAGGCCTGCTCCTCCGTGCGCTGGGACAGATCCGCGTTGCCCACCGAGATCTCTCGGGCCGCGGTATTGATGGCATCCACGGATTCCTTGATCTGGGTGATGAGCTCCTTGAGACGGCTCACCGTGCTGTTGGTGTCGTTCTTGAGCTGACCGAAAGTGCCCTCGTACTCGCCACTCACCTGCTGCGTCAGATCGCCGTGGGAGACCGCATCCAGCACCCGGACCACTTCCGACAGCCCGGTGGCGGTCTTTTCCATCAGGGTATTGACGCCCTCGCCCAGGCGCTTGAAGAAACCACTCAGGTCCTGCGTGGGGATGCGCTTGGTGAAATCACCCTTCACGGCACCTTCCACCAACGTACTCACTTCCTCTTCGACCTTCAGCTCCTGAGTGCGATCCGTCCATTCGATGACCACGCCCACCCGCTCACCTTCGGTGTTCATGATTGGATTGGCCACCAGACGGAAGGTACGTCCACCGATCATGACCTGGGTGTCATGGGTGGAGCGCATGGTGTCCATCATCTGGCGCTGATGGGCCGGATTCTTATGGAAGATATCCACGCTGGCACCCAGGACCTGGTCCGGGTTGAAACTGGGCAGATCCTTGCGGATCTCATTGACGGCACGGCGGAACATGCCCAAGACCGCCTCGTTGACGTAAATGATTCGACCACCGGGCTCGGACACCATCACGCTGGAAGAAACGCTGTCCAGCGCATAGCGAATACGCAGGTTCTCGGCCGCCACCCGCCGGGTCTCGGCGATGTCCGCCTTCAGCTTGGCCTGCATTTCGGACAACCCCTTGAGGGCCAGACCGATCTCATCCTTTCGATTTTCCTCGATCTTCTGATCGTAATGACCTTCACCGATGGCGCTGAAATGGGCCACCAGGGATCGCAGGGGGCGGACCAGGCTGATGAAGGTCAGGGTGGCCAGAACGATGGCAAGGAGCATGGCGATCGCGGCCAGCCAGATCACCTTGCGAATCTCCGCTTCGGAGGCAACCACTGCGGCAGTGGCCTGGGTGCTCGCCCGCACCAGGTTGCCGTTCACCAGTTCATCGAAAGTGGCGCCCATGGTATTGGAAATAGGCACCATGCGGTTGATGATGGCCCGGTATTCATCCATCAGCTGATCGTAACGTACCGGATCCGTGGTGTTGATCATCCCCTGAATCAGGCGATCCAGTTCTACATAGATGGTTCTCCAGGCCAGGTATTCGCCGCTTAGACGGGTAAAGAGCCGCTGCCCCTCTTCCGTCAGCCGGGGAATGCTGCTGATCTCGTTCCAGTTCTGATCAATGATCTCCCAGGACCGCGTCCGCTGACCGGCAATGCTGCGCAGGGCCGTCTTGTCCGTATGGCCATCAATCTGTACCAGCACCTCCACCGTCTGGGCACGGATGACCATCCGTTCGGTATTGAGCGTGGTCAACGCCCGGATCGACGGCAGACGGTTGTCCCGGATCTGCTGTGAATAATTGGACCAACTGCTGAAGCCCAGATAGGCCTCGTAGGCGGCGTAGCCCAAGGCCAGGATCAGCACCCCGCCAAGGAAGCCGATCTTGATCCCTGCTGAAAGATTGTCGAACCAGCGCATGTGCGTATCCTCTACTGGATTCCTGAGCAAAACGACTAGGCCGAACCGGACTGAACCTGATCCACCAGCCCCATCTCTCCGCTACTCATGAGTTTCTCGATATCCACCACGATGACCATACGGTCATCCAGAGTGGCCAGCCCGTCGATATAGGCAGTATCAAGGATGGCGCCGAACTCCGGAGCCGGGCGGATCTGCTCGGCTCTGAGGGCGATGACATCGGAGACACCGTCCACCACCATGCCCACCACCCGGCCGCTGATATTGAGGATGATGACCACGGTGAACTGGTTGTACTCGGCCACACCCAGGTGAAATTTAAGGCGCATGTCGATGATCGGCACGATCACCCCACGCATGTTGATCACGCCCTTGATGAAGTCGGGAGAATTGGCAATCTTGGTAACCGCGTCGTAGCCGCGAATCTCCTGCACGTTGAGGATATCGATGCCGTATTCCTCGTCGCCCAGGGTGAACGTCAGGTATTCCCGGCTTTCATCACTGCCGATGATCGCCCGATCCTTTGCTGTCTCAGTCATGTGCCTGCTCCCGCACCTCGAAGGTTGCCATTGATGAACCGAGCCTGCGATTGAGTCGCATCAGTTCGTCCACGTCCAGGATCAGCGCGACCCGCCCGTCCCCCATGATGGTGGCCCCGGACACCCCTTCCACCTTGCGGTAATTGGTTTCCAGACTCTTGATCACGACCTGGTGCTGGGCCATGAGTTCGTCCACCAGCAGGGCTGCCCTGCCCTCATTGGTATCCACGATCACCACGATACCCTCTTCAACGGGGAACCTGCGCCCACCCGATGAAAAGAGGCGTCCCAGTTCCACCAGGGGCAGATAATCGCCACCCACCTGGAAGACTCGCCCCTTGCCGGATACCGTCTTCACCTGCGTGCGACGAGGCTGCACGGACTCGCGGATAGCGGTCAGCGGGAGGATGAAGATCTCGTCCGCCATGCGCACCGACATGCCGTCCAGAATGGCCAGGGTCAGGGGTAGCCGGATGATGATCCGGGTCCCCTTGCCCGGTTCGGAGTCGATCTCCACCCGGCCATTCATCTGTTCGATATTTCGGCGCACCACATCCATGCCCACGCCGCGCCCGGAGATGTCCGTCACCTTCTCCGCAGTGGAGAACCCGGGGGCAAAGATAAGCTGCCAGACCTCCTTGCTGGACGGGTTGTCGGGTAGGGCAATCCCCTTCTCCGCGGCCTTGGCCAGCAGCTTGTCCCGGTTCAGGCCAGCGCCGTCATCACTCACCTCCACCACGATGTTGCCGCCCTGATGGCTGGCACGCAGCATGATCTCACCTGTCTCGGACTTGCCGGCGGTCCGGCGCTGATCCGGTGATTCGATGCCATGATCGATACTGTTACGCACCAGATGGTTCAACGGATCGGCCAGGCGCTCGATCAGCCCCTTGTCCAGTTCGGTATCCTCCCCCACCAGTTTGAGATTGACCTTCTTGTGCAAGGAGGCGGCCGTATCCCGGACCACCCGGGGGAAACGGTTGAACACGAAGCTGATGGGCATCATGCGGATGGACATGACGGACTGCTGCAGATCACGCGAATTGCGTTCCAGGTTGGCCAGACCGTTGAAAACGGACTGATGACCCACCGGGTCCAGGGCGGAAATCGACTCCGCCAGCATGGCATGGGTGATCACCAGCTCTCCCACCAGATTGATGAGCTGATCCACTTTTTCCACGCTCACGCGGATGGAGGTGTCACCGGCCGGCGTACGCCGGGCCGGGGGTTGCCGACCGCCTTCCGGTGTTGGTGTGCCGCCTCCACCGGCGGGCGGGCCGGCATTGGCGGCAGAAGGGCCTGAGGAGTCTGCGGGGACAACACCGGGCGCGCCGTCGAAGAAGCCAAAGCCCTGATCGGTCTCATCTTGCTCTCGTGCCACCTGTTCGGCAACCTGCCCCATTCCCGGACTGCCGCCGAACAGACCATATCCGGGATGCTCCTGGTCCAGTGCCTGTACCGCGCCCGGAGCGTCCTCGAACAATCCGTAGCCCGGATCCGTATCCGTATCCGGAACGCCGTCGCCGGGAGTCTCACCCATCGGTTCAAAAAAGCCGTAACCGGGGTCTTCATCCGTCGCTGCGGAGGCCGGCATGGATTCCACACGCACGCCGGCGGCATCGCAGACGAAATCCAGCAGATCCATGATATCGGCATGGGCAACCGGCGCGGTCAATTGCCACCCCAGGCAGTCACCATCTTCTTCCTCTGTAAAAGGCTCCAGTGGACCCAGCTCAGCCAGGGCCGACACCAATCCCTCCAGAGAGGTATCCGGCTTGAGTCCGGCCTGTTCCCGATGAATCCGGATGCGCCAGACCCGGCAGTCCGGCGCATCCCCCCCCGGGGCGGCAGCGGACTCAACTTGACGGGGTACATCCGAGGGCGGGGGCGATACAGGAGCCCCCGGCTCAGCCTCCAGCATGGACAGTCTTTCCAGCCTGTTGCAGACCTCGGCAATGCGGGGGTTTTCAAATACCCCGCCTTCCTGATGGGCTGCCAGCTGCGCCTTGAGGATGTCACCGGCATCCAGAAAGGCATCCACCATGGCCGTGGTCAGCTGCAGTTCCTGCCGGCGCAGGCGATCCAACAGGGACTCCAGCACATGAGTCATCTGGGCCATGTCGGTGAAACCGAAGGTGCCCGCGCCTCCCTTGATGGAATGGGCCGCACGAAAGATGGCGTTGAGCATCTCCTTGTCGGCAGCCTCCACATCCAATTCCAGGAGCAGGCTCTCCATTTCGGCCAGGTGCTCGGCGGCCTCCTCGAAAAACACCTGATAAAACTGGCTCATGTCGATGGTCATGCCGCTTGTCCCCACACGGGTTGGAATCTCCTGATTCAGCCGATGACCTTGCGCACGACCTCCAGCAGCTTTTGCGGATCGAAGGGCTTGACCAGCCACCCCGTCGCCCCGGCTGCCCGGCCCTGGGACTTCATGGCATCCCCGGACTCGGTGGTCAGCATGAGGATGGGGACGGTCTTGTACTGGGGCAGGCCTCGCAATGCCTTGATCAGGCTGATGCCATCCATGCGCGGCATGTTCTGGTCGGTGAAGATGAGATCGAATCTACCCGCACGGGCCTTGTCGAGTCCATCCTGACCATCCATGGCCTCGGTGACGGTATAACCCGCCCCCTTGAGGGTGAAGGACACCATCTGGCGAATCGAAGCGGAGTCGTCCACCGTGAGGATCGTTTTGGGCATTGGCATGCTTCTCCTTTGTCTTACCCGGAATAATCGGCCCGGACTGAACATTCTTGAGCCACGCAGACTCCATATCTGGATATATCCTAAATACAAACCGAACGGACCGGTACACAAAACGTGACGAACCGCGCAAAAACAGGCGCAGTGACTTCCAACCGGGAAAGCACAGAGATCTGTGGTAACAGCCCGCAAGGAACAAACAAAGAAGGGGGCCACAAAGCCCCCCTCAAAGAACCCACCAGTGGCGTGGGGCCCTCAGCCGGGCCGCTCTTCAGCCTCGGCCCTGGCATCGGTGCGGAACATGGCCTTGATCCCCCGCAGGGCCTGCCGGGTACGATGCTCGTTTTCGATCAGGCCGAAGCGGACATGGGTATCGCCATAGGTGCCGAAGCCGATACCCGGGGACACCGCCACCTTGGCATCCCGCAACAGCTTCTTGCAAAAATCCAGGGATCCCATATGCCGATACTGTTCGGGAATAGGCGCCCATACGAACATGGTTGCCTTGGGTTTCTCCACCGGCCAGCCCAGGGCATTGAGGCCGTCACAGAGCACGTCCCGGCGTACCCGATAGAGCTGGCGAATCTCTTCGACGCACTCCTGGGGACCTTCCAGGGCGGTGATGGCCGCTACCTGGATCGGGGTGAAAGTGCCGTAATCCAGATAGGACTTGATTCGACCCAACGCCGCCACCAGGGTGGGATTGCCGCACATGAAGCCCACGCGCCAGCCGGGCATGTTGTAGGTCTTCGACAGGGTGTAGAACTCCACTGCCAGATCCTTGGCCCCGGGCACCTGCAGGATGGACGGTGCCTTGTAGCCGTCAAACACGATCTCCGCATAGGCCAGGTCGTGGACCACCCAGATCTTGTGTTCCCGGGCGATGGCCACCACCTTCTCGAAGAACTCCAGCTCCACGCACTGGGTGGTGGGATTGGCGGGGAAATTCAGGATGAGCATCTTGGGACGGGGCCAGGAATCCTGGATGGCCCGCTCCAGTTCGGCAAAAAAGTCCACATCCGGCGTCAGAGGGACATGACGGATGTCGGCGCCGGCAATGACGCAGCCATAGGGATGAATGGGATAGGCCGGATTGGGCACCAGCACGGCATCGCCGGGACCCAGCGTCGCCAGCGCCAGATGGGCCAGCCCTTCCTTGGAGCCGATGGTGACGATGGACTCGGTCTCCGGATCCAGGTCCACATCATAGGTATCCTTGTACCAGCGACAAATGGCGCGGCGCAGACGCGGAATGCCCTTGGACATGGAATAGCGGTGAGTATCGCTACGCTGGGCGGCTTCCACCAGTTTGTCAACGATGTGATCCGGGGTGGGCTGATCCGGATTCCCCATCCCGAAATCAATCACATCCTCGCCTCTGGCACGGGCCTTGGCCTTCAGGTCGTTGACGATGCTGAAGACATAGGGGGGGAGTCGCTTGATTCTCGGAAACTCTTCGATCACAGGGGTAATCCGCGTTGCAGAAGGGGGGTGAATAAGGAGAGTACAGATAAACCAGGAACGATACTGGGCACCCGGAAACCTGTCAATCAGGGTGGACTTGCACTTGCCTTGCGCGGGGCCGTCGCGTTAGCTTCAGCCCATGAAGATGACACGCGAATACGGAGATGGTCGGCATGTGATCACGGCCCATGATGCGACATGGATTCAGGTCAATCAGACCCGCTACGAAAAGAGCCTGGTGGTCTTGCCGGACGCCCTCATCCCGAACTGGGGACCCACCGACCCGGAAACGCTGACGGCGGCTGCACTCGCCCCCATCCTGGAACGATCACCGGAGATCCTCCTCCTGGGCACCGGTCCGGTCATGCGCTTTCCCGGACGGGACATCCTGCGCCTGTTCAAGGACCGGGGCATCGGACTGGAAGTCATGGATACCGCTGCCGCCTGTCGCACCTATAACGTCATCATGAACGAAGGACGGCGCGTAGCCGCCGCCCTGATGGTGCCCGGAGACTGACAACGCCGGCTTGCCGGGCACTTCAGTTCTGCAACAGCGTTTCTTCGGAAAACCCCCGACTTTCGAGGATCTTGCGCAGGCGCTTGAGGGCATCCATCTGGATCTGCCGTACCCGCTCCCGGGTGACGCCCAGTTCAAGCCCCACCTGCTCCAGGGTACTGCGCTCAAAACCATGCAGCCCGAAGCGACGGACGATCACCTCGCGCTGCTTTTCATCCAGCTCCATCAGCCATTCATCCACGTAGTGGATCACGTCTTCGTCCTGAATCAGCGCCGCAGGCTCCGGGGTCTGCTCGTCGGGAATGACATCCAGCAAAGGACGATCACTCTCCTTGCCGATGGGCAGATCCACCGAGGTCACCCGTTCCGACAGCGCCAGCATCCGCTTCACGTCCTGCACCGGCTTGTCCAGGTGTCTGGCCACCTCCTCCGCCGTCGGCTCATGATCCAGTTCCTGGGCCAGCTGACGGGATGCGCGCAGGTAGACGTTCAGTTCCTTGATCACGTGGATGGGCAGACGGATGGTTCGGGTCTGATTCATGATGGCGCGTTCGATGGTCTGGCGAATCCACCAAGTGGCGTAAGTGGAAAAGCGGAAACCACGTTCCGGATCGAATTTTTCCACGGCACGGATCAGCCCCAGGTTGCCCTCTTCGATCAGATCCAGCAGGGCCAGACCACGATTCATGTAGCGCCGGGCGATCTTGACCACCAGTCGCAGATTGCATTCGATCATCTTCCGGCGGCCGTATTCATCACCCTGTTGCGCCAGCCTCGAGTAATAAACCTCCTCCTCCGGGGTCAGCAATGGTGAGAATTCGATCTCGCTCAGATAGATCCGGGTGGCGTCCATGTCGCTCTTGGGCACTTCGCCCGCCGCAAAGACCATGGACGGCTCTTCGTCTTCCGTCAGGCTCTCCTCCGCTTCATCGGCATCGTCCTTCAGTGGTGATGACGCTGTCTGTTCCGGGTCCGGCGGCTCATCCCCGGCATCCTCCTCCTCATCCAGTCGTTCCTCCATATCCTCATACACGGGGTTCTTGTCTCGCCTTTTGGGCATGTGACCTCCTGTGCGGGGCTGCCACGCCCCTAGTTATCGGTCCGGTATGTAGCGCAGGGGATCGACCGGCTTGCCATCCTCGCGGATTTCGAAATGCAGCATGGGCCGGTCCGTACCGGTGTCCCCCAGCAGGGCGATCTGCTGTCCAGCAGATACCGTAGCGCCTTCATTCACAAGGATTTTTTCATTGTGACCATAAGCACTTAAATAACTGTCGTTATGCTTGATGATAATAAGCTTTCCATATCCGACAAGTCCACTTCCGCTGTAGACCACCCGGCCGGGGGCGGCGGCCCGTACCGGCTGGCCCCGCTGGCCGGTAATGGCGATGCCCTTTTTCCCGGTCCCTTGGGCATCGAAGCGGCGCACTACCTGCCCTTCGGTGGGCCACTGCCACACCAGGGGACCGGTGGCCGCCGGGGCGGAGGTGGGGGTGGCCGGCTCACGCACCGGCTGGGCCACGGGGGCCGGCCGGGGCGGGGTGGAACTGGCCGATGAAGACGGCGGCGGCGTCGGGGCCGGAGAGGATGAAGTCGGGGGCGGGACCGATGCGGTGGGAGCGGGACGCGCGGAAGCGGAAGCCGGCGGCGCCGGTGTCGGCGTGGCCGCCCGCGGCGGCGGCTCGGTCCGGGTTTCCCGGGGTGTCGCCGCAGTGGTCCGCGGTGCCGGCGTGGCGGCCGGTGTCGGTGCCGATGCCGTCCTGGACTGTCCCGGCGGCGGATTCATGCGCAGGCGCTGGCCGGGATAGATGGTATAAGGCTCACGGATCCCGTTCCAACGCGCCAGCGCCTGCCACTCCAGGCCGTAACGCCAGGCGATGGAATACAGGGTTTCATGCTGGCGGACGGTATAGGTACCGGAACGAAACGCCGGATCTTCGGGCTTGACGGCGGCGCAGCCCGAAACCATGAGCATCAGCAGAATGAGTGCCAGTCCCTTCACCGTGTCTCGTTCATCCGTACCATTGATAGAGAGCAACCGCCAGTAACAGGCAGACTACCGTCAGCCATCCCAGCCATTCGATATAAGGCCGCAATTTTGGTTCCACCCGCGGCCCCAGCCAGCCAATCAACAGCGCAACGGCAAAGAAACGCGCCCCCCGCCCCAGGAACGAGGCGATGACGAAAGGCAGCAGGGCCATGGACAGGGCACCGGCGGTGATGGTGAAGAGCTTGTAGGGAATGGGAGAAAAACCCGCGACGAGCACGACCCACACCCCCCAGAGGGTAAACCATTCCTGTGCCAATGCCAGTTCTTCACCATAGCCGGCGTTCAGGATCAGGGGTTCGAGCATACCGAAGGCCAGATACCCCAACAGATACCCCAACAATCCGCCCAGCACGGAAAACAGTGTGGTGATGAAGGCCAGATACACCCCCCGTTGCGGCTGTGCCGCCACCATCGGTGCGAGCATCACATCCGGCGGTACCGGAAAGAAGGACGACTCGGCAAAGGACAGGGCCGCCAAATAGCGAGGCGCATGGCGATGCCGTGACCAGCCCATGACCCGGTCATAGAGCGGACCGAACAGCTTCATAGAACCTCTCCCGGCAACAGCGGTACGAAGCTCACCGGCCCCAGCTCATCCTTGACGAAGGCCTTGGTGGTGCGAGTGATGCGCACCAGGGACTGGGATTCATGCTCGCCGCCGACGGGGGCCAGGAGCCACCCCCCCACCTTGAGCTGCATCAGCAGGGGCTCGGGAATCTGCCGAGGTGCCGCCGTGAGCAGGATCCCGTCATAGGGGGCATTTTCCGACCACCCGTGGGTGCCGTCCGTATGGCGCAGGCTGACATTGTGCAGACGCATGCTGCTGAGCACCTCACGGGCCCGGCGTTGCAGGGGGCGGACCCGTTCCAGACTGATCACGCGCCCCACCAGTTGGGCCAGTACGGCCGCCTGATACCCTGACCCGGTGCCCACCTCAAGCACCAGTTCCGGCACTCCCTCCTCCAGCAGGGCTTCGGTCATCCTGGCCACGATATAGGGCTGGGAAATGGTCTGGCCGAACCCGATGGGCAGGGCTGTGTTCTCATAGGCCCGATGGGCCAGCGCCTCATCCACGAACAGATGTCGCGGGGTGGAGCGCATCACCTCCAGCACCCGGACATCACGGATTCCCAGCTCCTGCAGCCGGCGGGCCAGTCGATCACGAGCACGCTGGGAGGTCATGCCGATTCCCGCAAGATCCTGGTTCAAGCCTGCTCTCCCGTCAGCCAGCGACTCACCACATCCATGGCATCGTAGCGGGTCAGATCCACCTGAATCGGCGTGACGGACACATACCCGGAGCGGATTGCGTGAAAGTCGGTGCCCGGCCCGGCGTCCTGTTCCGGCCCGGCGGGACCCACCCAGTAAATGGGTCGTCCCCGGGGGTCCGTGGCACGGGTGACCGGTTCCGCCTTGTGACGATGCCCCAGCCGGGTGGTCTGGAAACCGCGGATCTCTCCCCAGGGCAGATTCGGAACATTGACATTCAGGATGGTGTCGGAAGGCAGAGGCATGTTGCGCAGACGTTCCAGCAACTGCATCACCGCCCGGGCGGCGGAATCGAAGTGCTGACAAGGGTAGCCGGCCAGGGAAACGGCAATGGCCGGCAACCCGAGAAAGCGGCCTTCCATGGCCGCGGCCACGGTACCCGAGTAAAGGACGTCATCCCCCAGATTGGCGCCCGAGTTGATCCCCGAAATCACCATGTCCGGCTCCTCTTCCAGCAGGCCGGTGATGGCCAGATGGACACAGTCGGTGGGTGTGCCGTCCACCCGCACATCACCGCTGTCGAGAGTTTCCGGGCGCAGCGGGCGGGACAGGGTCAGGGAATTACTGGCACCACTGCGGTCACGGTCCGGTGCCACCACATGGACTTGGGCACAGGTCCTGAGGGCCTTGGCCAGCGTTTGCAGGCCCTGAGCGTGGACACCATCATCGTTACTGAGCAGTATGCGCATATCGAGTCACTTTGAAGTCAAGTGGTTAATATACTGGAAAGCCCGTCCCCGGCGCATGTCCACCGAATCTTTCCGGCCGACACGCTCATGCCGCCGACGGCCCGAGCAGGCTCAAACCACCGGCAACGGATCCCTGACATGCCGCCGCAAGACTCGCAAGATCAAGATGATGACATCGCCCTCTTCCGCCAGGCCGTAGGCCCGGTGGAGCCCGTGCGCGCAGACCGGGCCACGCTGCAACCCCGGCGGCCACCCCCCAGACCCCGCCAGACCGAGGCCCAGCACCAGCGCGCCCTGGAAGCCATGGTTGAGGACCCCTTCCAGGTCACCGACATCCAGCCAGGCGACGAACTCATCTTCATGCGCGAAGGCCTGCAGCGACAGGTCTTCAAGAAGCTGCGGCGTGGGCATTACCGGATCGGGGCGGAACTGGATCTGCACGGCATGACGGCCCGCGAAGCCCATGCGGAGCTGGGCCTGTTCATCGCCGAAGCCAGGACGCGCCGCCTGCGCTGTGTGCGCATCATCCACGGCAAGGGCCTGCGCTCCAGCAACCGGGGACCGGTACTCAAGAGCCGGGTGGCCCACTGGCTACAGCAACGCTCGGACATCCTGGCCTTCTGCTCGGCACGCCCCGCGGACGGCGGTACGGGCGCCGTGCTGGTCCTGCTCAGACTCATCGAATGACGGGCTGAAAAAGGCTCGTACAGGGCATCTTTTCGATACCCAGGGCAGTTTCATACCATGCTAGTATGGAAAACCTTGAAGAGACCCATCGTTAGGGGGAGCGTTCACCGTTGTCCAACCCATGTGATCTCGCCTTGGGCGATGGCGACCCGGCCGGCCGCCGGCGGCGCGATAAAAATATCCAGCCGGGCCGGGCCGTCACGCCGCAGATGGATAACGACTGCGGTCGCTGCCCGGTCAGGGACGTCAGCCTGTTCGGCGATCTGCCGGACGAGGTGGTGCTCAGGCTCAACAACCCGGCGGAACACCTTGATCTTCCTGCAGGCCATGTCCTCTACCGGGAAGGCGCCGAGGCCAATGCGGCGTTCACCCTCAAGGACGGAGTGATCAAACTGACGCGTACCGCCGTGAACGGTCGCGACCAGATCCTGCGCCTGCTGACCCGGGGGGATGTCATGGGGGCGGAAGGACTGATGGGGCATGCCTACAACCACACGGCCACCACCCTGACTCCGGTCCAGATCTGCCGGCTGCCGTTGCCGGTGCTCAAACGACTGCAGGCGGAGCACCCCACCCTGAACCATGCCCTGCTGGCCCGCTGGGCCCTGGCCCTGCAGCAGGTGGAAAACCTGGCCCTGGAACTGGGTACCAAAAAGGCCGGTGAACGGCTTGCTGCCTTCCTGCTCTACTGGCGGGCCAAGAACGGCCACTACCCCAGCATGCCGCTACCCCTGTCCCGCACCGAGACCGGCGCACTGCTGGGCCTGACCGTGGAGACGGTCAGCCGCTTCTTTGCCGACTGGAAACGGCGGGGTTATCTGTCGGAGAAGGCCGGCATCATCTATCTCCATGACCTGGAAGCCCTGGAAAGCCTGAGCGGCTCGGAATCCGTCCCCGGGATCTGATATGGTACGTGAGCGTCTGATTGATCCTGCCTTACTGGCCCTGGCGGTGGACGCCTCCGATGACGGCGTGACCATCGCCGAGCGGGAAGGCGATGACACCATACTCATCTATGTGAACGCAGGCTTTGAACGGCTGACGGGTTATCGTGCCGATGAAATCCTGTACCGGGACTGTCGCTTCCTGCAGAACGATGATCGCGACCAACCCGGCCTGGTGCAAATACGGGAGGCCATGGAGCGGGGCATGCCCTGCCGGGTGCGGCTGCGCAACTACCGCAAGGACGGCAGCCTGTTCTGGAACGAACTGAGCATCACGCCGGTGTTCAATGACGAGGACCGGCTGACTTACTACATCGGCATCCAGAAGGACATCACCACGCAAGTGGAAGCCGAGCAGGCCCTGGAGGCCGCCCAGCGGGAGCTGAGCCGCCTCGGCGCCCTCTCCCCAATACCCCGTCAGGACGGCACGGGCTAACGCTGCCTTTGCTCGGAGCTGACCCGCGCCAGGAAGCGCGTTTCGAATATCTCGACAGGCAGCGGCTTACTGACGAGGTAGCCCTGCATCTCGTCGCAGCCCATCAGACGCAGCAGGCGCGACTGCTCCTGCGTCTCCACGCCCTCCGCCACCGCATTGAGCTTGAGCGAATGCGTCAGATTGATGATGGTCGTGACCAGGGCCAACCCTTGAGGGGACTGCGTCATCGCCAACACGAAGGAGCGGTCGATCTTCAGCGTGTCCACGGGCAGCTTCATCAGATAACTGAGTGAAGAGAAGCCGGTGCCGAAATCGTCGATCGCGACAGTGACGCCCATGGCGCGCACCGCCTGCAGCGTGGCGATGCTGTGCTCCACGTCCGCCATGATGAGGCTCTCGGTGATCTCAAGCTCCAGGCCCGCCGCGGCGCGCGTATCGACGGCAAGGGCCTGCTCCAGTTCGGCGATGAAGCCGGGGCTGCGCAGCTGCAGGGCCGATACGTTGACCGCAACACGCACCGCAGGCAGCCCCGTGTCCAGCCAGCGCAGGTAGTTCGCGATCGCCTTGCGCAGTGCCCAGCGACCCGCCTCGTAGATCATCCCGGTTTCCTCCAGCACCGGGATGAACTGACCCGGCGGCACCTGCCCGGTGCGCGGATCGTTCCAGCGGATCAGCGCCTCGGCGCTGGTGAGCTTGCCGCTCGCGAAGCTCACCTTGGGCTGGTAGTGCAGCACGAACTCCTCTCGGTCGATCGCCTGGCGCAGCTGGTTCTCCAGAATCAACTTGCCGGCCATGGCCTTGGTCATCTTGTGCGAATAGAAGAGGTAGCGGTCGCCGCGGGTCTTGGCATTCTTCAGCGCCGCCTCGGCGTTCAGGAACAGGGCCTCGGCTTCCTTGCCGTCCTGGGGAAATAGCGCCACGCCGGTTCTCGCGGCCACGCGATAGGTGTCGTCCTCCAGGTTGAACGATCGATCTTGAAAGACTGCCATCAACTTCTCCAGCAGCCGCGCCACGTCCCCTTCATTGCGGACTTCGGGCAGCACCACCGCGAACTGGTCTGCACCAATCCGTGCGAGCAGGCTGGCGTCCCCGATGCTTTGTGTGAGCCACTGGGCCACGTGTCGCAGTAAGGCGTCACCCGCCGGGCGGCCGAGGCTGTCATTGAAATATTTGAACCGCTCCAGGTCCACCAGAAAGAGGGCGAGCGAATGCCCGGCGGCGGCGGCGGTCTTCATGTACTGCGACACGCGCTCGATGAAAAGGCTGCGGTTCGCCAGCCCGGTGAGCGCATCGTAGTAGGCGAGGTAGTCGAGCCGGTCCTGCTTGTCGATATGATCGATGGCGAATGCGATGTCTTCGGCCAGCTGATGCAGAAGTTTCACCTCCGCCTCGTCGAAGAAACCGGTGTCCGGCGCTTGCAGGCCGAACACGCCTATCACCTCATCGTTGATCATCAACGGCAGGCTGGCGAGCGAGTGGATCCCCCGCTGCAGGTGAGCGCCCTTATCCAGGATCCGCACGTCGCTTGCGACATCGTTGACCAGGATCGCCTTACGTTCGCGCACCGCCATCGCGGAGGGGCCGTACCCGCCTGGCGCGTCGTCCTGAAGCATCATGCAGGATTTCGCATCGGCGAGAATATCATCGGTACCTGCCGAGGCGGCCGGCACGAGCTTCATCGAAGTGGGGTCGGTGAGGCCAATCCACGCCATGCGGAAACCACCGGCCTCGACGGCGATGCGGCAGGCTTCCTCGAACAACTCGTCGCGGGTGCGCACGCGCACGATCAGGCCGTTGATCCGGCTCAGCATCGCGTTCACCCGGTTCAGGCGCTGGATGCTGAGCTCGGCGCGCTTGCGCACGGTGATGTCGGTGGAGACCCCGGCGAGACGCACGATGGTGCCGGCGGTATCGCGCACCGGGAAGCCGCGGGATTCGATCCAGCGGACCGAGCCGTCGGGGCGCACGATGCGGTATTCGATCTCTATCTTGCCCTCCATCAGCTCACTGCGCATTTTCTTCAGCGTCGCCGCACGGTCATCGGGGTGGATCGCATCGCGCCACGAGTCCGGGTCGACGTACAGGCTCTCGCAGCTGCGGCCCCAGATCTCCGCGTAGGCCGGACTCACATACAACATCCCGCCCACCTTGTCGCGCAGGAAGAAGACGTCGCGGATGCTCTCGGCCATCTCGCGCAAGCGCGTCTCGCTCACGCGCAGGTCCTCTTCGGCCTGCCTTCTCTCCGAGATATCGATGTGCATGACGATAGCACCGTTCCCGCCGTCCTCAGTGAGCGGGGTCGCGCTCATCAGGAACCAGCGCTTCTCGGTCGGTGAGTGGCAGGGATACTCGAGCGAGAAGCGCTTCGTCTTGCCCGCGAGCACCGCGCGGATGCCGGCGGCGGCCTGGCTCGCCTCGGCGGAGCCTTCTCCTTGCGCCTGGTCGCAGACCCGGAGGTAGTCGACGCCGACGCCATAACCCGGGCACTGTGCAGCATTGGCATCGCCGAAATGCCGCCACGCTTCGTTCACGGAGACGATGACACCCTGGGCGTCGAGCAGGACAATATGTGCGGGAAGGGCGTTGAGCACGGCAGCCTGCTTCGTGGCCTCGATATGGCGCAGCCGCTCCTGGGCGCTCAGTAGCAGGAAGGGCCTGCCCTCGGCGTCGCTCACCGAGTCCACTTCGCCCGCGGTGAGCAGCTCCAGGCGTTGCCCGGTCTCGTGCAGTGTGGCGATCAGCGCGGAAATCTCCTCTTGCTCGCCCTCTGTGGGAGACGGCTTCATTCCGGCACGCCCTGCAGTCCCAAGGCCTGCATCAGTGGCAACCTCTGGCTGAGGGAGCCCACCACCTGCACGGGGGCGGGGAGAGGTGCGAGCTTGATCAGTGTCGGCGTCATGAAGATGCCATCGGCAAGCGCGCGCTGTGGCTCGCGGAACACGTCCACCACCTCGATCGTATGACGACCTGCCAGGTGCTCCCGGCACACCGCGCCAAGGTTGGACACCGCCTGGGCCGAGTTCCACGCGTCGCCGGCCACATAGAGCCGGAAGCTGAACTTCTCGCACCCAGTCATCACTGTCTATCCCCGTCTTTGTCTTCCGCGACATCGGCGCCGCGCAGCACTTCCATGCGCGTGCGCTTGCGCGAGGTTTCGCCCCGGCGCGTGGCGGTGGCGCGCATGAGCAGCGCCTTCTCGGTCTTCTTCGCCTTGAGCTCCACGCCCAGCGCCCGCAGCCGCACCTCAAGTTCCGCCTCCTCGGCGTCAAGCCTCACGCGCTTGACCTTTCTGGCGACCTCGGCCGTCTCGGCGGCTGCACGCTCTGCGCCTTCCTTCTGCCAGCGCAAGGTGCCCATAAGTACCTCACCGCCTGCGCTGTAGGTATCGGCAAGGGTCACGCCCTTGTTGCTGAGGATCAGTTCGCGCACCTGGTTCGAGTGCGCCGTGCCGCGCGACTTGATGATCGAAAGGGCACGGTTGCGCTCCCCCGACTGCACCAGGTAGCTCAAGTGGATCCAGGTATCGGCAAGCGTGGAGATCTGGCGGAACGTGCTGTCTTCCGATGGAACGGTCCGCTCATCGACCAGGCAGCTGCACAACAGCGTGATGCCCTCGACCTTCGACCAGTTGATGAGCCGCTCCGAGATTCTGTGTGCGCTCAGGTGGGTGCCGGACTGTGACGACCAGGTTGACACCGGGTCAATCACCAGGCATCGGGCCTTGTGCTCCTTCGCCAGGGACATGATGTGCGCCAGGTAGAGCTCCGCACTTCCGGATATGGCGCGCGCGGAGACCATGCGCAGGTGCCCGTTCTTGACGTAACGCGCCAGACGAATCCCCACTGACGCGAGGTCGCGGATGACCTCGTTGGGGTCGGAACTGAAGCTCACGAACAGGGTGCGTTCGCCGCGCTGGCATGCGGCTTGCGCGAAGAGGCCAACCAGCGTGGTCTTGGCCGTACCCGGAGAGCCCGTAATCAGCGCACTCACACCGCGGTAGTAGCCGCCGCCGAGCATGGTATCGAGCCGCTCAAGGCCGCTCGAAACGCGCTCTTTGCTCACCGTGAGTGAGCCGCGCTCCAGCGGGTGTGCCACCGAGACCTCGAACCCGTCTTTGCCGATGAGGAACGGCAACTCGTTCTCGTCGAAGTTGGTACCGCGGTACTTCTGAACCCTCAGGTTGCGCTGAGATACGCCCAGCACCACCTTGTGGTTGAGGATGACCGCGCAGTCCACCATGAACTGCATGAAGCCGAAGGACTCCTGGCCCATAAGGAAAACATCGTCACCAAAGGCCTTGGCGGTGATGACTGCGGTCAGCTCGTGCGCCAGCAGCCAGCCATGCAGGCGATAGGTTTCTGCGCGTCTGGCGGCGGGGTCGGCGAGCAGCGCGAGCACGATATCGAGGGCGTCAAAGACGATGCGCCGCGCGCCAGTCGACTCGATCATCGCCTGCAACGCGGCCAGCATGCCGTTGAGATCGAAGCTACCCGACTGCACCAGATCGGACACGGGCTGCGCGTCGACGAACGAGAGCCTTTCGCGCTGCAGCTCAGGGAGGTTCCAGCCGAAGCTATGGGCGTTTGCGAGGATACGCGTCGAGCGCTCTTCGAAGGCGACAAAGATGCCCGGTTCCTCGAAGCTGCGCGCGCCGTGCACCAGGAATTCCAGCGCAAAGACGGTCTTGCCCGAGCCGGGCCCGCCCAGGAGCAGCGTGGTGCGCCCGCGAGGCAGCCCGCCCCCGGTGATGTGGTCGAAGCCGGCGATGCCGGTCGGCGCCTTTTCGGGCGCCCCGGGAACGGCGTTGTCGGTATTTGATGGGTGGGAGGCGTTCAAGTGGCTGTATCCTCCCCAGGTGCATCCATCCCCGGATGATCCCCGCTATGCACTGCATCGTATGTGCGGTAGGCCACCGAGTGCGAAATTCTGCCCCTGCCAGTCGAAAACCCCCATCAATCTCCGGCTGGACAAACGCACATCGGGGCGGTTACGGTGCCCGGCATGCGAAAGCAGAACCAGATCACGCTCCATATTCACTACCAAGCCCCCTGAAAACCCGCGCAAAATGATGAAATTGCTGGCCATTGAAACCGCCACCGAGGCCTGTTCCGCCGCCCTGCTCCTGGACCGGGATGTCTGGGTCCGCTTCGAGGTGGAACCCCGCGCCCATGCCCGCCTGATCCTGCCCATGATGGAAGGACTGCTGGCGGAGGCCGGATTATCCCTGGGGCAGCTCGATGCCCTGGCCTTCGGGCGGGGGCCGGGAGCCTTCACCGGCGTCAGGATCGCCACCGGGGTAATCCAGGGGGCCGCCTTTGCCGCCGATCTGCCGGTGGTGCCCGTCTCCACCCTGGCGGCCCTGGCTCAGCAGGGCCTGGATGAAGGGGCGAATCAGGTCCTGGCCGCCCTGGATGCCCGCATGGGGGAAGTCTACTGGGGTGCCTTCCGGGGGGATGAGGATGGCCTGGCCATCCCTGCAGGAGAAGAGCAGGTCTGCGCCCCGAGCGATGCCCCCTTGCCGGAATGGCAGGGCTGGCTCGGGGTGGGGCATGGCTGGTCGGCCCATGGGGACGTGCTGACCACCCGCTTCCGGGACTGCCTGAGCGGGGCGCCGCTGGCGGACTGCCTGCCCAGCGCCGCCGAGGTTGCCCGGCTCGCCGCCCGGGATTTTACCCAAGGCATGGCCGTCCCGGCGGAAGCGGTGCTGCCGGTGTACCTGCGCAACCGAGTGGCGGAAAAACCCGGGCGCCGGACCCTCTGACGGCACGGCGCCTGTCCCGGACTCCCCCCTCATCCCCGGCCCTCCTCCCTCAGGGGGAGAAGGGAGTATCCGTGGCCAAACCCGGGGCCTTCCAGGTTAACCCTCTCCACCGCCGGCACCGGTGTCGGCAAAGACCTCCACCAGGGTGGTGGCGAAGGCCCCGGCGGGCAGGGTGAAACCCAGCTGCAGGGTCTGTTCGTCCTCCCAGGTCCAGGTCAGGGCCTGGGGGCGGATGCGCAGGGCGCGCCGTTCCTGGGTCAGGCCCGCCGCTTCCAGCCCCTGGGCCAATACCGGCATCGTCGCCGCGATACCGGACTCCAGTGCCGCCACCGCACCCGTCGTCGGCAATTCGCCCCGCCCCCACAGGGGACCGGTCACATGCAGGGCCTGCTCTGCAACCCGGTCGGGCACCGTCGGGTCATCCTCCTGGTAAATGAAGAAACTGCCCCGGCCATCCAGTTGCAGGGCATCGCCGGGCAGCGCCTGGTCCCAGGTTTCGTCTTCGAGCCGGGCCGCCAGCACCTGGTTGAAGATTTCCGAGCGGGCCGCGGACAGGTAGATCCCCCGCAGTTTCTGGTCGCGCACCTGCAGACTGCCCTGGAACAGGGCCTGCGCCTTGGCGATATTACCGCCGTCACGGCCAAAGCGCTGGGCACCGAAAAAGTTGGGCACCCCCCGGCGTTGCATCACCGTCAGCCGCTCTTGTGCGATGTCTCGATCCCCCTCACACTGACGCAACACCAGCACGAACCGGTTGCCCTGTAGGTGGCCGGTCTGGAGCTTGCGGCGATGCCGCCGCGACTCCAGGATCTCCACTTCCGGCGGCAGGTGTTCGGACCAGGCGGGGGCTTCCCGTCCCGGTAGATGGACGCTGAACCACTGGGTGGTCACCGCATGACGGTCCTTGCGGCCCGCATAGCCCACGGCACGGCGCGGCACATCGGCGATGCGCCCCAGCAACCCGGCGACGGTATCGGTATTCATGCCCCGCTTGCGGATGCTCAGCCAGACATGCTCGCCCTCCCCCTCCGGTAGGGTTGCGGGGATCTCTTCCACCAGGAAATCTTCGGGGCGGCGGCGCAGGACGGCCGTCAGGGGACGGGGAAGGCTATGGAAGGCGGTCATCAGGGAACTCGATCGGGTTGTAAAAGTTCAGGCGTGCGGACAGGACGGCTCACCCAGGCCCTGCAGAAAACCCCGGGCCTCCGCAAGGTCCTTGACCCGTCCCACCGGCGGCAGGCTTTTCAGGAAGATGCGGCCATAGGACTTGGTCTGCAGACGGGGATCACACAGCACCAGCAGGCCCTTGTCCTCCGGATCACGGATCAGGCGTCCCACCCCCTGCTTGAGGGCGATCACCGCCTGGGGGATCTGCAGCACGGTAAAGGGACTGCCGCCATCCCGGCGGACGGCTTCCAGGCGGGCCTCCAGTACCGGATCACCCGGCGAGGCGAAGGGCAGACGGTCGATGATCACGCAGCTCAGGGCGCGGCCTCGCACATCCACCCCCTCCCAGAAACTCTGGGCCCCCAGCAGGACTGCATTACCCGCTTCACGAAAGCGGGCCACCAGCTCCTGCCGGGGCGCCGTTCCCTGCACCAGCACGGGCCGGTCCAGATGTCGGGACAGCCAGGCGGCGGCCGCCTGCAGGGCTTTGTGGCTGGTAAAGAGCATGAAAGTGCCGCCCGGGTTGGCCTCGATCACCGGCAAGGCGGCCCGCGCCACCGCCTCCGTGTAACGGGGATCATTGGGTTCGGGCAGGCCCGCGGGGATATAGAGCCGGGCATTGCCGGCATAGTCGAACGGACTGTCCAGCTGCAGGCCACGGGGTGCTTCCAGACCCAGGCGCCGGTTGAAGTGATCAAAGCGGCCATCCACGGACAGGGTCGCCGAGGTGAAGACCCAGGCACTGTCGCAGGCGCCGCGATGCTGGCGGAACAGCCCCGCCACATCCAACGGCGTCAGGTGCAGACTGAAGGTCCGGGTCCAGGTTTCGTACCACTGGACCGCCTCCGCCTGGGGGCCGTCGAACAGGGCCAGGCGCTGCATCTGGTCCAGGGCCCGCCGGGCGCAACCCTCCAGGCCCTTACCCCGTTCCGCCGCCACCTCCAGGGCCTCGGTCAGGGACTGCAGGGCCGCGCGCAGACCCTGCAAGGCCTCGTCCATCCCCGCCCTGGCCGCCAGGGCCGGCCAGGGCGCACGACGCATGCCCTCCCCCATGGCCAGCCGGAAATCCTTCACCGCCCTGCCCAGTCCATCCGCCCGCGCCCGTAGCTGGGGCATGTCCGGGGCCTCGTTCACCTGCTCCGAGACGGTATCCCGGGCCAGTTCCAGTAACTGCCGGGCACTGAGGCTGACACCGAAGAAACTGCCGGCCACCTCCGGCAGCTGATGGGCCTCATCCAGGATGAAGGCCTCCGCCGACGGCAGCAACTCACCAAATCCCTCGTCCTTGAGTGCCAGATCCGCGAACAAAAGATGATGGTTGATCACCACCAGATCGGCCTCCTGGGCGCGGCGACGGGCCCGCAGCACAAAACACCCGGAGTATTCAGGGCACTCCGCCCCCAGGCAGTTGTCCGCCGTGGAGGTCACCCGGGGCCAGATTTCCGCATCCTCGGCCAGTTGAGACAGCTCCGCGGTATCCCCGGTGCGGGTCCCCGCCGCCCAGCGCTCCACCAGCCTCAGGGGGGCGTGCAGCCGGGCCTCCAGCAGCGGCCCTTCGGCCGCGGCCAGGCGCAGGCGATGGGGGCACAGGTAGTTGGAGCGCCCCTTGAGCAGGGCACAGCGCACCGACACCCCCAAGGACCGGCAGATCAGGGGCAGGTCCTTGTGAAACAGTTGGTCCTGGAGATTGCGGGTGCCGGTGGAGACGATGACCTTGCGGCCGCTGAGCAGGGCGGGCACCAGGTAGGCAAAGGTCTTGCCCACGCCGGTGCCCGCCTCCACCACCAGGGTTTCACCATCCGCCAGGGCCTGCTCCACGGCAGCGGCCATCTGCTGCTGGGGCAGACGGGCGCGGAACCCCTCAATGGCATCCGCCAGGGGACCGGTGTCCCCCAGCACCGCCGCCGCCGATATCTGTTCGGTCATCCGGTGCGTCCCGGCTGCAGCGCCCGGGCACGCTCCAAGGCATTCTGTGCACCCCGCTCATCTCCCCGCAAACGCCGGGCCTGGGCAATGATGCGCCAGTTGTCGGACTGCAGCGCCCGGTCGCTCCCGGCCAGGCTGTTGGACTTGGCGGCCAGGCTCTCCGCCTCATCGGCCTGCCCCTGATGCAACCGCACCATGGCCAGTTGATGCCAGAGCCCGGCATCAGCCGGGGCAATGCGCAGGGCACGCTCCAGGGCGGCGGCGGCCCGATCCGGCTGCCCGGCGGCCATGTGACGATCCGCATCCCCGGCCAGGGCCACCACGGCGGGGGCCTGGGGAGGGCGGGCCGGGGGCGCCGGGTCGGCCCGGTCACCGGCACCGGCGGGCACGGCCGGACGCTGCGCCCGGGTATCGCCGGCAATCACCGGGGCCTGGGGGGCACGCACTTCAGGCTGAGGGGCAGGCGCCGGGATCGGGATCGGGGCCTGCGGCACCGGCGCGGGTACCGGCACGGGTGTTGGGGGCGGCGGACGCAGGTCGGGTACAGCAGCGCAGCCGGACAGGAGCAGCAGCACCAAGGCGGTCGAATACCGCACCAATCGATCACAGGGTCTCACAAACGACTCCTCCAGATATAGCGGCTAGCCGGTGGCCACCCGCCGCACCGCAAAGATGTTCGGCAGGGCTCCGATCTTGTCCATCACCGTACTGAGCTGCCCCGTATCGGTAATCTCCAGGGTCAGATCCATGGTGACGGAGCGTTCCGCCGGGTCGGTGCGGGTGGAGGCGGCCAGGACATTGATCCGCTCATTGGCCAGGACCTGGGTGATGTCCCGCAACAACCCCTGGCGGTCAAAGGCCTCGACGTGGACCACCACCGGATAGGCCTGACGCTCCTCCCCCCAGGTCACCTCCACCAGGCGATAGCGCTTCTCGGTAGGCATGCGCAGGATATTGATGCAGTCCCGCCGGTGGATGGTCACCCCCTTACCCCGAGTGATGTAACCGACGATGAGGTCCCCCGGTACCGGCCGGCAGCAACGCGCCACCTGGGTGAGCAGATTGCCCACACCACGGATCTGAATGCCCTTTTCGCCAGTGCCGCCCTTCTCCGCAGGACGGCGGCTGCGCCGTCCCATGAGGGTCTCTTCAGCAGTCAGGGCCATGGGCACCTGCATGGCGCTGGCCAACTGGGCCGGAGTGATCTCACCCGCACCGACGGCCACCAGCAGTTCATCCCGACTGGGCTGATGGAAGCGCTTGAGCAGTTCATCCATATCCGGCTCGCTCACGCCCTGACGCTGGGCCTCCCGCTCCAGGATCTGACGCCCCTCATGGAGGTTCTTGTCATGATCCTGGAGCTTGAACCAGCTGCGCGCCTTGGACCGGGCTCGGGAGGTGCGCAGATAGCCCATATTGGGATTCATCCAGTCCCGGCTGGGGCCGCCCTGACGGGTGGTGAGGACCTCGACCCGCTCACCGGAGCGCAGCTCATGGGTCAGGGGCACGATGCGGCCGTTGACCTTGGCGCCCCGGCAACGATGCCCCACTTCGGTATGAATGGCGTAGGCAAAATCCAGCGGGGTGGCCCCCTTGGGCAGGTCCACCACATCCCCCCGAGGGGTCAGCACGAAGACCCGATCCTGGAACAGCTCGGAACGGAAATCCTCCAACAACTCCCGGTCATCCTCCTGGTGATCCAGCAAGCGTCTGAGGGAGGCGATGGCACGCATCAGGGCCTGATCCTCACGCCCCCCTTCCTTGTAGCGCCAATGGGCGGCCACCCCCAGTTCGGCGAACGCATCCATATCGCGGGTGCGGATCTGCACCTCCACCACCTTGCCGTTGGGGCCGATGACCGCCGTATGCAGGGACTGATAGCCGTTGTCCTTGGGGTTGGCAATGTAATCGTCGAACTCCTTGGGAATGTGAGGCCAGCAGCTGTGCACCACCCCCAGTACCGCGTAGCAGGTGGAAACCCGGTCCACGATCACCCGCACCGCGCGCAGGTCATACAGGTCCTGAAATTCCAGCTGCTTGCGATCCATCTTCTTCCAGATGCTGTAGATGTGCTTGGGCCGACCCCGCACTTCCCCGGCCACATGCTCTTCCACCAAGGCCTGGCGCAGGCGTTCGGTGAAGTCCTGGATGTACTGCTCCCGCTCCAGCCGACTCTCTTCCAGCAGCTTGGCCACCATGCGGTAGTGATCCGGGTCCTGGATGCGGAACGCCAGGTCTTCCATCTCCCACTTGAGCTGGGCCACGCCCAGACGGTTGGCCAGGGGGGTGAAGATCTCCTGGGTCTCCCGGGCATAGGCCCGGGCCAGTTCATCCGGCTCCTGGGACATCAGCCGCAGATGCTGCAGGCGATAGGCCAGCTTGATGAGCACGGCCCGGACATCGTCCACCATGGCCAGCAACATGCGGCGCAGCCGCTCGGCCTGCTCCGGCGCCCCGTCCAGCTGACCCGGGGCACTGCGGAATGTGGTGAGCAGATGTACGTTCTTCACCAGCCGGGTGACGTGCTCACCGAAGTGGCGGGACAGGTCCTCGTCGGAGAGACTGCCGTCGAAATGGGCATCCAGCAACAGCGTGGCGATCAGGGTGTCCTTGTCCACCCCCAGCACCCGCAGGTTCTCGGCCACGTCCAGGCAATGGGGCTGGCGGGTCTGACGCTCGTGATCCGCCAGGGCATAGGTGAGGGCCATGGACAGACGGACATCGGTCCCTCCCCCGGGAGGCGTAAAACGCGCCGCCAGGGCTTCGCGGGACTCATGGACCAGGGACGACTTGTCGTATCGGGTATGACGCATGGGGGCAGAGTATATCCATCTGTAGCTGCCGGGGCGATGTCCAACCCCGGCAGGTGATTTCCATGATGATCAGGTGAGCTGCCGCAGGGTGAGCAGGGGTGGCTGCCGCAGCACGGAGCGGGCACCCAGCCAGCCGGCCAGTCCCACCCCCAGGGCGCCACCGCCGATGCCCAGCACCCAGAGCCAGGGGTTGAAGACATAGGACAGGTCGAACACCTGCCGGGCCAGCACCCAGCCGATGCCGCTCGCCCCCGCGCCGGCCAAAAGGCCCGCCAGGGCCCCCATGACGGTGAACTCCGCCAGCAGGCCCACCAGCACCTGGCGCCGCCCGGCGCCCAGGGTGCGCAGGATGGCACTTTCCCGCCGGCGCAGATCGCGGGTGGCATGAATGGCCGCATAGAGCACGGTCACCCCCGCCGCCAGGGTGAACAGGAACACATACTCCACTGCCAGGCTGGCCCGGTCGATGATGTCACGCACCTGCTGCATCAGGGCCCGCACGTCGAGGATGGTGATGCTGGGGAACTGCCTCACCATCTCCGTCAGGAGATCGGACTGCCCTTCCGCCAGGTGGAAGCTGGTCACGTAGGTCATGGGATGATCTTCCAGTAGACCCGGCGGTGACAACACGAAGAAGTTCACATTGAAGGAATCCCACTCCACGCTGCGCAGGCTGGTGACGCGACCGATCAGCGGCTCACCGGAGATGTTGAATTCCAGCACATCGCCCAGTGCCACTCCCAGGGTCTCCGCTAATCCCTCCTCCAGGGAAAACTCCCGCCCGGCGGAATCGCCGGACCACCACTGCCCGGCCACCACCCGGTTATCCGGCTGCAGATCACGGGCAAAGGAGAGATTGAACTCCCGTGAGGCCAGCCGCTCCGCCCGGGGATTTTCGAACGTCTCCGGGCGCACCGGCACATCGTTCATCGCCGTCAGACGGCCACGGATCATGGGGTAGTACGTGGGCGCCGGCAACCCCTTATCCTCGAACAGTGCCTGCAGGGGGACCACCTGGTCCGGCTGGACGTTGATCATGAAGTGATTGGGGGCCTCAGGCGGCAGGCTACCCTCCCAACTGGAGAGCAGATCCACCCGCACCAGCGCCAACAGCAACAGGGCCATGATCCCCAGCCCGAAGGCCGCCAGCTGGACCGCGCTCAAGGCCCCGCGCCGGGACAGATTGGCCAGGCCGAACCGCAGTGCCACCCCGCCCCGGGTACGCAGGGGCTTGAGTCCCAGCACCAGCGCCCAGGCCGCGCCCCACAACATCACCACCGTCAGGCCGCCCCCCCCAAGGACCCAGGCCGCCAGCCGCACATCCCCCGCCTGCCACAGCAACAACCCGCCCAGGGCGGTCAGGGCCAGCACCAGCGCCAGCCACATGGCCGGGGGCGGCGCCCCCAGGTCACGGCGCAATACCCGCAGCGGCGGCACCTGGCCGATTCGCAGCAGGGCCGGCAAGCCAAAGCCCAGGGCCGTCACCACGCCGACCGCCAGGCCGGTAAAGGCCGGCCACAGGGACGGCAGGGGCAAGGTGCCCGGGAACCACTGGGCCAGCAGGGCCGCCAGCGCCCACTGGGCCAGGAAGCCGAGCACCAACCCCACGACACTGGCGGCCAGGGCCAGCCAGAGGATGCGCAGGATGAAGACCTGCAGCACGAAGGCCCGGGAGGCCCCCAGGCAACGCATGATCGCACTCACATCGGACTGGCGATCACTGTAGTGACGGGCCGCCACCGCCACGGCGCCCCCCGCCAGCAGCACGGCCACCAGGGCCGCCAGCCCGAGGAACTGTTCACCCCGGGCGATGGCGCCTCGCAGTTCGGGGCGGGCATCCCCGACCCCTTCCAGCCGCTCCCGCTCCGTCAGGTGCGATTGCGCCCAGTCACGAAACGCCGCCACCTGGGATTCACCGCCGGCGACCAGCAACCGGTGACTCACCCGGCTGCCCGGCACCACCAGTCCCGTGGCGCCCAGATCATCCAGATGGATCAGCACCCGGGGTCCGAGCTGAAACAGATCACCGCCCCGGTCCGGCTCATAGGTGATGACGCGGGAAAGGGTCATCTCCAGATCCCCCACCTGCAGCCGGTCACCCACCGACAGGCCCAGCAGCTGCAGCAGGCGGGGTTCGGCCCAGGCCTCACCACGACCGGGGACCTCACGAGTCTCCTGCTCATCGCCGAACAGGACCCCGCTGATCCTCACCGAACCACGCAAGGGCCAACCGCCGCTGACGGCCTTGATCTCGGTAAGCTGGGAGGCATCCCCGGCCATGACCACGCTGGGGAAACTCACATGGCGGGCCGTCTCCAGCCCCAGGCGGCGAGCCTCCGCCGTGACGGCCGCCGCCGGCGGCGCCGACGAGGTGATGCTCAGATCGCCCCCCAGCAACTGGGTGGCCTGTTGGGACATGCCCCGCTGCACCCGGTCGGTGAAAAAACTGACCGAGGTGACGGCCGCCACCGCGATGACCAAGGCCACGGCCAGGATGCGCAACTCACCGGCGCGCCATTCCCGCCCCAGAGACAGCCAGGAATACCGCAATACCTGATTCATGTCGCCTCCAGCACGCCGTCACTGAGTCGGTAGCGACGCTCGCACCGGGCCGCCAGATCCATGTCGTGGGTCACCAGTACCAGGGCCGTGCCGTAGGCTTCCTTGAGGTTGAACAACAGGCGGATGATCTGCTCCCCGGTCTGCTGGTCCAGGTTGCCGGTGGGTTCATCGGCAAACAGTACCCGGGGGTGGGCGGCAAAGGCCCGGGCGATGGCCACCCGCTGCTGCTCACCACCGGAGAGCTGACCGGGATAATGAGCCACTCGCCGGGACAGTCCCACCTGCTCCAGGGCCTCAAGGGCGCCCGCCCGTGCATCCCCGGCCCGCCCGGACAGTTCCAGGGTCAGCATCACGTTCTCCAGGGCGGTCAGGGCCGGCAGCAGCTGAAAGGACTGAAACACGAATCCCACTTGCCCGGCCCGGAGCATGGCCCGCTGATCTTCGGTGAGTCCGCCCAGGAAACGACCCAGCAACTGAACCTCCCCATCCGTGGGCAGGTCCAATCCGGCCAACAGACCCAGCAGGGTGGACTTGCCCGACCCCGAGGCACCGACGATGGCCACCGCCTCGGCATTTGCCACGGTCAGGTCCACCCCCTTTAGAATGGCAAGTTCACCACCCGGACCCTCTACGGATTTGACGAGACTGCTCGCCGACACCACGGCGGCGGAGGATTGAGACAACACCATGCGATCACGACTCCTTTTGCTGCTGTGCTTGTTGTGCCTGCCCGCCCTGGCGGCGGCCGAACGCCCTGCCCTGCTCATCATGGGCGACAGCCTGAGTGCTGCCTGGGGCATCCCGGTGGAACAAGGCTGGGTGGCCCTGCTGGAACACCGACTGGAGGAAAACGGCCATGCCTGGACTGTGGTCAACGCCAGCATCAGCGGCGAAACCAGCCGTGGCGGCCTGACCCGGCTGCCCCGAGCCCTGGAACGGCACCAGCCCGAGCTGGTCATCATCAGCCTCGGAGGTAACGACGGGCTGCGGGGCACCGCCCTGGGCGAGATCCGGGAAAACCTGTCCCGCATGATCCGGCTCAGTCAGGACAGCGGTGCACGGGTGCTGCTGGTGGGCATTCAGGTACCGCCCAACTTGGGCAGACATTTTACCGAGAGGTTCCACCGGATCTACCATGAGCTGGCCCAGGAATATGACGTGCCGCTGGTGCCCTTCCTGCTGGAGGGGGTGGCCTTGGAACCGGATCTGATGCAGGCGGACGGCATCCATCCCACCGCCGAGGCCCAGCCGATCATGCTGGATACGGTATGGACGGTGCTGGAGGAGGTGCTGGCACAAGGTGATCCGTAGCCTGTCTGATCCGCCTTCCCCCTCATCCCCGACCCTTCCCCCCAAGGGAGAGGGGATGGCGGGTCAGCGCGGCAGCAGTCGGGCCGGCAGTTCCGACACCGACCGCAGGGTCAGATCAGGGGGTGAACCGCCGCTCTCCCAGGCCAGAGCATGGGGATTGACCCAGGCGGTACGCATCCCCACCCGGGCCGCCCCGCGCACATCCCGCTCGGCGTCATCCCCCACATGCAGGGCCTGGGACGCCTCGACCCCGGCCTCGTCCAAGGCGGCGGTGAAGATCCGCGCCGACGGCTTGGCGACCCCGGCGGTGGCGGAGGTGATCACGAAATCGAACCGGTCACCGATACCGATGTGGTGCACACAGGCATTGCCGTTGGTGATGGCGCCGATGCGAAAATGCCCCCGCAAACGGTCCAGCGTCTCCAGCACATCGTCATAGAGAGACACCTGGTTGCGCGCCTCCCAAAATACCCGAAACGCCGGTTCCACCAACTCATCGCCATAACCCGACTGGGCCGCCAGGATGCGCAGCCAGTGCTTGCGCAGACGGGTCATGTCGTAGTGCAGGTGACGGCGCTCGGCAAACCAGGCCTGGCGATGACGAACCATGGCCTCCAGGCCATGGCGCTGGGCAATGCGCGGATAGTGGGCCGTGAGCCAGTCATGAAAGATCCGTTCCGCGTTCTGGATCACGGGGGCACAGTCCCACAAGGTGTCATCCAGATCGAAGGTGATGCAGCGTATGTTCATCCCGCAAGCATACCCAGTTGCACGGTCGGAATACAGCCTGTGCTAGATCCTGAATCGCTCCACCGCACTTCTCAGCTCAGCCGCCAGGCGGGCCAGATCACGGGCGGCGTGAGCGGTTTCCCGGGCTCCCGAAGAGACGTCATGACCGCCCTCGCTGATGCGCACCACATTCTGGTTGATGTCCTCGGCCACGGCGCTCTGTTCTTCGGCGGCGCTGGCGATCTGGGCGCTCATGTCGGTGATGGTGCCCACCGCCGCGACGATGGCGCGCAGGGACTTGTCGGCCTCGCCGGCCCCCGCCGAGGTGTCCTCCGCCCGCTTGCGGCCTGACTGCATCACCTGCACGGCGGCCCTGGCACCGTCCTGCAGCGTCTTGATCATGGACTCGATCTCCCGGGTGGAGGTCTGGGTCCGGCTTGCCAGAGTCCGCACCTCGTCCGCCACCACGGCAAAGCCACGCCCCTGCTCACCGGCCCGGGCCGCCTCAATGGCCGCATTCAGGGCCAGCAGGTTGGTCTGCTCGGCAATGCCCTGGATCACATCCAGTACGGCACCGATCTTCTCACTGTCCGCCTCCAGCTTCTGGATCACGTCGGCGGCCCGGCTGATCTCTCCCGCCAGTTCCTGAATGGCCTTGATGGCCTGCGCCGATGTCGCCTGGGACTCACGGGACTCGTCGTTGGCCCGACCGGCGGCAGACGATGCCTCGGACGCGCTGCGAGCCACCTCAAGCACGGTGGCGGTCATCTCGTTCATGGCGGTGGCCACCAGCTCCGTCTGGGACTGCTGCTCACCCACCCGCCGCAGGGTCTGTTCTGTCACGGTGGAGAGCTGCTCCGAAGCTGCCGCCAACTGGGCCGTGGCGCCGTTCACCTGACCGAGAATGGTGCGGAAACCGTCTGCCATGCTGTTGAAGGCACGGGCAACGCGGGTCAATTCGTCATCCCCGCTGGCCGGTACCGTCGCGTGCAGGTCACCCTGGGCCATCCGGCCGCTGGCCGTCACCAGCTGCTCCAGGGCGGCAGTGATCCGCCGCATCAGCAATAACCCGATTGTCATGGTGGCCGCCAGGCCCAGCAGCAGGATCAGGATCATCCCATTTTGAATACGCCCGTGAAGCACCAGGGAGTCCTCATAAACCTGCCGGCCCACCTCAAGCTGGAGGTCCATCAATCTCCCGAGGCTGTCCGTAGCCTGCTGATAGGTCCGGGCCAGGTCTCCCAAGAGGATGCGCTCTGCTTCCTCCCAGTTCCATGCCCTCAGGGCGTTCACCAGGGGATCAATGCCACGGCGCTGCAAATCGGTGTGATGGGCTTCGAAGCTCGCCGCCATCTGGGCTTCCCGGGGCGTGAGATAGGTCTGCATGTAATCAGCCCAGATCCGATCCATGCGGCGCCGGTTTTCCTGCACCTCCTCAATGGCCGCATCGATCACCTGCTGGCGGGGGTCGCTCAGTGCCATCCGCAGACTCATGCGGGAACTCACCAGCATCTCGTTGATATTGCCCAATTGACCCATGGGTACCAGCCTGTCGTCGTAGACGGTCTTAAGCTGCCGCTCGACCTGAGACATGCCCATCAGACCGAGGAATCCAATGGCAGTCATCAAGACGAGGCTGGCCACGATCATGAAGATCAGGCGCTGGCGGATGGTCAGATTGATTCCCATGGCATGCTCCTTGGATGTGGCTGCCGATATCCGACAGGAAACGGAGCCCCTGCCGCATGAACGAATTTATTTCCCGATAGCGGCCGAAACAGGGATTCCTTAAAGATCGGCCGGCATTCTCACAAAGCAGGCGTTACATACTTAGAAGGAATTGATAGACTTGCACGCTTGATAATTCAGTAACAACGGAGGTACGACACCATGAAGATCGCTGCAAAGGCACTGATTGCCGGACTGGCCCTGACCGTCGCTGCAGGCACCGCATGGGCCGTGGAAGCGGATGATGCCATCGAGTATCGAAAGGCCGTCTTCCAGGTCTTCAAGTGGAACATGGGTCCCATGGGCGCCATGGCTCAGGGAGACAGACCGTTTGACCGGGAGGTCCTGGTCAAGCACGCGGAGCAGATGGCCCGCACCGCGAACCTGCCCTGGCAGGGCTATGTGGACGGTTCCGACTTGGGTGACACCGCCGCCAAGCCCGAAGTCTGGACCAACCGCGCCCGGTTCGATGAACTGGCCGGCAACTTCGAGGCCCAGGCCGCCCGCCTGCTTGAGGTGGCCAGCAGTGATGCCGGCGAGCGTGAGGTCCGCATGGAGATCGGTCGCCTGGGTCAGGCCTGTAAGGCCTGCCACGACGATTTCCGCGTCTCGCGCTAAATCCCCCTATCCCCCCCGGGGCCGGCCTGCCGGCCCCGGGGGGGAATGGTCC
>NZ_JAJNQN010000007.1 GCF_022227845.1 Ectothiorhodospira lacustris | reverse complement strand
ATACAGAGCACCATACTGGCGGACGTGTTTCGACCAGCTTCCCTGCGTGGTCAAGTCAAGCCACATCCCAGAGCCATTCCAAGATACGTCGGGGCCACCGCGTGCGCGCCCCACACCAGTGAATGCGTTGTGAGCCTGGGAACTCAGACTGCCGCTCTGCGTAAGGGCCTGACCCACTGCATCATGATAAAGCGTGCCTTGGCGCGCTGCCGAACTGACAGTAGGCGCCGTACTGGTAACCTTATGGGCAACATTCGCGGTAGCGATCGTGTCAGTGCCGATGTTAACCGAGGTTCGTAGCGAATTCCCCGCACGCAGTGATTTGAGACCTGCACTCGCACCGGCCGGCAGGAAAGGCACGGCTGTTGCAGCTGTATCGTACACCAAGCCCACCGTATCAAGAGCAGCCCAGCCCCAATTCCCACTACTGACATTGCCCGCAAGTGAAGCAGCTCCAATTCCGATGTTCGCAACATCCCAAGCAGTTTCCACCCAAAGTCCGCTGGGATCTCTGCCATTAATCGGATCATTCCCCACATACGCATACAGGTTCAGATCATCCCGCGTACCAATCGGGTCGGTCTGCAGGAACCTCCCCAGCGCCGGTGAGTAAAACCGTGCCTTGTAGTAGTAGAGGTTGAGCCCCCCGAGGTACTGCTGCCCGGTGTAGCGAAAGCGCACGCCGGTGGTGACGTTGGGCTCGCCGTACGGGCCGTAGCTGTAGATCGCCATGCTGTTGCCTGCCGCATTCGCCTGGCCGACGATGCTGCCCAGGTGGTCCGCGTACAGCCATCGCTTGTTCGTCGTGGTGGTACCTTCGTACCACACCAGCGGCTCGTCGATGCCCGGGCCGTGCACGTAGCGGCGCAGCAAGGCTCCCGTGCTGTTGTACTCGGCCACGAGATCCACACCGTCGTAGGCGAGGTCGGTGGTGGTGCCCGCGAGCACGGTGCGGCGCAGCCGTCCTTCGGCGTCGTAGGCAAGGGTTGCGCTGTAGCCGCTCCTGTTGGCGGTTTTGAGCTTGTTGTCGGTATCGAACGTGTAGGTCCAGATGCCATCACCGGTCAGATTGCCCTGGGCGTCGTGGGTGATGGTGGCCCCGGCGGCCGTGGTGTATTGGTTCAGGCGGTTGCTGGTGTAGTTCTTGGTGCCGTTGGCGTAGCCCGCCCACTGGTAGAGGTTGTTGGTCCAGCTCTGGCCGACGATCTCCTGCACCTGGTTGCGGGTGTAGCTATAGGTGAGATCCTGCGCGCTGCCGGTGAGGTTGTGAGCGAGGCTGGCGAGGGTGCCTTGCGGGCTGTAGCCATAGCTCGTGGTGGTGCCGTTGCTTAAGCTAACGGTGGTGCGCCGGGAGAGGTCGTCGTAGGCGTAGGTGGCAAGGTTGGTGGTGCCCAGCTCCTTGATGGCGGTCGGGCGGTTCATGGCATCGTACGTGGTGGTGACGTAGAACGCAGTCTCCGGCCAGGTGAGCCGGGTGCGGTTGCCCGCGGCATCATAGGTGTAGTGCTCGTAGTCGGTGGTGGACGAGGTGTTGGCGGTGCTGAGGTGCGGGTAGCTCAGCCTCACCTGCCGGTCGTGGCCGTCGTATTCATAGGTCGTGCGATTGCCTTTGGCGTCGGTGAGGGTCACCGGCAGGCCGTTGGTGCTGTAGGTGTATGTTGCGTACGTCTGCGCGAGCGCGGTGCCGACCGCGCGATTGACGCTGTGCACGCTGTCGTCGGCGTTGTACGCCGTCTCGGTGATGCGGTTGCCGCCCTCGCCCGCGGGCAGGTTCTCGGTGACGCGGATCAAGCGGTCGAGGTCGTCGTAGGCGTAGTCGGTGACCGCTACGGGGGCGGCGGCACTCGGGCACGTGGTGGCCGCGGCGGTGACGGCCGGGCCCCACGCTTTGAGCAGTTTGCCGGTGGCCAACTCTCGGGCACGCTTACGTGCTCGACCGGCATCGGTTGCTCCCTTTGCGGTAACTATTGAAACTCTGTTGGCAACTGCTTTAACTGCTCCTCCAAAGTCCAGTTGGCGGGCATCGCTTCCGCTTCATTCCACTGTGCTCCTGACTTGATCCATTGCTCTCTGAACGCGCGTGAACCACTGACGGTGGCATCCTGATACCCATGCTCGACGCCGCAGCAGGGGCAGTAGTCATATAGCGGAGTCCGTCCATCTTCGCCCCAAGGTGGGGTCTCAGATCGGTATCCGCACACACGACAAACAAAGTGATCATTGGGCATTGAAGTAGTCCAAGTTCGTCGGATATCCGTGCTTCGCCGGATCGGGTTTGAAAAACGTGCGTGGCGCGCCTGTCTTGTCCATTACCCCGAAGGCATTCGTCGCGGGATCGAATCGCACCACATCGCCATTTGCTCGGGTTTTCGATAGAACTCCGGCCGTCGGGTTGTGCAAGAAATGTTCTGCTTTACGCACGTAGTCGACTGCATTCTTGGCGCCAAAATCGGCACCGTGATCCTTGAAGTGCCTGAAAGCGTTCTCAGCAACAGATTGCGATCTGGTTGACGTCCAGAGGGCTCTCTTCGCGGCATCATAGATTACATCACCCGCGCGCCCAAGCCCACGCAGTCCCACGATTCCAACGCTTACTCCAAATCCCATCTCTCCAAGAGGTTCCTGCAGACCGACCCGATTGGTACGGCAGATGACTTGAATCTGTATGCGTATGTGGGGAATAATCCGATTAATGCGACGGACCCGAGCGGGGAGTTTGTAAACGTTCTGGTTGGTGGTGGAGCGAGCGTGTTGATGGGAGGTGCGATCCGGTATATCAGTTCCGGCGGAAACTGGGACGCCGTATTCGACGCCAAAGCAATTGCAGTTGATGCCGCGCTGGGCGCAGTTGGTGCCGGCTTGGCAAGCAAGGCAACTGCGCTGTATCAGAGCGCTCGTTCCGCTGGCTTGGCGAATCAGGCAAACCGAGTTCACGGGGTCCTGGATCCTATCGCGCAAGGGCGTAGGACGACAGCGGTACTCAGCACATCCGAAGGCCGGATAGTTGCCGGTGGCGCCCGAGACTTGACGCCTGCACAACGGGAAGTCGCGCGGAGCCTTGGCTTAGATACGGCGAAACAAGCGGGTGTCCACGCCGAAGTAACCGCGATTCAGCAAGCTCAGCAACAGGGGGCCAAGCTAACTGCAATGGAGACCACTCGAACTATTTGCCCCTCTTGTACAGCGTTTATCGGAGCCACTGGTGGGCAGATATCTGGCACATCAGTAGTGTGGCCGGGCAGTACTTTGGGTCAATCCTTCGTTGGAGGCGCGACTGTGGGCGGCACTTGGAATCTTCTGAGTGGGGTAGGCAAGAAGTGAGCGAGAGCCAGGGTGTCCCGTTGATGTCGAGTGAGCTGACATCGCGCATGATCGCTCTTGCACTAATGAAGATGATCGCTATGCGCAATGCTTCTGTATGTCGCCGCTGACCTTCAACGATATCGCTCACAAGATAACTGCCGGAGGCGTTGACTCTTGGGGTGTTGCCGCTTGTGTGGCCGCTTGTGCCGGACGGCTTTTGCCAGAGTTCGAAAGGTTTTCCCGGCGGCGACTAGTCGAGCAACGGCAGTCAATGCCTATTGGCGAGCTGTTGAACTACATCTGGGTATGCGTTGTGTCTCGGCGCGTTGACAGAGAAGGCGCATTGGCGGCGTTGCGTAGCTGCGAGGAGCAGATACCAGACGAGAGTGCGGCCGATGTGGTTGGTTGCCCATACGCCGAGGATGCTGCTGCGGCAGTCGCGTACTGTTTGAGGTTCTTGCTCTCGGCAGAGCGCCAGGATGCCGTATGGGCTGCGCAGCGCGCGTATGAGGCGACCGACAACTATGTGATTCGGCAGTTCAATATCGATGCGTCAAGCGTCGATGGTGAGCGAGAGGTTCTTGGTAGCCCAACAGTGCAACGGGAACTTGGCCGACAACTTCGAGACTTGCTGGAAGTTGAAGCTATTGGGGGCGATCTTGGCAAATACGGCCCAACTTGTACGATGCTGCGCGATAGAGCGGCCAAAGAGGCAGCTAGTGTTTTCACGTAACAGTGAAGTCGGGGTCGTCTTGCCTCTTGCTTAAGCCGCTCGACGGCCTCACGCGGGCCTTGGGGTCATGTCCTACTTTTGCCCCCGAGGTCTCCTTGCTGCTGCCCTTGTCCTCGGGGTTGACAGCAGAAAAGGGGCCAGGATCGAATATCGACGTCGGTGGTTAACTCCCGCACGCAGGACGGCCCGCTCGGCCGTGGCTGGACGCACAGCCTGGCGGCGAGCGCCACGGTGGGCTCGGATGGGTTCCAAAGCATGGGCGAGGACTCGGCGCTGGACGCGGTGCCCACGCTGGTCGAGAAGCTCGTCGCGCTCGACCTGCTCACCGATGCAGCCAAGCCGCTGGACAAGATGGTGATCGCCACGCTGGGCCAGCGCTGGTTTGGTGACCAGATCATCAACAACACGGTCATTGTAAAGCAGGGCCTGAACGGCGAAGTGTTCGTCAAACTGCCCGATGGCAGCTACAACCCACCCCCGGGCAACGCCGCGCGGCTCACCAAGCACACTGACGGCACCTACCGCTACGAGACGGTCAACCGGGCGCTCCTCGTCTTCAACAGCGCGGGCAGGCTCGCGACCTTCACCCACCCCAGCGGCATACAGGCCAAGTTCACCTACAGCGGAGCCAAACTCACCCAGGTGAGAAACAGCCTTGGCCGGGTGCTGAACTTCACCTACACGGGCGGGCGCATCAGCGCGGTCGGTGACGGCACGCGCAGCATCAGCTACGCCTATGACGGCAGCGGCAACCTTACCGGCTACACCGACGCCACCGCCAAGATCACCACCTACCAGTACGACCTGCCGGGGCGGATGACGAAGTTCTTCTACCCGAGCAACCCGACGATCGCGTTTGCCACCAACGTCTACGACACCCTGGGTCGGGTGCAGACCCAGACCAATGCCGCGGGCAAGCTCTACACCTACTACTTTGCCGGTTCGCGCTCCGAGGAAGTCGGCCCGGGCGGCGTCAGCAATGCGTCCTACTTCGACGCCTTCGGCAGACAACTCAAATCGATCAACCCGCTCGGGCGCGTCACCACCAACACCTACGACGGCCACGGGCGCCTCACCCGCAAGGTGTTCCCCGAAGGTAACGCCGTTGAGTACACCTACCACGACGCCCCGTGCGCGGCTGCGCAAAAGCGCTGCACCCACAACATCAGCCAGGTGCGCCAACTCGCCAAACCCGGCTCGGGCCTGGCGACACTGACCAGCAGCTTCACCTACGAGAGCGCCTTCAACAAGGTCGCCAGCGCCACCGACCCGCGCGGCAAGACCACCACCTACACCTACACCGCGCAAGGCAACCCGCTCGCGGTCACGGCCCCGGCGGACCCCGCGGGGGTGCAGCCGCAGACCACCTACGGCTACACCGCGTTTACCGCCAGCGGCTACCCGACCTTCTACCTGCAGACGTCGCAGACGAGCAAGATCAACGCCAGCAGCACGGTGGTGACCACCACCGCCTACAATGCGGCCAACAAATACGTGCCGCAAACCGTTGTCGTGGATTCGGGCAGCGGCAAACTCAACCTCACCACCGCCTTCACCTTTGACGCCGTAGGTAACCTCACCCAGGTCAACGGCCCGCGCACCGACGTCACCGATACCACCACACACGCGTTCGACGCCCAGCGCCGGGTCACGCAGACCACCAACGCCCTGGGCAAGCAGACCCGCTTCGCCTTCGACGCCGATGGCCGTGTGATCCGCACGGCGGCGCAAATCGGCAGTCAGTGGCTGGTCAGCTGCAACACCTACACCGCCACCGGCAAGGTGCTCAAGTCCTGGGGCCCCGGGGTCACCGCCGCGGCCACCACCTGCCCGAGTGCCGCCGCTCCGGTCGCGGTCACCGACTACGCCTACGACAACCTCGACCGACTCATCCGCGTCACCGAGAACCTGCCCACCGCCCAAGGTGGCAACCGCATCACCGAGACGGTGTACAACGCCGACAACAGCGTCAAGCAAGTCAAACGTGCCGTGGGCACCGCACTGGCGCAGACCTACGCGACCTACACCTACAGCACCAACGGCCTGCCGGTCACCCTCACCGATGCCAAAGGCAATCGCACCACCTACCAGTACGATGGTCACGACCGGCAGGTGAGGCTGCGCTACCCGCACCCCACCACCGCCAACACCTCGTCCACCACCGACTACGAGCACTACACCTTTGATGCCGCAGGCAACCTCACCAGCCACCGTAAGCGCAACGGCCAGACCGTCACGCTCGCCTACGACAATCTGAACCGCCTCACCGCCCGCAGCTACCCCACCAGCGCCGACAACGTCGCCTTCACCTACGACCTGCTGGGCCGCCGTACCCAGGCCAAGTACGCCAACAACAGCCACACCGTCAGCTACGTGTGGGACGCGGCCGGGCGCATGACCAGCACCACCGCAGGCACCAAGGTGCTCGCCTACCAGTACGACCCGGCCGGCAACCGCACCCGGCTCACCTGGCCCGAGGGTGGCTTCTACGTCACCACCACGTACGATGCCATGAACCGCCCCACGGCCATCAAGGAGCTGGGCACCACCAACCTTGCCACCTACGCCTACGACGACCTCTCCCGGCGCACCACCGTCACCTTGGGCAAAACGGCACCACCACGAGCTATGGCTACAGCCCGCAAGGCGCGCTCGCGAGCCTCGCTCACAACCTCACCGGCAGCGCGCAGGATCTCACCTATAGCTACACCCGCAACCAGGTGCAGGAGATCGTCGGCCAGAGCTGGACCAACAACCTCTACCAGTGGGCGGGCTACGCCAACGGCACCAAGAACTACACCAGCAACCGCCTGAACCAATACACCACGGCAGCCGGTGCCACCATCACCTACGACGCCCAGGGCAACCTGACCGGTGACGGCATCTGGACCTACACGTTCGATACCGACAACAAGCTCAAAACCGCTAACAAGAGCGGCTACAGCGCCACCCTCGCCTATGACGCCGAAGGACGGCTGCGTCGCACCGTGCTCGCGGGCACTACCACCGACCTTGCCTACGACGGCGTGGACCTGGTGGCCGAATACAACAGCGCGGGAGCCTTGCTGCGCCGCTACGTGCACGGCCCGGGCATCGACGAGCCGCTGGTGTGGTACGAAGGTACCACCACGACGAACAAGCGATGGCTGTACGCCGACCACCTGGGCAGCATCGTCGGCCAGGCGAATGCGGCGGGCAACAGCATGGCGATCTACAGCTACGGCCCCTACGGCGAGCCCAACGTCACCACCGGCGTGCGCTTTCGCTACACCGGGCAGCAGTACCTCGGGGGGCTGAATCTCTACTACTACAAGGCACGCTTTTACTCGCCGGCGCTGGGGAGGTTCCTGCAGACCGATCCGATTGGTACGCGGGATGACCTGAATCTGTATGCGTATGTGGGGAATAATCCGGTCAACTTCAGTGATCCCACGGGGCTGGCGTCGGCTGAGATAGCGCTCATTTCGAAGAACTTCGCCAGCGGTTACTTCGATACCCGAAGCGTGATGGAGGCACCCTCGACCGCCGCCGATGTCGGCGCCGTCACCCGTAGTGTCGTCGACACCGGCGTTGAAGTGGTGGCATATGGCTTGATCGCGTTCGACATTGCCAATACCTTTACGGTGGTCGGGGCCGGGCCGGACACCGGGTTGTTGGGTGCGGCGCTGCTTGTGACGACAAGACGCGGAGGAGAAAGTGCTGCCGCAGCTGTGGGGCGTCGTGCTCACGGTAATTACGGAACAGCCCTTGGTGAAAGGTTCGATACTAAGGTTACGCTACCGAGTGGAAAAAAACCTGATGCGGTGAACTGGGGAAGACGGGAGGTTCGTGAATTGAAGCCCGATAACGCACGTGCTGTTGCTCGTGGTGAGCGTCAAGTCGAGGGGTATCGAAAGGAACTTGAAACGGTAACGGGCGAACCTTGGACATCTGTTGTTGACGTCTATCGAGCGGGAAAATAATGAAAGGGGCTGAATTCAAGAGAGGGATTCATGAGATTCTCATGAAGAAGAACTTTGCACGCTTAGGCGATCTCATGTTCACTTCTGGTGACGATGCAGTGGCCTTGGTAGGGGTTGAGAAAGGCTTTGGCGAGCAGAAATTCGTCACGGTAGGTTTTTGCATCTGTCGGATTGGAATTGAATTGCCCAGGCGTGTGGAGCTCGCACATATGTACTTTCGTCTCGAGAGACTATTTCCGCAGTACCGAGAGTGTATCCTTGCCGCGGGTGCCCTTGACGATTCCGATCAGATAGCGGCTTTTAAACAATTCCTAGGTTATCTTGAACATACTTTCGCCCCAGATATATGTGGAATGACGAGTGAGGGGGGGCTCGTTAAGGCTTATTGTGCGGGTCGCTTTGATGCGGGGCTTGTCACCAAGCAGGCAAGGGATTTTCTCGTTTCTGTGACACAGGCCTCTTAGTGCTACAGCCGTAACTGAATAAGCTACACTCTATGTGATTGATATTGTTCTGGTCAAGTCGCAGCGGACACGGATTAAGCAGCAACCGCTAAAAAATGTTGCTGTGGGGTGATGTACCCCAGGGACGAGTGGAGCCGGTCGCTGTTGTACTCCATCTCGATGTACTGAACGATGTCTTGCCGGGCCTGCTCACGGTTGAGATAACGCTGGCCAGCCAGCCACTCACTTTTCAGTGAACCAAAGAAACGATCCATGACAGCGTTATCCCAGCAGTCACCTTTCCTACTCATGGAGGCCACCATCTGGTACTTCTCCAAGCGCTCTCGGTACACACGCGATGCGTACTGGCTACCCCTATCGCTATGGTGGGTCAGGCCCGAGGGTGGCTGACGGCGCCCCACAGCCATCTCCAGTGCCGATAGTGCCAGATCAGCCCGCAAGTGATCGCCCATTGCCCAGCCCACCACTTGCCGGTCGTACAGATCCAGGATCGCAGCAAGATACAGCCAGCCCTGCAGTGTCCACACGGCAGTGATATCCGCCACCCAAACATGATTGGGTTCCGACACCTGGAAACACCGCTCCAATCGATTCGGCGCCACCGGGTACCCATGGTTGCTATCCGTGGTGGCCCGCCAACGTCGCCGCTGCCGAGCTTCCACTCCGGCCTCGCGCATGAGGCTGCGGGCCTGAGCGCGTCCTACAGGCTCTCCACGCCGCTGCAGCTCCTTCGCCATCCGTCGGCTCCCGTAACTGCCTCGTTTACGTTTGTGGATGCTCTTGACCATGTTCAGCCGCCGGGTTCTGTCCGGATCCGGCCCCCGTTGACACCACGCATAGTAGCCGCTGCGGCTGACCTGCATGACCCGACACAAATCCACCACTTTAAAGTTGGCCTTCTCCACCTGGATGAACTCATACCTCAGTTCGACTCTTTGGCGAAGAAGGCCGCCGCCTTCCTAAGAAACCCCCTCCAGGGGTGGTGCGGGTTCCCGTATTTCCAGCCCCAGCGCCTGAGCGCGCCGGCGCAGGTTATGGACCACGCGCTCGCGATAGTGCTGTTCGTAGTAATCGGCGCCAGGATCGACATAGTCCATGCCGTGGCGAAGCGCGTTGTAGAATAGCGTGGCGATCTTGCGTGCAGTTGCGGTCACCGCCTTTGCTTTTCCTACACGGGATGCCAGGCGACGATAAAAGGCCCCGAGTGCGGTATCGGTGCGCGACAATGTGGTAGCGGCCAGCCGTAGAATTGCGGCCGCTCGGCTGGAAGACCTCCGAGTTCGTGAGGACAGTACCCTTCCACCGGAAATCTTGGTGCCTGGAGAAAGACACAACCAAGATGTGAAATGCTTGGCGGTCGGCCAGCGTGTCATGTCCGTGCCGCACTCCGCGATCAGCTTCAATGATACATAGGGGCCAAGCCCGTGGATCTGGGTCAGATCGAGTCCCAGCGCTCGGTAGAGCGCGGCACGAACATCGAATGTGGGGGAGTTGGGGGCCTTGGTCTTGTGGCGTGCTTTGGGCAGTGGCGCCTGTGGCGACTGCCCGGGAACTTCCAACGCCGTCAATGCGACCTCAATGCGTTGATCGCATTGCTGCACTTGCCGTTGATAGAAGTCGTACAACTCCACGGACTGGGTCAGGCTGAATAAGTGTTCAGGCCGATAATGTCCCGTGAGCGCTTGGGTGATCTTTTCCACCGATGCCTTACAGCGGGGATCGCGATGGCCCGCAAGAACGAGCGGATCCTGCTCCCCAGCGATGATCGCACGAATGATGCACATGCCGGTGACCCCGGTGATGTCCGTCACCACGTGATGCAATTGCACGTTCATCTGCATCAGCGCCTTCTGCATGTGCTGGATGTGTGCACTGCAGTAATCCAGCAGTCGTTCCCGCTGGCGCAGGTACGTGCGTAGGACCGCGATCTCAGCACTCGGCTGGAAACTCGCACGCAGGAGCCCGAACTGATGCAGCTTCTGGAGCCACTGGGCGTCGTTCACGTCGCTTTTGCGACCGGGAACATTGCGCGCCTCGCGCGCATTCGTGAGGATCACGTCAAACCCTCGCGCCTCAAGAATCTCAAATACCGGAATCCAGTAGACCCCAGTCGATTCTAGAGCCACGGTCCGAATGCGATGCTCACGCAGCCAATCGGCCAGAGCCAGCAAATCCTGTGTAAAGCTCGGAAACGAGCGCACCGTCTCAGGACCGCGATCGGGAGGAATGGCCACGACGTGGAACTCTGCCCCGATATCGATGCCTGCCGCATCCGGATGCACCACCGAGAATTGTTGGGAACGTTTTTTCTTGGACCTGTTCATGCAGACCTCCGCTTCGGGTCAAGAACGAGTGCGCCGAAAGCGGGGAGTGCGGAGAAAAAGCACCTTCCTAAACGGGATCACGAAGTCGTGTCACCAATGCAGGGTCCGCAACAATCCCCGGACCATGTTTTTTTACGGGGTCAAACCACCAATGGGCAGACGGCCGCTGCTTTCGACCCGAACAGGTTGGCAACCCACTCGGCTCAATGCAACTGCGTGCCGGGGTTTCTGTGCATAGGGGAACGGCAGCCGTGGCTGCGGCTCGGAGGTTTTTTAATATTTCCTTTTCCATCCGTAGTTTACGGTTCTCTTCCCTAAGTCGTTCCAACTCCTCGGCCTGGCCCTCCTGTTGGTCATGCTGGGGAGATTGCCGCTCACGTTCCTTGCGCAGCCACCGATCCAACAGGCTGCGATTGATTCCCAGAGACCGGGCAGCTTCGGCCACCCCATATCCCTGGCGCTCAACCAATGCCACTGCCTCAGCCTTGAATTCCGCCGTGTATCGACGTCGTGCCTTCTTGCTCATGAACACCTCCGATGCATAGCCTACGAGGCTTAACGGGGTGTCCGCTACAATTGAACCACTTCATATTCCAGCGATCACAAGGTGAAGGATGCAAACGCAGGATCTTTCTGTCTCAGCCTTGTTCGATGGCCTGGCGGAACGTTTAGGCCCGCTTTTTCCACGTGCGGAAACGCGCGATCGTGCACTATGTTACGTTCAGGGCTTGCTCAGTCAGTGCGAACGAAAGAATAGCTGGCACCTCGCCGAATGGCTCGGAGATAAATCCCCAGATGGGGTGCAGCACCTGTTGGATCGTGCCTGCTGAGATGCGGATGCGGCACGTGATGTTCTCCGCCAGTGGGTCATCGATACGCTGGGCTCCCCTGAAGGTGTTCTGGTCCTGGACGAGACGGGCTTTGTCAAGAAAGGGCAGCATTCTGCTGGCGTGCAACGTCAGTATAGTGGCACCGCCGGTCGTATCGAGAACAGTCAGATTGGGGTCTTTCTTCTCTACGCTAGTCCGGCAGGGCATGCTTTCCTGGATCGCGCCCTCTACTTGCCCAAGTCCTGGACACAGGATCGAGAACGTTGTCGGCGTGCTGGGATCCCCGATGATGTCGACTTTGCCAGCAAGCCGGAGCTTGCCCGCAGGATGCTGGAGCGTGTGCTGGACCAGGGGATACCGGCTTCCTGGGTGACGGGCGATAGCGTCTATGGTGGCAACCGTAGCCTGCGTCTCTGGCTGGAAGATCGATCGTAACCCTTTGTTTTAGAAGTCGCTTGTAACGAACCTTTATGGTGGAAGAGCTTCGATTGCACGCGAGCTGACGAGATCGCGGCGGCACTTCCGGAGGATCAATGGCAGATGTTGTCTGCCGGTTCGGGCAGCAAGGGGGAGCGCTGGTATGACTGGGCATTGACGCCCCTGGCAAGACTGCAGCCTACAGAAGAGGCACGCCGCTGGGGGCACTATCTTCTGATCCGGCGAAGCCTCTCGAAACCGGATGAATTGGCCTATTACGTGGTCCATGCCCCTAAAGACTGGGTATCTGTCGAGACGCTGGTTTGGGTCACAGGTCAGCGTTGGAAAATCGAGATTTACCAGCCATGCTGCCTCCGTAAAAGGATCATGTGGGTCCACCGTTGGATTCATCGGACGGGGATTCGGGGTCTTTTATCCACTCATGAGGCGCGTTGCGGAGCGCGCGCAGGCGCTCAATCTCAGGCTCGTTGGCCCAAATCAACCATTGGTGACGACCCGCACGGATGACTTGTCGAGCCTGCACCCAGCCTTTGCGTATCCAGCTGAATAATGTGACCGGTGGCATTTCCAGGATAAAGGCCAGTTCGGTTATGGGCCACTCATCCGCCCCGCGTTCGGGCCAGGGGGTGGGTTTGGCGGGAGAATGGCCGGCCCGGACACCTTCACGGATGAGCAAATTGGCCACCATGGGGCCATTGAAAGTCTCGCGCCGCTTCGCGGGGCGCCAGCCCTCGGCGTTGAGCTGTTCGGCGATCTGCCGGCAGCGGTGCCCGGCCTGATTCAGTTCCAGCATGCGGGCGACGAGCTGGGGGTAGTAACTCAGTTGCTCCAAACGCGCCACCGGACGCACCAGGAGGGTGTGGGTACGATGCCCGCCGACCCAGTGGATCTCCACTGTGACCCGCTCGCTGTCATCAATCACGGTGGCAATGACCCGCTCAATGAGCGCCCGAACAATACTCTGGCGGTCCGCATTGGTGGTGGTAGAAGCCCGCCAGAGCGCCGGGATGTCGGCGGCAAGTTGGCGAATACGGTCGCGCTCAGCCGCCGATAAAGTGGCAGGCTCGCTGGCACGCATGCGTTCATAGTCGGCCTTGATCTGCGCTTCGGTGGTGAGGGCGGCCTCCCACTGCTTTTCTAGTGTACGGGCGACCAGACGATGCTCCGGCTCCACCGCCTGGTACTGGCGCTCGGCCCGCTCGACCTCGTAACGCGCACGTTCGAGGCGTCGATTCCAGTCAGCATGATGGCGCGCCCGTTCGCCTTCCAGATCCGCTGCCACCTGCATGCTGATCTCCAGGGCCGCAGGTTCCAGGGCCTCCAGAACCAAACGGGCGATGAGGGCATCAATCGGTTTTCCAGCCAGCGTTTGACAGGACGGCCCAGCATAATCCGTCGCCTCTCGACAGCAACTGTAGCGCAAGCGCGTTCCGCCATTGGAGTATTGGGGAGCCATACTCAAACCGCAATGTCCGCAGATCAGGCGCCCCGACAGCAGCGATACTCCGTGGCGCACCCACCCTCCGGCCTGGGCGGTGTTGGCGGCCATCTGTGCGATATTGGCCTCATACTGCGACCAACTGATGTAGGCAGGCAGGTGGTCCTTGATCAGAACCTTCCAATCCTCCATGGCAGCCACGGTCCGCCCGGTGCCGGGCCGACCAGGTTGGCATCGGCGCGGGTCAGTTGGATGCCGCCCATACGCGTAGGCGCCCGCATAGGTGGGGTTATGCAGCAGATTGCTCAGGGTGACCCGGTTGGGACGGCGCCACTGCAGTTGTCCGGTCTGAGGTCCAGTGCGGATACGATAGGGGAGCGCCAGTTGGTGAGTGACCAGATATTGCAAGACCCCGTTGATTGTGCGACACCGCGCAAATTGCTCAAAGACGGTCGCGATGGCCGCTTGGGCCTGAGCGTCCGGGTCCTTGATGACCGTTCCACCGAGGTCTCTCATGTAGCCCATCGGCAATGCGAATTTGAGCTCACCACGCCGGGCCTTGGCCTTTCTGCCCTCGGACATCCGCTGTTTCAGGATATGCAACTCGGCTTCCGACATGGTTCCCTTCAATCCCAGCAACAGCCGATCATTGTAGGTCTGTGGATCATACAGCCCATCAGCATCACCGATAAGGGTAGAGAATAGCGCGCAAACTTCCAGCAGTTGGTACCAGTCGCGCGAACTGCGTGCCAGACGGGAGACCTCGATACCCAGGACAATGCCGACATGATCAAGGCCGACTTCGGTCATCAACCGTTGGAAACCAGGCCTTCCCTCGGCGTGGGCTCCAGAGCGCCCCAGGTCCTCGTCAATCATCAATACCTGATCGGGCGCCCAACCCAGTTCAACAGCACGATCCGCGAGCGCGTACTGCAGTCGTGTCGACTCCTGATGACGCTCAACCTGTTGCAGCGTCGACTGGCGAATGTAAATGGCCACCATGCGCTTGCGGTGGGTCGGCTGAATCTTGCCCGCAAACGGGCCGAGCCCGGGCGACGAACTCACGGGGTGGTCGGTGATCATGTGCTGGCTCCTCGGGTGGTGTTTCCCGGAGCCGGCGCTCCACCAGTTGACTGAGCAGCGCAATCAAGGGCTCCTGCCGCTCCCGTGGCAGGTGACTCCAGTCGATTGGAGTCCTCCGGGTCACGCCGCTGATCCAGCCATCGTGCCAACCCCAACAACGCTTTAACATCAAGTATTGACGGCGTTTCTGGGGTTGTCAAAAATGCTTCTATGGCGGTCTTTTTGATGGGGTATCGAGGAGGATTTCAGATCGAGCAAAAACGAGCACTATGGGCTTGGCGTGAATCGTTCCCGCTCCCGCTCCGCGCAACGATTTGATGTGCTGTTGTTGATTGCCGCCCTGGCCAGTTTCGCGGCCTGGTTGGTAGGTCTGGCGGCAGAGCATGAGGGACGCCACCGTCATTATCAGCCGAACACCGCCAAGCGACGGGTGTTATCCCATTTTTTCCTGGGCTTGAGGGTGTTACGGCGAGAATCAGCCAACATCCTCGACGACACCTTACAGCGCATCAGATCGGCCATACGAACCGTGTTTGCCGCCGGGATTCCTGCATGAATTCGTGGGGATATCCCAGACCCTAACCTCGAACCCGGCTACTATCGCCATCTTTTTAAGAGCAGTGCTTTTATCTCTGAACTTCAGGCTTCTGTGGTCGGGATTAGGGAGGGCAAGAACATTAGCTTTGTTGAGCTTTCGCATTCGCGCATACCTATACCACCTCTCCCCGAGCAACACGCCATCGCCGCATTCCCTGATGAAAAATGCACCAAGATCGACGAGGCGGTGCAGATCAAGGAAGCGCAGATCGCCCTGTTGCAAGAGCGGCGGCAGATTTTGATCCAACAGGCCGTCACCCGTGGCCTGAACCCCGACGCCCCCATGAAGGACAGCGGCATCGACTGGCTTGGTCAAATTCCGGCGCATTGGGAGGTGAAGAGGCTCGCCTCTTTTGGGAAATTTTCAAAAGGTGGTGGCTTTTCGAAATCCGACTTTAATAAAACTGGGACTGATGCAGTTTTATACGGTGACATCTATACGCAATATGATTTTGTAATTGACAGGCCAGTGCGGACAATTTCAACGGCCGTTGCAAGTCAATCGGTTGCTATTTACCAGGGTGATTTACTTTTTAATGGCTCAGGAGAAACAAGAGAAGATATAGGGAGGTGTGTGCTGTTCCGAGGTGTCGAAAAGGCGGTTTCTGATGGGGATTTCATCATTTTCAGACAAATAGAGAATGATCCACTATTCTTAAGTTTTTGCTTGAACTCTAATGGATTTGTCGAGAAGAAAGCCCAATCATCTAAGGGTGAGATTATCGTACACACCTATGCGTCAGCATTAAAGAATATTTTCATTCCATTACCGCCCGTGGATGAGCAATCAAGAATTGCAAAATTTATCTGGGATGGCATCGAGAAAATCAAGGACGCCATCACCATCAAACAATCCCAAATCACCACCCTCAAGGAATACAAAACCTGCCTGATCAACGCCGCCGTCACCGGCAAAATCAAGGTGGTGTAAGGAGAAATTAACAGTTGCTTGATTTATTATCAAAGCAATCTATAATTGCTCATTATGAGTAGCAGATACAGCATAGGTGAGTTTGCCAAGCGCATTGGGCGGTCAGTACAGACCGTGCGGCGTTGGGAGCGGGAGGGGAAGTTGCAGGCCAAGCGCCTGCCCTCTGGGCATCGGTATTTCGATGAGTCCGATGTTCGCCTGATGCTGGGCGGGGCACCCAAGACGCGCGATGTGGTGGTGTATTGCCGGGTCTCCAGCGCTGGGCAAAAAGACGATCTTGCCTCCCAGGCCAAAGCACTGGAAACCTACTGCCTGAGCGCGGGGATCGCGGTGGATGAGTGGGTGAAGGACGCCTGCGAATGAAGGTCACGCGGATTCTGCATGCCAAGCGCCCGAACCAGGGCAAGGTCGCTGCCTTACGCGAGCAAGCGCGCAGGCTTGGGCAGGTGCGCTCCGAGGTCTGGCAGCGGTTTGGGTCTGTCGGAGGTGTGGGCGTGTCGGATCGCCAGATTCGTGACCAATGGCTGAAGGACAAGCGCGTTTTTCCTGTCTCGGCCAATGCCTGGAAAGAGACTCTGCGCGATGCCAAGGGCGACATCACCGCTTGCATGGAAGCCGCCAAGGTCAAGGCGCGCCGCTGCATCTGGTGCCACACCCAAGACAAGACCGAGCAAAAGCGCCTGTTCACCGCGCTCAAGGCCAACGACTGGACGAGCGACGCTTATCTGCGCCGGATCATGCGCAAGCACTGGCATCATGGCCACAACCATACTCACAACCAGATCATCGTCCGGTCGGACAACTACACCACCTTTCACCTTGGCGGGCGCACCTGGATCAAGATTCCCGGCCTCGTCAAAGGCCAGCGTATCGCTATCCCGCTCAATACGACTGTCGCGCCCACTGGCATGCTGCGGATCATCATCACTGATGATGACCACATCGAAGTCCACTACGCCGTTGAAGTCGAGTCCAAAAAGGACTGCGGCGAGCGCACCATCGGCGTCGATAAAGGCTACTCCGAAGTCCTGGTGGACTCCGACGGCGACCACCACGGTCAGGAACTCGGCCAGGTGCTGACCGAGCAATCCGACCGGCTCAAGATCAAATACCAGCGTCGCGCCAAACTGCGCGCGCTGGCCAATAACACGCGCAACCCGCGCAAGCGTGAGCACATCCGCCACTTCAACCTCGGGCGCAAAAAACTCAACCGCCAGATGGACAAAACCCGTGCGCGTATTGGCGACATCGTCTTTCAGTCGGTTCACAAGGTCGTCGACAAAGCCGCCGTGATTGCGGCGGAAGACCTCACAGCCCCGATGGCGGGCAAGTCCTTCGGCAAGAACATCAATCGCAGGCTTGCAGCCTGGACGAAAGGTGTCATTGCCGAAGCGCTTGATAGCGTTTCGAGCCGCAGAGGTTCTGCGGTCGTTCTGGTCAATCCTGCCTACACATCGCAAATGGATTCCCGTAACGGATGCCTGTTGGGTAAACGCCAAGGGGATCGGTTTCACTGTTTCGACGGGGTTGTGTTGCAGGCGGACCAGAATGCTGCGCAAAACGTGCTGGCAAGATTGTCCGACCCGGACATCGAGCGGTTCACGCCGTATCCAACGGTGAAGGCGATCTTGCAAGCACGGACTGAGTGCCTCCGGTTGGGACTGCTCAACCAGGACTCCAGTTGCTCGCCCGGATCAAACCGGGTGCTATCAACGGAGAGCGAATGACCAAAAAACCACCATGAGCAATTTTGTTTAGGTTTTTAAGAACAGTTGGAACTGTACAAGCTCTTTGCTTCAGATCCCGCTTTCAAGGCGGCGTGGAGTCAGAACATCGAAAAGGTGCTGAGCAAAAACTGGGATAAAGGGCACGGTGTTAATCTGGCCCTGGAAAAGGAGTGCCGCTGATGTACGAAAAAAATATATCGGCCACCCGACCTCTAAACCGATGACGATGCCCAGGCTGAAAGCCCTCGATGGACTCGACCGCGATCTGCAACAGTCGTTGCTGAGGCAGATCCGCGACCTGTGGACCCATACCTCCACCGCGCTGGAGGGCAACACCCTCACCCTGGGTGAAACCAAATTCGTCATCGAGGAAGGGCTGACGGTTTCCGGCAAGCCGTTGAAGGATCACCAGGAGGTGATGGGGCATGCGCGAGCCATCGAGCTGATCTACCAGGGGCTGGGCGGAACAGTCACCGAGTCGCACCTTTTCACGCTGCATCGGGCGGTGCAGTCGGAAACCGTGACGGACATCTATAAGCCTTTTGGAACGTGGAAGGTGGAGCCGAACGGGACCTATGCCGTCACCGATGAGGGACGCCAGACATTCATCGAATATGCCTCACCCGAAGACGTGCCCGCGCTGATGACCGAGTGGCTGGCCGAGCTCAATCGGCTTGCCGCTGAACCATTGAGCGAGACGGACGCCGTCGATGCCTACGCCCGGCTGCATCTTGGGTTTGTCCATGTGCATCCGTTCTGGGATGGCAACGGGCGCATGGCCCGCCTGTTGAGCAACATCCCCGTGTTGCGCTCCGGCCACCTGCCGGTGGTGATCGACGTGCGCGACCGCAAGGCGTACATCGACATCCTGGCCCAATACCAACTGGCCAGCGGTCAGCTCACCGCCAAAACCGGTGTTTGGCCCACCGAGGCCCAGGAGGCGCCCTTCCGGGCATTCTGTCAGCGCTCGTACCAAGCGACACGGCACTTGGTCGAACAGGCGAGCGAGCACCAGGCGAGGCGCAATCGCAGGCATAACGGTGGGGATGCGGAATGACTGCACAGGACCCTGCGTCAGCGCAAGGATGTCCGGGGCCGGATCTGGTAGGGTGACGGCCGCCATCGGAACAAGAGGGTCTATGTCGTGCGTATCGGTATTGGAATCCTGGTCTTTCTTGCCGGCCTGGCCGGCATCTTCTACGCCCTGCCCAGGGTGCCTCCGGAACTGGGCATGTTCGGGGTGCTGTGGCAGCTCTCTCCTTACCTGGGGGTCATGATCCTGGGTCTGGGCATCTTTGCCTACGGCCGCAGCGAGGATGCCCCCATCGAGCGTCAGTAAGGGATCAAAACCCCTCTCCCCCGGGGGGGGGAGAGGGGTCAGGGGCGGGGGGCTTGCGGCTTCAGCCGGGGCCTTCCTTGTCATCCTGCCCGTTCTCTTTCTCCTTGCGCATTTCCTCCTTCTGCTCCTTGAGGTATTGCACCTTCTCCTTGGCAAGTACTCCCGCCAGCAGGAGCAGGGCGATCAGGTTGGGCGCCGCCATCAGGCCGTTGAGGGTGTCCGAGATATCCCAGATGGTGGTCAGGCCGCCGATGGCCCCCAGATACAGAAAGCCGATGAAGATGATTCGGTACGGCAGGATGACCCGTTTACCAAAAGCATACTCCCAGCTCTTTTCCCCGTAGAAGTTCCAGGTCAGCATGGTGGTGTAGGAAAACAGCACGATGGCACATAGCACCACCCAGCCACCCAGGCCCGGCAGGCCGAGGGAGAAGGCGCTGGTGGTGAGTTCGGCCCCGGTCTGTCCCGTCTGTATCACCCCCGTCACCAGGATCACCAGGGCGGTCATGGTGCAGATCACCAGGGTATCGATGAACACCTCCCACATGCCCCACAGGCCCTGGGCAAAGGGCTTGTTACGGGCCTGGGCGTGGACGATGGACGCCGAGCCCAGACCGGCCTCGTTGGAAAAGATCCCCCGGGCAATGCCGTAGCGGATGGCACCGGCCACCGTGGCGCCGGCAAAACCACCGATGGCCGAGGCCGGGGTGAAGGCACCGCTGATGATCTGTGCGAAGGCGCCGGGGATCTGGTCGTAGTAGCTGATCAGGATGCCAACGGCGCCGATCACATAGATCAGGGCCATCGTGGGCACGATGCGTTCCGCGGTCACCGCGATGCGCTTGATACCCCCCAGGGTGACAGCGCCCACCAGGAGCATGACGCCGATGCCGGTGGCCCAGTTGGGGATGCCCAGTCCGGTTTCCATGGCATGGGCCATGGTGTTGGCCTGCACCATGTTGCCGATGCCGAAGGCGGCCAGTCCCGCCAGGATGGCATAGAGTACGGCCAGCCACTTCCAGCGCTTGCCCAGGCCGTTCTCGATGTAATAGAAAACCCCGCCGGAGACCCGGCCGTCATCCTCCACGCGTCGATATTTCAGGCCCAACGTGGCTTCGGCCAGTTTGGTGGCCATGCCCACCAGAGCCACCATCCACATCCAGAAGACGGCCCCCGGCCCCCCAAGGGCGATGGCGGTGGCCACGCCGGCGATATTGCCGACGCCGATGGTGGCCGCCATGGCCGAGGACACCGCCTGGAACGGGGTGATGGCGCCCTTGTCCTGGGCGGATTTTTTACGGAACAGGGTGGCGAAGGTGCGCTGCCAGGCGAAGCGCAGATGGGTGAACTGGAAAAAACCCAGGCGGAAGGTGAGATAGAGACCGGTGCCCACCAGCAGGATCATGAAGGGCGGGCCCCAGACGACCCCATTGAGCCAGTTGTTAAAGTCGATCAAGGTCTGAAGCACTTTATTGTTCTCCTTGGGTATTCCTTCAGGGCCGTTATCGCTGCAATACCAGTCCCCGGGGCAGGTTGGCGTAGCCTGCCCCGGGACTCCATCGATCATACCCTTTGACCCGTGACGGGCTAACCCGGGGTGCTCAAAAAAATGCCCCCAAGCCAGTCTCCAATCCTGCGTTCAGGCCAGTAGCGCCCCACGCCTTCGACGAAACCCACATGACCGCCACCCCGGGTCAGTTCCAGGCGGGTGCTGGGCGAGAGTTCATCGGCCGTGGGGACTGTCCCCGGCGTCATGAACGGGTCATTGCGGGCGTGCAGGATGAGGGTAGGGCGGCGGATACCCCGCAGATAGGGTCGGGAACTGCAGCGGGTGTAGTAATCATCCACACCGGTAAAACCGTGCAAGGGAGCGGTGACGGTATCGTCGAATTCCCGGAAGGTTCGCAGCCGCTTCAGGGTGCTGCAGTTCAGGGGCATGGGCATGAGTCGGCACTTTCTCCAGGTGGAACGCTTCAGGCGCCCTACCAGATACCATTGGTAAAAGCGGGAGAGACCCTGTTCCATGCGCCGGGCCGACTGATCCAGGTCGAAGGGGACGGAGATGGCGACGGCGGCAGCCAGAGGATTGTCCGTGCCGGTTTCCCCCAGCCACTTGAGCAGGGCGTTGCCTCCCAGCGAGACACCGATGGCGGCAACGGGTCTTGCGGGATCCTGCCGCAACAGGTATTCGACCAGCCAGGCCATGTCCCCGGTGTCACCGGCAAAATAGCTGCGGGGCAGGCGATTGGGCTCGCCGCTGCAGCCCCTGAAATGCATGGTCAGGGTCTGGAACCCCTGGTCGTGCAGGCGTCGCATGAGTCCGTTGGCGTAGGGCGAACGGCTGGAACCTTCCAGCCCGTGGAACAGGATCACCCGGGGGCCGGGCTGCTCCGGCGCCCAGTCAAGATCCATGAAATCCCCATCGGGCAGCTCCAGGCGTTCCCGTCGCAGGGGGATCAGTGATCGTCGGCGCATCAGGGTGGGCGCGAGAGTCTGCAGATGGGCGCCCGGCAGCCACCAGGCCGGACGAAAGTCACCCTCAATCAGCATGGGTCCGGGATCCTTGGCGGGTGTCACAGTGAATCAACAATGTCATGCTACTCCTTTGAGCATTCGTTCCCTCTCACCCCCCGAACTTTCTAACCCCAATGGGGAGCGGATACATAGTATCCTGACTTGAATCTGCCGCCTTGACTCGTTAAAACAGGCTAACACTCAAAAAGTGATCCGACCCCATGGACCTATCTTCAATCCGCACCGCCTACCGCCGCTATGCCCGTTACTACGACAGGGTGTTCGGACCGATCTTCGCCGGGGGCCGGCGCATGGCTGTGCACTTGGTCAACAATGGTCCCGGGCAGCGCATTCTGGAAGTGGGTGTCGGCACCGGCCTGTCGTTGCCGGAATATCGTCGGGATGCCCGTGTGGTCGGTATCGACATCAGCCCTGACATGCTGCAGCTGGCTCGGGAACGGACCCGGGACGAGTCGCTGCCCCAGGTGGAGGCCCTGCTGGAGATGGATGCGGAGGCGCTGGCGTTTCCGGACAACAGCTTTGACGGGGTGGTGGCCATGTATGTGGCTTCGGTCGTGCCTAATCCGGACAGGCTGATGGCGGAGATGCGCCGTGTCTGTGTACCCGGCGGGGATGTGGTGGTGATCAATCATTTCGCCTCCCGGCATCCTTTTCTGCGGCGGCTGGAGCAGATGCTGCGTCCGCTCTCCCGTCTCATGGGTTTTCGTCCTGACATGGAACTGGACAGCCTGCCGCAATGGCCGGATCTCCATCGCGTGGGGGTGCACAAGACCAATCTGTTCGGTTACTGGAAACTGGTTCATTATCGCAGCAGTGATGCCCCGGTGCCGCTGGAGGGCGGTGGCGATGGGCCGGTCGTGGTCAAGGCTGCCGACCAGCCCGGCTGAATGTCCACCCGTCACCAGCGCGCCCCGCCCCAGGAACCACGGAAAATCCCATGACCATTGACTGGAAGTCCTACGACCCGGCTGGATTCTATGATGAGCTCATCGCCGCCCCGGGACAGGCACGGGAGGCAGCACTCACCCTGACCAATTATCTGCGCTCCCTGAGCGATGAGGAACTGCACGAACGCAAGGCGGCCGCCGAGCACGCCATCGTGGAGATGGGGATCACCTTCACGGTGTACACCGAAGGGGGTAACATCGACCGGGCCTGGCCCTTCGACATCATCCCCCGCATCATCCCCCGCAGTGAGTGGGCACGGGTGGAGGCGGGGCTGGCCCAGCGGCTCACGGCCCTGAACCTGTTCATCAACGATCTCTACAACGAACAGCGCATCGTCAAGGACAAGGTCTTTCCCAAGTCGGTACTGGCCAAGTCGAAGAACTTTCGCGAGCAATGCATCGGCATCCAGCCGACCCATGGTGTCTGGGCCCACATCTGCGGTTCCGACCTGGTGCGCGATGCCGACGGTACCTTCTACGTGTTGGAGGACAACCTGCGCGTCCCGTCCGGGGTGTCCTACATGCTGGAAAACCGCCAGGTCACCAAGCGGGTCTTCCCCGAACTGTTCGAGAACTACAGCATCCGCCCGGTGGACGAGTACCCCTCTTTGCTGTTTGACATGCTGGCTGCCCTGTCCCCTCGCCCCATGGACTATCCGCAGGTGGTGGTACTGACCCCCGGCATCTATAACTCCGCCTATTTCGAGCATGCCTATCTGGCGCAGCGCATGGGGGCCGAACTGGTGGAGGGGGCTGACCTGGTGGTGAGTGACGATGACTGTGTCTACATGCGCACGGTCGCGGGTCTGGAACGGGTGGACGTGATCTACCGGCGCATTGATGACCTGTTCCTGGATCCGGAGGCCTTCAATCCCGACTCCATGCTGGGGGTGAAGGGACTGATGCGGGCTTGGCGCAAGGGCAACGTGGCCCTGGTGAACGCCCCCGGTGCGGGGGTGGCGGACGACAAGGTGGTCTATGCTTTCGTGCCCAAGATGATCCGCTACTACCTGGACCAGGACCCGATCATCCCCAATGTGCCCACCCATCTGTGCATGAACCCCAAGGAGCGGGAGTACGTGCTGGCCAACCTGGAACATCTGGTGGTCAAACCCGCCAATGAGTCCGGTGGCTACGGCATGATCGTCGGCCCCCATGCCACGCGCAAGCAGCGCCAGGAGTTCGCCGAGCTGATCCGCAAGGACCCGCGCAACTATATCGCCCAGCCCACCCTGAAGCTCTCCACCTCACCCACCCTGTGCGATGGTCATCTGGAGCCCCGCCATCTGGATCTGCGCCCCTTCATCCTGCAGGGGGTGCGTACCGACGTGACTGCCGGTGGCCTGACCCGGGTAGCCTTGCGCAAAGGCTCCCTGGTGGTCAACTCCTCCCAGGGCGGGGGGAGCAAGGACACCTGGATCGTCGATACGGAATGACCTCGTCCTTGTCCCTCAACCTGCAGGCCTGACCCCATGCTTTCACGTGTTGCCGAACGTCTTTACTGGATGGCCCGCTACATCGAGCGGGCCGAGAATGCCGCGCGCATGGTCACCGCCTTCAACCATCTGGCCCTGGACATGCCCCGCAGCGTGCGCCTGTCCTGGCGGGGTATGGTGTCCATTACCGGCAATGAATCGATCTACGAAAAGAACTACCGCAAGTACGATGAACGCAACGTGGTGAAGTTCCTGCTGGCGGACGGCGATAACCCGGGATCTATTCTCAATGCCTTGCGGGCGGCCCGGGAAAATGTGCGTACCACCCGGGATCTGGTCCCCAGCGAGGTCTGGGAGACGGTGAACGAGCTGTATCACTATGCCGACTCCGCCGTGGACACCGGGCTGAGTAAGCGGGGACGCTATCAGTACCTGGTCAAGGTGATCAGCCATTGCCAGCAGCTTACCGGCATGTTGGCGGGCACCATGAGTCATGACGCGGCCTATGACTTCATTCGCGCCGGCCGTAATCTGGAGCGGGCGGATATGACCACTCGCCTGCTGGATGTGGGGGCCATGGGGCTGTTGAGCAACGATCCTCAGGACGAGGCTGCCATGGCCCAGTTCGAGAGCCTGCTGTGGGTGAATATCCTCAAGTCCCTCAGTGCCTTCCAGATGTATCGCCAGCATGTACGGCGACGGGTCAATGGCGAGGATGTGCTTAAATTCATCTTTCAGGACCGCGAGTTTCCCCGTGCCGTGGCCCATGCCCTGGGCGAGGTGGAAATCAGTCTGACCAATCTGCCCCGCAACGAGATCGCCTTGCGCCTGGCCATTCAGGTCAGGCGTCATGTGATGGAAGCCAACGTCGACAAGCTTCTGGAGGCAGATGAACTGCACCGCTTCATCGACCAGCTCCAGCAGGAGATGAATGAATTGCACGACATGATCGCCGACACCTGGTTCAGTCTGGACAGGGCTGTCTGACCGGGCCCCGGCCCGGCTTACCTCATGGCTGTCCACGCGCCCCTGCCGCTGTTGACCCCGGAATACGCCCTGTCCGGGAACCGCTTTGATGAGCTGCTCACGCCCGAGGGTGCCCTGCGTCCGCAATGGGAGCCGATCATGGGGGCCTTGGCGCAGTTGGGACGGGAGGGGCTGGCGGAGCGGGCCGCGGATGTCGGGCGCCTGCTGCGGGAAAGCGGGGTCACTTACAACGTCTATTCCGACCCTCAGGGGGCTGAGCGCTCCTGGCCGCTGGATCCGGTGCCCATGGTGCTGGAAAGCAAGGAATGGGCCGTCATCGAGACCGGCCTCATCCAGCGGGCGGAACTTCTGAACCTGATCCTCAAGGATCTTTATGGTCCCCGCGAACTGATCCGCAAGGGCCTGCTGCCCCTGGAACTGATCTATGGGTATCCGGGGTTTCTGCGTCCCTGTGTCGGCAGTCTGCCCGAGGTCCCCAATCCCCTGGCCCTGTATGCGGCCGACCTGGTGCGCCGTCCCGATGGACATTTCGTGGTCCTGGGGGACCGTACCCAGGCCCCTTCCGGGGCCGGGTATGCCCTGGAGAACCGGGTGATCCTGTCCCGGGTGTTCCCCAGCCTGTATCGGGATGCCCAGGCCCATCGCCTCACCCGTTTCTTCCAGACCCTGCGCCAAAGTCTGATCGGGTTGCCTTCGCCCGCCACCGGGCCGGATGCCCCACGGGTGGTGCTACTGTCCCCCGGTCCCCTCAACGAGACCTGGTTCGAGCATGTGTACCTGGCCGGTTACCTGGGATACACCCTGGTGCAGGGGCAGGACCTGGTGGTTTCCGAAGGGCGGGTCTGGTTGCGCTCCCTGAACGGTCCGGAGCCGGTGGACGTGATCCTGCGTCGTGTGGATGACAGCTTTTGTGACCCGCTGGAACTGCGTCAGGATTCCCGGCTGGGGGTAGCGGGTCTTTTGGAGGTGGCGCGACAGGGGCGGGTGGCCATCGTCAACCCCCTGGGCAGTGGTGTGTTGGAGTGTCCGGCCCTGTCGGCCTATCTGCCCGCCATTGCCCGCCACCTGCTGGGGCAGGACCTGATCCTGTCCACGGTAGAAACCTGGTGGTGTGGTGACCCCCTGCAGCGGGAGTACGTACTGTCCCGACTGGAACAGCTGGTGATCCGCGATCTGGAGCCGGGCCGCAGTGCCACTCTGTTCGGCGATACGCTCTCCCGTTCCGAGCGTGAGGCCCTGAAGGACCGCATCCATGCCAATCCTCGTGGTTTCGTGGCCCAGGAACGGCTGGAATTGTCCACCCTGCCGGCCTTGGGGCCGGCAGGGGACCTGGAGCCCCGTCGTGGCTGGCTGCGGACCTACCTGTGTGCCCGGGAAGGTGATTACGTGGTGATGCCCGGCGGCCTGTCCCGGGTGGCCGGTTCCCGGGGCGCCGCCTGGGTCTCGAATCAGGCAGGCGGCGTGAGCAAGGATACCTGGGTGCTGGCCTCCGAGGCCGAACCGTCACTGGGTCTGGTGGGGGCCATGCCCATGGTGGGCGGGCTGGGTACGCCGGTATCGCTGTCGGGGCGGGTGGCGGAAAATCTGTTCTGGATGGGGCGCTATGCGGAGCGGGCCGAGGGCACCCTGCGGCTCATACAGGTGGTGCTGACGCGCCGCCGCCTGGTGAGGGAGTCCGGTGCCATCGGTACCCGGGATGCCACCCTGCGCACCCTGCTGCGGGCACTGACTCATCTAACGGCCACGTATCCCGGTTTTGTCCTGGCTGGGGCGGAGACCGCCCTGGCCGATCCGGCACCGGAATTACTGGAACTCATCCTCAATCGTGAACGCATCGGTAGCCTGGGTTTTACCCTGCAGGCCCTGTTGCGGGCCGGTCACGAGTTGCGAGACCGCATCTCCGGTGACAGTTGGCGGGTCATCTCGGGCCTGCAGGAGCGCAGCAATGCCCTGGGGCAGTGGCGACCCCATGATCCGGAACACCTGGCACGCAACCTGGATGAACTCATCACGCACCTGCTGGCTATGTCCGGTCTGGCCCAGGAGAGCACGCCCAGGCACCTGAACTGGGTCTTCCTGGACGCCGGGCGACGTCTGGAGCGGGGGCTGCTGTTGACCAGCCTGCTGCGGGCCACCCTGGTGCGTCCCTGTGCGCCGGAGGACGAACCGCCGCTGCTGGAAGCGGTCCTTAACTATGCCGAGAACACCGCCGCCGATCCCCAGGCACTGCGTCCGGAGGCCCTGCTGGACAGCCTGCTGGTCGACGAGCGAAACCCTCGTTCCCTGGGTTTTCAATTGGCGGCCCTGGAGTGCCACGGGGCGGCCATGCCGCGCACTGAGCGGGACGAGCGCCTGACCCCGGCGGAGCGCCTGATCTTGGAGGCTCGCACTGAACTGCGTCGCCTGCAGTTGCGCGAATTGACGCAGCCGGATGCGCAGGGGGGGCATCGTCAGGCACTGGATCAGTGTCTGGCACGCCAGCAGCACCTGCTCGGCAGCGCCTCTCAAGCCCTGAGCCGATCCTATTTTGATTTCACACGCAGCCAGCATCTGCTGGTCTCCAATCTGCCGGTACCGGGGATATGAAGTATCGTATCCGGCATGTCACCCATTACCACTATCCCGGTCCCGTGAGCCTGTGCCACAACGAGCTTCATCTGGCACCCCGGGACACGGCCGTTCAGTCCCTGCAGTCGCTGGAAATCCAGGTGTCACCGCTACCGGGTTACCAGGCGGAGCGGCTGGATTTTTTCGGCAACCGGGTCCATTGCTTCAGTATCCGGCAGAGCCATCGCGAACTGGAGATCACGGCCGGCAGTCAGGTGATCCTGCAGCCCTCCGGGGCGGAGCCACGGGGTCTGCAGGCCTGGGAAACGGTGTGCGATCGGCTGTTGCAGGAGAACACGTCCGAGACCCTGGACGCCCGTCAATATGTGCTGCCTTCGCCCCAGGTGCCGCTGTTATCGGAGTTGCATGACTATGCGGCCCGCTCCCTCTTGCCGGGGCGACCCCTGCGCGAGGCGGTGGAGGAGTTGATGGGGCGGATTTTTCAGGATTTCGAATATCGGCCGGGGTTTACTTCCGTGAGCACGGAGCTGTCCATGGTGATGCGTCATCGCTGCGGGGTCTGCCAGGACTTTGCCCACCTGGCGCTGGGCTGTCTGCGCAGTCATGGCCTGGCGGCGCGCTATGTGAGCGGCTATCTGGAAACCCTGCCGCCGCCGGGGCAGAAAAAGCTGGAAGGGGCCGATGCTTCCCATGCCTGGTTTTCCGTGTACATCCCGGGCGAGGGCTGGCTGGACCTGGATCCCACCAACAACCTGATCCCCATGGATCGGCATATTACCCTGGCCTGGGGACGGGACTATACGGATGTGACGCCGGTCAAGGGCGTGCTGTTCGGCGGCGGCGATTCCCACGCCCTGGAAGTCCGGGTGGACGTGGTGCGGGAAGGGTAAGACGGGCACAAAAAAGCCCTTCTCCCCGGAGCGGGGAGAAGGGCTTCATGGTGGCCGCCTTAGTGCTGCGAGGCCTTGTCGATGCCGATACCCGTCTGGGCACGGATGTACTGAGCTTCGAACAGCGCCTTGTCCACCGCCGCCCGCTTGGACTTGTCAAGCAGGGAGAAGATCCAGATGCCCAGGAAGGCAATGGTCACGGTGAACAGCGCCGGGTTGCTGTAGGGCACGATGGCCTGTTCATTACCCAGCACCTGCACCCACACGTTCGGACCCAGGACCACCATCACCACGGCCGAGATCAGGCCCAGGGTGCCGCCCAGTACCGCGCCCAGGGTGGTCATGCCGCCCCAGTACATGGACATGATCAGCACCGGGAAGGTGGTGGAAGCGGCAATGGTGAATGCCAGGCCCACCAGGAAGGCGATGTTCTGGCTCTGGAAGGTGATTCCCAGCAGCACCGCGATCACGCCCAGCACCAGGGTGGCCACGCGGGACACCCGCATCTCCTGCTGACTGGTGGCCTTCTTGTTGATCACGCTGGCGTACAGGTCATGGGAGATGGCCGAGGCACCGGCCAGGGTCAGACCGGCTACCACCGCCAGGATGGTGGCGAAGGCCACGGCGGAGATGAAGCCCAGGAACAGGTCGCCGCCCAGGGCATGGGACAGGTGAACCGCGGGCATGTTGGAACCACCCAGCATGTTGCCGGCTTCGTCGAAGTAGGCCGGGTTGCCCATCACGAAGGCGATGGCACCCATGCCGATGATGAAGGTCAGCACATAGAAGTAGCCGATGAAGCCGGTGGCATAGAACACGGACTTGCGGGCTTCCTTGGCGCTGGGCACGGTGAAGAAGCGCATCAGGATATGCGGCAGGCCGGCGGTACCGAACATCAGGGCGATACCCAGGGAGATGGCGGAGATCGGGTCGCTCACCAGGCCGCCCACATCGAAGATGGTTTCACCTTTCTGGTGGGTCTCCGCTGCGGTACGGAACAGGGTCTCCAGGCTGAAGCCGGACAGGTACAGGGCCATCACCGCGATGAAGGTGGCACCGGAGAGCAGCAGCACCGCCTTGATGATCTGCACCCAGGTGGTGGCCAGCATGCCGCCGAAGGTCACGTAGGCAATGATCAGCATGCCCACGATGACCACGGCCACTTCAAAGCTCAGACCGAACAGGGTCTGGATCAGGGCGCCCGCGCCCACCATCTGGGCGATCAGGTAGAGCAGGACGATGGTGATGCCGGCAAAGGCCGAGAACACGCGGATCGGGGTGCGCTGAAAGCGAAAGGACACCACGTCGGAGAAGGTGAACTTACCCAGGTTGCGCAGGCGTTCGGACATGATGAACATGATCACCGGCCAGCCCACCAGAAAGCCGATGGAGTAGATCAGGCCATCGAAGCCGGAGGTATAGACCAGCGCGGTGATCCCCAGGAAGGAGGCTGCGGACATGTAGTCGCCGGCGATGGCCAGGCCGTTCTGGAAACCGGTGATGCCGCCGCCCGCGGTGTAGAAGTCGGAGGCGGTCTTGGTGCGCCGGGCCGCCCAGTAGGTGACGCCCATGGTGGCGACCACGAAGACCAGGAACATGATGGTGGAGGCATAGCTGATGCCATCCCCCGCGTAGGCGTTGGCCGAAGCCATGAGCAATGCCGCGAAAGACAGGGCTAGCAGGACTTTCATTTGGCAAGCTCCCTTACTTTTTCACTCAGTTTGTCGAACTCGGTGTTGGCCTTGTAGACATAGATGCCGGTGAGCAGGAAGGCAAACACGATGATGCTCACGCCCATGGGCACGCCCAGGGTGACGATGCTGTCACCGAAGGGACGGATGGACAGCACGGACGGTGCAAAAGCCACCAGCATGATGAAGGCGTAATACACCAACAGCATGAGTGCGCTCAGTCCCCAGGCCAGCCTTGACCGCTTCTTGACGAGCTGCTGGAAATTGGGATCCGCCTTGATACGATCGATCGTACTTTGGTCCATGGACCTCCCCTCTATCAGGTTGACTTTGGTTATGATCAAATAACTTTTTGTTGCAGCGCAAAAAGTCTGCTGCGCAGTTTACCCACATGCCGTCGACATGCGAAATAAAAACGGTGCGGATGACAGCGAAAATAGCCGATCAACGCGGGTTTGAACGGATATAGGTCAGGATTTCAGCAAATTGGGGGAGGTGTTGACCGAACGCGGTGCGTCTCAGGACTTTTTCCCGGGCTTCTTGCCGGGTTTGCCCGTGGTGGTCAACTGGCTGCCCCGGTGTCGGCTGCGGCGGGAGGCCTCCCAGTCGAACCGGGGCAGATCCTGGAAGGCGTGCCGGATATTGTCATCCCAGGCGCGTTTGAGATCCATCAGATACTCGTCGTCCGCGTCCAGGCACAGATAATGTTCGAACGTCAGGGCATCGCGCTCGTAGACGATCATTTCGATGGGGGGACCCACGGTGACATTGGAGCGCATGGTGGAGTCGATGGATACCAGGGCGCAGCGTGCGGCATCCCCCAGCGGGGTCTCCCGGGCGATGATACGGTCCAGGATGGGCTTGCCGTACTTGCTTTCGCCGATCTGCAGGAAGCGGGTGTGGCTGGAGGTGGTGATGAAGTTGCCTTGTGGATAGACGAGGTAGATCTCCGGTGTCTGCCGCCCGATCTGTCCGCCCAGGATGAAGGACGCATCGGCGCTGAAACCCGCCTTGGTCAGGGTCTCGTCATGCTTTTCCCGTTCTTCCCGATTGATGCGCCCCAGGTAGGCGGCGGCATCCGACAGACCCCGTACCGAATGCAGGCTTTCCTCGGCTTCGTCCTCAATGTCCCGCTTGATACGGGACAGGACTGCCTGGGAGGTGGCCAGATTGCCCGCAGTCAGCAGTACGAAGACGCGTTCCTTCTCCAGTTCGAAGGTGTGCATCTTGCTGTACATGGAGACCTGGTCTGCTCCCGCATTGGTGCGGGAATCGGAAGCGAATACCAGTCCGTCGTCGAGGGTGATGGCAAGGCAATAGGTCATGAAGGAAGGGAATCCGGCGCAATCGTCGGTAGGCATAGTAGGCGGGGGGGGGGACGGGCGTCAATCACGGCGGTCATGGGCCGGGACGACGGTTTCAGTCGTGGATCACGTCCACGCGCACGAAGAGCGGCATATCCTGCCAGTCCTGCTGACGTCGGGTGCCGGTGATGCGGGCGGCGTCCTCTCTGCCGCTGGTGCCGGTATGGGTCAGGGATATCCATTCGCCCACCGGGCCGGAAAGCGTGCTGTCGACGGCCTGCAGATCCAGACGCCCGCCGCCGGTCGGGCTTTGACGCTCGAATACGGTGCGGATGTCCAGGTGAACCCTACCTGCGGACAGCAGCCGAGGACGGACCAGAAAGCCTCGCCCCAGGTCCCGGTATTCCACCGTTTGCTCCAGGGCAAGGCCGCCGGGCATGGAAATCAGGCGCTGACTGCCCACGGGTATCGACTCGCCGCTGCGAATGAAGGCGACATGCCCTTCAAGGACCCTCAGGGTCTGGTAGTCCCCGCCCCGGTCGGTGGTGGTGCGGCGGGTGATGCGGGCGGTGTCACTGCCGTGACCGGCCTCTCCCCTGCGGACGCTGATGTACAGATTGCGGGGTGGCGTGTCCAGGTCGGCGACCACCTGACGGATCTCCGCCAGGGTCTGGGTGCGGGCACGGACGATGAGCTGAAAGCCGCTGCCGGTGACCACATCCCGGGGTCCCAGCAAGGGCTTGATGAGGGGCAGGATCTCCTCGGCCGAACGATGTTCCAGGGCAATCACCCGGGCGGTGGGGACGCCGGCCCCGGTGATGCCGGGCAGGAGCAGGGCCAGCGCCAGCACCAGGGCTTTGCGCAGTCGTCCGGCGGACGGTGGTGTCATTGGCGGGTCTCCGGGCAGGGCAGTCTGTCTGTTCCGACTGCTCCGGGGCGGGAAGATTCCCCGAAAACAGAAAGACCCGCACGGGGCGGGTCTTTACTGCATGGCGCCCTGCAAAGGTCGCCTACACCATCAACAGTCGTGGCCTGATCAGCCGCGAGCCACGTAGGCGGTACACCAGCCGTTGGCGTTCACCAGCTTGTTGGGGAACACGGCGCAACCGCCCCACTCGGTGGCGGTGGGGTCGGTGTACAGCAGGCAGTTGATGCACTTCTGGCCAGCGGCGTGGGAGGGGTGATCCACGCTGGCGCCGTCGTGCTTGTAGTTCAGGGCCTGGGCCTCGGGGGCACTTTCATCCAGGCGCTCGGCAGCAGCAGCGGTGCTGATACCCATGCTTACGACAGGGATGGCGGCCAGGCCGGCGGCACCGAACTTCAGAAAGCTTCTGCGGCTGAGGTCTTGTTTTTTCATTCCGGTCTTCTCCTAACGTCTCGCGATGGTTACATCATGGGGCGCAGCCGCGGGTACATGGCCCGATCCTGGTCTGTGCCTCAGGAGGTGGCGGAAACCAATTCGCCACCCAAGATCCCGGCAAGAATGTGTGTCGCCATTCCTGATGGGCTTACAAATATAACGGAATATAACGGGCGGTAGTATCCAACATTGTGGTGCCAAGGGCTAGCCCGGAAGCTTGGTCTGTGTCAAAAAAACCGTGGATGTTCCGGATCGGTCATTCCCGCGAAAGCGGGAATCCAGGTGGTGGGTTGAAAGAGTCTGGGCTCCCGCTTTCGCGGGAGCGACGGCACAGAGGGAGCGACTGCGCGGTTTTTCCATTTCACGCAGATTCCGGTTCCCTGTCCTGCTTCTGGAAGAACAGCGTTACTTCCCCCAGGCGGATGCCGAACTTGCTCATCACGGCCCGGTTCACCATTACTCCGTCCTCGTGCATGAACATCCAGTCGTCAAAGTTCACCTTCACCACTCGGGTGCCGATGGGCAGGTTCAGCACGTAACGGAAGTTGAAGGCCTGACCGTAGAGCTTGCCGACGGCCACCCCCTCCACATCGGCGGCGCGCCCTTCATAGGTGTGCTCGTCAAGACGTCGCAGACGCCAGACCCGCCGGTCCTTTTCACCGTCCAGGTAGACGAAGTCCTCTTCCAGCACCAGTTCGTCATCTTCCACATACCCCCGGATATCCACCGTGAACTGTCGCCTGACCTTGCCGAAGCGATCCTGGAACAGTCCCCAGGCGCGCACGTCGCCGGTGAAATAGGCCTCCAGATTCAGGGCCGGTGTGGTGTTCGCATAGTCTTCGGGTTTCATGCTGCACCCCGTCAGTGTCAGAAGGAGAATGAGAAGGGCGATTGCTCGCCCGCACCGGGCCGCAAAACCCTGCCGCGCCATGTCATCGGGCCTCCAGGACGGCGTGCATCAGGTCCGTGTTGCGGGAGCGGAACCCGGCTTCGCAATAGGCCAGATAGAAACACCAGGTGCGCAGGAAGCGCTGGTCATAACCGCCCAGGCCCAGGATGACCGGTGCCTGCTCGCAGACCTGTTGGTACCAGCGGTGCAGGGTATCTGCATAGTCCTGACCGAAGAAGGCGGACTCCCTGATCTGCAGGCCTGCATCGCTTGCGGCCTGCTCGAACGCCGGCACCGAGGGCAGCATCCCCCCGGGGAAGATGTAGAGCTGGATGAAGTCCGCATGGCTGCGATAGTAGTCGAAGGCCTTGACATCGATGGTGATGATCTGGACGGCGGCTCGGCCGCCGGGACGCAGGCATTGCCGCACGGTCTGGAACCAGGTGGGCCACCAACGTTCCCCCACGGCCTCGAACATCTCGATGGAAACCACATGGTCAAACTGTTCGTTCAGGTCACGGTAGTCCTGCAGCCGCAGTTCCACCCGGTCCGACAGCCCGGCCGCTTGCATGCGTCGGCGGGCGTAGTCCAGTTGTTCCCGGGACAGGGTGATGCCGGTCACCCGGTAGCCCTGCCGGGCCGCATGTTCGGCAAAACCGCCCCAGCCGCAGCCGATCTCGAGGATATGCGCGCCGGGCGGGGCCTCCAGGCGCTCCAACAGTCGGGCGTACTTGCGTTCCTGGGCTGTCTCCAGGGACTCTTCCGGCTGCTCGAACAGGGCCGCGGAGTAGGTCATGGTGGCGTCCAGCCACAGCTGGTAGAAGTCGTTGCCCAAGTCATAATGAAAGGCGATGTTGCGGCGGCTGCCGGGACGGCTGTTGCCTCGCAGGCGATGGCGCAGGCTATCCCAGAGATGGGCCGGCCTTGACCCATTGACCAGTTGAGGAATGTGGGGTTGATTCACCGCCCCCATGTTGAGCAGGGCCGGCAGATCCGGGCTGTCCCAGTCGCCCACCATGTAGCCTTCGCCGAATCCCACCAACCCCCGGGTGATCATGCGTCGCACCAGCGCGAACGGACGGTGAATACGGATCTCACCGCTGCCCCCGGGGTGCCTGCCTTCGATGGTCCAGCGATGACCATCCGGTGTTTCGATGGTCAGATCCCCCAGATGCAGGTGCCGAAGATGGCGCAGCAGCAACCGCAGCCCCAGGGAGGGGACGCGGGACGCGAGAGTGGTACTGCCTTGGGTGGGTGTCTGTTCCAGGGACATCGGTGCTTCTCCTCTTCAGGACGGCGTCGGCTTGCTGTAGTACTGTCCGCCCTTCCACCAGATTTTCAGGGCATGCCAGTGGATGGCGGCGAGCACCTTCAGCGTCATGAAGGGGACGGCCGCCGTCGCCTTGAGCAGCTCACCATCGGTGAGGGGGCGGGCATGGCCGGTCTGGGCCGCGGACAGCATGAGTCGGGAATCCTGGTATTCGTGAATCAAGACATTCAATGCCTCATCGGGCTCCGACAGCCGGAACTGATAACGCGCATCCATTTCGATGAAGGGGGAGACGTAGAACAGCTTGTCCTGGGAGGCGCGCACCGGCCATGCCATGGGGGCGCCGTCGGCGTGCAGGAGATAATGGTGATGGTCACCGAGGGTATTGCTGACCTCGCAGATCACGGCCCGCAGGCTACCGTCCCGGTGCCGGCAGTACCACAGGCTCAGCGGATTGAAGGTATACCCGAGCACCCTGGGAAAACACAGGAGCTGCACCTGCCCCCCCTCAAGATCGATTCCGGCACGGCCCAGACAGGCATCTACCCACGGACGCCAGGGGGAACCGTCTCGTGGTCCGTGGTCGCGGGCATTCAGACCCAGCAGGTTGAAACGGTTGACCGAGAGCAGGCGCAGGGAGCGGTTCAGGTCGTCCAGTTTGTCCACGTCCACCAGCAGGCTAAAGACCCGATAGGTGAAACGGTATTCCACCGGGAACAGCCTCCGGTGCATGACCCGGGTACGGTAAAGACGGTCAGGTTGCGTCATGCCTCAGACTGCCTCGACCTGGGGCAAGGTACACACCGGCAGGGTATTTTCGGACTGGAGTGCCGTGGTCCAGGGCGGTATGACACCGAGCTGGCCCGCCACCTGCAGGGCGGAGCGCAGCCCGTCTTCATGGAAGCCGTAGCCGGTCCAGGCGCCGCAGAACCACAGGCGGTCACGACCCTGGATCGTGGGCAAGGCCCGCTGAGCCGCCATGGCGCCCTGGTCGAAGACCGGGTGGTGATAGATGATCTCCTTTATCACCTTCTCCGGCAGGGGTTCTTCCAGGGGGTTGAGGCTGACCAGATACTCCTCCGGCTCATCCAGGGCCTGGAGGCGATTCATCCAGTAGGTGACGGAGACTTCGTTGACCGGCGCATCGGTCAGACGGTGGCGGGCCAGGTAGTTCCACGAGGACCAGACCTTGCGCAGCTTCGGCATCAGGCGGGTGTCGGTATGCAGGATGGCTCGGTTGGACTGGTAGTGGAAAGCATCCAGGATGCGGACTTCATCCTCCGTGGGCGCTTCCAGCATGCCCAGGGTATCGTCGGCATGGCAGCCGAATACCACCTGATCGAAGAAGGCCTCAGCGCCGTCATCGGTGATCAATCGGATCTGTGTCTCCTGACGCTGTACCGCCACCACCCGGCGGGCCACGTGGACATTCTCCGGCAGAGCCTTGAGCATCTTTCTCACGTATTCCCGGCTGCCTCCGGTGACGGTATGCCACTGGGGGCGATCGCGCAGATCCAGCAGGCCGTGATTGGCAAAGAAGTTCAGGAAGGAGAGTAGCGGGAAATCCAGCATCTTGTGGGTGGGACAGGACCAGATGGCCGCCGCCATCGGCAGGAGATAGTCATCCCGGAAGCCGGGTCCATAGCCCTCGTTGAGCAGATACCCCCCCAGCGTCATGTCCGTACTGCTGCCCGCCTGCAACAGGCGCTTGGCGGCTCGGTTGAAGCGCAGGATGTCCGCCAGCATGCGCAGGAAACGCGGATTGGTGAGATTGCGGCGTTGGGCAAACACGGAGTTCAGGTCCGAGCCGGCGTATTCCAGGCGCCCGTTGCCCACTGAGGCGGCGAAGGACATGTCGGTGGGCTGACTGGTGATCCCCAGATGCTGGAACAGCGCGGTGAGGTGAGGGTAGTTGCGATGGTTGAACACCATGAAGCCCGTATCCACGCCGCGGGGGCCATCGCGGCCCGGAATGTCCACTGTGTGCGTGTGTCCGCCGATGTAATCGTTCTTTTCGAACAGGGTCACATCGTATTGACGGCACAGCAGCCAGGCGGCGGCCAGTCCGGCAATGCCTGCACCAACAACGGCGATACGTTCATGGGCCATGGGTTCAGTTCCTCTGATCTGGAATTATTCTTATACATTATATGTACAAAGCTTGTAAAATACTGTACAAGCAATGACGGGGCGATTTTGCACGGCCTGGGCATTTTCCGGCAGGACCTGACAGAGAGGTTCGACATTCGGTGCTTCCGGATCGTTCCTGGTCAGTGCCGGCGACGCCCATACCGTCCATGCCCCCATGGTGCAGCATAGCTGCTAAAACACTGGAGGCCCGCATCAGCAAGGCCGGAAAGGGCAGCGTACCACCTCCTGCGGGGGTGGTCTTTCATGAATCATCAGGAGATCAAGACCATGAAGACAGTTGCACAGATCGCCGGAGACGGCGCCATGAAAGCCCCGCTCAAGCTGATGTCGGCCGATGCTCTGGCGGACCATTACCGCAAGATGCTGGTGGGCCTGGGGGAGGATCCCGAACGTGAGGGTCTCAAGGGTACGCCGCTGCGCGCCGCCAAGGCCATGCAGTACCTGACTCAGGGCTATCATCAGTCGGTGGATGAACTGGTCAATGGTGCCCTGTTCGCCTCCGGCAGCGACGAGATGGTGCTGGTGAAGGATATCGAGCTGTATTCCCTGTGCGAGCATCACCTGCTGCCTATCATCGGTAAATGCCATGTGGCCTACCTCCCGAACGGCAAGGTGTTGGGTCTCTCCAAGGTGGCGCGTATCGTGGACATGTTCGCCCGTCGGTTGCAGATTCAGGAAAGCATGACCCGGGAGATCGCTCAGGCCGTCATGGACGTGACCGAGGCCAAGGGTGTGGCCGTGGTGGCGGAGGCGCGCCATATGTGCATGATGATGCGGGGGGTGGAAAAGCAGAACTCCACTATGGTGACCTCGGTGATGTTGGGCACCTTCCGGGATGATGCCCGTACCCGGTCGGAGTTCATGGATCTGATCCGACGCGGCTGAGCAGACCCATCCTCACCCATGCCCTTCTCCTGCAAGGGGGAAGGGTATCCACGGGAAACACTGAACAATTCCCCCCCTTGCGCCACCCCCGGTTCCCTTGCGTCGCTCCCGGTTCCCTTGCGCCGCTCTCCGGTTCCCTTGCGCCGCTCTCCGGCTCCCCTTTCGTCACTCCCGCGAAAGCGGGAGCCCAGTATTTTCAGCCCATGACTGGATTCCCGCTTGCGCGGGAATGACGGGTTCAGGGCATCCCCGATATCCCGGACCGCGAGAGGCCCTTGAGCTGCTCCCATGCCGCCAGGGCCGCCTTGCGGCTCTCCCCCAGGTCAACCAGGGGGCGCGGGTAATCCTTCGGCACCAGGCCGGCAGGGGCGGTCCAGGGCGCCTGCAGATACCGCTCCGGCAATGTCTTCAGCTCCGGCACCCAGCGCCTGACATAGTCTCCCTGGCCGTCAAAACGCTCCCCCTGCAGCACCGGATTGAATACCCGAAAGTAGGGGGCTGCGTCGGCCCCGCAACCCGCGACCCATTGCCAGCCCAGGGTATTGGCGGCCAGATCCGCATCCACCAGGGTGTCCCAGAACCAGCGTGCCCCGACCTGCCAAGGAATACGCAGGTTCTTGACCAGCAGCGAGGCGGTGATCATCCGTACCCGGTTGTGCATCCAGCCGGTCTGCCACAGTTCCCGCATCCCGGCGTCGACCAGAGGGATACCGGTACGGCCCTGCCGCCAGGCCTCCAGATCCGCTGCGTAGTCCCGGATGTCACGCCAGGGAAAGTCCGCAAAGCGTCCATCCAGCGGCTGTTCGGGGGTATGAGGAAAATGAAACAGCAGGTGGAAGGCAAATTCACGCCAGCCGACCTCCCGCATGAAGGCCTCCACCGAGGCGGTGCCGACGGCGCCCGCTCCCTGGGCCGACAGGTGCCGGCAGGCCCGGATCACTTGTCTTGGGCCGATCTCCCCGAAATGCAGATGGGGAGACAGCCGCGAGGTGCCGGGTTGTCCCGGCAGGTCCCGGTCGGTCTTGTAGGTCAGGATGGGGCCGGTCAGGAAGGTTTTCAGTGCCTGGTGGGCACCGTCCTCGCCCGGCTGCCAGCAGGCGGCCATGCCCTGGTCCCAGGGGACGCGGGGCAGCAGTTCCAATTGATCCAGGGGCACGGTGTCGGGCCAGCGTGCCGGCGGTGTGATGGACCCCGCGGCGGCTTCCACGTCATCGTGCAACCCCATGGCGCAACAGGCCTTCCAGAAGGGGGTGAACACCCGGTAGGGTTCGCCGCTTTTGTTGCTGACCGTCCAGGGTTCGAACAGCAGGGCACTGTTAAAGCTCTCCACCTGCAGCCCCTGATCCTTGAGCGTTGCCTTGATCCGGCGGTCCCGTTCGATCAGGGCCGGTTCATAGCAGCGGTTCCAGATCACCTGATCGGCATCGGTATCGTCGATCAACTGGCGGAGGCTCGCAAGACTGGATCCCCGGCGCAGGATCAAGCGCGAACCCAGCCCCTCCAGGGATCGGGACAGGGCCGCCAGGCTGTGGTGCAGCCACCAGCGGGAGGCCGCCCCGGGGGGCCAGGGAGCCTCTTCCTCCGGTGCATGGATATAGACTGGGATCACCGGCCGCCCTGTCCGCAGGGCGTGGGACAGGGCCGGGTTGTCGGCCAGGCGCAGATCCCGGCGCAGCCACAGCAGGATGGGCTTCATGGGCCTTGCACGACCGAGTTCCGGGAGTGGAGTCGGCGGCTGATCTGTTCGGCGGCCGCCTGCGGGTCTTCGGGCAGCAGGTACACACTGAGGCCGCGCCATGTGTCCGGCCCTTTCTCGGCCCCTGTCGCGGCCAGGAAGACCGGGATATTCAGAGCGATGGCCCATGACTCAACTTGTGCGGTATTTTTTGGAGGCCGCCCCGACAGGACCATGCCCGCCAGGGCGGCCCGGTGGGATACCGTCCCCAGGGATGACAGTGACAGCGGGCCTGAAAACCTGACCACCTGCAGCCCCTGGATGATGAGCAGCAGGGACAGTATGAGCAGTTCCAGATGATCGGTTTCATGGGGGAGGGGGGCGATACCCAGCACGGGACCGGTGCCGTGGTGCAACTCATGACGAAGGCGGGTGCAGAGGGCATGGAAAGCCCAGGCCTGAAAGAACCGATGTTCCGCTTCTGCCGGGCCGCCCTGGTTCGTTTTCTGCGCCAGGTCCAGATGCAGCGGGTGTATCAGGCGGATGATCACGTGCTGGGGGGGGAACAAGGACACGGCATCACCGTAGACCTTTTCCAGGCCGCGGGTGCTGAAATGCCGTACCGCATGCTCCATCCGGTAGCGGTAATCCTGCCAGACATCCGCCGTGACCCGGGACGCCGGTGCCTTCAGGGCAACAGGAGGGGATGACGGTGGGGCGGCCGGGGGCGGGTCCTGTGACAGCACGCCATGAATCCGGCTGATGGAAATTCCCTGTTCCAGCAAGGCCAGTATCTGCTGGATGCGTTCGATGTCCTGCATGCTGTAAAGCCGGTGTCCCTTGGGTGTCCGCTGCGGCATGATCAACCCGTGGCGTCGTTCCCAGGCCCGCAGGGTCACCGCGTTGACACCGGTGACCGAAGACACGGTGCGGATGGGATAGAGTCCGCCTTCGTCGGAAGCGGGCAGGCGCAGGCGGGGGGGCGGAGCAAGGTTCATCTGCAGGATTGTACAACCGTTGTATAATTTTTGTGTAGACCTTTGGGCGACAGGAGAATAGCGATGACGCATCAGACTCGGACGGTAACCCCACAGTCGGTGGTCTGGCTGGTGGGCGCCAGTACCGGCATCGGCAAGGCCCTGGCCCTGCGCCTGGCTGCCACCGGTCGGCACGTGGCGGTGACCTCTCGCAGCGCCGAACGTCTGCAGGCGCTGGCGGACCAGTCTTCGGTACCCGGTGCCATCAAGGCCTTCCCGGGAGACGTCACCGATACCCGGGGACTGGCCGATGTGGTCGCCCGGATTGAATCCCGGATGGGTCCCATCCAGGTCGCCATCCTCAACGCCGGTGACTACGAGCCCATGGCGTTGGAGGACTTCGATCCCGCTCTGTTCCGTCGCCTCATCGAGGTCAACTACCTGGGCGTGGTGAACGGACTGGCGGCGGTAATGCCTTCCATGCTGTCACGTGCAGAGGGCCAGATCCTGGTGACCGCCAGCCTGGCCGGATATCGTGGACTACCCAGGGCCGCTCCCTATGGCGCTTCGAAGGCCGCGGTGATCAATATGGCCGAGTCCCTGCAGCCGGAGTTGGCCATGAAGGGGGTGCAGTTGCGGGTGATCAACCCCGGTTTCGTGAAGACGCCCATGACCGACAAGAACCGCTTCCACATGCCCTTTCTCATGGAGCCGGAGGCTGCCGTGGATGCCATCATGAAGGGGCTGGAGGGCAAAGGGTTTGAAATCAGTTTCCCGCGCCCCTTTGCCTTGATCATGAAAACCCTCAGAATGATGCCCCATCGCCTCTTTCTGGCATTGACCCGACGCATGGTGGACAGCCGATGAGCGAACAAATGGATGGATGGGCGCGGCGGTATGCCGATTTTTTTACCCAACTCAAGGAGCCGGATCTGCAGCGGCTGGATGAGTTCTTCGCGCCGGATGCCCGGTTCAAAGACCCGTTCAATGACGTGACCGGGCTGGAGCAGATTGCCGCGGTGTTTCGGCACATGTTCCGCCAGTGCCCGGCCCCTCGTTTCTATGTGCATTGCTGGGCCACGCAGGGCAATACGGCCTTTTTCCACTGGCGTTTCATGGATCGGGACGAGGGCGCCGACGGCCGGATGTCACTGGATGTGGACGGCATCAGTCGTGTACTGTTCAACGACGAGGGCAAGGTCTTCAGTCATATCGACTACTGGGATACGGCGGAATATCTCTACGATCAGATCCCTCTGTTGGGCGGCATGCTTCGGTTCGTGCGCCGTCGGATCGGGACCTGAAGCCGTGCGATGTTGAATTTTTGTCTTGAATCGACGTCTGAAAAGGCCATACCCTGCAGAAGAATCAAGCCTGAGGCCGGTATCATGTCTGACCGAATCCATTCCCGTTCCCATGCCCTGTCCGGTGACCGTTCCTTTCTGATGGGAGGTCTGGTCATGCTGACCGGACTGGCGCTGACCCTGCAGACGCCCGTGGCGCAGGATGCCATGGCCGATCTCGTCTCCGGCCTGGAGGCGCCCACCCTGGCCCGGACCCTGGAGATGTGGCCGGGCAATCCGCCGCCCTGGATGGATGGCGATCAGCTCATGACGGAAGAGATGGAAGAGCTGCCGGCGCTACTGGGGGCTGATCGCCGTGTCCCGGAGGGGGTTGCGGCCTTGCGTGAACGTCCCGTGAGATAGCCGCACGTCCCGAGCCGTAGCGGTTGCTCATGGGGGCAGTCGTTACGGCTCGTCGGAATGGGACGCTCCCGTTTCCGGGCTGAACAGCCTTTCGCACTGCTCCGGCGGTAGTGGTCGGCCGTAAAGGTATCCTTGCGCCTGCTGGCACCCTCGGGCCTTGAGCCAGGCGGCCTGTGCCGGGGTCTCGACACCTTCCGCCACGCAGATCAGAGACAGACTCCTGGCCATGGCCAACACTGCCTCGGCAACGGTTTCCCCTTCCTCATCGCCCCCTGATTCCAGGTCCTGCACGAAACGCTTGTCGAGCTTCAAGGTGTCCACCGGGAAACGTCGCAGATAAGCCAAGGACGAATAACCGGTGCCGAAGTCATCCACGGACAGCGAGATACCCAGTCCCACCAGTCGCTGCAGCACGGAGGCCGCGGTGTCCATATCTTCCATCAGGCCACCTTCAGTCAGCTCCAGTTCCAGGGCTGCGGCGGGCAACCCCGACTGTGCCAGCGCTTTTTCCACCCTTTCCAGCAGGTCTGCCTGGTAGATCTGTACGGTGGACAGGTTGACCGCCATGGTCAGTGTCGGGTGACCGTGTTCCCGCCAGTGCCGGGCCTGTCGGCATGCCTCGTGCAGAACATAATCCCCAATTTCAATGATGGTGCCGTTGGCCTCGGCTCTGGGGATGAACATGTCCGGGGGCACGTTTCCCCGGTCAGGGTGCTGCCACCGCAGCAGCGCCTCCACACTGACGATACGGCCGGTTTCCAGATCAATCTTGGGTTGGTAGTGCAGGCTGAACTGGCCTTCTTTAAGTCCTTTTTCCAGGTCCTTGTCCAACTGCTTGAGGGTGGTGTGATTGGCCAGCATCGCCGGCTCATACGACCGGATATTCCGGCGGTGGTCGGATTTGGCATGCTCCAGCGCGAAGGCGGCCAAGGCGAGCAGTTCCGCGGCATGTTCGGGGTAGGGGGGGCAGGTTATCAGGCCGGCCTTGCCGGTCACGTCGATCCGCCTTTGTCCCACCTGCAGGGGGGAGCCCAGTGCTTTAAGAATCTGTTCCGCAAAGGCCACCGAGTCCTGCGAACCCAAACGGTGCTCGATGAACAGGGCGAACTGGTCACCATAGATCCGGGCCAGCAGTGTCTCCGCAGGGGTGATGGCCCTGATGTTGTCGGTCACCTGAGTCAGCACCTGGTCCGCCACCGACTCACCCCAAATGCGGTTCAGGTCTGCAAATCCCTTGAGGTCCAGCAGGCAAAGGCTGCATGGGATTTGTGTCGACGTGGCGGATTGTAGCCTTTGCTCCAGCAGTTCGGTGAAGTAACGTCGATTGGGCAGGTCCGTCAAGGGGTCATGACGGGCCATATGAGCGATCCGATCCATGGACGCCTGATACATCCTGTATCGGTGGATGAGATCGCGGGCAATGGCGACCGATAGTCCCAGGCTCAGACCCATCAGCAACAGAATCGTGATCAGCAGGATAATCACCTCATGCTGAGCCCGCTTCCGGGCGTTCCCGGCCTTGGTCATGATTTCTCCGGTCAGAGTTATCTCGAGTTCCAGCAGGGCATTGATCCGTTCGGTGGTGATTCTGAACCAGCGGATGGCGCTCAGATATTCGGGTTTGGCCGCCACGCCGTAATTGAGGATGGCCGCGCGCGTGGCCAGCAATTCCTGATTGGCCGGCTGGGCCTCGATGGTGACGAGGAGGTCGGCCAGATGGGGTGGGGCGAGCGCCATGAACTGGCCGCGATGATTGCCCTGAATGGCAACCGCGCCGACATAATGCTGGAACACCAGCGAATCCGGTGCCCGTGCGCCCAGCCAGGCACTGCCCAGTGCCCGTTCAAGACCCGAATACTCTTTGAGGAGGAGCAATGGCCGGTACGCCGTGATGAGTTTGCGGATATCCGCGTCGGGCAGTGTCTCGGGGATATGGGTGGCGATCAGGATCATCGCCTCCACCAGGCGGTTGTAAAGGAGCAGCGCCTCGATAGGCTCCAGCCCGAGGTGGTCCACTTCGATGCGGTGGTTTTCCAGGTGATCCAGATCGGCCAGCAGCCTTCCCATCAGTTGCTGAAGGACGGGGTCTTCGATATCCGGGGATTGTCTTGCCAGGGGTATGAAACGCGCCATGACGGCATCCGTACTCTGACGCGCCTCTTCCAGAATGATCTGGAAATCGTTGTCCCGGGCGCTCAGAAAGCCCACGGAGCTGCCTCGTTCCGCCTGCAGCGCGTGAATCAGTCGCTTGCCTTCCAGGGCGAGACCGGCGGCAGCCAGGCCCTGGGACACATCATGGCTGAACTGTTGTCGGTCAAAGAGTGCCATCCCGGCTATCACCATGAAAGCGATGATGGGTGCGCCAATGGCCAGGCTGATGCGGGGGCTGAGCCGATCCATGAGCCCTCCGGAGGGGGGATCCAGTGATGCCGACAGTATCCGGTGCCGTTGCCCGACTGTCCATACCGACACCGCTTAGAACGCCAGCGCTTCCCGCACGATCTCGTCCAGCAAGGTATCCACCGCTTCCAGGGCCTCCCGGGATCGGGCGTCCCCCAGCAGGGTGGGACGCCGGTAGGCCAGGTGGATGGTGCCCGGCTCATCCGCCAGTTCGTACACGCTGATGACGTAGGGACAGAAGACGATGTGATGGGGTTCGGCCTCCATCATGCGCCGCGACAGCAGGGCACTGCAGAACTCCAGGGCCTCGGCGTGCAGAAAGATTGCTTCCCCCCCGATGTCCGCCCCGGTGCGGGAGAGCATGGGACCGATGTGGGCCACGTTGTTGATGACGATGCCCCGGTCGATGATGGCCATCTCCACGGCCTCCCGGTACAGGGCATAGTCACCCCCGATGCTGTAGACCTTCAGGTGCTCATTCGCGACCCTTGGTTCCACGGCCTGGGCGGGCAGGCTCAGGGCCGAAGCACTCAGCAGGACGAGGCACAGGGTACGGATGGATAGCGGCATCATGGTCGGGCGCTCCTTCAGGGTGAGTAGAAATGGCCGGCATGCAGGAACCGCCGGCTCCAGTAGGGATGATCCAGATCTTCCGTGGTGACGGGCCGTCCGCTGGAAGGGGCATGCACGAAGCGTCCGTCACCGATGTAGATGCTCACATGGCCGGGGCCGGCACGGCCGGTGCGAAAGAACAGCAGATCCCCCGGGGTCAGTGCATCTGTTGAAATCCGCCGGGCACCCTGACTCTGGGTGGTAGTGGTCCGGGGCACCGGAATGCCCGCGTTGTGGTGGGTAAACCATACCAGCCCGCTGCAATCAAAGCCCTTCTCCGGGGAGGTGCCGCCATACCGATAGGGCTTGCCCACCATGGACAGGGCATGAAACACGACCTGAGATCGCTGGGCATCCAGCACCTGGGGGTCCGCGGGCGGATGCGACGGTGTGGTGCCGCAGGCCCCCAGCAGCAGTGCGGCAAGGGGCAGGGCAAGGCGAAGCCATGGGCTCATCGGATTCGCCCCGTCAGTCCGGTAGGGTAATCAGCAGTCCCCGCATCTCATCCACCGGCGATGGCCGGTCCGCCAGGATGATGATGACAGGCTCATTCGGCTCCAGCGGGTCGTGGTGTTGCAGTTGCATCTCCAGCACCTCCAGATCGGCGTCCGAGGCATCATCGCCCGTAGCCGTGCGTCGGCTGATCCGTGCCCGCAGACAGTCCGGATCCGCCCGATAATCCAGTATTCTGAACGGGACGCCCAAGTGCCGGGCCAACTCGGCGAAGTGGTCGCGGGCGTTCGCCTTGAGAAAGGTGGCATCCACGATTACCGGATGACCGGCCCGGATCAGCAGGCCCGACAGTTCCGCCAGCCGATCATAGGTGCGCCGGGTCAGGTCTTGACCGTAAAGGCCCTGCTGGTAGCTGTTTGTACCTCGATCGGTGGCGGCCATGCCCGCCAGACGTTTGCGCTCCACGTCGGAGCGGATGCGAATGGCGCCGGTGGCTTCCAGCAGGGGCTGACTCAGAGTGGTCTTGCCGCTGCCGGAAAAGCCGTGGTTGATGAACAGGGCCGTCGGGCCGGGTCGGGTGAATCGTTCCGCCAGTTGCAGATACGTCCGGCAGGCAGCCGTGGCTGCCCGGGTCTCCGCTTCAGACAGATCCGACTGTCCCAGGCGGATGGCGGCCACCTTGGCCCGTACCATGGCCCGGTAGACCTGGTAGAAACGCAGCAGAGGCATACCTTCGTAGTCGCCCGTGGACTCCAGCCAGGCATTGAGAACCCGGTGGGCATGGGCCTCGGCACCCCGGTCGATGAGGTCCATGGTGAGGAAGGCCACTTCGCTGATGATGTCGATCCAGCGCAAGGCCGGGTTGAACTCGATGCCGTCGAACAGGGTGGGTTCCCCGTCCACCAGGGCGATGTTGCCCAGGTGGAGATCGCCGTGGCATTCGCGGATGAAACCGTCCCGGCGACGCTGTTCCAGCAGGGGGGTGAGGGCCTGGTGTCGTGACCGGGTCCAGGCTTCCAGCGGGTCCAGTGGCGCAAGGTCCAGCCCGGCCGGTTGCAGATGCCGGATGTGCTCGAAGTTCTGCACCATGGGCGCCAGTACCTGTAGCGGGTGGCCGTAGTCCGTGCTGGCCGGGATTTTGGCATGGAACCGGGCCAGCCGGGCGGCGATCGGATCCATCAGGTCCAGGGACAGCCGGCCCTGTTCCTGGAGGTGATCCAGGGTGTCGGCGGGATCGAAGCGGTGCATGCGTACCGCATATTCAAAGGCGAGGCCGGGGCCGTCGAAGACCGGGTGTTCCGGGCTGCCGGAAAAGGCGACGACGCCATCGTAGACCTTCGGGGCCAGGCGGGTGTTGAGGCGCACTTCTTCTTCACAGTAATGCCGTCTTTGTTCAAGGCTGGAAAAATCCAGAAACCCCAGGCTCACCGGTTTCTTGAACTTGTAGGCAAATTCGCCGGCCAGCAGCACCGTGGAGATGTGGGTCTCGATGCACTGCACCTCACCCACGGGATGGGGATAGGCCGCCGGATGTTTCAGGGTCTGGATGAGCGTCTGCTGCGTCGTCTGATCGGGGGGCATGAGGGTGTGAACAGGCTCCGGATGGGCGACTGGATTCAAGGGTATAGTGTAGGGCACAAAACCGCAGCCTTCCTGTCGATCAATGTCATGACCCAGACCCGCAAGCCTTCCACCTCCCGCCGCCCCGCCCGCGGCAAGACGCGTGCCCGCACTGCGCCCCGCAAAGGAGGCAAGTCCCGGCCGCCCCGGCGATTCCGGCTCTGGCCCCTGCTGCTGGTGATCCTGGTGTTCGGCGGTGTGGTACTCGGGAATCACGCGATGCAGCTGGATCGGCAGATCCAGGCCCAGTTCGAGGGCAAGCGCTGGGCGTTGCCGGCGCGGGTGTTCGCCCGCCCCCTGGAACTGTATGCCGGACTGCCCCTGGATGCCGATTCTCTGGTCAGGGAACTGAGCCTGCTGCACTACCGGGAAGGGGATCGGGAGGGGGAGTACCGGCGCCAGGGGAACAGTCTGGTCATCCGCACCCGGGGATTTCCCTTCGCCGATGGGCATGAGCCACCCCGCCGGGTCCGGGTGGGTTTCAGCGGCGGGCAGGTTTCGGTCCTGGAGGACCTGGAAGCCGGCGGCCCTCTCTCCCTGCTGCGGCTGGAGCCGGTACCGATCGCCAACATCTACCCCTCCCACGGGGAGGACCGGGTGCTGGTGCGTCTGGAAGATGTGCCGGCGGAGTTGATCCAGGCCCTGCTGGTGGTGGAAGACCGCAAGTTCTACCGGCACTTCGGGATCGATCCTATGGGCATCGCCCGGGCCGCCCTGGCCAACCTGCGGGCGGGGCGCACCGTCCAGGGGGGGAGCACCCTGACCCAGCAGCTGGTGAAGAACTACTTCCTCACCGACGATCGTACCCTGGCGCGCAAGTTCAACGAAGCCATCATGGCCCTGCTGCTGGAACGGCGCTATGACAAGAATGAGATCCTTGAGGCCTACCTGAACGAGGTCTATCTGGGCCAGGACGGCGGTCGCGCCATTCACGGGTTCGGGCTGGCCAGCCAGTTCTATTTCCAGCGTCGCCTCAATGAATTGGAAGTGCCGGAGATGGCCCTGCTGGTGGGTATCATCCGCGGACCGAACTTCTACGAACCCCGTCGCCGTCCGGAGCGGGCCATGAACCGTCGTAACCTGGTCCTGGGACTGATGGGGCAGGCGGGGTATCTGAGCGCGGAGGAACTGACCCAGGCCCAGGCCCGGCCGCTTCACGTCAGTGCCCAGGCCCCTTCCGGTGTCAGCCCCTTCCCGGCCTACATCCAGCTGGTACGGGAGCAGCTGCGCCGGGATTACCGGGACGAGGATCTGCGGGAAGAGGGGCTACTGATCTTCACCACCCTGGATCCGATGGCCCAGCTGGCGGCCGAGCAGGCCCTGACCCGGGAGTTGGACCGGCTGGAGCGGGAGCGGCGCCTGGAGGCGGGGAGCCTGCAGGGGGCGGTGGTGGTGACCAGTGCCGACAACGGCGAGGTTCTGGCCCTGGTGGGGGACCGGCAGATGCGTCAGGCCGCCTTCAACCGGGCCCTGCAGGCCCGTCGGCCGGTGGGGTCGGTGATCAAGCCGGTGGTCTACCTGGCAGCCCTGTCCCGGCCGGAGCGCTTTACCCTGGCCACCCTGCTGGATGATGAGGCCCTCACCGTGCGCCTGGAGAACGGCGATACCTGGACCCCGCGCAATGCCAACCGTCAATATCACGGCTGGGTCACCACCCAGGAGTCCCTGGTCCAGTCCTATAACATCGCCACCACCCGGCTGGGCCTGAATCTGGGCATTGCCTCCGTGGTGGATCAGCTCAACGCCCTGGGGCTGGAGCGTCGGGTGCCGCCGTTCCCCTCGCTGGTGCTGGGGGCGGTGGATATGACGCCCCTGGAGGTGACGGCGCTGTATCAGGGGCTGGCCTCCGGCGGCTACCAGGTCCCCTTGCGGGCGATCCGGGAGGTGGTGGACCGGGAGGGTCAATTGTTGCAGCGTTATCCCCTGTCTCTGCGTCTGGCGGCGGATCCCGAGGCGGTCTACCTGGTGACGGCGGCGTTACATGAGGTGACCCGCAGCGGTACCGGTCGCGCCCTGCAGCGGCGGCTGCCGGCGGATCTGCCGGTGGCGGGCAAGACGGGCACCACGGATGAGTTGCGTGATGCCTGGTTTGCCGGTTACAGCGGGGATGTCCTGTCCGTGGTCTGGGTGGGGCGGGATGACAACCAGCCCACCGGGCTGACCGGTGCCAGCGGCGCCCTGCCGGTCTGGGGTGAGGTAATGGCCCGGGTGGCCCGGCGGGGGCTGTCGCAGACGCCGCCGGAGGAGATCGAGTGGCTGCTGGTGGACCCGGCCTACGGTCTGCGGGCAGTGGAACAGTGCGAGACCGCGCGCTGGATGCCGTTCATCCGCGGCTCGGCCCCCCGGGAGTATTCCCCCTGCGGGATGATGCCATAGCCCCCGTTCGCCGGCAGGCCGGCTCCCACAGAGGCTCAATGTGCCATCTTGCGGTCAGTCGATGGCGGCCGGTAGTTGCATGGTGACGCAATGCAGGCTACCGAACTGGTGGATCAGGGGCCGGCAGTCGATACCCACGATCTCCCGGTCCGGGAAGGCCTGCGCCAGCCGGGTGAGCGACACTCCATCGATAGGGTCCCCATAGGTCGGCACCAGCACCGCCCTGTTGATGATCAGGAAATTGGCATGGGTCGCGGGCAAGCGGCGACCTTCCTCGTCGTAGATCGGGGCCGGTAGGGGCAGGGGGATCAGCCGGTAGGGCTCCCCATTCGCGGTCCGGAAGGCTTCCAGCTCTGCCGTCATTGCCGCCAGGGGGGCGTGGTGAGGGTCTTTGGGGTCATCACAGACTACATGGGCAATGGTGTCGGGGCTGCACAGCCGGGCCAGGGTGTCCACATGGCTGTCGGTATCATCCCCAGCCAGATGACCCCGGCTCAGCCACAGGACCCGCTCCACGCCCAGCTCCCGGCGCAACACGGCCTCGATCGCGGCCTCGTCCAGGTCGGGGTTGCGGGTGGGTGTCAGCAGGCACTGGCGGGTGGTGAGTAGGGTGCCCCGGCCGTCCGACTCGATGGAGCCGCCTTCCAGCACGAAATCCACCGTGGCCAGGGGCAGGTTGCCGAAAGCCCCTTGCTGGTGCAGCCGGCGGGTGACCTTATTGTCCGCCTCGGCCGGGTACTTGCCGCCCCAGCCGTTGAAAGTGAAATCCAGCAGCAACGGGGCGCCGTCGGCCAGCACGGTGATCGGACCATGATCCCGAGCCCAGGTGTCGTTGGCGGGAGCCAGCCCGGTGATCACCCGCGTCATGTCCACGCCCGCCTCGGTCAGACGCCGACAGACATGGGCCTCGTGGGCCTCATCCTGACAGGTGACCACCAGGCCCTGGCGCAGGGTGACTTCATGGGCGATCCGGCAGAAGACCGTTTCGGCTTCCTCCAGGATCGGTGCCCAGTCGGTGTCTTCATGGGGCCAGGTGAGCATCACGGCGCTCTGAGGCGCCCACTCGGGGAGCAGGGTGCGGGACATGAATGTATCTTCGGGTTTTATGCAGGGATCAGGGGTGCAGGGCGTCGGTCCGGCTGCCGCGCACCACGGTATGGACCACATGATGGCCCTCAAAGACCACGGCAAAGCCGTCATAGTCCCAGCGGGTGATGGGGGGGGCGCCCACGGTGGGGTGACGGACTTCCGGCTCACCATGGCGATGCAGCACCGTGTTCTTGTGCATGCCACGGGCAGGCTGCTCAGGTTGCTGCACGACCCGGGGTTCGCCGCTGGGCATGACGAGGACATCGGCGGTCGCAGTGGATACCATGAACAGGGCCCCGGCAAGGACTGCGCAGAAGGCGGGCATTCTTGGCATCATGGTCTCCGAACTAAACTATACGAGCTTGAATATAGCACCGCACCCAGGGTGAGGAAATACCGACTGTTCCCGCCCGTTCCCCCGATGGAGACCCTTCGTCCGATGATCTTTTCCCAGCCCCTGACATCCGGCATCCTGCAGCGGCGTTACAAGCGTTTTCTGGCCGATGTCCTGATGGATGACGGTGAGACGATCACCGCCCATTGTCCCAACACCGGTTCCATGCTGGGCTGCATGACGTCGGGGGCCCGGGTCTGGCTCAGTCGTTCCGACGATCCCAAGCGCAAATACCCCCATACCTGGGAACTGGTGGAGGCCGACGGGGTCTTTGTGGGCATCCATACCGGTCGCAGCAATGCCTTGGTGGAGGAGGCCCTCAGGGCAGGACGGGTGCCGGAGTTGGCACACTTCACCGGCCTGCGCCGGGAGGTGAAATACGGCCTGCATAACAGCCGCGTCGACCTGCTGCTGGATCTGAACGGGGTGGATTGCTACGTGGAAGTGAAGAACGTCACGGCGGCCGTACAGGGGGGCGTGGCCCTGTTTCCCGATGCCGTGTCCAGTCGCGGCAGCAAGCATCTGCGGGAGCTGATCGCCATGGTGGAGGCGGGACATCGGGCGGCCCTGATCTTCTGTGTCCAGAGGGAGGATGTCCATCAGGTCCGGCCTGCCGACGCCATCGATCCGGAATACGGGATCTGGCTGCGCCGGGCCCATGCGGCCGGGGTTGAGGTGCTGGCGCTGGGCGCCCGGGTCTCGCCTTGCGGGATTGAACTCATGCGTCCCCTGCCGGTGGACCTGTCGATTCGGGGGCCGTCATCGCCTCTCTGACATGGTGTTTCAGGAACGTCATTCCCGCGCAAGCGGGAATCCAGTCAGGGGCTGAAGATCCTGGACTCCCGCTTTCGCGGGAGTGACGGCAGGGGGGCGGGAGTGACGGCAGGGGGGGTGAGTAGTGACGGCAGGGCAGGGGATGGGGGGTGACGGCAGAGAGATTGTTCAGTGTTTCCACATATGAATTCACCTTGGCCTGTGATTTAATCCGCCCATGTTTCGACCCCTTGAGATCTTCGTCGGCCTTCGCTACACCCGTGCCAAGCGCCGCAACCACTTCATTTCCTTCATCTCCCTCATTTCCATGCTGGGGATTGCCCTGGGCGTCACCGCGCTGATCACGGTGCTGTCGGTGATGAACGGGTTCGAGAAGGAGCTGCGTGAACGCATCTTGGGCATGGCCTCCCACGCCACCATTGCCGAATTCGACGGGCGCCTGCGTCACTGGCCCGAGGTGATGGCCCAGGTGGAAGGGGCCGCCCGGGTCGTGGGCGTGGCGCCCTTCGTGGAGGCGGAGGGAATGTTTTCCAGCGGCCAGCAGGTCAGCGGGGCGATGATCCGCGGCGTCGTGCCCGACCTGGAAGCCCGGGTCTCCCGGGTGGGTGAACACATCGTCCTCGGCAGCATGGATGAATTGCAGCCGGGACGCTTTGGGGTGGTGCTGGGGCGGGAGCTGGCGCTGGCCCTGGGGGTGGGGGTGGGCGACAAGGTGACGCTGATCACTCCCCAGGCGGCGGTGACCCCCGTGGGCGTGCTGCCGCGTATGCGCCGTCTGGATGTGGTGGGGGTGTTCGAGGTGGGCATGTTCGAATATGACCGCAGCAGTGCCTTCATTCACCTGAACGATGCCCAACAGATCTACCGGATGGATGATGCCGTCACCGGCCTGCGCCTGAAACTGGATGACATGATGCGGGCACCGCTGATCGCACGGCAGGTAGCGTCGGAGCTGGAGGGGCGCTTCTGGGTCAATGACTGGACCCGCCAGCACGCCAATTTCTTCCGCGCCGTACAGACGGAAAAGACCGTCATGTTCATCATCCTGTCCCTGATCGTGGCGGTGGCGGCCTTCAATATCGTTTCCACCCTGGTAATGGTGGTGATCGACAAGCAATCGGACATTGCCATCCTGCGTACCCTGGGAATGACGCCGTTCTCGGTGATGCTGGTCTTCATGGTCCAGGGGACGTTGATCGGTGTGGTCGGTGCGGTGCTCGGGGTGCTCGGGGGGATCACGCTGGCCCTGAACGTGGAGACCATCGTCCCCGCCATCGAGTCCCTGCTGGGCCTCAAGTTCCTGTCGCCGGATGTGTACTACATCTCCGACCTGCCGTCCGACCTGAAGCTGCAGGATGTCACGCGGGTGGGCCTGCTGGCCTTCGGTCTGACGGTGATCGCCACCCTCTACCCGGCCTGGCGGGCCTCCCGCACCCAGCCGGCCGATGCCCTTCGATACGAGTAGCGGGAGAACGCATATGGTGGATTGGCAGATCGATACCCGAGGCCCGGTGGTCCAGTGCCGGGGCCTTGGCAAGACCTTCGATGAAGGGGGCCTCAAGGTGGAGGTCCTGAGTGCCGTCGACCTGGAGGTCCAGCCGGGGGAAAAGGTGGCCATCGTCGGTACCTCGGGCAGCGGCAAGAGTACCCTGCTGCATCTGCTGGGGGGGCTGGATCTGCCTACCCAGGGTACGGTGAGTATCTGCGGCCAGGATGTGGCCCGGCTCTCCGACGCCCGACGCGGCAAGCTGCGTAACCGGCATCTGGGGTTCATCTACCAGTTTCATCATCTGTTGCCCGAGTTCACGGCGCTGGAAAACGTGGCCATGCCGCTGCTGATCCGTGGCGAGAACCCGGGGATGGCGGCGGATCGTGCCCGCAGTCTGCTGGAGCGGGTGGGGCTGACCAATCGGGTCGCCCACAAGCCGGGGGAACTCTCCGGCGGGGAGCGCCAGCGGGCCGCTATCGCCCGGGCCCTGATCACCGAGCCCCACGCGGTGCTGGCGGATGAACCTACCGGTAATCTGGACCGTGGGCGGGCGGAGGAGATCTTTCAGTTGATGCTGCGTCTGAATCGCCAGTTGCGCACCGCCTTTGTGGTGGTCACCCACGACATGCAGCTGGCGGAGCGCATGGACCGGGTCATGATGCTGGAAGAAGGGCGGCTAAGGCCCCTGCGCCGGGCACCGGCGCCTGCATAGGCAGGTTTTCGGGAATATCCCGAATCAATCTTTGCCTTATCCCACAACTCTTCCTTCATCTCTCAGGTCATTTCCTTATCTCACAGGTCATTTCCTTATCTCGCAGGTCATGCCCTATCTCACAGGTCATGCCCTTATCTCGCAGGTCATGCCCTATCTCACAGGTCATGCCCTTATCTCGCAGGTCATTCCCGCGAAAGCGGGAATCCAGGTTATAGACTGAAGGCTCTGGGCTCCCGCTTTCGCGGGAGTGACGGCAGGGAGGTACGGGAGTGACGGCAGGGAGGTGCGGGAGTGATGGCAGGGAGGCTATTCAGAGCTATCTTATGGATCGGTGGGGGGAGAAGAGGATTCCCGGCGGCGTCCGAGCCGGGGCAGGCGCCGTCGCTTGAGATCCAGGCGCCGCACGATGTGCAGCCGCCATAGTAGCCGTATGGTGATGTATCCCGCCAGTCCGGCGATCACGCTCATCACCAGACTGCCCAGCAGCAGCGGTTTCCAGATCACCACCAACTCTCCGGTGAACCAGGACAGGTTCAACTCAAAGGAAAAACCCCGCCGTGGCTCACCCATCAGGAACCGCCCGATGGTGTAGGCGGCGTAATAGATGGGGGCCATGGTGAGGGGGTTGCTGATCCAGACCAGCAGCACGGAAATGGGCAGGTTCACCCGCACGATGATCGCCAGAGCGGCTGCTGTCAGCATCTGGGCCGGGATCGGCAGAAAGGCCACGAACAGACCGACGCCGAAGGCCCCCGCCGCGGACCGTCGGTTCAGATGCCACAGGTTGGGGTCATTGAGCACCGCGCCGAAAAAGCGCAGGGATTCATGCTCCCGTACTTTGTGGTAGGTTGGAAACAGGCTCTTGATGAGCTTTTTTGCCATGGATTCTTGCACGGTTCAGGGTGCCGCGGCCCCGCGACGGATGCCACGGGCGGGCCGCCCATTATGGATGCTTTTCCAGGGAGCGGAAGATGCAAAGCCAGGCCTTGGCGTTTCTTCTCGGGGTGGTGGCTCTCCACAGCCTCCCCCATCTGCCCGCGCTTGCGTGGGTCGTTGTCTGCCTGGCCGTGCCCCTATTCTACAGATTCATGCCTTCGGCGCGATGGCCGGCCATCGCCCTGTTGGGCTTTTCATGGGCCTTGTTGCACACTCATCTGGTGGCCGGTCCATGGCTGCCCGCGGGACTCTCCGGACAGGACATGACCCTGATCGGGGTGGTGGATTCCCTGCCGGAAGCACTGGATCGCGGGGTTCGCTTCGGTTTTCGGGTCGAAGGTTGGGCGGACGGCGCCTACGACCCGGACGAGAGGTTGCCCCGGCGGGTGCGGGTGGCCTGGTACGGGCAGTCTCCCGACATGGTGCCCGGGGAGCGCTGGCAACTGACCCTGCGCCTGCGCCGGCCCACGGGGTTTCGCAATCCCGGCGGCTTCGATTATGAGGGCTGGCTGTTTCGCCAGGGTTACGGCGCCACCGCCTATGTGCGAGAGCCGGACTCGGCGCGGCGGCTGGGCATGGATGACCGTCCGATCCATCGACTGCATCGCCTGCGGGCCGATCTGGTCGAGCGGATGGAACTGGTGCTGGACGAGCGCCCCTACGCCGGGATTCTGCGGGCACTGGCGGTCGGGGATCGGTCCGGTATCGGGCCGGAGCAGTGGACCACCTTGATTGATACCGGCACCAACCATCTGATGGCCATCTCCGGCCTGCATGTGGGGCTGATGGCGGGGATGGGGTATGGCCTGATGCTCTGGGGCTGGCGACGGGTGCCAGGGCTGGCGCTGCGGCTGCCCGCTCAGCGGGCGGCGGTGATCGGTGCCCTGATCTGTGCCGCCGGTTATGCGGCCTTGGCCGGATTTGCCGTCCCCACCCAGCGGGCCCTGGCCATGCTCGTGGTGGCCCTGGGTGCCCTGTGGCTCGGGCGCGTGGCCCGGCCGGGCCGGACCCTGGCACTGGCGCTCCTGGTGGTGCTGTGTCTGGATCCGCGTGCGGTGCTGGATGCCGGGTTCTGGCTCTCCTTTGCCGCCGTGGGGGTGATCCTCTATGCCATGACGGGGCGGCTGCAGAGGCCCAGGGGGGTCGCAGCGGTCCTGCGTATCCAGTGGGTGGCGGGGGTGGGGCTGCTGCCCCTGACCCTGGTGATGTTCCAGCACGGGTCGCTGGTCTCGCCACTGGCCAACCTGGTGGCCGTGCCCTGGGTCAGCGTGGTGGTCGTCCCCCTCACCCTGGGCGGCGTGCTGCTGGCTCCGCTGATCCCCTGGGCCGCGCAGTGGTGTTGGCTGGCGGCCCATCTGGCCGTTAGCCTCCTGTGGCCGCTGCTGGAGCACATGGGATCATGGCCCTGGTCCCTATGGCGGGCGGCGCCGCCGTTCTGGACCTTGTGGCCCGCCCTGCTGGGGCTGGCCCTGATCCTGGCGCCCCGTGCCCTGCCCGCCCGCTGGCTGGGGGTGTTCTTGCTGCTGCCCATGCTCTGGCCGATCAGGCCGTCACTGCAGCCCGGTGAATTCCGGCTCACCGTGCTGGATGTGGGGCAGGGGCTGGCCACGGTGGTGCAGACCCGGGACCATACCCTGGTCTACGATACGGGGCCGCGCTTTAGCCCACGCTTTGATGCCGGTTCGGCGGCGGTGGTCCCCTATCTGCGGCATCTGGGAAGGGGGCAGGTGGACCGGCTGGTGGTCAGCCATGGCGACAACGATCATATCGGCGGTGCCCACGCCATCCTTGACAGTCTTGCGGTGGGCGAGGTATTGAGCCGCTCTCCGGTGCGGCTACCCCATGCCCGGAGCCGGGAATGCCTGCGGGGCGAGGCCTGGCAATGGGACGGGGTGACGTTCCGGATGCTGCATCCGCCGCGGGGCTGGGGGGATGATAATGACTCCTCCTGCGTGCTCCATGTGAGCGGCCCCGGTGGTTCGATGCTGTTGCCGGGGGATGTGGAGCGCCTGGGGGAGGCCGTGCTGGTGCGCGGCGAAGGGAAGGGACTGGCCGCGGATGTGTTGGTGTTGCCTCATCACGGTTCCAGCACGTCCTCGTCGGAGGCCCTGCTGGACCGGGTCTCACCCCAGCTGGCCCTGGTGAGCACCGGTTTTGAAAACCGCCTGGGACACCCCCATGACGAGGTCCTGGCCCGGTTGAGGACTCGCGGGATTCAGTGGCTGGACCCGGTCCATGAAGGCGCCCTGCGGGTGGACTTCGTGCCGGGGGAGGGGGTGACGGTGCAGCCGGGCCACCGCCATGCGGCGCGTCGCCACTGGCACCGCTGAGGGGCCGGCACGTCATTCCCGCGCAAGCGGGAATCCAGCAGATGACAGCCGGCAGATACGTCGTTCCCGCGCAAGCGGGAATCCATCGATCGAATACAGGAATAAAAAGGTAATTTGATGATCGCCAGCCTGAGCACCGGGATGATCCTGGGGTTTTCCGCCGGGATGGCGCCGGGTCCCTTGCTGGCCCTGGTGATCTCCGAAACCCTGCAATATGGTGCCCGTGCCGGGATCAAGGTGGCCCTGGCGCCGGTGCTGACGGACCTGCCCATCATCCTGCTGACCCTGTTCGTGCTCAGCCGGCTCTCGGGACTGGATACGCTGTTGGGACTGATCTCCCTGGGAGGCGGGGTGTTCCTGTGTTACCTGGCTTGGCAGGGACTGACATTTTCCGGCAGCCCCATGGGGGCGGAGGCGGCGCCCCGGGCACGGTCACTGCAGAAGGCGGTGCTGGTCAATGTCCTGAGTCCACACCCCTATCTGTTCTGGCTAACCGTGGGAGGCCCGGTCACGGTCAGGGCGCTGGAACACGCCTGGTTTGCCGGCGCCGCCTTCATCGGCAGCTTTTACCTGCTGATGGTGGGTGCGAAGATGGGCATTGCCGTGTTGGTCGGGCGATCAAGGCGGCTACTTTGCGGCAGGCCCTACATCTACACCATGCGTGCCCTGGGTGGGATGCTGCTGCTACTGGCCCTGTTCCTGCTCCATGATGGGTTGGTGCTGATCGGCGTGATCCTGCCCTGACCCGGTACGGGTCCCGGAGCGCGGCTTGTACTGCTGACGAATCTGTCCATGCCGTCGTTCGATCTCCTGGCGCAGTTCCCGGCGCATGGCGGCATTTTCGTACCGGCGTCGCTCGGTGGGGGTCTCGATCTCAAGTGAAGGGACCCGGACCGGGCGACCGTTCTCGTCCACCGCCACCATGGTGAAGTAGGAGGTCATGGCGTGGCGGCTCTGGTGCCGGATGATGTCCTCGGCAATCACCCGGATGCCTACTTCCATGGAGGTCTTGCCGGTGTAATTGACCGAAGCCATGAAGGTCACCAGTTCCCCGACGCGCAGGGGTTCGCGAAAAAAGACCTGGTCCACCGACAAGGTGACCACGTAGTTGTTGGAATAACGCGCCGCGCAGGCATAGGCCGCCTGATCCAGCAGTCGGAGCGTGGCGCCGCCGTGGACATGCCCGGAAAAGTTGGCCATATCCGGTGTCATCAGCACGCTCATGGTGAGGGTCTTCTGCTGTTTTTCCATTTTTCCTTCAAGCCCTTGTTTCAAGTATCATGCCCTCCAGTCCAATCAACCCGGAGTGATGCAAGACGTGTTTGAACTGGTCAAGGCCGGTGGCTGGCTGATGCTGCCCATCATCGCATGTTCGGTGATTGCGCTCTCCATCGTGATCGAGCGCTTCTGGACTTTGCGCCGCCGCCGGGTCATCCCGTCCCAGCTGGTGGTGCAGATCTGGCAGTGGATCCAGGCCGGTGAACTGGATGATGCCCGCATCCGCACCTTGCGGGAGGGTTCGCCCCTGGGTCGTATCCTGGCCACCGGGCTCGTCAATCGGCGCAGCTCGCGGGAGGTCATGAAGGAGACCATCGAGGAAACCGGTCGTCGCGTGGCCCATGAGTTGGAGCGCTTTCTCAATACCCTGGGTACCATCGCCGCCATCACCCCTCTGCTGGGTTTGCTGGGTACCGTCGTCGGCATGATACAGGTGTTTTCCGTCATCACGGCAGTGGGCGTGGGCAGTCCCGGTGAATTGGCCGCCGGTATCTCCCAGGCCCTGATCACCACAGCGGCGGGGATCTCCGTGGCCATTCCCGCCATGATCTTCCATCGCTATTTCCGCGGCCGGGTGGATGAACTGGTGCTGGACATGGAGCAGGAGGCCATCAAGCTGGTGGAAGTGCTCAAAGGAGAACGGGTGGCCGCACCCGGGGTGAAGCCGTCTTGAATTTCCGTCGTCGACAGACCGAGGAGATCGGGGTCAACCTCACACCCCTGATCGATGTGGTGTTCCTGCTGCTGATCTTCTTCATGGTGTCCACTACCTTTGACCGGCATTCCGTGCTGCAGCTGGAACTGCCCCGCGCCGAATCACCGGAACAGGAGAGTCCGCCCAGCGCGCTGGACCTGGTGATTGATGCCCAGGGACGCTATTTCCTGGATGGCGCCGAGTTGGTCAATACTCGCCCCGAGACCCTGCGGGCGGCAATGGTGGAGCTCCTGGCAGGCCGGGCGGATATGCCCCTGGTGATCCGGGCCGATGCCCGCACCCCGCACCAGTCCGTGGTCACCGCTATGGACGTAGCCGGCCGCCTGGGGGTGTCCCGCCTGTCCATCGCCACCCTGGGTGGTGACCCGGAATGAGTCGTCATTCATCACTGCCCGGACAGACCCAGTATCAGATCCCCGGCGTGGAGGTCTATCGTCGGCTGCTGTCCCATTCCCTGAAATACTGGCCCTATCTGCTGATGGCCCTGGTGGCCATGCTCATCACCGCCGCCACCGAGACCGGCTTCGCGGCCCTGATGCGGCCTCTGATGGACGGCAGTTTCGTGGACCGGGACCCGGATGCCATCCGCTGGATCCCCTTGGCCATTATCGGCATCTTCTTCATTCGCGGCGTGGCGGAGTTCGTGTCCAATTACACCATGAAGTGGGTCGGGCGGCAGGTGGTCAAGGAACTGCGCGGGCGCATGTTCCAGCACCTGTTGCAGATGCCCGTGTCCTATTTCGATCGCAACGCCGGTGGCCAGCTTATTTCCCGCCTGACCTACAACGTAGAGCAGGTGGCGGCGGCCTCCACCGACAGCATCACCATCCTGATCCGGGATACGGTCACGGTACTGGGTCTGCTGGGCTGGATGCTGTATTTGAACTGGAAGCTCACCATGGCGGTCCTCATCGTGGCCCCGGCGGTGGCCTTTGCGGTCAGCCGGGTGACCCGGCAGTTTCGCAAGATCAGCCGGCGTATCCAGGCTTCCATGGGAGATGTGACTCATGTGGCCGGGGAGGTGATGGACGGCAACCGGGTGGTCAAGATCTTCGGTGGGGAGGGCTATGAACAGTCCCGCTTCGATGAGATCAACGAACGTAACCGTCGCCTGCACATGAAGATGGTGGCCACCCAGGCCAGCAACCTGCCCATCATCCAGTTCTTCGTCGCCATCGCCTTGGCCCTGATCGTCTGGATCGCCACCCATGAGTCCCTGCTGCAGGACGTCTCGGTGGGAACCTTCGTCTCCTTCATCACCGCCATGCTGCTGCTGCTGACGCCCATCCGCCGCCTGGTGAACGTGAATGCCATGTTGCAGAAGGGTATCGCGGCCGGGCAGAACATCTTCGGTCTGCTGGATGAGCCCCTGGAACGGGATCAGGGCACCCTGTCCCTTGAGCGGGCCGGGGGGGAGATCCGGTTGCAAGGCGTGAGCTTCAGCTACGACGCCGCCAAGGGGGATGTGCTGCGGGAGATCGATCTTGAGGTGGCCCCGGGAGAAACCGTGGCCCTGGTGGGGCGTTCCGGCAGCGGCAAGACCACCCTGGTCAACCTGTTGCCTCGTTTCTATGAACCCCAGCGGGGCGAGGTGCTGCTGGACGGGGTGGACATCCGCCGGTACCGCCTGGCCGATCTGCGTCGCCAGATCGCCTATGTGGGTCAGCATGTGACCCTGTTCAACGACACCATCGCCAACAACATCGCCTACGGTAGCCAAGTGGATCCCTCCGATGAACGCCGGATCCTGGCGGCGGCAGAGGCGGCCCAGGCCATGGAGTTCATCCGCCGTCTGCCCGAAGGGCTCAACACCATGGTGGGGGACAACGGGGTCTTGCTCTCCGGCGGTCAGCGCCAGCGTCTGGCCATCGCTCGAGCTTTGCTCAAGGACGCCCCCATCCTGATCCTGGACGAGGCCACCTCGGCCCTGGATACGGAGGCCGAACGGCATATCCAGAGGGCGCTGGACAACCTGCTGCGCAATCGCACCACCCTGGTCATCGCGCACCGCCTGTCCACAGTGGAAAAGGCGGACCGCATCGTGGTGATGCAGGAAGGACGCATCCTGGAGACCGGGAGCCATCGGGACCTGTTGGCCCGGGACGGCATGTATGCCCGCCTGCATCGCCTGCAGTTCAATGATGTCGGGATGGAATAGGTCTTGAGACGGGGGGCGTGCGGCCGGTGAAATCCCTGGATCATTACTGGAACGACCGCAACCCGGTCGCCCTGGCCCTCTATCCGCTGTCGCTGCTCTACACCGCCGTGGTCCTGCTCAACCGGGCCCGGCATCGCCGCCGCAATCGCTATCGTCCCCGGTTGCCGGTGCGGGCGGTGATCGTGGTGGGCAACCTGACCGTGGGGGGAACCGGCAAGACGCCCATGGTGGTCTGGCTCTGCGGTCTGCTCAAGGACCACGGCTACCGTCCCGGGGTGGTCAGCCGGGGGTACGGGGGGCAGGCCCGGCACTGGCCTCAGCCGGTCACGCTGGAAAGCGATCCGACCCAGGTGGGGGACGAGCCGGTGCTGATCGCCATCCGCGGCGGTTGTCCGGTCTATGTGGACCCGGATCGCAACCGGGCGGCGCGGGCGCTGCTGGCGGCCCATGACTGCGACGTCATCGTCGCCGATGACGGCCTGCAGCATCATGCCCTGCAGCGGGATCTGGAGATTGTCATGGTGGATGGCCAAAGACGCTTCGGCAACGGCCTGTGCCTGCCGGCGGGTCCGTTGCGCGAGCCGCCGGGACGACTGGACGAGGTGGACTTCGTGGTGGTCAACGGCCCGCCCCGTCCCGGCGAGCAGACCATGCAGCTCACCGGCCGTATGGCCCTGTCGGTGCGACGGCCGGAGCAGGTCATGTCCCTGGATGCCCTGGCTGGCCGACGGGTCCATGCCCTGGCCGGTATCGGTCATCCGCCCCGTTTCTTCGACATGCTCGCGGCGGCCGGTCTGGAAGTGATCCCCCACGCCTTTCCGGATCATCATCCCTACACGGTGGATGAGATACGCTTTGATGACGGTCTTCCGGTACTGATGACCGAGAAGGATGCCGTAAAATGCCGGGGCATGGCTGGCCCCGAACACTGGTTTGTACCCGTCAGCGCCGTGCCCGAGCCGGCCCTGGCATCGGCAATACTGCGCGCGGTCCAGGCCCTGGATCGCCTTCACAGCTTGAGGTAATGGAACGATGGACAAACGCTTGCTCGATATTCTGGTCTGCCCGGTCACCAAAGGTCCCCTGATCTATGACAAGGACCGCGGCGAACTCGTCTCACGCGGCGCCCGGCTGGCCTATCCCATCCGCGACGACATCCCGGTGATGCTGGAGGACGAGGCCCGCCGGTTGACGGAAGAGGAGCTGGAGAAGTGGAAGGAAAAGTGACCCGCCCAGGGTCATCGACGGTCGTCGTCACAGGGGGGAAGTACTGAATGTCCTTCAAGGTGGTCATCCCGGCTCGCTATGGCTCCACGCGCCTGCCCGGCAAGCCGCTGGTGGATCTGGCGGGCAAGCCCATGGTGCGCCACGTCTGGGAGCGCGCCCAGGCCAGCGGGGCAGAGGATGTGGTCCTGGCCACGGACGATGCCGGGATCGAGGCGGCCGCCCGGGCTTTCGGTGCCCGGGTCTGCCTGACCTCGGTGCACCATACTTCCGGCAGCGACCGCATCGCGGAAGTGGCGGCGCGGATGGACTGGCCGGATGACGCCATCGTGGTGAACCTGCAGGGGGATGAGCCCCTGACACCCCCCTCTATCGTGCGCCAAGTGGCCGAGAATCTGGCGGCCCATCCCGAGGCCGTGATCGCCACCCTGTGCACCCCTATTACCCGGGCGGCCCAGCTCTATGATCCCCACACCGTCAAGGTGGTGCGGGATGCTCGGGATTTTGCCCTCTATTTCAGTCGTGCCCCGATTCCCTGGGAACGGGATGCCCTGGATATGGAGGTGTCACCGGCCCTGCAGGTCTGTCGGCGTCATATCGGCCTGTATGCCTACCGGGTGGGGTATCTCAAGTGCTTCACCCGCATGGAGAGCTGCGCCCTGGAGCGGATTGAGAGTCTGGAGCAGTTGCGGGCCCTCTATCATGGGGCAAGGATCCACGTGGGCACGGCCCTGGAAACTCCGCCGGCGGGGGTGGACACCCAGGAGGATGTGGAGCGGGTCACCCTGGTGCTGCGCCAGACCTAGTTGGAGGGAGAGGGCGCGTGCAGGCGTCGGGCGCGCCACCACCTTGCCAGCAGGCCATGGCGGGGGGCCAGCAGCAGGCTGACCAGGAACAGGCCCGCTGCCACCAACACGATGGCGCCTCCCGATGCCACGTCCAGCCGGAAGGACAGGTAGAGTCCTACCACCGATGCCGTCACCCCCACGGCCACCGACAGCAGCATCATGGTGGTCAGCCGTTCCGTCAGCAGATGGGCGGTGGCCCCCGGGGTGATGAGCATGGCCACCACCAGAATGATCCCTACCGTTTCCAGGCTGGCGACGATGGTCAGGGTCAGCAGCAGGATCAGCCCGTAATGGATCAGCCCGGTGTTGAAGCCCAGGGCCTGGGCCTGCATCGGGTCGAAGGTGTACAGCAGCAGCGGCCGGTAGAAGGCCCACACCGCCAGCAACGCCACCACTCCCGAGAACAGGGTCAGCAGCAGGGCCGGATACTGGACCCCCAAAACATTGCCGAACAGGATGTGCATGAGATGGGTGTTGGTGGCGATCTTGCTGATGATGACCACCCCCAGGGCAAAGGCCGCCGTGAACATCAGGCCCATGGCGGCATCCGCCTTGAGGCGGGTATGCCGTTCCAGGGCACCGATACCCACGGAGGTCAGGGCGCCGGCGATGAAGGCACCGATGAAGAAGGGCCAGCCCAGCAGATAGGCAATGGCTACGCCGGGCAGGACCGCATGGGAGATGGCATCTCCCAGCAGCGACCAGCGCTTGAGCACCACAAAGCAGGACAGCAGGCCGCAGATGGCACCCACCAGGATGGCGGTGAGCAGGGCGCGCTGCATGAAGCCGTAGCTGAAGGGTTCCGCCAGGGCATCGGGCAGCAGGCCCACCCCCAGCATGAGTACCGCCAGCAGACCGTCGATCAGCCCGATGCCCAGGGTTTCCAGCGTCTCCATCACGGGAAGGCCTCCAGAGGTGGGTCGCGCCGGGCCACCGGCCGCCAGCCGGCCACCGCCGTGCGTGCCAGCATCTCGTCCACCAGCATGTTATCGGGCGCGCCCATACCCACGATGGTGCGATTGATCAGCAGCACCTGGTCGGCATAGCGCCGGGCACTGTCCATGTCGTGGGTGACCATCACCACCGTGCGGCCGGCGGCCCGCTGCCGGGTCAGCAGGTCCAGGATTAGCCGTTCACTGGCGGCATCCACCCCGGCCAGGGGTTCGTCCAACAACAGCAGCCGGGCTTCCTGGGCCAGCGCCCGGGCCAGCAGCACGCGCTTTTTCTGGCCGCCGGAGAGGGCGCCGATGGGGCGGTGGGCGAAATCCTGCATGTTTACCGCCTGCAGGGACCGGTGCACCACGTCCCAGTGGCGGGGGTGGGTCCAGCGGGGGGGCAGCAGTCGGCGCCACCAGGGATCACCGCGCATGTGGCCGAAACGTCCCGTCATCACCGTGTCCTGCACGGAGATGGGGAAATCCCATTCCACCGCCTCCTGCTGGGCCATGTAGGCGATATACCCCAGGCGGCGCTGCCGGGACGGCGCATCACCCAGCACCGTGACTTCTCCGCTCAGCGGCTTCATCACCCCCAGCAGGATGCGGAACAGGGTGGACTTGCCGGCGCCGTTGGGACCGATGATGGCGGTCCACTTGCCCGCAGGCAGGGCGATGTCCACGTCTTCCAGCACCGACTGGCCGTCATAGGCCGCGCTGAGTCCTTTCACTTCCACGGCCATGGGTTTGGAGGGCAGTCTCAAGACCACGTCGATGTCCTCATTGTGCCCCCAGATGCCGACGCAGCAGGGCGGCGTTATGACGCATCATGGCCGCATAATCCTCGGCGCCGCTACCGGGTCCTCCCAGGGAGTCCACATAGAGCGGACCGGCCACGGCGATGCCGGTGTCGGCGGCCACACTGCGCACATACCGATCCGTGATGGTGCTTTCCCAGAACAGGGCCCGTGGCCGGTGTTCGCGCACCCGATCCACGATCCGCATGATCTGCCTGGGGGAGCCCTCGGTTTCCGCATTGGTTCCCCAGACGCCGTCATGCTCGAAACCGTAGGCGGCGGCAAAATAGACGAAGGCGGCCTCGCTGGTGATCAGCAGGCGCTGATCCTCCGGGATGGCGGCCAGGGACCGACCGAGTTCTTCATGCAGGGCCAGCAGGCGTTGTTCCAGCCGGTCGGCCCGTTGCCGGAAATCTTCCGCCCGCTCGGGCCATTGCTTGGCCAGGGCTGCGGCGATGGCATGGCCGTAGGCGGACGCCGCCCGCGGATCCATCCACAGGTGTGGATCTGGCACACCTGCGAACTCACCGGTGATGATGGGCCGGGTCTCGAATCCGGACGCTTCGGCGACGGCGATCACGGGGGTCCGGGTGCGCACGGTGCCTTTCACTTGGGGCATCCACTGCTCCAGATTCAAGCCGTTGTAAAAGACGATATCCGCCCGTTCCAGGGACATGAAGTTCCGTGGGGTGAGTTCCCAGTCGTGGACCTCGGCGCCCACCGGGGTGAGCACGTCAACGGTGATGTCCTCACTGGCGACTTCCCTGACCAGGTCGCCCAGTATGGAGAAGGTGGCCACCACCCGGTCCTCCCGCGCCCCGGCGGGGGCGGTCCAGGCGGCCAGGAGTAGGAGCAGGGTGAGCAGGCTGGTGCGGAACATGGGGGTAATCCTTTTGGGTGGCGTTCTTTTTTGATAATTAGACTTATTCAATATTATAAGTTCCACGTCGTTCCTCTTTTGTCGCCCCAATGCCCCCTTCGTTACTCCCGCGACAGCCAGCGCGGGAATGCCGGATTCGGAGCATCCCCTTCGGGAAAAGGGCTTATCATTTTCCCGTCCGTCTGATTTAGAATCGCCTCCCATGAATCCTCCCCCCATGGCTCGCCACTTTGATGTGGTCATCATCGGCGCCGGTGCCTCCGGGCTCATGTGCGCCGCCGCCGCCGGCACCCGCGGCCGGCGCGTGCTGGTGCTGGACCATGCCAACAAGGTGGGCAAGAAGATCCTCATGTCCGGCGGCGGGCGTTGCAATTTCACCAATCGTCATGTGGGGTCGGACAACTATCTGTGCCGTAATCCCCATTTCGTCAAATCCGCCCTGAGCCGCTATACCCCGGCGGACTTCATTGCCCTAGTGGAACGTCACGGCATCGCCTATCACGAGCGCAGCCATGGACAGCTGTTCTGCGATCATTCCGCCAAGGATATCGTCCGTATGTTGCTGGACGAGTGCGAGGCCGCTGGTGTGCGTGTCGAGACCCGCAGTCCGGTCAGCGACCTGCGGATCGGTGAGCCTCATCGACTGTCGTCTCCCCTGGGCCCGGTGAGCTGCGAGTCCCTGGTGATTGCCACTGGCGGGTGCTCCATTCCCACCCTCGGGGCCACCGACTTCGGCATGGCACTGGCACGCTCCCTGGGCATGAGGGTGCATCCGCCCCGGCCCGCCCTGGTGCCCCTGACCCTGTCCGGACGCACCCTGGAGCGGGTGCGCGATCTCTCCGGCATCGCCCTGGAGGCGCGGGTGACCGTGGCGGGCCACGCCTTCAGGGAAAACCTCCTGTTCACCCACCGCGGACTCAGCGGTCCCGCCGTGCTGCAGGCCTCTTCCTACTGGGAACCGGGTCTGCCGGTGGAGATCGACCTGTTGCCGGATCTGGACCTGGCCTCCCATCTCGACCGGCTTCGCCGCGAGCGACCCAAAATGGCCCTCAAGACCTGGCTGGGGCAGTACCTGACCCGACGGGTGGCCCAGCGCTGGTGCGAGTGCTGGATGGAGGACAAGCCGCTGGAGCAACTCACTGCCGTGGATATCGAGGCGGTGGAGGCCGCCTGCAAGCGCTGGACCGTCTGGCCCTCCGGCACGGAAGGGTATCGGACTGCCGAGGTGACCGTGGGCGGGGTCGACACGGAGGCCCTGTCGTCGAAGACCATGGCCTGCCGGGACCGGCCGGGGTTGTATTTCATTGGTGAGGTGATGGACGTGACGGGGCATCTGGGCGGCTACAACTTTCAGTGGGCCTGGTCATCGGGCCACGCGGCGGGGCAGTGCGTGTAAGGTTCGCCCGGCCCGCCTACCGCCGCCCATAGCGCTGTTCCCTCACCGCCGCCACATGTCCCGACTCATGGCAGGCCGTGCAGCTGCCCGTCGCCGCCATGTAGCCCTCATGCCGGGCCAGGAAGAAGGGCTGATGGACCGCCGCCGTCTCCGTCAGGTGGCAGCCCTTGCAGTTGGCCTGGGTCTTTTCGGGGTATGAGGGTAGCCGGTCGTGGTGGGGGTCCCGCTGTCCTGTGAAGACCAGGAACATCTTGCGCGCGCCTTGCACCTTGTCCCGCACGAAGCCCCCCGTGTGGCAGTCCAGACAACCCACCTCGGGGTGTTGCCCCTGATCCCAGGAGACCTTCTCGTAGGCGTGACAGCTGCTGCAGAAGGCATCGGTGGTGGTCATGTGGTGCCCGGCGGTGCCCCCCAAGGCCAGCAATGCCAACAGGATGAGGAGCGCGGCCATGGTCCGGAACATCTTCATCATTCTGTCCTTCCCGCTCGGGCGGGCCGACCGGCCCGCCGGTGGTCTCGGTCTCAACGCAGACGCTGGTTACCGTCCCAGATCAGCTCTGCTTCCGGCAGCAGGGGCAGATAGCCGAGCCAGGGGTGGCTCTCCAGATGAGCCGGATCCTGCTGCAGCTTGCGGCTGTGTTCCCGGATGGGCGGGACCAGTTCACCGATGGGGCGGTCCATGGATTCGGCAATGGCATGGCCGGTGGCCCGAATCGCCAGCTGTATCGCCTCGTCGCTGTACTGCTGGGAAGAAGCCAGTGTATCCAGGGCCTTCACCGGATTGTGGGCGCCGGCGCTGTTCTCGGCGGAGACGTAGTCCCAGAACCATTGTCCCTTGCGCACCTTTTCCCTGGCCTGAGTCAGCAGGACCTGATCCACACCGGGCCATTCCATGGCCTGACGCACGGCCTCGTGGGCGCGCACGGACTTTTCCTGGGCGATGTTGAGCTGACGCCATACCCGGGCCTGATTGTATTCGGTGCGCTGCTTGAGCTGGGCCGGGGTGAGCTGATCGTGGCAGCCCAGGCAGGCACTGCGGATCATCGCCTCGCTCTTGAGGGGCGAGGTCCAGTGATGGGCGGTGATGGCGGCCGGTCCCACCCGAACCCGGGGCATGTGGCAGTCGGCGCAGCTGACCCCGGCCTGGGCATGGACGCTGTCATGGAACATTTCGTATTCCGGGTGCTGGGCCTTGAGCATGGGGGTTTTCGACACCGCATGCACCCAGTCCCGGAACTGACCGCTGAAGCCGTCCCGGTCCGGGTCCCCGGCGGACTTGAAGCGGTAGATGTCCTCCGGATTCATGCCTTCATCCCAGGGCAAGTGGGGCTTGGCGGCAACCCCGTGTTCGCCGGTTTCAAAGTAGTACTCCACGTGGCACTGGGCGCAGACCAGGGTGCGCATTTCGTCCCGTGAAGCCTGTCGCCAGTCTCGTCCCTGGCGTTCGAGGGCTTCGGTCAGCGGGACGTTGGTGATGACCAGACGCATGTGATCCGACGGGTCGTGGCAGTTGGTGCAGCCGATGGTGTGCCGGTCCGGGTCCAGGACGGTGCGGAAGCGGTGGAAGTTCATGGCCCAGAAGTCGTCGCCGTAACGGGCCAGCAGCTGGGGCATGGCGTTGGTCTTGCAGTTGTAGCAGGTGGCGGGCAGGCCGGCGTGTTCATCGTAACGGTTGACCCGGTCGGTATGGGTGACGTCCTGCAGGGCGAAGGTATGGCCGCGGGCGCGGTCGTAGTGGTACATGAACGGATAGCCCAGCCAGAGGTTCTTCAGGTAGGGCTGAGCGTGCTTGTAGCCCTTGGGAAGGGGATTGAAGTCATCGTGTTTGCGATGGGGGATGGAGCCGCCGAATTCGGTCATCCGGGTGTCGTCCCGGTTCTCCAGGTAGGACTGGTACTGGGGCAGATGCCGGAAGGCGGCATTGCCTTCCCCCGGGTCCAGGTCTTCGGCCGTGAGCCATGGCGGTATGACAAGCAGGCCGGTGACGGCAAGCAGAGTGTTGAGACTGCGCATGACGCCCTCCCCAGGATATACCCGCAGGACCGGCCGGAACGTCTGCCGTCACGGTCGGGTGGATGGATGCCCTTGACCCTGAGGATAGCAGGTGTTCTGGCATGGGACGGGTCAGCGCGGCTTTCGCTGACCCAGGTCAGCGGTCGGTGTCGTCACCACATCAGGTCGTCCGGCACCTCATATCCGGCGTAGGGGTCATCCTCGTCCTTCTCCGTTTTCTGCGCCGGCTCGTTGAGCAGCACCAGCCGTGAGGCATCCCGTTCCCGGATCTTTTCCGCCGCCTCCCTGGGCACGATGTCGTAGTGTTCGTCATCCAGGGTGACGATGCCCAGTCGGCCGTTGCCCAGTCGGTCCCGCTGTTCCCGGGTCACCAGGATGCGCCGGACGGCGCTGCCGTGCTGGAAGTGGTAGGGCAGTTCCGCGTCTTTCCGGGACAGGCGGTGGGTGTCCACCAGCTGCCGGACCTGGGCTTCCAGGGCACGGCGCTCGGCCGCCTCCTTTTGCCGGCGATTCAGTTCCCGGGATCGCTCCGCCTCAAGGCGACGTGCCTCTTCCGCCGCTTTCAGTGCCGGGTCCGGGGCGGCTTCCGTCTTGTCCCTGGGTTGACCCTTGCGCTTGCGGGCCTCGTCGTGCCGCACCTTCTTGACACGCTTCTCGTCCACCAGCCCCGCTTTGAGGAGCTGTTCTTGAAATGGGTTGGCCATGGCAATTCCGGGATTTGGGCGATGGGAGTGGGTGGATTATTCTACCCGCTCACGTCTCAAAGTGCAGATGCACAGGCCCGCCCCATGAGCAAACATCCGTTCTCGCCCCGTCGTCGTCTTTTTCTTCTGTCCGCCGGCGTCTTGCTGGTATCCGGCTGCGCCGGCATGCGGCCCGGCTACGAGACCCCGTCCCTGCTGCTGGACTCCTTCCGGACCCTGCCTTCCGATTCCCTCTCGCCCCGGTTTCTCATCGGGTTGCGGGTGGTCAATCCCAATCCGACGCCGCTGCCCCTGCGGGGCATGAGCTACCACGTGGAACTGGAGGGGCGGCGGCTGATCACCGGCGTGGCCAGTGACCTGAAGACGGTGCCCGCCTATGGGGAGCAGATCGTCGAAGTGCAGGCGGGGATCGATCTCATCAACGGGTTGCGGCTGTTCAATGACCTGCTCGGTCAGACCCAGCGGGATACCTTCCGCTACACCCTGAAGGCCCGGATGGACACGGGGGGACTGAGCCGATTCCTGACTCTGGAGGAGGCGGGGGAGATCTCGCTGGCGGGAGTGCGCCGCTGATGCCCATCCCCACCGGCGAGAGGGCGGGTCAGGGGAACAGGCGACCCTGGTCCGCCTGCCGCCGTCGATAATCCAGCCGTTGATGGAACCGGTCCCGATACACCTTCGCCAGCGGCGCCAGCTCGGCCAGGGCCTGGAGGCCGGCATCGTCGGCCTCGGTGTCCATGTGGACCGCCCAGACCCGGGCGACAGTCACCCGGGCGGGATGGGGCTCGATGCGTTCCAGTGGTGCATTCGGGGCCACCCATCCGGGCTCCAGGGTGCGGTAGAGCCAGCCGATGGCACCGCTGTGGGACATGCGCCGGTTCAGTCTCGGTGCCTCATGACGGGCCTCCAGGGTGCTGCAGGGGGAGCGGGGTTGGCTCACCTGGATCACCGCCTCGCCCCAGCGAAAGCAGTCACCGATGCAGATCTCCCTTTCCGACAGTCCTTCGGTGCTGAGATTCTCGCCGAAGGCACCCGGCGCCAGCTCACCGTCCAGGAAAGGATAGTGCCTGATCCACAGGGCATAGTGCTGGGCCGGGTAATGACACACGGTCCGGTCGGGGCCGCCGTGATGCTGCACATCGACCACCCGATCCCCCTTGAAACCGTCCCGATCCAGCCAGGCGGGGGCATCGGTCGCCTGCTTGTCCATGGCGGAAGGGCGACCGCTGGCTTCCACGATCAGCGGTCGGTCCCGCAGGAAGGGACCCCGGGCGGGCCAGGTCTCGCTCATGCGCCGTTGCCCAGCTTGCCCAGTCGGGCCGGTTCCAGGATCTCGATCCAATAGCCGTCCGGGTCGGTGACGAAGGCCACGTCCTTGAGGGCACCTTCCTCGGGCCGCTTGACGAAGGGGACCCGGTTTTCGTCCAGCCAGCGGACGGCATCATCCAGGTCCGGCACGGCAAAACAGATGTGACCAAATCCCTGCGGTGCTTCATTGCCGTCGTGGTAGCTGAAATCGGGCTGGTCTTCCGTACCCCAGTTGTGGGTCAGTTCCAGAATGCCGCGTTGGCTGAAGGTCCACCGGGTGCGTTCGTCCCGGTCCTCGGGAACGGCTTCGTCCGGGTCCATGCGGGCCAGGAAATAGAGGGAGAATTCCAGTTCGGGGAAGTCCAGCTTGCGCAGCAGACGCATGCCGAATATCCGGCTGTAGAAGTCCAGGGACCGTTCCGGCGCCTTGATGCGCAGCATGCAGTGGTTGAGACGAAAACCCTCGGTCCGGGGCGCGGGCGCGGCCGTCATGCCGGGTTCGTTCTCGGTATCAAAGGCCATGGGATGATGCTCCATCGTGATGGGTGAACAGTGTTGTCGACCACGGAACGGGCGGTATGGTTTCAGGCCCGGGCGCCATGGCCGGCCTCGACAAGTTCATGATGATCATACATAGTTTTATGAACTATCCAGCCCCGGATGCCGCCTGGAACACAAACAAGCATGGAAAACCCACGTTTTCTGGATCTGCTCAAGAACCCCGTCTTCACCCTCTCCGCCACCCTGATCGCCATCCTGGCACTGACCGGCGCCCTGATACCGGAACGCTTCGGTAGCGTGACCGGACGACTGTATCTCTTCACCACCGAGCACTTCGGCTGGCTCTACCTCATTTCCGTTTTCTGCTTTGTCATCTTTCTCGTCGGTCTGGCCCTGAGTCGCTACGGCAACATCCGCCTGGGCCGGGAGGATGAGCGTCCCGAGTTTCGCTTCTATACCTGGGTCGGGATGCTGTTTTCCGCCGGATTCGGCATCGGTCTGGTGTTCTGGGGGGTGGCCGAGCCCATGAGTCACTTCTATACCTCGCCGTTCTCCGGCAACGAGGCGCAGACCACCGAGGCGGCCCGAATCGCCATGGGGTATTCCTTCTTTCATTGGGGCGTGAACCAGTGGGCCATCTTTGGCATCGTGGGCCTGGTGATTGCTTACTTCCAGTTTCGCCGCAAGCAGAACGGTCTGGTGTCCACCGCCCTGGAACCGGTGCTGGGCAAGCATCCCTGGGTCAAGGACGGCGTGGACTCCCTGGCGGTGATCGCCACGGTCATGGGGGTGGCCACGTCACTGGGGCTGGGGGTGCTGCAGATGAACGGCGGCCTGAGTGCGGTCTTCGGCATCCCCAATACGGGCTGGGTGCAGATCCTCATCATCATGGGGATTTTCAGCGCCTATATCCTCTCCACCATCACCGGCCTGGGCAAGGGCATCAAATATCTGAGCATCGTCAACATGACTCTGGTGCTGTTCATGTTGCTGGTGGTCTTCATCGCCGGGCCGACGGTGTTCATTCTGGAAACCTTCACCCTGGGCATGGGGGATTATCTGACCCATTTCGTGAATTACAGCCTGCGTCTCACACCTTATGAAGGCGGGGTTTGGGTCAGGGACTGGACCCTGTTCTACTGGGCCTGGGTGATCGCCTGGTCACCCTTCGTCGGGGCCTTCGTGGCACGGGTGTCCCGGGGCCGGACCATCCGGGAATTCATTTTCGGGGTGATGATCGTGCCGCCCCTGATCGCCTGCTTCTGGTTTGCCGTCTTCGGTGGTACCGCGCTCTACAGCGATCTCAATGCGGGCACTCAGATCGCCGAGGCGGTGAACCGGGACGTGACCGTGGCCCTGTTCGAGTTGTTCAACATCCTGCCGTTTTCCACCCTGTTGTCGCTGATGGCCCTGCTGCTCATCACCACCTTCCTGATCACCTCGGCGGATTCGGCCTCCTACATCCTGGGCAGCATGACCACCCGGGGCAGCCTGACACCGCCGCTGGTGGTGAAGATCATCTGGGGGGTGCTGATCTCGGCCATCGCCGGGGCGTTGCTCTTCGCCGGCGGCCTGGAAGCCCTGCAGACGGCCTCCCTGGTGGCGGCGGTGCCGTTCTGCATCATCATGATCCTGATGGTGGCGGCCCTGGTCCGGCTGCTGCGCCGGGATGTCCTGCCCATCAGCAAGACGGACATGCGACGTTTCCTCAAGGTTCGGGCACGGCTGGATGAACTGGAAGGCAAGAACAAGGATGATGACAAGGTTTCTTAAATCAACGGGCGACTTTGATGATCAAGCTCAGAACCTATGTTTTCATGGACTCCCTGCAGCCGCAGCTGGCGGCCTACATGGCCACGGTCTCCCAGGGTTTTCTGCCGGTGCCGGGAGACGCCTGCTTGTGGATCGAGGTGTCGCCGGGAATGGCGGTGCACCGGCTCACCGACATGGCCCTCAAGGCGACGCGGGTGCGTTTGGCCCAGCAGGTGGTGGAGCGGGCCTACGGCTCGATGGTGATTCACCAGCGGGACCAGAGCGACGTGCGCGAGGCGGGCAGGGTGCTGCTATCCCGCCTCGGGGCGCGCCAGGAAGACCGTGAAACCTGCCGGGTCGCCTGGCAGGAAACCATCCGCGGCATCACCCCGGATCACAGTGTTTTGATCAACCGCCAGAACCGCCGTGGCTCCATGATCCTGCCGGGGGAGAGCCTGTTCATCCTGGAAACGGAACCGGCCGGTTACGTGGTCTACGCCGCCAATCAGGCGGAAAAGGCGGCCAGCATCACCCTCATCGACGTCCGCGCCGTGGGCGCCTTCGGGCGTTTGACCCTGTCTGGCAGCGAGGCGGACGTAGATGCCGCGGCGGAAGCGGCATTGGCGGCGGTGAGATATCCGGCGGGAATCTGAGACGGCGAGGATTTCCCGGTGTGCCTCGGAACACAGTCTTCTCACCGCTCGTTCGGCCTGGCCGGGAGTTCCGGTGCCTTTGAGGTAAGCCAATGTTTTTTCCCCGACTGAGCAGTATTGCAACACGTTGCGTGGTCACGCTCCCCGCCACGGCAACTCTGACCGATGCGATGAACAGTATGAGTCGGCATGACATTCGTACCGTGGTGGTCCTCGGCGCGGATGGCTACCGTCTGATTCTTTCGGGCATGCTGCTCTCATTCCAGGTTAGAGGTATGGCCATGTCCACGCCGCTGGCGTCGCTGGAACTGCCCGAAGCCGTCATCCTTGACCCGGCAGACTCCGTCCTGGATGGACTCAAGGCGATACGCAACCGTTCCGAGCACATCTGTCTGGTGGATCGGGATGGTGAGCTTGCCGGCATCGTCAGCTACAGCGATCTGGCCGCCAGCCTGGATCCCAGGATGCTGGCCGAGACTCAGAATCTGGGCGAGCTGCTGCAGGGCGGTCAGCCGCTGGCGGTGGATGATCAGCTGCCTGCCAGTGAAGTCATGCGCCTGATGGACCTGGGGAAATGCACTGCCACCGTCGCCGTCCGCCACGATAGACCCGCAGGCATCCTGACCCAGCGGGACGTCATCCGTTTGCTGCAATCCGGTGCCGATCTGAACGGGCCTGTCGCTGATTACATGACTTGCCCCGTACTGACCCTGGATGAGCACGCCACCATTGCCGAGGCACTGACGTTTTGCCGTGAAAGACACATCAAGCGGGTCGTTGTCGTGGACGCCGAAGGGCGTCTTAGTGGTCTTGTCAGCCAGAAAGAGCTGGTGAGCCTCTACTACAACCGTTGGTTCAGTTTGCTCAGGAATCATCAGCAGGAACTGGATTCACTCAACCGCGAGCTGACTGAAATCAATCAGGCGCTCAGTACGCTGACCGATGAGGTGCCGGCGGGTCTGGTCGTCGTTGATGCCAAGGGTCTGATCATCAGGATCAATCAAGCGGTCTCGGAACTGTTGGATCATGCGGCCGAGGAGATGCTGGGTCGGCCCGTGATGGATTTCTTTCAATGCGGCAATTACGGCACTCTGGGTCCGTCATCCTCGGAGTGGTTGCTTTGCGACCGGACCGACAGCTTCATTCCGCGGGGACAGTGCCGGGTATTGCAATGCTTGGAACGACGCCAGAGCTATCAGGGTGATGAGGTGATGGTGCGCAAGGATGGGATGGGCGTGGCGGTGGAGCTCAAGGCAAAGCCCCTGGGCGAATCCGGTAACTTCCTGCTGCTGTTTCAGGACGTGACTGCGGCGGTCGCCCGTTCCCGGCAGCTGGAGCGGGAATTGCAGCTGTTTACAGGGGGGCCGGTCATGGTCTGTGTGTGGCTCCCCACGCCTGGCTGGCCGTTGCGTTATGTTTCCACCAATGTGCTGCACGTGCTTGGCTTTTCGGTCGAGTCCATGCTGGCGCCGGATTTCCTGTTCGCGGATCTGGTCCATCCTGACGATCTGCCTCGGCTGGAACGGGACAGAGCCATTGATCTGGCCAATCGTGTCACCGCTATCGAGCAACATTATCGATTGCGTAACAGTGCCGGTCGGTATCAGTGGTTTTATGAACACTCGGTACCGGAGTACGACGATGCGGGCAACCTGCTCGTGCTGCGGGGGTACTTGCTGGATCAGACCCAGGAGATCAGTACCCGGAGGGCGCTGGAGGAAGAGGAGCGCAAGTTTCGCATGCTGTTTGATCTTTATCCGGATGGCGCCTTGTTGCTCGATCCGAAGACCACCCTGCCGCTGAAGTTCAATGCCGCCGCCCACCAGATTCTGGGTTACAGCGCCGAGGCATTCTCCCGTCTGCGTATCCAGGATTATGAGGCTCAGGAGAATCCGGAGGAGGTGGCGGCGCATGTGTCGAAGGTCATGGCGCAGGGGCGGGATGATTTCGGGACCCGGATGCGTCGCATGGACGGCAGCCTGATCCATGCAAATGTTTCCGTGGTGAGCATGGGGCTGAGTTCCGGTCCCTGTCTGCTGGTGGTGTTCAGGGACATCACGGCGCAGAAAAAAAACGAAATGCATCTGCTTGAGAGCAGGGAACGGCTCAAGCTCGCCACCGAGGCGGCCAATATCGGCATCTGGGACTATGACATTGCCAACGATGTGCTGCTCTGGGACGAGGGGATGCTCAGGGTTTATGGGGTGGATCACCAGGCTTTCCGTGGTTGCTTCAGGGACTGGCAGTCTCGGGTCCTGCCCGAATCGCTCCCGGCCGTGCTGGAGGCATTCGAGCGCCTGCTGAAGGATGATGCCCGTTTCGACGTGGAGTTCCAGATACAGAGATACCGGGATGGGGCACACAGGACATTGCGTGGTCTGGCTCAGGTCAGGCGCAACGAGTTCGGCGAGGCGGTACGTGTGGTCGGCGTCAATGAGGACATCACGGATCGGGTCACGGCCGCCCGGGAACTGGCGGCACAGGAAGCCAAGTTTCGTGGTTTGTTCGAACTGTCCCCGGTCGGGATCGCCATGAATGATTACAGGACCGGGCAGTTCCTCGAATTCAACCGGGCGATCAACGAGCCTGCCGGCTATGCCCCAGAGGAGTTCAGGCAGCTCAGTTATTGGGAGCTGACGCCCGAGTGCTACCTGCCCGAGGAGGAAAAGGTACTGGCCTCCCTGGAAGCGACCGGTCTCTACGGACCGTTCGAAAAGGAATACATTCGCAAGGACGGCAGTCGCTATCCGGTGCTGCTCCATGGATTCAAGACCACGGACCAGGAAGGGCGGGAAGTGATCTGGTCCATCATTCAGGATATTTCCCATATCAAGCAGGCACAGGCGGCGGCCGAGCGCGCCAATCGCGCCAAGGGTGAGTTTCTGGCCAACATCAGTCATGAGATCCGGACCCCCATGAATGCGGTCATCGGCATGACCGAATTGTTACTGAATACCCCTATGGATGAGCGGCAGCAGGATTATCTTGTGAAGATACGTGATGCTTCGCGCATGCTGCTGAGTATCATCAATGACATCCTGGACTATTCGAAAATCGAGGCCGGCAGGCTGGAGCTGGACTGTCACCCTTTCCATCTCGATGAACTGCTGGATCGCATGCGTGCCCTGTTCGCCCTCGCGGCGGAAACCAAGGGTATCGAGCTGATCCTGGAGCAGGAGACCGACAGCGGGCTGATGGTGGAGGGGGATTTTCTGCGCCTGTGTCAGGTCCTGAGCAATCTGTTGAGCAATGCCGTCAAGTTCACCGAACAGGGACGGGTGACCCTGGCAATTCATCAGCTTGCCCTGAGCGACGATGATGCCTCGGTGCGATTGCGTTTCCAGGTTCGAGATACCGGCATCGGGATCAGCGAGCCGCAACAGACCAAGCTGTTTCTTCCCTTCTCCCAGGCGGATTCTTCCACCACCCGCAAATACGGCGGCACCGGGCTGGGTCTGGCGATCAGTTGCAGATTGTTGGCCCGGATGGGCGCTGAGCTGGAGCTTCGATCCGTGCCCGGCCAGGGTAGTCTGTTCCAGTTCGAACTACAGCTTCCCCTGTCCAGTGAGGCCCCTGCGGAATCGATGACTGATGGCCTGGCCGGCGGGAAAACCCGGCCACCCTCTTTCCCCGGTCAGACCATACTGCTGGTGGAGGATAATGCCCTCAATCAGGAAGTGGCCACTCAAATCCTCAAAAAAACCGGTGTTCAGATCATACCGGTCTGTAATGGCCTGGAGGCTATCAATCTGCTGGAGCGGCAGCCTGTCGATCTGGTACTCATGGATTTGCAGATGCCGGTGATGGATGGCATTGAAGCGACACGGCGTATCCGGCGGCTTTTTCCGGATTTGCCGGTCGTGGCGTTATCTGCGGCAGCCATGGACGATGATCGGCTGCGTGCCCGGGTAGCGGGTGTGAGCGGCTATCTGACCAAACCGATCGATCCCCAAGCCCTGTTCGCCATGTTGAGGCAGTGGCTGCATGAAGATACCATGCCGGTCGGGGATGACACCGTGTCGTCTTCCCTTCGTGATCTGTTCCCTGGCATGTCTGGGTTTGATCTGGATCGTGGTCTGAAGACTTTTGCAGGAGATGTCACTCTGTATCTGAGTATGCTTCATCGCTTCAATCTGCAATTGCAGTCCGAATTTGCGGATATGGTGACAGTCCTGAACCGCCCCCGGTCTGAAATAATCCAGCGCAAGCTTCACACCCTCAAGGGTTTGGCAGGAACGCTGGGCGCAAGCCGTCTGGAAAAATGCACGAGAGCCATGGAGCAGGCCAGTGCGAAAACCTCGGGTATTCCTGAGCAAATGCGTGCATCGTTCATCGACGCCTTGAGCGAGGTCCGATCAAGTCTGTCCACCTTGCCGGTGGACCCTGTTGTTGAGGATGGCCCGGATGATGATCCCGAATCCGTCAGAAGGGTGATGCGGGCCATGCATGCGTCCCTGCTGGCAGGTGAGTGGGTGGCCGCCAACAACATACGCATGGTGATCCATTATTTGCAGCGACACGTGGATGGAATACAGGTGATCGAGCTGAGGCGACTGCTGGATACCCTCGACCATGAGCCCGCTGCCGATCTGTTGCGAAAAATGGCATCCGACGCCGGTCTGGAGATTGAAGTCTGATGTTGAACGAGGTCAAGGCCACGGTGCTGATCGTTGACGATCAGCCCGCCAACATTCATGTATTGGCCAATCTGTTGAGCAGTGAGTACCGTCTTCTGACCGCGACCCGGGCGGAAAAGGCCCTGATCCTGGCCGGCAGGGAACCGGCTCCGGATCTGATCCTGCTGGATGTACTCATGCCGGACATGGATGGTTATGAGTTGTGCTATCGGCTCAAGGAGGATGCGCGTACCCGGCACATCCCGGTGATCTTCGTGACGGCGCTGGATCATGATGTCAACGAGGAAAAGGGTTTCAACCTGGGGGCGGCGGATTACATTTCCAAGCCTTTCAATCCGGCCATTGTCCGTGCCCGGGTGCGTAATCACATCAATTACAAGCTCAAGGCCGACCGACTGGAGCGGATATCGCTTCAGGACAGTCTGACGGAGCTTCCGAACCGGCGTCATTTCGACCAGAAACTGGCGGAGGAATGGTCACGCCTGTCCCGTCATGTCCCTTCCTGCCTGTCCCTGCTCATGATCGATGTCGACTGTTTCAAATCCTACAACGATCATTACGGCCATGGGGCGGGAGATGTCGTCCTGCGCCGGGTGGCGCAGGTGCTGAAAGACAGTATCGCCAGACCTTCGGATTTTGTCGCCCGATACGGGGGCGAGGAGTTTGTTGCCCTGCTACCGGATACGGATGCCCAGGGTGCCCGGCACGTTGGGGAGTGCATGGTGGCGGCGGTGAGAGACTTGAAGCTCCCCCATGAGTATTCCGGCGTCTCTCCCTGCCTGACCGTCAGTGTCGGTATTGCCACCCGTGCCGCCCCGGCACCGCTGCCGTCCGCGGAAGCACTCAAGCAGGCGGCGGATCAGGCGCTCTATCGGGCCAAGGCCCATGGACGCGACCGGGTGATGGAGTGAGCGCCTGAACGAACGATCCGGGTTTCAGGCTCGCATGCGTTGTTCGATGAGCCCGAAGACCGTCTTGTAATCCTCATTGCCGCGACTGCGGGGCGCATACAGTCGGATGGGCCGCCCGGCGGCGAAGGATTCCGCCAGCTTGATGTCGTTGCGGATCCCCCCCAGCACCCGGTCCTCGCCGAACTGCCGGGCCACCTGATCGCGGACGGTCTGATGCTGCCTGATTCGCATGTCCAGCATCACCGGCAATACCCCCATCAGACGCAGGTTGGCATTGCTGCGCATGGCTACCTTGAAAAAGACCTTCGACAGTTGCCGGACCCCTTCACCGGCCAGGGGGTGCGGCATGAACGGGATGACCGCCCAGTGGGCGGCCGCCAGGGCATTGAGCAGCAGATGATCCAGGGAAGGGGGGGAGTCGATCACGACCTGATCATAGCGGGATGTCAGTGCCGGATCCGCCAGTGCCTGTGCCAGCACCTGCTCGTCATCGGGTGCGCTGCCGTGCTGGAAATCCGGATTGGCGGGGGCCAGGTCCAGGCCCAGGCAGCAGGTGGGATAGCGTGTGTCCAGCAGGCCGATGCCGTTGTCCTGGAAGAGGTGGTGCACCGTGGGTCGGTCAGGGGACGGGGTAACGCCAAGACCCAGGGCGCAGTGCCCCTGGGTATCCAGGTCGATCAAGAGGGTACGACGACCCGCTGCGGCGAACTCCGCCGCCAGGTTGACCGCCGTGGTGGTCTTGCCGGTCCCCCCCTTGCGGTTGCTGACCACCAGCACGGTGGGGCCGGTCCTGTCTGCCGCGCTCATGGATGCAGCGTTTCCTTGAGGGCGATGCGTGGCATCAGAATAGCTCAATGCGCGGTCCCGCATCGGCCGTGGTCGTCTGATGCCGATTGTCGGGGTGACTGTGCCGGGATTCATCCTCCAGGTAACGAGCCAGCAACTGCTGCAGATCCTCGGGGAGCCCCTGGAAACCTGTCGGTGACTGCTCCACGCCGGCGTAGAGCCGGCAGCGTTCCGCCAGGGTATCGGTCATGCGGGTCAGTCGTTGGCCCTCCACGTCTTGATACTGCATCAGGCCCAGCATGTCGGCAATCTGCTCCGCCAGTTCGGTATTGTGCTGGGTGACCACGGAAAACAGGGTTTTGTAGAACTGACGCATGTCCTCGTAGCTGTCCTGCAGCTTCTGGAAGGCATCGACCACCTGGGTGGCCTTTTCCAGATGGTGGTGGGAGTCGCCGAGGTCGCTGGTGGCCAGACTGCGCTCCACGGCTGACAGCGCCTGACTGAGACCGGACTCGATGGTGTCGGCTGCCGTTGAGGCACGGTTGGCCAGGGCGCGTACCTCGGTGGCCACGACGGCAAATCCGCGGCCCGAGTCTCCGGCGCGGGCGGCCTCGATGGCGGCATTCAGGGCCAGCAGGTTGGTCTGTTGGCTGATCTGCTGGATGGACGCGGCCAATCCTTCCAGTTGCTTGACCTCCTGGAGGATATGGTGGATCACCTCGGCGTCCTGGCGGATCTTGTCCGGCAGTTCGCGGACGAAGCCGGCAATCTTGTTCATGTCCTCCACACCCTGCTGGATGTCCACCGCCATGGTGGAGGCATTGGCACTGGAATGGTGCAGGTACTCCAGCAGTTTTCCGGCCGCCTCGTTGAGCCGGCCGGTCCGTTCGATGATGCCCAGGGTGGAGGTCTCGCTGTCCTGCAGGTTCTGCTGCAAACAATCCTGAAAGGCCTGGTCCATGTCGGCGGTGGCGTGCATGGCATTGCGGCTGGCCTGCAGCTGTGTCTCGGTCTTGACGAGTTCATCGTCCAACTCTTCCAGGGTGTGGCCCAGGGAGCCCGCATTGCGATAGCTGGTGCGAAAGAACACCAGGCCGGCGAGGAAATTGGTGCTCAGCAGGGCAATGGCCACCAGGACCGCCAGTACCGTTGCTTCACTGATGCCCAGCCACTGGGACAGCCGCTCCGGCCAGGCGTGGGTGTGATAGACCATGAGAGACAGCAGCAGGGTGCCCAGCACCGTGGAGATCGCCATGTTGCGGCGCAGGGTGCGGGCCTGCCGTACCGATGCCTCGGCCAGTTTTCTGCGCTGCTCCGTCAAGACCGTCATGGAGTGTCCTCAGGCGCCGGGCAGGACTTGCTTGATGACCTTGACCAGGTCGGTGCCACTCACCGGCTTGAGCAACCATCCGGTGGCACCCAGTTTCTTGGCCTCGTCCCGCTTGGCCTGCTGGCTTTCCGTGGTCAGGGCCAGGATGGGAGTGAAGCGCATGCCGGGCAGGGCGCGGGCATGACGGATGAAGTCGATCCCGCCCATGCGGGGCATGTTGATGTCGGTGATGATCAGGTCGGGCTTGACGCCTCCCTTGAGCTTGTCCAGCGCCTGCTGACCGTCATGGGCCGTCTCCACGGTGAAGCCGGCGATCTGCAGGCTGGTCTTCAGACTCATGACCATGGTGACTGAATCATCCACCACAAGGATGGTCTTGGGCATGGAGTCATTCCTCTTGATTGAGTGCGTGCCTGAGCCAGTCCGCCAGCATGGGGTCATCAGGCCAGGTGGTGATGTGGGGGCGGGTGGCCATCAGTACCTGCAGATTGGCGGCATGCAGATGGGTACAGGCGGCCAGATTCACCGGGCCGCCGGGGTGCTTGAGCAGCCAGTCGAGCAGGGTCTCGGCGTCCTCAACGCCCAGTATGTCACTCACCCGCAGGGTGTCTGCGTTGGTTTCGATGCCCATCACAGCAGTTCCCGGGGATTGAGCACCAGCAGTACCGAGCCGTCCCCCAGCAGGGCGGAGCCGGCATAGCCCTGCAGGTTGCCGAGGAAACCGGCCAGGGGTTTGAGGATGATGTCCACGGTCTCGCGACAGTCATCCACGATGATGCCGAGAAGATCATTTTCGATGCGTACCACCACCACGGCCATTTCACCATCCTCATTGGGGTGCTGGGCTTCGTCCAGGGCCAGCAGGTCGTTGAGCGCCACCAAGGGCACCACACGGCCCCGCAGAACCGTGGTCATCCGGTGCTTGATGCGCCGGATATCAGTCTGTGCCACCCTCACGGTTTCCGCCACCGCATCCATGGATACCCCGAAGCGCTGTCCGGCGGAAACGATGATCATCACGTTGGTCACGGCCATGGACAGGGGCAAGGACAGCCGCAGTCGGGTTCCCTCGCCGGGCCGGCTTTTGAGGTCTATGCTGCCGTTGACCCGCGCCACCGCCGTGCGCACCACATCCATGCCCACGCCCCGCCCGGACAGGTCGGACACCTGGCTGGCCGTGGAGAAGCCCGGGGCGAAGATCAGATTCAGTGCTTCCTGATCCGTCAGCCGCTCCAGCGCCTGTTCGTCGATGATACCCTTTTCGTAGGCCTTCCGGCGGATCACCGCGGGATCGATGCCGCGGCCGTCGTCGGTGATCTCGATCACCACCCGGTCCGATTCGGAGCGGGCGCTGATGGCGAGGCGGCCTGCGGCGGGCTTGCCGGCAGCGCGACGTTCCTCGGGGGGTTCCAGACCGTGATCCAGGCTGTTGCGGATGATGTGGACCAGGGGGTCGGCCAGGGACTCGATGACGTTCTTGTCCGCCTCCGTGGCCTCGCCTTCCAGCACTAACCGTACTTCCTTGCCCAGTTTGTGCGCAGTATCCCTGACCAGTCTCGGGAACCGCTGGAAGACGAAGGACACCGGCAGCAGCCGAACCTGCATGATGGCGTCCTGCATTTCATCGGCGATGCGATTGAGGGTGCCGTACTGCCCCTTGATCTCCCGGGATAGCTCTCGCACCCCGAACACATCCTCGGCACGGGCGGCCAGATAGGGCAGGGCATTCTTGGCCACGATCATTTCGCCGATGAGGTTCATCAGGCGGTCGATCTTGGCCTGATCCACTTTGATGGCACTGGGGCCGGCATGGGCGTCTTCCATGCGCCGCCCGAACTTACGGGTGTCACCGGGACCGTTTCCCGTGCCTGGGGTTGCGGCAGGGGACACGGGTGCGGCGGTGGGGGGTGCGGCCGGTACGGGATCGGTCCCGACCTTGGCCGGCAGGGCATGTGCGGCCAGCCATCGGGCCAGAGGGGCGGATGCGCTCTGATCCAGGGCGGCCTGCAGGGCCTCATCCAGACCGTCAAGGCGCGTGAGTTGTCCTGCGTGGGTGAAGGCGGCCCGCAGGCTGGCGGCGACGGCCCGCAGACGCCCGGGGAGCCAGGGGGGGGCATCGCTTAAGGCGAGGATTTCGGCCTGGGTCTCGATGATGCCGGCAATGGGGTCGGTGATGCCCTGCACGCTTGCTGCAAGGGAGGGTGGGGCGGCAGCCTTGGCGGTGTCAGTGCCTTGGCTGATACCCGCCCCGTGGCGGATCTCGTCCAGCAACTGTTGCTGCAGCGGGACGTCCTCCGGTCGGGTTTCCAGCACCAGCAGCAGCCAGCGCAGGGCCGAGGCCACCCGCAGCCCGGGTGATGACAGTTCCAGCAGGAGGCGGCTGGCCTGGATCAGGCCTTCATGGTCACCGGACTGCAACTTTGCCGTGGCGGTCTGCAGATATTCCGCCGTGGGGATGCCGTCATGGGCATCCCCGGTGGGCATGACCAGCATCGCCGGGGAAAGGGGACTGAGCTCCACCTGATCGGGGATATAGCGGAAGTGCTCCGTCAGCGCCTGCAGGTCCATCGGGATGATGGATTCAAAGTGGAGCAGGCAGCGGTAGGCATCCAGGGTTTCAGGGGCGGACCAGGGTTCCCGCGCACTCACCCGGCGCCAGAGGGGGGTGGGGAGCTGGGTGATCTGATAGAACGGATCTTCCCCCTTGAAAAAACAGTCTTCGTCGGGCCGATAGCTGACCCAGGAACAGGGTTGTCCATGGACCATCCGGCGGTACGCATCCATGCGTGCGGCTTCGGGTATCCGCGCCAGGGGGAACGTCGAGGCCGGTGGCTCATCGGCACATGAGGTCGTTACCGGAGCAGATGCCATCGCGGGCTCGGGGGCGGGTGTTGCGGGGTTGATCCGTGCGCCCTGGCCCGTGATCAGCTGCCTCAGGGCGTCGGTCAGTGCCAAGGCGGCTGCGGTGCGTTCACTCTCGGCCGGCAGATCACCGTTGCCGTTGCGGAGGATCTCATCCAGCAGGGCGGAGACAAAGTCCATGGCATCAAGCAGCTGATCCGCCAGCGATTGGGAATAGCTGATCCGGCCATCCCTGACCGCATCCATCAGATCCTCGGCGCCGTGCAGCACCCGGGTCAGCTCGGGGAAATCGAACAGCCCGCTGTTGCCTTTGAGGGTATGTACCAGCCGGAACAGTTCATCCATGAGCTCATGATCAGTCGGCGCGTTTTCCAGCTGCAGGAGTCGTTCGCCGATGGACTGGATGGCGTCTCTTGATTCGCTGATGAACTGGTCCAGCAACGGATTCATGACGAATCCCCCTCTCCAAGCAGGCCCCGTACCTGGGGCAGCAGCTGCTCAGGTCTGATCGGCTTGATCATGTAGAGGTTGGCGCCGGCGATCAGGGCACCTTCACGGTCCCTGGGGGATGATTCGGTGGAAATCATGATGGCCGGTGCCTGCGGCATGTTTTTCTCGCGCAATGCCTTGAGAAAACCGTAGCCGTCCAGCTTGGGCATGTTGATATCCACCAGGTAGAGATCGAAGTGACCTTCCGTTTCCAGTTTCTCCAAGGCCTCCAGGCCGTTGATGGCCTCGGTGACGGCGAAGCCCGCCTGTTCGAGGATTTCACGGTGATAGAGCCTGACCGTGGCCGCGTCATCTATGACGAGAATGCGTTTCATCTCGCCTCCAGAGGTTTCTGATACACGATAGCTTCGGGAAAACGCCGGATCTGGAACAGCGAGGAGATACGGCTCATGGATTCGGAATGCCCCAGGCAGATGAAGCCGCCGGGATTGAGGGCATCAAAGAAGGACTCGGCGGTTTTCTTGCGTGACAGGTCGTCGAAATAGATCAGCAGGTTGCGGCAGAAGATCACATCAAACTGTCGGTGACTGCGCATGTCGGCGGTGTCGTGGACGTTCACCCGAGTGAATTCCACCGCCTCCCGCAGACTCTGGCTGATCTGGTAATGGCCGTCCACCCGGCGGAAATATTTCTTCAGCAGCGGGCCGGGCATGTTCTGGATCGCCCGGGCGGCATACAGTCCGTTGCGGGCCTGTTCCAGGATCCGGGTGTCGATATCGGAGGAGATGATCTCCACGTCCCACTGTTCAAGCAATGGCCAGTGTTCCAGCAGATAGATGGCAATGCCGTAGGGTTCCTCGCCGGAGGAGGAGGGGACGGACCAGATACGGATGGGGCGGAAGGACGAGCGCCGGGCAACGATCTCGCGGAGGATGGAATCCACCAGACAGCGGAACTGATACTCCTCGCGGAAGAAGTAGGTTTCGTTCACCGTCATGGCATTGATCAGCGCCTGCAGTTCGGCACCCGAGGCCTGGAAGCGCAGCATGGTGAAGTAACTGCGAAAGCTCTCGTTGTCGGTGGCGGCCATGCGCTCCAGCAGACGCTTGTCCACGAAATAGCGCTTGCCGTCTTCGAACAGCATGCCGGTTTTTCGATAGAAGAATTCCCGGAACTTCTGAAAATCCTCATCACTGATGACGGAGGGTTTCTGCACGAGCATCACCCGACCCCGATGCGCTTGAGGGCCAGATCGGCGGCAAACCGGATATAGGGCTCCTGGGGAAAACGCTGCTTGAGTGTCTGCAGGGCTTCCCGCGCCCGCAGACTGCCGACTTCACCCAGAAGGTCCAGGGCGGTGGCGCAGACGTTGACCTGATCGTCCTTGAGGATGACCTCGATCAGCCATTCCTCCACGTTGGGGTGGCGCAGGGATTCCAGTACGTTCACGGCAAAAATACGCACATCCGGGTCAGGATCGTGCAGAAGCTGCCCCATGTGGGGCGCCACCGGCTCGGGCAGTTCCTTGAGTACTTCAATGGCGGCATTGCGCCGCAGGGCATGTTCTGAGTACAGGCAGTCAATCAGTCCTCGAACAGCGACATCGTTGGCCATGCAGCCCAGCGAGGTGACGATCACCTGCAGTACGGTGGTATCCGTCTCATGTTGCAGCTGAGTGACCAGGGCCACGGCCGCCGCCGGGTGTTCCGCCAGATCACGGGCGGCCCAGCGACGTTTCATGGGGTCCTCGTCCAGCAGGGTCTGCAGCAGGGTTTCCAGGTTCCTGGGCTCCTGGCGCTCCCCGGGACTGTGGCAGGCGGGTGTGGGTTGTCCCTTTTTCAGTGCCATGAGGGATGCCGGGTGCGCGATGGGGTCAGCATGTCCTTACCCACTTGATGATCTGTTCGGCAATCTTTTCCACCGGCAGTACGGTGGTGGCGCCGCCACGCTTGATGAGTTCCGCCGGCATGCCGAAGACCACGGCTGATTGCTCGGATTCGGCCACGGTGCGCGCCCCCCGGTGCTTGAGTTCGGTGAAGCTGTCCGCTCCGTCGTAGCCCATGCCGGTGAGCATGACACCGATCACCCGACGCGGATCACAGTGCTGCAGCACCGAGCGCCCCAGCAGTTCCACCGAGGGGTGCCAGAGCATGTCCGGTGACTCCGGGCGGGCACTGACCAGGAGTCGGCCAGCCCGGCGCGTGACCAGGATATCGGCGCCGCCTCGACCAATGTGGATCTGGCCGGGTACCAGTTCCAGCGGTCGTCGCAGTTCCAGGACTTCCAGGGCGCACAGGCCATTCATGCGTTCCGCGAAGGGGCGAGTGAAGCTGGGGGGCATGTGCTGGGCCACCAGAACCGGCCAGGGGAAGTCCGCCGGTAACTGAGGCAGGATCTCTTCCAGGGTACGCGGCCCTCCGGTGGAGACGCCGATGATGACCAGTCCGTCACCGGAGATCTCCTCTCCCATCGGCGGAGGCTGTGAGGTGCGGGCAGGCCTGGCCGCCGCAGTAACACTCAGGTTGCCGCGGATACGGGAAGCCAAGCCGCGGGATTTCCGCAGGCGGGCACCGGCGGCGGCCCGCACCTTGGCGATGATCTCTGCTTCCACCTCGGTGATGGACAGGGAAATGGTGCCGCCCGGCTTGGGGATGTAGTCTACTGCCCCCAGGTTGAGGGCCTCCAGGGTGGCGATGGCACCCTTCTCGGTGAGCGAGGAAACCATCACCACGGGTACAGGGCGCTCTGCCATGAGCAGGGACAGGGCGGTCAGTCCGTCCATCTGCGGCATGTTGATGTCCAGGGTGATGACATCCGGCTGGAAGCTCCGGTTGAGTTCCACCGCTTCCTGGCCATGACGGGCCACTTCCACCTGGAAGTCCCCTTCCGCCATGAAAATGGCCTTTAGCTGGCGGCGCATCAGCGCGGAGTCATCGACAATCAGCAGCTTGATCAAGGTCCGCCCCGGGTCCTGTTGGCATTGAAGTGAAGCCGGTGCCGGCGTGGCCTGGCCCGGTTGTTGTTATGGGCTTTCGCCGTTTTCGTGATCCGTCAGGGTCGCGAGCGCTTCCCGCTGCTCCCGGGCAATCAGGCATGATGGGTCGATCAACTGAATCAGGCGTTTGTGTTGCTCCAGATTGGCCACCCGGGCGATCAGGCGGGCCTGCTCCACGGACAGTTGCGGCGCGGGTTCGATGGCGGCGCGAGGGATCTTGAGGACCTCGGCCACGGAATCGACGATGAAGCCGGTGCGCATGCCGTCCAGCAGGAAGACCATGATGCGCTGACGGTCGTTGCGCGGGGTGGGGGGCAGGCCCAGCCGGCGCCGCTGGTCGATGACCGGCAGCACCGAGCCACGCAGATTGATGACGCCCTCGACGAAGGTGGGCGCCTTGGGCACCCGGGTGAGTTCATCGGGGACCCGCACGATCTCCTGCACGCTGCTGATGGGGACGCCGAATTCCTCCTTGTCGAGACGGAATACCACCACCTGCTCTTCATCGTCGTCCTGTTCTTCCTGGCCGTCCGGCGCGGACGGATCGTCTTCTTGCATGTTTTTCACGGTGCTGACCGCCTCCTGAATGGAAGAGTGCCGGAACAGGTGCTCGATGGCGATGATGGAGACCAAGCGTTTGCCATCCTGTCCCAGGCGACAGATCCGGGAGATTTCCCCCATGTCACCGCTGCCGGCGAGCATGGCCGGCATGGCTTCCACGGCGGCCAGTGGCACCCGCAGCACTTCGTTGACACTGTCCATGACCAGTCCCACGGTTACCGTACCCAGTCGCACCACCACGATGCGGCTGTGCTCATCAGGGGTGCGCACGGGGAGTTCGAACAGGCAGCGCAGCGAGACCAGAGGCAGCAGTCGGTTGCGCAGGGTCATCACCCCCAGTACGTGGGCCTCGGAGCGGGGCACCTTCACCACATGCTCGGGGAACTGGACGATCTCCTGGGTATGCTCGATGGGGATGGCGTACTCCTGTTCCGCCACTTCGAAGCTGACCAGCTGGAGTTCGTCCAGAGCATCCTCGTTATCGTCCTCATCGCCGTTTTGTTCCTGGGCCAGGGCCCGGGCCGCGGTGTTTCGGGCCATGCGGGCGATCTCGGCAAATTCCGCGCTGATCAGACGCTCGAAATCCATCACCATGACCATGGGAAAGCCGCCCACGCCCTTGAGCAGGCCTGCCAGCATCTCGGTATTCACCGTCGTGCTCAGGTCGGTGATATCCTCGATCTGTTCCGGTTCCACCGCCACCACGCTGCTGACCCGGTCGACGACGAATCCCAGCGGCTGGCCCAGGTCGATCACCAGGGCACGGGAGGCATCGTCGCTGTCCCGTTCCTCAAGGCCGAACAGGCGGCGCAGACTGATGATGGGCAACACCTTGCCGCGCAAATTGGCCAGCCCTTCCAGGGTGGCTGGGCCCAGCGGCACCCGCACCACCTCAGGGACGCGGATGATTTCCTGCACCGGGGCCATGTCCACCCCGAAGACCTCGTTACCGCAGATGAAGATCACGAACTGCCGGACGTCGGATTCGTGCTCCGGGTCCGGTGACTGAGTATCACCCCCGCCTGGGGGGGATGATGCGACCGTTTCGTTGGTCATGACGATCTCCCGCAATACGGTGGCTGAGGTCAGGCGCTCTGCAGTTCATCGGCCAAAGAGGCAATCTCTTCGATGGCCGCCGCCAGTTCCTCGGCGCCCTGTGCCTGCTGACCGGCAGCCGAGGCCGCTTCGGCGGAGGCCTTCTCCGCTTCTTCGGCGGCGGCGGCGATCTGTTCGACACCGGTTTTCACCTGGCCGATGGCGGTGGCAATCTCGGTGGCGGCATTGAGTACCTCCAGCGCATTTTTCTGCACCGTGGCCACGTCGGTTGTTGCCGTCTGCAGGCCCTGGGTGATGGACCTGGCCTTCTCGGCCTCGACATTGGCGGTATTGATGTTTTCTTCCAGGTCTCGCCAGACGGTATCGATCTGATCCTGTACTGCCTTCACCAGGTCCTTGATGCGATCGGCGTTCTCCGCCGAGTCATGGGCCAGGTTGCGGATATCCGTGGCCACCACCACGAAACCCTTGCCGAATTCGCCGGCGCGGGCGGCTTCGATGGAGCCGTTGACCGCCAGCATGTTGGTCTGGATGGAAACGGTGGTGATGGCATCCACGATCTTGTCGATACGCCGTGAGATCAGTTCCAGGTTCTTGATTTGGCGCAGGCTTTCCCGGGACGCATCAGCGGATTCCGCAACGCCTCGGATGAGGTTTTCCATGCCGTCCTGGTTGGACTTGAGCAGCTGTGTGATGTTGCGGATATTCTCATCCGCGCTCGTCGCCCGGTGCTGGGCAACCTCCAGCCCTTTTTCGATCTGGTTTACGGCGGCGGCGGATTCCTCGGTGGCGGAGGACTGCAGCTGGGCACTCTTGCGGATCTGGTCCAGGGCCGCCATGACCTGCGCTCCGGACCGGTTGATCTCCTGTACCGCCGACGACAGCTGTTCCGCGGCCGAGGCCACTTCTTCGGCGCTCTTGCTGATGTCGGTGGAGCTGCGCAGTTCTTCCGCCAGTTCGGACAGGCTCTGGGCTGCCTGCTCGCATTCACCCAGTGCCTGGGTCTGTTCCGCCACGGTCTTGGCGGATTCTTCGGCGGCGGCGGATTGCTCCTCGGCGGCGGTGGCGATCTCTTCGGTGCCTTTCAGGGCCTGCCTGGCGGCGGTCTCGGACTGCTGTGCGCCGGTGGCGATTTCCTGAATGCCATTGGTGATCAAGGCGGTGTCATCGCGGATTCGGTCCAGTTGCTGGGTGATCTGCTTGCCGTTTTCCACTTCCTGCCCGACCTTGCCGGCGGAAGTGTTGATGCCTTCGGAGATCTGCTTGACGTCGTTCTGTATCTGGGCGACCAGATCCTGGATCTGCTTGGCGCTCTTCTCCGAGGTTTCCGCCAGGGTGCGAACCTCGTCGGCGACCACGGCAAAACCCTTGCCGTGCTTGCCGGCCCGGGCTGCCTCAATGGCGGCATTGAGGGCCAGCAGGTTGGTCTGATCGGCGATGCGGGCCACGGCCTTGACGATATCACCGATGTTGGCCGCCTGTTGCTCCAGTTCTCTGACCATCTTCACCGACTCACCCTGACGCTGGGCGCTCACCCCCACATTGGTGATGAAGCCGGCGATCTCGCCGCTGACCCCCGTGACCAGCTCCTTGAGGGTCTCCACCCTGGTTTGGGCGCTGTTGGCGTTTTCCAGCTGACGGTTCAGGGCCTGCGTGACTTGCTTGAAGGCGGTGAGGGATTCCTGGGCGGCACCGGAGGCCTCCTCGGCGCCGGAAGCGATCTGATCGGAGGCACGTTTGAGTTCTTCGGCGGCGGAGGCGGCCTCATTGATGCCGGAGGCCAGCTGGGCGGTGGCGGAGGCGATGCGCTCGGCGGCCTGCTGTTGCTTCGCCAGGGTGCGAGCGCGTTTGCGCTGGGCTTCTGCGTCGCGGGCCGCGGCGGCATGGGTGCGGGCATCCTCACCGCCGGCGGATGAGGGCGAGGTGCCGGGAGTCTTTTTCACGAGGGCCATGGCGCGTTCCTGGACTGGGTGACCAATCAAAAGAGGGGGGGCGAATGCAGCGACGCTCACCTGATTCTAGACCTGGTATCGGCAGCAAGGCGGGATTCTGGATGGCCGCGAAAGGATTTCGGACAAGCGCGCAGGGATGCGTGTCACGATCTAGACCTCCTGGCCGGTTACTGCGCATTTCGGACAGGCGCGCAGGGATGCGCGTCTCAGTTGAGCCCATGTTTCCGGGAATCGCTGACGGGATGGCTCGCCGGAGGATGGCCGCATGAATTCCATGTGGTGCGGCCGGCTCGGCTCCGGCGGCCCATGATTCTCAGCCCCCCAGCTTGCCCGCGATCCGCGCCACGTGGCTACCCTGCAGCCGCGCAATCGTCAGTTCCTTCTCACTGGGTTGGCGGCTGCCGTCGCTGCCGGCGATGGTAGCGGCGCCGTAGGGGCTGCCGCCCCGGACTTCGGAAATGTCGGTGGTTTCCGGTATCGCATAGGGGACGCCGACGATCACCATGCCGTGATGGGCCAGGGTATGCCAGAAGGAGGTGATGGTGGTTTCACCGCCGCCGCCGGTGCCGGTGGACGTGAACACGCTGCCCACCTTGCCCACCAGCTTGCCCTGGACCCACAGGCCGCCGGTGCGATCCAGGAAGCTGCGCATCTGGGAGGCCATGTTGCCGAAGCGGGTCGGGGTGCCGAAGATCACGGCGTCGTAATCCGCCAGTTCGTCGGGCTGGGCGATGGGGGCCGACTGATCCAGCCTGGCACCGGCCTTGCGGGCATCTTCCTCGCTCATCAGCTCCGGCACACGCTTGATGTCCACGACGGTGCCTTCCACGCTGCGCGCCCCTTCGGCAACGGCCCGGGCCAGGGTCTCGACGTGACCGTACATGGAGTAATACAGGACCAGGACCTTGCTCATGGTGATCTCCTTGAAAGAGGGATGTGTGCTTTGATTGGAGCCCTTCTACTGTGCTTGATAAACCCGGCTATCGGCATAATATCAATGCATGAAAAACATCAATCTGCCGGACTTTGACCTTGTACGCGCCCTGCGGGTCTTCGTGACCGTGGTGGAGTGCGACGGCTTCAGCGCCGCTTCGGAGCGGCTGTGCCTGGCCCGAGGGCAGCCCAGTCGTTATGTGAGCAAGCTGGAGCGCCATCTGGGTACCCGGCTTCTGCAGCGCACCACCCGCCGCCAGTCCCTCACGGAGGCGGGCAGCGCCTTTTATCCGCGGGCGGTGCGCATTCTGCAACTGGTGGACGAGGCCGAGCAGGACCTGGCCCTGGAAACCGACACGGTGCGGGGCCGTCTGCGTCTTTCGGCGCCGGTCAGTTTCGGGATTCGTCATCTGGCGCCGGCCCTGGCCGAGTTCAAACGGCAACATCCCCAGGTGTCACTGGATGTGACCTTCAACGACCGTATCGTGAACCTGGTGGAGGATGGGTTCGATCTGGCGATCCGTGTCGCTTCCCAGCTCAATCCCACCCTGGTGGCCCGGCCGCTGGCCACGGTGGACCTGGTGCTGTGCGCCGGTCCCGGCTATCTGCGGGAACGGGGCTCCCCCGCCCATCCTCGCGATCTGTCGGATCATGAATGTCTGGTGTACACCAACGATCCCGCCGGCCATGACTGGCGGTTTTGCCACGACGGGGATGAGCAGGTGGTCCGGGTGCACGGTTCGGTGCGGTCGGACAACGGCGAGATGCTGGTGGCCGCCGCCGAGGCCGAATTGGGCTTGGTGCTGATGCCTCGCTTCCTGGCTGCCGATGCCCTGGCGCGGGGCCGACTGGTCACCTGCCTGGATGCCTGGCAAGCGCCGACACTGACCGTATATGCCGTGTATGCCGACCGACGCTGGCTGCCGCCCCGGGTGCGGGCGCTGATCGATTTTCTGGTGGCGCGGTTTGAAGACGGGGTGTAGGGGGCTCGTTCGTCTGATCGACATCGTTGATTCGATTATCCTGTCTATGCCGACCGACGCCAGCCCCCCGAATCACCCCGGAGGAGCCCCCCATGTTTCGTTCGATCCGATGTCTGATTCTCCTGATGGGCCTGTGCATGGCAGGGCCTTTGGCGGCGGATCCACCTCCCCATGGTGTTGCCACCCCCCATCCCCTGGCCACCGAAGCCGCCCTGGAGATACTGGCCCGGGGAGGGAACGCCTTCGACGCCGCCGTGGCCGTGGGGGCGGTACTGGCGGTGGTGGAGCCTTACGGATCCGGTCTGGGCGGGGGCGGTTTCTGGTTGTTGCATGAGGGCGAGACGGGGCGTCAGATCATGGTGGATGCCCGGGAGCGGGCGCCGTTGGCGGCCCGCTCCGACATGTTCATGGACGATGAAGGCGAAGTGAACCGTGACCGGGTGATGAACGGCCCCTTGGCGGCCGCCATTCCCGGTACGCCCGATGCCGTTGACCATATCGCGCGGAAATACGGTGCGCTGCCCCTGTCGGTATTGCTGGAACCCTCCATCCGTCTGGCCCGGGAAGGGTTTCCGGTGGACCCGATCTATCATCGGCTGACATCCTTTCGCCGAGACACGCTGCGGGAGTGGCCCGAGGCAGCGGCGGTCTTTCTGGATGGTGGCGAGGTCCCGGAAGAAGGCTTCGTGATCCGTCAGCCGGATCTGGCCCTGACCCTGGAGCGACTGGCGGAATCGGGACGTGACGGATTCTACAGGGGACCCGTGGCCGAGCGGCTCATCCAGGCCATGGACGAGGCCGGGGGGATCTGGACCGAAGAGGACCTGTCGAGCTATCAGGTGGTGGAGCGCGAACCGGTGACCTTCGGCTACCGGGGCATGCGGGTGGTGTCGGCGCCGCCGCCTTCCTCCGGTGGCATCGCCCTGGCCCAGGCACTGCAGGTGTTGGCCCATGTGGATCCGGATGCCGGGGATGACGCTGCCCGCGTGCATCATCAGGTGGAGGCCATGCGCCTGGCCTATCATGACCGCGCCCGCTACCTGGGCGACACGGACTTTGTGCCGGTGCCCGTGGAGCGTCTGACCGATCCGCATTACGCCGCCGGTCTGGCCGCCACCATCCACCCGCGCCGTGCCCGGCCCAGTGATCAATTGCCGGGGGTAACGGATGTCCCGGGTGGCGAGGACACCACGCATTTTTCCATCATCGATGCCCGGGGTAACCGGGTGTCGGCCACTTTGTCCCTCAACTACCCCTTCGGCTCCGGCTTCATGCCCGCCGGCACCGGTGTGGTGCTCAACAACCACATGGATGACTTCACGGCCGCGCCGGGGGCACCCAATGCCTATGGCCTGATGCAGTCCATGGCCAACCGCATCGAGCCGGGCAAGCGCATGCTGTCGAGCATGTCACCCACCTTCCTGGAGATGGACGGGCGTATTGCCGCCCTGGGCACACCCGGCGGCAGCCGCATCATCACCATGGTGATGCTCGCGGCGCTGGAGTTTCACAAGGGGGCGGATGCGGAACGACTGGCGTCGTTACCTCGCTTCCATCACCAGTACCTGCCGGATCATATCGAGCATGAGCCCGATGCCCTGGATGATGACCTGAAGACCTCCCTGCAGGCCAAGGGACACGCACTGGAGGCCCGTTCCCGACCCTGGGGCAATCTTCAGGTAGTCATCGTCGAGCCGGACGGTCGTTTTGAGGCCGCCGCCGACCCGCGCGGGGTCGGCACTGCTTCATCTGAAAGTCGGTCGCTTGCACCCTGTCAATAACGGGCCGGAGCCCGTACCATGCTCGGTCCGGTTTTCGGGCCCTCATCGCCGTTCGGCGACGACACCATCCTTTTCCCGCAGGACATTCTTTTGATCTCCACCGCCAATATCACCATGCAGTTCGGGGCCAAGCCCCTCTTCGAAAACGTATCCGTCAAGTTCGGCGGGGGTAACCGCTACGGCCTGATCGGCGCCAACGGCTCGGGCAAGTCCACCTTCATGAAGATCCTGGGGGGCGATCTCGAGCCTTCCAGCGGCCAGGTGATGCTCGAGCCCAATGTGCGCCTGGGCAAGCTGCGCCAGGACCAGTTCGCCTATGAGAAGCACAGCGTGCTGGACACCGTGATCATGGGTCACGAGGCGCTGTGGAAGACGCGTGCCGAGCGCGACCGCATCTATTCCCTGGCGGAGATGAGCGAGGAAGACGGCATGAAGGTGGCCGAACTGGAGACCGAATTTGCCGAAATGGACGGCTATACCGCCGAAGCCCGTGCCGGCGAGCTGCTGCTCGGCCTGGGGATTCCGCTGGCGCAACACAACGGGCCCATGAGCGAGATCGCACCCGGCTGGAAGCTACGCGTCCTGCTGGCTCAGGCGCTGTTTTCCGATCCGGAAGTGCTGCTGCTGGACGAGCCCACCAACCACCTGGACATCAACACCATCCGCTGGCTGGAAGGCATCCTGACCTCGCGTAACAGCACCATGATCATCATTTCCCATGATCGCCACTTTCTCAACAGCGTCTGCACGCACATGGCGGATCTGGACTTTTGCGAACTGCGCCTGTTCCCCGGCAACTACGATGAATACATGACGGCCGCCACCCAGGCCCGCGAGCGCCTGCTGTCCGACAACGCGAAGAAAAAGGCCCAGATTGCCGAGTTGCAGACCTTCGTCAGCCGCTTTTCGGCCAACGCCTCCAAATCCAAGCAGGCCACCAGCCGCGCCCGGCAGATCGAGAAGATCCAGCTGGATGAGGTCAAGCCCTCAAGTCGGGTCAGCCCGTTCATCCGCTTCGATCAGTACAAGAAGTTGCATCGCCAAGCCGTGATCCTCGACAAGGTCAGCCAGGGGTTCGACGGCGAGCCGCTGTTCAAGAACCTGAGTCTGCACATTGAGGCCGGTGAGCGCGTTGCGATCATTGGCCCCAACGGCATCGGCAAGACGACGCTGCTACGCACCCTGGTGAATGAACTGCCGCCGATGACCGGCACGGTCAAATGGGCCGAAAGCGCTGATCTGGGCTATTTTGCCCAGGAACACGCCGATGATTTCAAGAACGACGAGACCCTGATCGACTGGATGGCGCAATGGACCCTCGGTGGCGACCAATTGGTGCGCGGCACCCTGGGCCGCATGCTGTTCTCCAACGATGACATCCTCAAATCGGTCAAGGTGATTTCCGGTGGCGAGCAGGGCCGCATGCTGTTCGGCAAGCTGATCCTGCAAAAACCCAACGTGATGATCATGGACGAACCGACCAACCACCTGGACATGGAATCGATCGAGGCGCTGAACCTGGCCCTGGAGAACTACCCCGGCACGCTGATTTTCGTCAGCCATGACCGTGAGTTCGTCTCCAGTCTGGCAACACGCATCATCGAGCTGAACGAAAACGGCGTGACCGATTTCAACGGCAGCTACGATGATTATCTGCGTGACTTGGGCGTGGCGGTCTAAGCGCTGCTTCAGCAGCAGGCCTCCTCCACCCAGGTGAGCAGGGCCTGGGTGTCCTCATCACCGCATTCCTCGAACAATTCCCGGATCTGATTGATGTTGGCATGGATGAGAAACAGATCATCCGGCTTGGGTCCGGACTTGGGATTGCGCTTGCCCAGGAAATAATCCCAGAAGGGGGACTGCTGGGCCGGATCGGCGGTGTACTCCTCGATCAGGCTCATGACCATGCGGGCGTTGCCGTCACAGTCCAGGTCCTTGAAGCTGATGTAGCGGGCGTTGGCGGCGTCGGGGTGGAGATTGGGACGGGTCACGAACGGGCTCCTTGATTCGGTTTTTCTGAATATTATGCAAATATCGAGCCAGTTTTTTGAGTTTGTAAGTGTTTGTTAATCTTCTGGAATTGCCGGAGCAGGGCGCAGGATGTGCGGGGGATTGTAGTGAATGTGACAGGTTGGGGGCTTTTTGAGGCCCTCACCCCAACCCCTCTCCCGCCAGCGGGAGAGGGGCTTTGACCCAGTGCGCGGCCTCACAGTCGTCGGATCTTCTCCAGCTGGGCTTCCAGCTCCCGCAGGGTCGTTCCCATTTCGGCCACCCGCTCCCGCTCCTTGGCCACGACTTCGGCCGGGGCACGCTCCACGAAGCCCGCGTTGGCGAGCTTGCCCTCGCACTGGGCCAGGTTCTTCTGCACCTTGGCGATTTCCTTTTCCAGACGGGCGATTTCCGCGTCCTTGTCGATCAGACCCGCCAGGGGGATCAAAAGGCGCATCTCGCCCACCAGGGTCATGGCAGATTCCGGGGCCTCGGTGCCTTCCAGCCACTGCACCGACTCGGGTCTGGCCAGGAACCGGATGAAGCCCTGGTTGGCGGCGAAGCGGGCCTGATCTTCCGGCTTCCAGTTGTCCAGCAGCACGGGCAGGGGCTTGCCGGGGGAGATGTCCATTTCGGCGCGGATGCGGCGCATGCCCAGGATGAAGGTCTTCACCCACTCGATCTCCTGCTCTGCGTCGGCATCTTTCAGGGCCTCGTCCACCAACGGGTAGGGGCGGTGCATGAGGGTGTCGCCGGTCACGCCGGCCAGCGGGGCCACCTGGCGCCAGATGGCTTCAGTAATGAAGGGCATCACCGGGTGCATCAGGCGCAGCAGGGTCTCCAGCACCTGCACCAGGGTGCGGCGGGTGCCGCGGCGGGCGGCCTCGCTGCTGTCTTCGCCGGTGAGTACCGGTTTGCACAACTCCAGATACCAGTCACAGTAGTCGTACCAGGTGAACTCGTACAGGGCCTTGGCCGCCAGGTCGAAGCGATATGCCCCCAGCTGGCGGTGGGTCTCGGCGATGGTGTCCTGCAGGCGGGAGGTGATCCAGCGATCCGCCAGGGACAGTTCTACCGCTCCGCCGCCGAGGCCCGTGTCCTGGCCCTCGGTGTTCATGAGCACGTAGCGGGCTGCGTTCCACAGCTTGTTGCAGAAGTTGCGGTAGCCTTCGATGCGGCCCAGGTCGAACTTGATGTCCCGGCCGCTGGAGGCCAGGGCCGCCAGGGTAAAGCGCAGGGCGTCGGTGCCGAAGGCGGGGATGCCGTCGGGGAACTGCTTGCGGGTGGCCTGAGCGATGCGCTTTTCCATCTGCGGTTGCATCAGCCCGGTGGTGCGCTTGGCCAGCAGGTCTTCCAGGCTGATGCCGTCGATGAGGTCGATGGGGTCGAGCACGTTGCCCTTGGACTTGGACATCTTCTGGCCCTCCGCATCGCGGATCAGGCCGGTGACATAGACCTCCCGGAAGGGCACATCATCCATGAACTTGAGGCCCATCATGATCATGCGGGCCACCCAGAAGAAGATGATGTCAAAGCCGGTGACCAGTACCGCGGTGGGGTAGAAGGTTTTGAGTTCCGAGGTCTGCTCCGGCCAGCCCAGGGTGGAGAAGGGCCACAGGGCGGAGCTGAACCAGGTGTCCAGCACGTCCGGGTCCTGGGTCAGGCGCACCTCATCCCCCAGTTGGTGCTTGCGGCGTACTGCGGTCTCGTCCTCGCCCACGTAGATGTTGCCGGCCTCGTCGTACCAGGCGGGGATGCGGTGGCCCCACCAGATCTGGCGGGAGATGCACCAGTCCTCGATGTTGCGCATCCATTCGAAATAGGTCTTGCTCCAGTTCTCGGGCACGAAGCGGATGCGGCCGTCTTCCACCGCCTGGATGGCGGGCTCGGCCAGGGGCGCGGCCTTCACGTACCACTGGTCGGTGAGGAAGGGCTCGATGACGGCGCCGCTGCGGTCACCCCGGGGCACCATGAGCTTGTGGTCGTCGATGCGCTCCAGCAGGCCCTGGGCCTCCAGGTCGGCGATGATCTGCCGACGGGCGTCGAAGCGGTCCAGGTCGCGGTAGGTTTCGGGCGCGGCATCGTTGATGCGGGCATCCACGGTGAAGATGTTGATCATGGGCAGATCGTGCCGGCTGCCCACGGCGTAGTCGTTGAAATCGTGGGCGGGGGTGATCTTCACGCAGCCGGAACCGAATTCCGGGTCCACGTAGTCGTCGGCGATCACGGGGATCTCGCGGCCGGTGAGGGGCAGGATCACGGTCTTGCCGATGAGGTGGCGATAGCGCTCATCCTCCGGATTCACCGCCACGGCGGTATCCCCCAGCATGGTTTCCGGGCGGGTGGTGGCCACCACCAGATGACCGGAACCGTCGCTCAGGGGGTAGCGCAGGTGCCAGAGCTTGCCCTGTTCCTCCTCGGAGATCACTTCCAGGTCGGAGACGGCGGTGTGCAGTACCGGGTCCCAGTTCACCAGGCGCTTGCCGCGATAGATCAGGCCTTCCTCGTACAGGCGCACGAAGACCTCGGTCACCGCCCGGGACAGGCCGGCATCCATGGTGAAGCGCTCCCGGTGCCAGTCGATGGAGGTGCCCAGGCGACGCAGCTGTTGCTGGATCTGGTTGCCGGAGTGGTCCCGCCATTCCCATACCTTGTCCAGGAAGGCCTCCCGGCCCAGGTCGTGACGGGACTGGCCGTCCCGGGCCAGCCGGCGTTCCACCACCATCTGGGTGGCGATGCCCGCATGGTCGGTGCCCCCCTGCCAGAGGGTGTTGTCGCCCCGCATCCGGTGGTAGCGGATGAGGGTGTCCATCAGGGTGTCCTGGAAGGCGTGGCCCATGTGCAGGGTGCCGGTGACGTTGGGTGGCGGCAGCATGATGCAGTAGGGCGTGCCCTCACCCGCGGGAGCGAACCAGCCGCGGCCCTCCCATTCCTGGTAGATGGCTTGCTCGATGGCGTGGGGGTCGTAAGTCTTGTCCATGGTGCCTGTGTCTGGGTGCGGGCGGAAGTGGCGGATTATATGATGCTTTTCGGTGGGAGTGGTCATCCCAGCGGGTGGTGGTGCAGGTCGCAGCCGTGTTCCCGGTAGTAGCGGAAGCGGTCGCGCCCGGCCTGTTTCACCACGGGATCCTCGTTGACGATCTCCGCCACCCGGGCAAAGCCTTCATAACCCTGGGGCACGGTCTCGGCCAGGTTCAGCAGCAGATCCCGCGCCGTGGGCGGGACCCGGTCATGGCCGATGCTTACCGGCATGTCGGTGTCCTGGGGGTTGATCTCGTGGGGGATGAAGGCATCGTCCCGGAAGGTCCACAGCAGTTCATCCAGTTGTCGTGACAAGCCGGGGGCGCCGGTATGCACATGCACCCGGTGCCCCAGTCCGAAGGCCTTGTGGATCAGCCGGCAGGCGGTGGTCAGACGGGCCTGGGGCTGGTCGCTCTTGATGGTGTAAAAATCGACTCGGGTCATGGTGTGCCGCATTCGTTGTCCGGTGGCCGGTTTTCCCCTCATCCCCGGCCCTTCTCCCCTTAGGGGAGAAGGGTGGTAAAAGCCCCATCCCAAGGGAAGAAGGCTGGTAAAAGCCCCTCTCCCCTTGGGATGGGGGTTGTGGGGTGAGGGAAGGGGTTCCCCGGAGGAGCAGGATGCCGTCTAGTCCTTCACCCGGTCGGCCAGAAACTGCATCAGCAACGGCACCGGACGCCCGGTGGAACCCTTTTCCTTGCCGCTCTTCCAGGCCACCCCCGCGATGTCCAGGTGGGCCCACTTGTACTTCTTGGTGAACCGGGACAGGAAACAGGCTGCGGTGATGGTGCCTGCGGGACGACCGCCGATATTGGCCATGTCGGCGAAATTGCTCTTGAGCTGTTCCTGGTATTCATCCCACAGGGGCATCTCCCAGACCCGGTCGCCGCTGTGCTTGCCCGCGGCCAGCAACTCGTTGATGAGCGGGCCGTGATTGCCCAGTACCGCCGAGGCCTGATGGCCCAGGGCGATGATGCAGGCGCCGGTGAGCGTGGCCATGTCCACCACCACTTCCGGATCGAAGCGTTCCACATACGTCAGGGCGTCACACAGCACCAGCCGGCCCTCGGCGTCGGTGTTGAGGATCTCCACCGTCTGCCCCGAGAGGGTGGTGACGATGTCGCCGGGCTTGATGGCCTTGCCGTCGGGCATGTTCTCGGCGGCGGCGATGACACCGATGATGTTCATGGGCAGTTTGAGTTCGGCCACGGCCTTCATGGTACCCATGACCGCCGCCGCGCCGCCCATGTCGAACTTCATCTCGTCCATGGCCTCGCCGGGCTTGATGGAGATGCCGCCGGTGTCGAAGGTGATGCCCTTGCCCACCAGGACCACGGGCTTGTCGCCCTTTTTACCGCCCCGGTAGTCCATGACGATGAGTTTGGCCGGCTGTTCGGAGCCGCGGGAGACCGCCAGCAGGGCACCCATGCCCAGCTTTTCCATCTCTTCCTCGTCCAGTACTTCCAGTTTCAGGTCTTTATAGGCCTTCTTGAGTTGCCGGGCCTGTTCCGCCAGGTGGGTGGGGGTGCAGACATTGCCGGGACGGTTGGCCAGGTCCCGGGTCAGGGCCATGCCCAAGGCGGTGGCAGAGGCGCGGGCCATGGCCTGGGCGCCGGTTTCCAGATCCTTGGCATCGGCTACGTTGAGGACCATGCGCTTGAGGGCGCCATGGCCGGATTTCTTGCTGCTCTTGAATTCGTCGAAGCGGTAGAGGCCGTCTTCTACCACCAGCACGCTCTGCACCAGCTTCCATTCCAGGTCATGTCCCTTCACCGGCAGATCCGTGAGATAATTGTGCACCCTGTCGGCGCCGCTGTGCCGGAGGGCGCCCACCATGGCGGCGGTGACCTGGCGGAAGGCGGCTTCACCGAACTCCCGTTCCTTACCGCAGCCGACCAGCAGGATCCGGTCCGCGATATCGTTGGGGACGTGATGCAGCCACAGGCACTGCCCACGCTCGCCGTCCATGTCACCCCGCTTGACGAGGGTGCTGATGGCGCCGCCGGTGGCCTCGTCCAGGGCTTTGGCGGCGGCGGAGAGCTTACGGCGCTCGAACACCCCTGCAACGAGGCAGGCGCTGCGCTGTTCTGCGGGGTGGGTACTTTCGACTGTGAATTCCATGCCGTTCCTCGGGGGATGCTGGGGAGTATGGGGGAGGGCAGGGGTCGTGCCCATCAGCCCGCCCACGACTGACAAGAGTTTGTCCATTCTATGGAAAATCCGTTCTCTTCACCAACAGGCGCCCAGGGCGTCGGGGCCGCGGCGGCATGCGCCTGAAGGTGCTTGACCGCTATCTGGTCCGGGAGATGCTGTTCACCCAGCTCGCCGTGACCCTGGTGTTGCTGCTGATCATCATGGGCGGTGTCCTGGCCCGGCTGCTGCGGGAAGCGGCCGAAGGCCGCATCCCCGGTGATGTGCTGCCGCCCATCCTGGTCCTGGGCACGTTCAACGGCCTGATCCTGCTGTTGCCCGTCTCCCTGTTCCTGGCGCTGATGCTTTCCCTGGGCAGACTCTACAAGGACAGCGAGATGGCGGCCCTGATGGCCGCCGGCGTGGGGTATGGCCGCCTGTACCGCACCATCCTCATCCTGGCCCTGCCGCTGACCCTGATCCTGGCCCTGATGTCCCTGTTCGTCTCACCCCAGACCTCCCTTATGGTGGACCAGATCCGTGCCGAGGCGAGCCAGCGTTCCGATCTCATGGGGGTCACGCCGGGACGGTTCACCCGGGCCGGGTTCGGCGGCGTGGTGCTGTTCGTGGAATCCTTCTCTGATGAGCGCCGCACCATGAACAACGTCTTCATTCAGCGCCGCATGGGAGACCAGACCGAGGTGGTGGTGGCGCGCACGGCCACCCAGCAGGTGGACCCGGCATCCGGCCAGCGTTTTTTCGTCCTGCGGGATGGTTTCCGCTACGAGGGCAGTCCGGGGGACCTGGATTTTCGCATCATCGAATTCAAGACCCATGGGGTGAGGATGCCGGAACCCGATGCCGTATCGGTGCGCAGTCGTACTGACAACGTGCCCACCCTGACCCTGCTGGGATCGGAGCGGCTGGACTACCGGGCCGAGCTGCAATGGCGGCTGGCGGCCCCCATCTCCATGCTGTTGCTGGCCCTGGTGGCGTTGCCGTTGTCCTATACCTCGCCTCGACAGGGCCGATTTGCCAAGCTGGCCCTGGGCGTGGCCGTCTACGTGGTCTATGCCCAGCTGCAGATCATGGCTCAGTCCTGGTATGCGGATGGTGTCTCTCCGGCCTGGCTGGGTATGTGGTGGGTGCATGCCCTGGTGGTGGTCCTGCTGATCCATCTGCTGGTGCATCGCTATGGCCTGCGCTGGTTGATGATGGCCTGGCGTCGCAAGGAGCTGCCGGCATGATGATCCTGCGCCTGTACATCGCTCGCCAGGTGATCGGCGGCACCCTGCTGGCCCTGCTGGTGCTGACCGCACTGGATGTGGCCTTCACCTTCATCGGTGAGCTGGATGACGTGGGGCAGGGGGCCTACGGCTGGATCCAGGCCGTGACCTACACGGCCCTCACCATTCCCCGTCGGCTCTATGAGCTGTTTCCCACCGCAGTGCTGCTGGGCACTCTGCTTAGTCTGGGTACCGCCGCCGAGAACAGCGAACTCACCGCCATGCGGGCGGCCGGGTTGTCCGTTTCCCGCATCGTCAACGCCGTGCTGCAGGCCGGGCTGGTCATGATGGTGGTGGCGGTGCTGCTGGGGGAGGTGGTGGCGCCGGCCGCAGAGCGTCAGGCCCAGAGTCTGCGCACCTTCTCCCATTCCGATCAGGTCCATGTGGGCAGTGGCGGTCTGTGGGCCAGGGACGGGGATCGGTTCCTGAATGTCCGCACCATCATGCCGGGGCTGCGGCTGCAGGATCTGCGCATCTACCGGTTCGACGATACCGGGCGCCTGGTGGAGTCGGTCCAGGCCGGTCAGGCCCGTTACCGGGAGGGTGTCTGGATCATGGAAGACGTGGTGCGCAGTCACATCTCGTCCACGGGGATACGGGCGGAACGGGTGGACATGGAACGATGGGACCGGCTGCTGGCCCCTGAGCTGTTTGACGTCATCGTGGTGGAACCCCGGCAGATGTCTGCCTGGTCACTGGCCCGCTACATCACCTATCTGCGGGAGAACAACCTGGAGTCGGCCCCCTACGAGCTGGCCTTCTGGACCCGCTTCACCACTCCGTTGTCCAGTCTGGTGATGCTGCTGCTGGCGATACCCTTCATATTCGGTTCCCTGCGCACCGGTGGGGCGGGGCAGCGGTTGTTCATCGGCATCCTGATCGGGGTAGGGTTCCACCTGCTCAACCGCACCCTGAACCACATGGGGCTGGTGTACGGGATCCCCCCCTTTCTCAGCGCCGCGCTGCCGCTGACGGTGTTTCTGTTGGTGGCCCTGTGGGCCTTGCGCCGGGTGCGCTAAGCCCGGGAGTCATCGGCTGTTCAAACCCCTTTTTTCTTGTGATCCGGCAGGCGCACCAGACGGGTGTCCGACAGCAGGTCATGCAGCATGAGTTTCTGGGGGTGGCGCCAGCTCCAGATCAGCCCGCCGCCTACCACCGCCAGCACCCCCAGCGCCACGGGCCACAGGCCGGTGCGCCAGGCCTGGATGCCAGCCAGTATCACCACCCACTGCAGCAGGGCCGTCAGGAAACGGCGCATGGCATGCATCCAGGTGACGGTCTGCCCCCGCCTGCCCACCAGCTGGATGCGCCAGGTCTGCATGGCCAGGGAGACGCCGCCCCGAGTCCAGAACCCGCCGAAATACAAAAAAGCCACGCACAGGATCAACAGGGTAAACAACGGAAAGAGGGGGCTTTCCTCGGTGATGCCGGTGAGCAGGGTGATCCCCAGCGCGGCCAGCATGAGCACGGCCAGGAGCAGCATGCTCTCATAGAGGATGCAGACCAGGCGGCGCAGGATGCCGATGGGCGGAAGGGGTACGGGCGTCTGGGGGTCGGTCATGGCAAGTTCCGGCTGCGTCGGTGCGTGTCTGTGGGACTGATGAAGCCACGGGATGGGCGGGCATTATAGCCCCGGCCGTGGGCTTTTCAGCAAAGCACCCGTCGCGGTCTTATACTCGTGGGAGATCGGTGGATGACCGGATCCCCTGCCACGAGCATGCGACGAGGACCCCATGAGCGAAGAACACAGTCAGGAACGGCGGCATTTTCATCGGGTCAGCTTCAAGGGTGTGGCCTACATGACCCTGGAGTCTCCCGACGAGACCCCGGTGGAGTTGGTGGATCTCTCCCTGCAGGGGGTACTGGTGCGAACTTCCCGGTCCATGCCGCAACGTCGGCTGGGCGAATACGCCTACCTGCGGGTGCCCTTGGCCGAAGACCTGGACATCCTGCTCATGGTGCAGCTGCAGCGTATCGACGGTCGGGATCTGGGGCTTCGGATCACCCAGATGGAACTGGAGAGTGCCCAGCATCTCAAACGTCTGGTAGAGCTCAATCTGGGTGACGAGTCTCTGCTGGAACGTGACCTGGCCGCACTGTACGAGGTCCATTCGTCGTGATACGCATGATCCGATCCTTCCATTCGTCCCGATCATTTCCTGCCCGGCTGATGCTATGGTTCCTGCTGCTGTGCCTGGGGGGCGGGCTGGCCTTCGTGAGCCAGGCCCGGGAGGGAAGGATTGCCCTGATCCTGAACGTGGAAGGTGCCATCGGACCCGCCACCAGCGATTATTTCGTGCGGGGGCTGGAGAAGGCGCGGGAGCGCAATGCCGAGGTGGTGGTGGTCCGCATGGACACCCCCGGCGGCCTGGATACCGCCATGCGCGACATGATCAAGGGTATCCTGTCCTCGCCCGTTCCCGTGGTCACGTATGTATCGCCTTCCGGCGCCAGGGCGGCCAGCGCGGGGACCTATCTGCTCTATGCCAGCCATATTGCCGCCATGGCCCCCGCCACCAACCTGGGTTCGGCCACGCCGGTGCAGGTGGGCGGGATGCCGGGCATGCCCGACGAACCCCAGGACCGGCCGGGGGGCGACTCCGAACGGCGCCTGGATGTGGCGGCGGGCAATGGGACCGCAGATGAGGGAGGAGGATCGGCTGCCGCAGAAGCCGATGTCGAAGAAGAGGCCAGGCCACTGCCGCGCCGAGGCACCACGGCCATGGAACGCAAGGTACTGGAGGATGCCGTGGCCTACATCCGCGGACTGGCGGAGTTGAGAGGGCGTAATGCGGACTGGGCGGAGGAGGCCGTGCGTGAGGCGGTGAGCCTGACCGCCAGCGATGCCCTGGAAAAGAACGTCATCGACGTGGTGGCCGAAAGCCTGGAGGATCTGCTCGGCCGGATCCATGGCCGGGTGGTGAAGCTGGAGGTGGGCGAACGTGAACTCAACACCGAGAACCTTCAACTGGTGGAGCTGGAACCCGACTGGCGCACCCGCCTGCTGGCGGTGATTACCAATCCCAACATCGCCTACATCCTCATGCTGGTGGGCATCTACGGCATCATCTTCGAGTTGGCCAATCCCGGCAACATCTTCCCCGGGGTGGTGGGGGCCATCTGCCTGGTACTGGCCCTGTACGCCTTCCAGGTCCTGCCCATCAATTACGCCGGTCTGGCCCTTATCTTCCTGGGCATCGTCTTCATGATCGCGGAGGCCTTCCTGCCCAGCTTCGGCATTCTGGGCTTCGGCGGCATCGCCGCCTTCGTGGTGGGTTCCATCATCCTGGTGGACGAGGCCAACCTGCACATCTCCCTGCCCCTGGTGGGCGGCACCGCCCTGGTCTCCGCCATCTTCCTGATGTGGGTGCTGGGCAAGCTGGTGGGCATCCGCAAGCGACAGGTCACCACCGGACGGGAAGAACTCGTCGGCGCCACCGGCACCGTCATGAAGCGTTTCTCCGGCGGCAGCGGGCGCGTATGGGTCCATAGCGAATCCTGGCTGGCCCGCTGCGATGTCCCTCTGGCCAAGGGAGATACCGTCCATGTCAAGGCCATCGATGGGTTGACGCTGACCGTCGAGCCCGTCTCCGACAAGACCATCACGACAGGAGTGTCCACGCCATGATCACAGCACTATTGGTCCCTTTGGGCCTGATTCTCGGCTTTTTGGTGATGTCCATCCGGATTCTCCCGGAGTACGAACGGGGCGTCATCTTCTTTCTGGGGCGATTCCAGCTGGTCAAGGGACCGGGTCTGATCATCGTCATCCCCGGCATCCAACAGATGGTGCGGGTGGACCTGCGGGTCATCACCCTGGACGTGCCCAGCCAGGACGTGATCTCCCAGGACAACGTCACCGTGCGGGTGAACGCGGTGCTCTATTTCCGGGTGGTGGACCCGGCCAAGGCCATCATTCAGGTGGAGGACTATAACAACGCCACCAGCCAGCTGGCTCAGACCACCCTGCGCTCCGTGCTGGGCAAGCACGACCTGGATGAAATGCTCTCGGAACGGGACAAGCTCAACGACGACATTCAGAGTATCCTGGACAGCCAGACCGACGCCTGGGGCATCAAGGTGGCCAACGTGGAGATCAAGCACGTGGATCTCAACGAGACCATGATCCGCGCCATTGCCCGGCAGGCGGAGGCCGAGCGTGAGCGGCGGGCCAAGGTGATCCATGCCGAAGGGGAGTTGCAGGCGGCGGTGAAGTTGACCGAGGCCTCGGACATCCTTGCCAAAAGCCCCCATGCCCTGCAGTTGCGTTATCTGCAGACCATGGGTGACATGAGCAACAAGAATGCTTCTACCGTCATCTTTCCCTTCCCGATGGACCTGATGAGCGCCTTCAAGGGCCTGATGGGGGACGGTCTGCCCCGGGTGGTATCGAAACAGGACGAGGACAAGGGTTGATTCGTGGCGGAGGGACTCAAGGATCAGCCGGTCATTGACCGGTTTCTCGATACACTATGGATGCAGGAAGGCCTGAGTGAGCACACCCTGTCGGCCTACCGGGCCGACCTGAGCGGTCTGGCCCGTTATCTGGAGGCGCAAGACACATCCCTGGTCACTGCGGACCGGGGGCGGTTGCTGGCCTATCTGGCCCAGCGGCTGGAAGCGGGCGCCAAACCCCGCAGTCTGGCGCGGCTGTTGTCCACCCTGCGCCGTTTTTATGGATTTCTGCTCCAGGCCGGCCGGATCCGGGATGATCCCACGGCCCGTATCGATGCCCCACGGCTGGGGCGCCCGCTGCCCGATACCCTCACCGAGGCCGAGGTGGAGGCCCTGCTGGCGGCCCCGGAGGTGGCAGACACCAACGGCCTGCGTGACCGGGCCATGCTGGAGGTGCTCTATGCCACCGGACTGCGTGTCTCGGAGTTGGTGGGGTTGCGCCTGGGACAGGTCAGTCGTCGTCATGGGGTGGTGCGTACCCTGGGCAAGGGCGGCAAGGAACGACTGGTCCCCCTGGGAGAGGAGGCCATGGACTGGCTGGAGCGTTATCTGGCTGAGGGCAGGCCGGCACTCATGCAGGGCCACGGCCAGTCGGAGGCCCTGTTCGTCACCCGCCGGGGTGAGGGCATGACCCGTCAGGCGTTCTGGTATCTGATCAAGCGTCATGCGCAAAACGCGGGGATTGACAAGCATCTGTCACCCCATACGCTGCGCCATGCCTTTGCCACCCACCTGCTGAATCATGGGGCTGACCTGCGGGTGGTGCAGATGTTGCTGGGCCACTCCAGTCTCTCCACCACCCAGATCTATACCCATGTGGCAACGGAGCGGCTCAAGGACCTGCATGCCGCCCATCACCCCAGGGGGTGAACCCGCTGCCGGTTCCCGCTACCATGGCCCCCTTTTGATGAATCTCATACTCTGTCAGGGGATCGAATGACGCCTTGCCTTGTCATACCCTGACACCGCTGTGATTTGCAGCGACAGCCAAACATCACCAAAGAGTCACCTACATGTATAGATACGGTCTTTCTCTTGTCCTCGTTATCCTGCTGGTGGTGCCGGCCGTGGCTGGTGCGGACGCCCAGACTCTGCGACAGCTCCAGGAGCGGGTGTCCCTGCTGGTGCCCAACGCCGAGCCCAGCAGTATTCAGGAAACGCCGGTGAAGGGACTCTACGAGGTGAGATATGGGGCTCAGCTGTTCTATATCAGTGCGGATGGCCAATATGTGCTGGATGGTGAACTGGTGGAACTGGATACCCGTCGCAGCCTGACATCCGAGGCCCGTTCAGTGGGGCGACGCGACATGCTGACCGGGATGGATGAGTCCGGCATGGTGATCTATGCCCCCAAGGGGCGGACAGAGCATGTCATCACCGTGTTCACCGACGTGGACTGTCCTTATTGCCGTCGCCTGCATGAAGAAGTGCCGGCATTGAACGAGCAGGGCGTGAAGGTGCGTTACGTGATGTTCCCCCGCTCCGGCGAGGGTAGCCCCACCTTCCGCAAGATGGTGGGCATCTGGTGTGCCGATGACCGGGCCGGGGCCATGGATCGGGTCAAGGACGGCAAGAACATCGATGAGAAGAACTGCGAGACCCCGGTCAGAGAGCACGTCATCACGGGGCAGATGATGGGCATCAACGGCACGCCGGCCATCCTGCTGGAAAGTGGCGACCTGATCCCCGGCTATCGTCCGGCCGGGGACATCATGGAGATGATCCGGCACGTGAAGTCGGTGCAGCGCTGATCATCGCATGGAACCTCGTACCCTTCTCCCCACCGGGGGGAGAAGGGGCGGGGATGAGAACATTCAGTACATCAGCGCCATCATCTTGCGCCGATACTCATTCACCAGCGGGTGTCTGGCCCCTAAAAGCTCGAATGCCGCCAGCAGGGCCTTGTGACCGGCATCATCCCCATACCTGCGATGCTGGCGCATGAGCTGGATCAGCTTGTCCAGCCCGGTCTGATGTTCCCCCTCAAGGATCAGTGCACAGCCCAGACGATGCAGGGCTTCCGGGTCGTCCGGCTCGGACTCCAGTCTCTTCTTCAGCACCGGCAGCGCGTCCGGCTTCCCGACCGCCCGCGCAAAATGGAGCTGTGCTTCCAGTAGTCGCACCGAGGCCTGTTCATACAGGTCCATGGGCAGGGTCTTGATGGCTATTTCCGCCTCATCCGCCCGTCCGGCTTGAATCAGGGCCTTGGCCAAGTCGATCTTCAGGGCCTGCCGGTCAGGGTGATCTTCCAGCACCGCTTCCAGCAGCGACACTGCCTGCGCCGCATCACCCGCAGCCAGCGCGGCTTGCGCCGCCTGACGCCCTTGCGCCTCGGGGCCGGGCAGGTATTTCTCCAGTTGGGCGCGGATGCTCGATTCAGGCTGCATGCCCATGAACTGATCCACCGGTCGTCCATCCTGGTAGAAGATCACCGTGGGGATGCTGCGCACCCCGTGCTCCACGGCCAGTCCCTGTTCCCGGTCGCTGTTCACCTTGGCCAGCACGAACTTGCCGCCATACTCCTCGGCCAAGGCCGAGAGCAGGGGTAGTAGCATCTTGCAGGGCTGGCACCAGTCGGCCCAGAAGTCCACCAGCACCAGGTGCTCATGGGAGCCCTCAATCACCACTGACTGGAAGTCGGCTTCCGTGACATCGACGATGAAGGGAGAGAGGCTCATGGGCAGAAAGATCCTGTGGTTGTAGGGTGTGACCCTTTGGATGTTCCGAGCAAGTCACTCCCGCGCAAGCGGGAATCCAGTCACAGACCGGAAATTCCGGACCCCGCCTTCGCGGGAGTGACGGGGAAGTTGCTCGGTGTTTCTCTTTACATTGTTGGGGCTACCGCCGTTCTCTTTCAAGGATGTTCTCAATAAGTCATTCCCGCGCAAGCGGGAATCCAGCCTGCTGGAAATGAGATGCCTTCCCCTAATTCCGTCATTCCCGCGCAAGCGGGAATCCAGTTGCGGACTGAAAATTTTGGACTTCCACCGTCGCGGGAGTGACGGCAAAGGAGGCGTTTCCCAGCCCTGCATGCTTGTAACTTGTCCTGATGTTTCATACATTAGGCGCGCCTTTGTAGCCGGATGTCATTGCGCATGAGCGCCAGTTCCTATACCGCCTCCGATATCGAAGTCCTCTCCGGACTGGACCCGGTGCGCAAGCGCCCGGGCATGTATACCGACACCACTCGGCCCAATCACATGGCCCAGGAGGTGATCGACAATTCCGTGGACGAGGCCCTGGCGGGTCACGCCGGACGCATCGACGTGGTCCTCCACGGCGACGGTTCCCTTTCGGTCACCGATGACGGCCGCGGCATGCCCGTGGACCTGCACCCCAAGGAAAAGCGCCCGGGGGTCGAAGTGATCCTGGGCACCCTGCACGCGGGCGGCAAGTTCTCCAACAAGAGCTACAAGTTTTCCGGTGGTCTCCACGGGGTGGGGGTCTCCGTGGTCAATGCCCTGTCCCAGAAGTTGGAGGTCTGGATTCGTCGCGACGGCAAGGAACATCACATGGCCTTTGCCGACGGCCACAAGGTCAGCGACCTGAAGGTGGTGGGCGAGGTGGGGCGCCGCAATACCGGCACCATGCTGCGCTTCTGGCCCAACCCCCAGTATTTCGACAGTCCGAAATTCTCCGTGCTCCGGCTCAAGCATGTGCTGCGGGCCAAGGCGGTGCTCTGTCCGGGTCTGGCCATGTCCTTCTACGACGAGGTCACCGGTGAGCGTTGCGACTGGTGTTACGAGGCAGGTCTCAAGGACTACCTCATGGAAGCCCTGCAAGGGGCGGAGATCTTTCCGGAAGAGCCCTTCATGGGCAGCATCTCCGGCGAGACGGACGCCGTGGACTGGGCCGTGGTCTGGCTGCCGGAGGGTGGCGAGGGCGTGGCCGAGAGCTATGTGAACCTGATTCCCACTGCCCAGGGCGGTACCCATGTAAATGGCCTGCGCACCGGTCTGACCGATGCGGTGCGGGAATTCTGCGAGTTTCGCAACCTGATTCCCCGGGGCGTCAAGCTGGCCCCGGAAGATGTCTGGGACGGGGTGTCCTACATCCTGTCCTTCAAGATGCTCGACCCCCAGTTCGCCGGTCAGACCAAGGAGCGCCTGTCCGCCCGGGAGGCGGCCCCGTTCGTCTCCGGGGTGGTCAAGGACAGCTTCAGCCTGTGGCTGAACCAGCATCCGGCGGCGGGCGAGCGCATCGCCGAACTGGCCATCTCATCGGCCCAGCGCCGGCTGCGAGCGGGCAAGAAGGTGGTGCGCAAGAAGGTGACCCAGGGGCCGACCTTGCCCGGCAAGCTGGCCGATTGCGCGGCCCAGGATCTGGCACGGACCGAACTGTTCCTGGTGGAAGGGGATTCTGCCGGCGGCAGCGCCAAGCAGGCCCGGGACCGTGAGTTCCAGGCCATCATGCCCCTGCGGGGCAAGATCCTCAACGCCTGGGAGGTGGATCCGGATCAGGTCCTGGGCTCCCAGGAGATCCATGACATCAGCGTGGCCATCGGCGTAAATCCCGGTTCCGCGGACCTGAAGGATCTGCGTTACGGCAAGGTCTGCATCCTGGCGGACGCGGACTCCGATGGTGCCCACATCGCCACCCTGCTGTGTGCCCTGTTCCTGCGTCATTTCCGCCCGCTGGTGGCCCAGGGGCGGGTATACGTGGCCATGCCGCCCCTGTTCCGGATCGATGTGGGCAAGGAGATCTTCTACGCCCTGGACGAGGAAGAGAAGCAGGGAGTCCTGCAGCGCATTGCGGCGGAGAAGAAGAAGGGCAAGGTAGCGGTGACCCGATTCAAGGGGCTGGGGGAGATGAATCCGCTGCAGCTGCGGGAAACCACCATGGCCCCGGATACCCGGCGTCTGGTCCAACTCACCCTGGATGACGGGGACGGGACCGATGCCCTGCTGGATATGCTGCTGGCCAAGAAGCGGGCGGGGGATCGCAAGAGCTGGCTGGAAAGCAAAGGCCACCTGGCTGAGGTGATCTGAAGGGTTCATGGCATCCCATGACACTGTGGGAGCGGCCCGCCCGCGAAAATGCGATCCCCCAGCACTGCTTCAGCGTGAGATTCACACACAACAGGAGCTTGAAATGGCAACACCCATCGGATTCGGAAAGCGCCTGGCGCTGATCCTGCTCAGTTTTGCGGGCATCATCATGGCCATGGCCGGCATCCTGGAGCTGGCCACTGCCGGCCTGGGTGGCGTCTATCCGCCGGCTTGGCGCTTCCCGGGCTACGCCTGGGTGCTCACCGTGGGAGGCTACCTGCTGATGATTCCCATGGGCTGGCTGTATTTTCAGGACATCAAGTCCGAAGAGGACTGATGGTCCTGATCCCTTGCCCGCAATCGACGGACATTCATGAGCAATTACGACCTGAATCTGGAAGGCGTCGAACGCCTGCCGCTCAAGACCTTTACGGAAAAGGCGTACCTGGACTATTCCATGTACGTCATCCTGGACCGGGCTCTGCCCCATGTGGGGGACGGGCTCAAGCCCGTGCAGCGGCGCATCATCTATGCCATGAGCGAGCTGGGCCTGTCCGCTGTCTCCAAGCACAAGAAATCCGCCCGTACCGTGGGGGACGTGCTGGGCAAGTTCCATCCTCATGGTGATTCCGCCTGCTACGAGGCCATGGTGCTGCTGGCGCAGCCCTTCTCCTCTCGCTATCCCTTTGTGGACGGCCAGGGTAACTGGGGCTCGCCGGATGATCCCAAGTCCTTCGCGGCCATGCGCTATACCGAGGCCCGGCTGTCCGCCTATGCCCAGCTGTTGCTGTCGGAACTGGGGCAGGGGACCGCCGACTGGGCGCCCAACTTCGACGGTACCCTGGAAGAGCCCAAGGTCCTGCCCGCCCGTCTGCCCAATGTGCTGCTCAACGGCGGCACCGGCATTGCCGTCGGCATGGCCACGGACATCCCGCCCCATAACCTCAGGGAAGTGGCCGCCGCCTGCATCCACCTGCTGGCGCATCCGGAGGCCTCGCTGGAGGAACTGTGTCGGCATATCCAGGGGCCGGACTTTCCTACCGAGGCGGAGATCATCACCCCCCGTCATGAATTGGCGGCGCTGTATCGCACCGGTCACGGCAGCCTGCGCATGCGGGCCCGTCATGAACGGGAAAATGGCGACATCATCATCACGGCACTACCCCACCAGGTCTCCGGGGCCAAGGTGCTGGAGCAGATCGCCGCCCAGATGAACGCCAAGAAGTTGCCCATGGTGGAGGACCTGCGGGATGAGTCGGACCACGAGCATCCCACCCGCCTGGTCATCACCCCTCGTTCCAACCGGGTGGATATCCCGGGCCTCATGGCTCACCTGTTCGCCACCACGGACCTGGAGCGCAGCTACCGGGTGAACCTGAATGTCATCGGCCTGGACGGCCGGCCTCAGGTGAAGAACCTGGTCCAGCTCCTGACCGAGTGGCTGATCTTTCGCACCGAGACCGTGCGCCGCCGTCTGCAGTGGCGCCTGGACAAGGTGGAAAAACGGCTGCACATCCTGGAAGGTTTGCTGATCGCTTACCTGAACATCGATGAAGTGATCCGCATCATCCGTGAGCATGACGCGCCCAAGCCGGTGCTGATGGAACGCTTCGGACTCACCGATACCCAGGCCGAAGCCATTTTGGAACTCAAGCTGCGCCATCTGGCCAAGCTGGAAGAGATGAAGATCCGCGGTGAACAGGATGAGCTGTCCCGGGAACGGGAACAGCTGAAGGCCATCCTGGATTCCAGCGAATTGCTCAGAAACCTGGTGCGTGACGAGATTGCCGCCGACGCGGAGAAGTTCGGTGATGATCGCCGCTCCCCCATCGTGCAGCGGGCCGCCGCCCAGGCCCTGGATGAGTCGGCCCTGATCCCCTCGGAACCCCTGACCGTGGCACTTTCCCGCATGGGGTGGGCGCGTGCCGCCAAGGGTCATGAAGTGGACGCCGCCGGACTCAGCTACAAGTCTGGTGACGGTTTCCTGTCCGCCGCCCTGGGGCGCAGCAATCAGCAGGCGGTATTCATCGATTCCACCGGGCGTACCTATGCCCTGGCCGCTCATACCCTGCCGTCGGCACGGGGGCAGGGGGAGCCCCTGTCGGGGCGGCTGTCGCCGCCGGACGGTGCCCGCTTTGTCGGGGTGATGATGGGGGCATCGGACGATCTCTATCTGTTGGCTACCGATCATGGCTACGGCTTCATCTGCACCCTGGACGACATGATCTCCCGCAACCGGGCGGGCAAGGTGGTGCTGACGGTGCCGGAGGGGGCCAACGTGTTGCCGCCGGTCCGGATCCGGGATCCGGAGCGTCAGCGTTTGGCGGCGGCCACCACCGATGGCTATCTGCTGGTCACGGCCTTGTCGGACCTGCCCAGGATGGCCCGGGGCAAGGGCAACAAGATCATCAATATCCCCTCGGCCCGCCTCAAGGCCCGGGAGGAATGGATGGTGGAGCCGGTCCTGTTGGCGGAGGGCGAAGTGCTCAATGTGGTGGCCGGCAAGAAGTTCAAGGCGGTGAAGGGCGCCGAACTGGAAGAGTATCTGGGTGAGCGGGGCCGCCGGGGCAAGAAGTTGCCCCGGGGATTCCAGAAGGTGGATGCCCTCAACGCCGTCACCCCGTAGATCAGGTTCAGGAGGAAAGGACTCGGCTTTCGCGGCCAAGGCCCGCCCCCACGTGGGGGCGGGCCGACTACGGCTGCAGCTTTTTTGTGCTTGAATTTTTCACGCCAAACCCCATCTAATACGCCGGACCTTTGATTGACAACCCCCAACCTTCAGATCATGGAGACAGCATGAAGCGCATCGCCCTGTTCCTGGCCACTAACCTGGCCATCATCGTGGTGTTAAGCATCACCCTGCGGATTCTGGGAGTGGAGCGCATCCTGGATGAATCAGGGACCAACCTGAACCTCAGCAACCTGCTGGTCTTCGCCGCCGTCTTCGGCTTCGGGGGCTCTTTCATCTCCCTGGCCATTTCCAAGTGGATGGCCAAGAAGACCATGAACGTGCAGGTCATCGAACAGCCCCGCAGCGAAACCGAGCAGTGGCTGGTGGAAACCGTACGCCGCCAGGCCCAGCAGGCCGGTATCGGCATGCCGGAAGTGGGCATCTTCGACTCCCCGGACCCCAACGCCTTCGCCACCGGCATGAGCAGGAACAATGCCCTGGTGGCCGTGAGTACCGGGCTCATGCACAACATGAACCGGGATGAGGTGGAGGCCGTACTGGGGCACGAAGTGGCCCACGTGGCCAACGGCGACATGGTCACCCTGGCCCTGATTCAGGGGGTGATCAACACCTTCGTGATCTTCCTGGCCCGCGTCATCGGTCACCTGGTGGATCGGGTGGTGTTCAAGAACGAGGAAGGCCATGGCCCGGCCTTCTGGGTGACCACCATCGTGGCGGAAATCATCCTGGCCATTTTGGCTTCCATCATCGTCATGTGGTTCTCCCGTCAGCGGGAATTCCGTGCCGACGAGGGCGGTGCCAAGTTGGCCGGCCGGGAGAAGATGATCGCAGCCCTGGAGCGTCTGCGTGCCGCTCAGGGGCAGCCCAGCCAGATGCCCGACCAGATGCAGGCCTTCGGCATCCGTGGCGGCATGGGGCAGGGGATCAAGAAACTGTTCATGACCCACCCGCCGCTGGAAGAGCGCATCATGGCCCTCAAGGCCGGCGGCCGCTGACCTTCGCTGTCCTCCCTTCTCCCCTCAGGGGAGGAGGGAGGGTCAGCCCATGGATGAGAAATCGTATTCCAGGGCGCCGGAGGGGGCCTGCAGGAAATTCCCCTGAATGAAGTTCACGCCCAGCCCCCAGAGTATGGAGAGTGTGGCGGCCTCTTCCACCTGTTGGGCAATGATCATCTTGCCCTGGCTATGGGCCGTATCCGTAAGATGTTTGAGCACTTCCTGGTCCTCAATGCTCTTCGCCAGGTTGCGGGTATAAGAACCATCCACCTTCAGGTAATCCACCGGGATGTGCTGCAGTATCTGGAAGGGATTGAGTCCGACGCCGAAGTCGTCCAGGACGAACTGACAGTGAATGCTCTTGAGCGACTTTACCAGTTCCCGCGCCTGCTTGAGGTGGGCGACGACGGTGGCCACCTTGATCTGGAACACCGCGCACTCGGCCGGGATGCGGTGCTCCTTGAGCCGGTCGGCAATCCAGGGGACCATGCCTGGGTCATGGAGGGTGCCGCCGGTGATCTTGATGAAAAACACCGTGTCATACCCTGCCTTGCGTCGTGCCGCCAGGGTACTGAGTGCCTGGCCGATGACCCATTGATCCAGTTGCCGTGCCAGGTCCGTGCGTTCCGCGCTGGGCATGAATTGGCTGGGGCTGATGGCCTCCCCCCCTTTGTTGAGGAGGCGCATGAAGACTTCGTAACGTTCGCCGGCCTCTCCATGGAGACTGATGATGGGCTGGAACAGCAGGACCAGCCGGTTGCTGTCCATGGCCTCGGTGATGCGCCTGGACCAGGTTTCATCCAGTTGCTTCTGGGTCATCTCCCCCTCTTTGGGTTGGTAGATGACTGTCCGGTTGCCGCCCGATGTGGCCGCTTCCTCGCAGGCCTTGTGTGACCGGGACAGCAGTTCGTCGATATCGGGCGCATTCTCGTCGACCTGCGCGGCCCCGATGGAGGCGGTGAAACTGATGGACCGCCCTTCCACCTCGCAGATGTGTTCTGAGATCCGGCTCAGCAGGTCACGGGTGAATTGCAGGATCTCCTGCATTTCCCAGTGCTGACAGAGAATGCCGTAGGCCTGTCCTTCCAGCCGCGCAACGATGTCGGATTGACCGCAGGCCTCTTCCAGCAGCTTGCCCAAGTCGCTCAGCACCAGGTCCGCACCGGCAACACCGACCAGTTCCCGGATACCGCTGAACTGGTCTACCGTCAGTTCGATCAGCGTGGCATTGGCTTTGCTCTGGGTGGCCTGCCCCAGGGCCTGTTGTACGCACTCCAGGAAATATTGCCGATTGTACAGGCCGGTGATCAGGTCCCGTTGCGACAGGTAGTTGAGTTTCTTTTCCAGTTCCAGCGTGTTGCCGCCGGCGTTGGATCGGATGAGTATCTGGATGCAGGGCTCGCCATCAATGATGGCGCTGCTGAATTCCATTGGCGCAGAAAAATTTTCCCCTGAAATGCGCTTGAGCTGCAATTCCTGGGGCTGTGGGGGGGAGTCGGGATGCGCGTCCGCATTCTGGGTGTCGTCATACTGACGCAGACATTCCTTCAGTTTCTGTTGCTCCTCACGCACCACCATGTCCATGATGGGGATGCCTTCGATCTCCTCGATGTCGGCGAAACCGAACAGTTCCAGGTAGGCGGGATTGGCGTAAAGGTGCATGCCTTCGTGAACGTAGGCAATGGCATCTCGGGCATTGTCCAGGAGCATCTTGCAGCGACGCTCCGTCTCCCTCAGGGAGGACTCAAGGACTTTCAGGGAGCGCCACTGCTGCTGAAAGGCCAGTGCCCGCGTGATCACCAGTCGTAGATGGTCCATATGATTTTTCCGGACCATGTCATGCGCACCCAATTCCAGACACTCCACAATGTCGGTGTCGGAACTGGTGGCAACGGCGACCACGGGAGCATGTCGCCCCATCTGGCGGCTGCTCTGAATGACTTTGTCGAGGGAAAGGGAAGGGTGCCCGAGGGCGCAGATGATGACATCCGGGGTGTGGTGCTTCAGTTTGGTCAGCAGGTCTTCTTCGTCTTCGGCGCGCTCAGGTCTGACGGCCAGGCCGGCGGACTTGAGCGTGCTCACCATCATCTCGGCGTCGTTGAGGTCGTCGTCAATGATCAGTAGGCGTAGAAGGTTGTCCATTCGGTGCCTGGCCTGAGTGCGGGGGGATTGGGCCGGGCTGGTCACCGGCGGAGATCACTTGCCACGATTATATAGACAAGCAACCCGATACCGCCAATCAGCGGTGCAATCAGGCCAGCCCCCGATGTGCTCGGGGGAGGGGCAGGCAAAAGCTAGATGCTGGACCAGACCAACTCGGTTTTCGAGGCCTGATCGACGCCTTTGGGTTCTACGGGCAGGTTTTTTACCGGTTCATAGGTGAATTGCTCGAAGCGGCTGGAGTACTCCAGTTTGCGGGTGAGTCTCACAGGCAGGGTCCGACCAGCCAGATTCACGGCCAGTTCGTCACCCACCTGGAAAACACCGGCAGGACAGAACAGGCTGGTGGCCTGTTGCAGTATTTGGATGGTCGGCGACATGAGACCCTCCAACGGCTGCCCGTGGGCCAGTCGGCGCTTGGCGCGCCTGATCGTGATCGGCAGGCTGCGGGGGGCCAGAATCTGGACGCCGATTTCAAGGCCGGTTTCCGGGTGAAGCATCATCCAGCGCACGATGCCCAGCAGCCAGCTTACACAGGCGCCGTCATGGTTGCGCAGGCCGATGATCTCTCCCACCTGGACTCGCCCGGCCTGAGGCTTTTCCCAACGCAGGCGGAAGCCACCGGCACTGCTGTCCACCAGAGACCACGGTTGTGGGAGAGAGCTATGATCCGGCTGCATGGAATCGGTGTCTGCATCTGCAAAGGTGTTGCCGGTTATCAGGTTGCCCTTGGCAATGCTGTCCCAGGCGGAAGACCCCAGATCCTTGGGCATGTCCGCCAGATACTGCACCGTGATGCCCATATCCAGGGAGTGCAGGTTGTTATCGATCTGTTGTAGGGACAGGTTGTCGTAAACCGTGTTTGCAGGTTCGTTGCCTGGGTGGGCATTGATTTTTCGGGTGATACAACGATGGATCCCGGTCAGGCCGGTCGCTACATCGATCCAACCGGCCCTGCCTGCACGGTTGAAGCGGCGTCGTGCCGTATTGGTCCAGGAAACCAGGGTTCTGTGGATCAGGTCATTATCCAGTGCCTGGTTATCACCCCCGCGAGCCATGTCACGCAGTTGACGAATCAAGGGTGCGATCTGCAGGAATCGGTTTTTTTCCGCCCCGTCCATTTCATCCTGAGTGATGTACTCCGGTCCCCGGTCGCTGGACAGATCGATCCGGTAGAGCATGCCGACACTATCGGGCAGGGCGTCCGGTCCGATACGGCACAGCACACCATGTTCCTCAAGGTAGTGGTAGAGCCGATCGGATTCCCCCTGGCGCAGGGTCAGGGGGGCGGCCAGGGCCAGCAGCGCAATTTGCAGGTAGGCGTGGGCGGGGGTGCGCTGCCTTGTTTGTTCATCCGCGGTCACCTGGTGGAGAAGACCATAGTCTTCCGCCTGGGCCAACAGTTCGTGCATGGCTTGCCAGGTCCCCGGCGGTGCAGGCAGGTACAAACGTGAAGCATGTCTCTGCTGGGTCCCCAGCATGCGCAGGCCCTGGTAGATGGCCGTCGTCAGCTGTTTGTTGGAGAGCCCCGTCTTTTCCATGCCCCGGATATCTCTGAGTATCCGCAGATAGCCGGCACTGGTTTCCGCCAGCAACTCTCCCGCGATATGGGCAATCTGCAGACTCCGAGGGGGCAGCGGGAGGGAGCGGCTGATGAAGTGGCGCCCCAGGTGATCCTGGGCCATGAGCAGGGAGGGGCGGATCAGCTCCATGATCTCGAGACGATCGGCCGCCGGCAGCGCCTGGCCGTTCAGTTCCCGGATCGCTTGCAGCAGCCTGCGTGTCGTCTCCCCCATGTTGGCCAGGGGCAGTGCCTTCAGCCAGCGTTTGACCTTCCTTGGTTGTAAGGGTAGGGCGTCATCGCCTTGAAATTGCACCATGGGGGTTCCGACCAGCATCTCACTTGACTCTTGAATAGGGGCCTATGTCTCGGCCTTGAGACTGGTTTTTTGTGACGTAGTTCACCATTTTAATGCCTGTAGCCCCTATTCTTCCAGTTTTCAAAGCACGGAATTACCAATGGTAGGGAATGAGCGTACCAGTGGTGTCTTGCTGTCCCGTCCCGGGATGTCCTGAACCAGACGCGGGATCAGGTAGCCGGGAAGCTGCTGGGTCAGATGGTCCATGATGGCCAGGGCATGTGTCTCGGAAACGGCGAAATGCGCAGCACCCTGGACCGGGTCCAGCGTATGCAGATAATAGGGTTGTACACCGCTGTCGAACAGGGCGTGACTGAGTGTAGCCAGGACGTCCGGATCATCGTTGACCCCCCGCAGCAGAACGGTCTGATTAAACAGGCGCACCCCGGCCAGTTCAAGGCGTTCCATGGCGGCGCGCGTGGTGCCGTCCAGTTCCCGGGCATGGTTGGCATGGATGACCATGACCGGGCGCAGGCGAGTGCCGGTCAGCCAGCCCAGCAGGGTGTCGTCGATTCGTTCCGGCACCACCACGGGCAGCCGACTATGCAGGCGCAGAGTCCGCAGGTGAGGGATGCCGGCCAGGTCCGAAATCATCGCCGCCAGCTTGTCATCGCTCAAGGTCAGCGGGTCGCCACCGCTCAGGATCACCTCCCGAACTTCTTGATGGGTGCGCAGGTAGAGCAGGATGCGCGGCCAGGCTTCCCGGATGGCCGAGGCGTCCCGATAGGGAAAATGCCGACGGAAGCAGTAGCGACAATGGATGGCGCAGGTGCCGGAGGTCACCAGCAGCACCCGGCCGTGATACTTGTGCAACAGTCCCGGGATCGGCATCGATTCCAGGTCACCCACCGGGTCGCAGTGAAAGTCCGGGACTTCGAGACATTCCTCGCCCAGAGGCAGGACCTGCCGCAACAGGGGGTCGTTGGGGTCCCCCGGGGTCATGCGCCCCAGGTAACCCAGGGGCACCCGTACCCGGAACTGTTTCGAGGCCTCCCTGGCAGCGGGCAGCAGGGCCGGGTCCAGCCCCAGGCGCTTGAGCAGCTCTTCCGGATCGGTCACGGCCTGGGCGAGGGCGCGTTGCCAATCCGCCGACTGACGGTGGACATTTAATCGCGTTATCATAGGCGGATTTTTCAGGGTGAATCGTGGCAGGCCGTCCCATTGTGCCGGTTTTGGCCATCTCTTTGCCAGATTCCCCGCCCACTCGGGATTGTCCCTGTTGGAAACCCCTTCGAGCCCTGGCTCGATCCGGAGATGCATCGTTATGGCAATGTACAGTACCAATGAATTCAAGAGCGGGCTCAAGATTCTGCTGGATGGCGATCCCTATGCCATCGTGGAGAACGAGTTCGTCAAGCCCGGCAAGGGACAGGCCTTCAACCGCGTGAGGATGCGCAACCTCAAGACCGGTCGCGTACTGGACAAGACCTTCAAGTCCGGTGACTCGGTGGAGGCCGCCGACGTCATGGATACGGACATGCAGTATCTCTACGCCGATGGTGAGTTCTGGCACTTCATGATGCCCGAGAGTTTCGAGCAGTATGCCGCCAATGAGGCCGCGGTCATCGATGCCATGAAGTGGCTCAAGGAGCAGGATATGTGTACCGTGACCCTGTGGAACAACGTGCCTTTGTCGGTCAGTCCGCCTAATTTCGTGGAACTGAAGATCACCCAGTGTGATCCGGGCATCCGTGGCGACACCGCCACCGGCGGCACCAAGCCGGCCACCCTGGAGACCGGCGCAGTGGTGAAGGTGCCCCTGTTCGTGAACGAAGGTGATGTGATCCGCGTGGATACCCGGACCGGCGACTACGCCTCCCGCGCGTGAACTGGTCTCCCTCCGCCTCCCCGGCGATGCTGCGTCGCCGGGCGGATCTGCTGCGATCGATCCGTGATTTCTTCCATGCGCGGGGGGTACTGGAAGTGGAAACCCCCTGCCTGTCCCGGGCGGGGGCCACGGACCCTGCCATCGAGAGTCTGGCCGTGACTCTGCCCGAGGGGTGTGTCTGGCTGCATACCTCGCCCGAGTTTCCCATGAAGCGACTGCTGGCCGCGGGGGCGGGGGACATCTATCAGATCGCCCGGGTCTTTCGCGCCGGCGAGGCCGGGCGCTTTCACAATCCGGAATTCACCCTGCTGGAATGGTATCGGGTCGGGTTTGATCACCATCGGCTGATGGCGGAAGTCGATGACCTGGTGCGTGAACTGGCGGGTGCCCGGCTGTCCCGCCCGACCGGCTATCTGAGTTATCGGCAGGCCATGCTTGACCATGCCGGTATCGACCCCCTGAGCGCCGATGTCGGGGACCTGGCGATCAGGGCGCGGGCGCTCGGGCTGGATGTCCGGGGCGAGTTGGACCGGGATGGCTGGCTGGATCTGATCATGTCCATGGTGGTGGCACCCGCCCTGCCTGCGGACGGTCTGACCTTCATTCACGATTATCCCGCCAGCCAGGCCGCACTGGCCCGGATCTGCCCGGAGAACCCGGCGGTGGCCGAGCGCTTCGAGCTGTATTGGGGCGGGGTGGAGTTGGCCAACGGTTTTCATGAACTGGGGGATGCGGCGGAGCAGGGCGCCCGCTTCGAGGCGGACAACCGCCGCCGCCGGGACGCGGGGCAACCGGCGGTGGCGGTGGACCATCATCTGCTGTCTGCCCTGGCGTCGGGCCTGCCGGACTGTGCCGGTGTCGCCTTGGGCGTGGACCGGTTGCTCATGTGTCTGAGCGGCTGCGACCACATCCGCCAGGTGCTGGCCTTTGACTGGGAGCGGGCCTGAAAACAGGGCTTCGTTGATTCTTTGCCGTCACTCCGTTGATTCTCTGCCGTCACTCCGCTGATTCCCTGCCGTCACTCCGCGGATTCTTTGCCGTCACTCCCGCGAAAGCGGGAGCCCAGGGTTTTCAGTTCGTTGCTGGATTCCCGCCTGCGCGGGAATGACGGATTCAGGACACCTTTCAGGTAATCACCGTCGGCGCCTCGCGCCCGGTATGTTCCCGGATGCCCGCCATCTCATGGGCAATGGCAATCAGCGGCGCCAGTGCCGCCTGAGTCTCCAGTTCGTGCTGTTGCGGGTCCGGCTCATACCGTTCCACATAGAGCCGCAGGGTCGCTCCCGCCGTACCTGTACCCGACAGCCGGAACACCAGTCGCGACCCGCCCTCGAACAGGATGCGGATCCCTTGTCCCTGACTGACGGACCCGTCAATGGGGTCTTCATAGGCGAAGTCATCCGCCAGGCTCACGGTGTGCTCACCCAGGCGTCTGCCGGCAAGGCTCGGCAAACGATCCCGCACCCGGTTCATCAGGGCATCCGCCCGCTGGGCATCCACTTCCTCATAATCATGGCGGGTATAGAAATGCCGGCCGAACTGACGCCAGTGGGACTTGACGATGCTTTCCACCGATTCGTGGCGTACCGCCAGCAGGTTGAGCCAGAACAGCACCGCCCACAGCCCATCCTTTTCCCGCACATGATCGGAACCGGTGCCGAAACTCTCCTCGCCGCAGAGGGTGACCCGGCCGGCATCCAGCAGGTTGCCGAAGAACTTCCATCCGGTGGGGGTCTCGAAACACTCGATCCCCAGATGCTCCGCCACCCGATCCGCGGCCTGGCTGGTGGGCATGGAGCGGGCAATGCCGATGATGCCGCTGCGGTAACCCGGTACGTGGTGGGCATTGGCCGCCAGCACTGCCAGGCTGTCGCTGGGGGTGACGAAGAAGCGGCGTCCCAGGATCATGTTGCGATCTCCGTCGCCGTCGGAGGCGGCGCCGAAGTCGGGGCCGTTGCGTCCGTTCATGGCCTCCACCAGGTCATGGGCATGCACCAGATTGGGGTCCGGGTGATGACCCCCGAAATCCGCCAGGGGTTCGGCCCGCATCACCGTGCCCGGCGGGGCGCCGAGCATATCTTCCAGGATACGCCGGGCATAGGGACCGGTCACCGCGTGCATGGCATCAAAGCGCATGCGAAAAGGCACACTGTTGAACAGGGCACGCATGCGGTCGAAGTCGAACAAGTTCTGCATCAGCGCCGCGTAGTCCTGCACCGGGTCCACCACGGCAATTTCCATGGCGCCCAGCTTGCTGCTGCCCAAGTGGTCGATGTCCACATGCTGGATATCGGCAATCCGGTACTCGGTCAGCTTCAGGGTGGCGGCGTGAATCTCGTTGGTGACCTTTTCCGGCGCCGGCCCCCCGTTGGGGGTGTTGAATTTGATGCCGAAATCCCCCTGGGGGCCGCCGGGATTGTGGCTGGCGGAGAGGATGAGTCCGCCCTGGGTGCGATAACGCCGGATCAGGCAGGAGGCCGCCGGGGTAGACAGGATGCCGCTGCGCCCCACGATGACCTTGGCGACCCCGTGAGCCGTCGCCATGCGCAGGATGATCTGGATGGCCTCCCGGTTGAAGTAGCGGCCATCACCGCCCAGCACCAGGGTGCCGCCCTTGAGGGCCGTCTGGGTATTGAAGACGGCCTGGACGAAGTTTTCCAGATAATGGGGCTGCTGGAAGACGCGTACCTGCTTGCGCAGGCCGGAAGTGCCCGGTTTCTGGTCTTGGAAGGGGGTGGTGGCAACCAGGTTGATGTTCATGGGCTCGCGGCGGTGAGTGGCTGGAGTCACTGAAGTTACCAAATACGCGGTCATCTGTCCCGGTCAGGCACGCAGATGCCCCGAGTTCGATGGCTTTCCCAGCGTTCTCCTTGGTAATATGCCGCCCATGTTGCTTGAGGCCCGCAAACCCGCCTATCTGGACCCTCGGCCCCGCAGCTTTGCGGCGCTGATGGACCTGTATGAGGCTAATTACATCCGCCTGCGCCGGCTGTGTCCCGAGTTGCGGTCACTGCAGGGTGTGCGGGTCTCCCGGGTAGCGGGAGCGATGGACGTCCACCTGGAAGTGATCGAGCGCTGCCCCTACACCACCACGCTGGTGCTCACCTACTACTTTGAAGGCGACGAGGGACGACACCGGCGCAAGAGCCCCAATCTGTATCTGAGGGTCTATCACGATGCCCGTCAGGCGGAAGTCATGGGACGTGCCTGCCACCGCTCGGGCGAGGAGATCAGTGTGGGTGATCATCCTGACTGGCAAGCCCTGGAGCATCGCTGGCGTTTCAACCGCTTTCTTTACAAGTGGCTGGGTTATTGCCTGCATCAGGGACATCGGTTCGAGGGTCCCGGGGCCCTCTGAGCCGCCCGCCGGGTTTCCCTATTCCCCGACCTCCCGCAAGAAAAAATTCTTGACTAGTTTGGTTGGTTTTGTGAGACTGCCTCTAAACCTGACTTGCCAAGTCGGGAAATATGAAGCCTGACAACCGAGGAAGGGGGCATCCATGAAACTGTCAACCAAGAGTCGATATGCGGTGACCGCCATGCTGGACCTGGCCATCCACGACGGGATCGGTCCTGTGACCCTGGCGGATATTTCCCAGACCCAGGGGATTTCCCTGTCCTACCTGGAACAGCTCTTCGCCAAGCTGCGCAAGCATGGCCTGGTGGAAGGGGTGCGCGGCCCCGGTGGTGGCTATCGCCTGGCGCAACCCGCCGACGAGATCACCGTGGCGAGCATCATCACTGCGGTGGACGAGAACGTGAAGATGACCCGCTGCCTGGGCACCGGTGATTGCCACGACGGGCAGCGTTGTCTGACCCACCAGCTTTGGGATGAACTGAGCCAGCAGCTGTTTGCCTTCCTTGATGGGATCACCCTGGATCAGTTTGCCAATCGTCCCGAGGTCCAGCAGATCGCCCGGCGCCAGGAGCAGCACCACCCGCGCCACGCCCATCAGCATTTCATTTTCCGTCGCTCCGCCGCCTGAGGAGGCCCCTATGTCATCAAGAAGGCCCATCTACCTGGATTACGCCGCCACCACACCGGTCGACGAGCGGGTGGCCGAAGCGATGTTCCGGTTCATGACGTTCGGCGGTGCCTTTGGTAACCCTGCCTCCCGTTCCCACAGCTTCGGCTGGGAGGCGGAAAAGGCGGTGGAGGAGGCCCGCGAACAGGTGGCGGCCCTGGTGGGTGCCGATCCCCGGGAGATCGTCTGGACCAGCGGCGCCACCGAGGCGGACAACCTGGCCATCAAGGGTGCGGCCCATTTCTATCAGAAAAAGGGGCGTCATATCGTCACCGTCAAGACGGAGCACAAGGCCGTACTCGACACCTGCCGACAACTGGAGCGGGAAGGTTTTGAAGTCACCTACCTGGACCCGGAGCCCAGCGGCCTGCTGGATCTGAATAAACTGGAGGCCGCCCTGCGCAATGACACGGTGTTGGTGTCGGTGATGCAGGTGAACAATGAGATCGGCGTGATCCAGGATATCGAAGCCATCGGCAACCTGACCCGGTCCCGGGGCATCCTGTTCCATGTGGATGCCGCCCAGTCCACTGGTAAGGTGCATCTGGACCTGTCGAAACTGCCGGTGGATCTGATGAGCTTTTCGGCCCACAAGACCTACGGTCCCAAGGGTGTGGGTGCCCTGTATGTGAGTCGCAAGCCCCGGGTGCGGCTGGAGGCCCAGATGCACGGGGGCGGCCACGAGCGCGGCATGCGCTCCGGCACCTTGGCGCCTCACCAGATCATCGGCATGGGCGAGGCCTTTCGTATCGCCCGCGAAGAGATGGGTGCGGAGAATGAGCGTCTGCGCATGCTGCGGGACCGGCTCTGGGAAGGGTTGTCCACCATGGATGAGGTCTACCTCAACGGAGACCTGGAGCGGCGGGTGGCCGGCAATCTCAATGCCTCCTTCAACTTCGTGGAGGGGGAGAGCCTGATCATGGCGCTCAAGGACATCGCCGTATCCTCCGGTTCCGCCTGCACCAGTGCCAGCCTGGAGCCTTCCTATGTGCTGCGTGCCCTGGGGCGGGATGACGAACTGGCTCACAGTTCCATCCGCTTCTCCGTAGGCCGCTATACCACGGTGGAAGAGATCGACCATACCATCGCCCTGGTGACATCGGCGGTGGAGAAACTGCGTGAACTCTCACCACTGTGGGAGATGCACCAGGAAGGGGTGGATCTCAAGAGCGTGGAGTGGGTGGCCCACTGATCCATGCAGGACAACCGAATTCGAGAGGTAACCGAACATGGCCTACAGCGATAAAGTCATCGACCATTATGAAAACCCCCGCAACGTGGGTTCCCTGGACAAGGCCGACCCTCACGTGGGTACCGGCATGGTGGGTGCCCCGGCTTGCGGCGACGTGATGAAACTGCAGATCCGCGTCAATGATGCCGGCGTCATTGAGGACGCCAGGTTCAAGACCTACGGTTGCGGTTCCGCCATTGCCAGCTCCAGCCTGCTCACCGAGTGGGTGAAAGGGAAAACCCTGGAGGAGGCCGGCGCCATCAAGAACACCCAGATCGCCGAGGAATTGGCCCTGCCGCCGGTGAAAATCCACTGTTCGGTCCTGGCCGAGGACGCCATCAAGGCCGCCATTGAGGATTTCCGCAAGAAGACGGTCCAGGCCCCTCCTGCCGATCATGAAGAACCCCGGCGACTGTCGGCATGACCGGCATCGCCCCCTGACAAAGCCCGGCTCACAGGGACGTGAGCTTGTTTGCTTCCCTCCCCATGGGGCTTTGTACCCGCCGGCAACGGCGGGTTTTTTGGATCAGACCCTGATCCGGCGCAACAGCCCGCGTAGCCGTCCGAAACGTTCCGGGTCGGGGCTGGCACCGTAGCGCAGGGCCACATACTCCCGGGTGAAGGCCATCACCGGTTCCGCTAGTTCCGGGCGTTCCCGGGCGATGCGTCGGGCAAAGTCCATGGGGGGTTCATGGGGGGCACGGGTGAGCCCGCCACGGGCCAGTCGACGGCAGAAGTGCCGGTACACCACCGCCAGCGGGTCGGCCACGGGTAGACGGTTACGCCACAGGAAGATGGCCGCGAACACCAGCACCACCACGCCGACAAGCGCCACCATCAGGGTGATCATCCCGCGCCAGTCCAGGCGTCCCAGGCCCAGGCGCTCCAGCAGTTCCCCCTGCCGCTCGGGGCCGAAGGCCAGTACCCAGCCGCTCCAGTAGTAATCGATGCTGTCGCGCCATAGCGCCCACTGCAGCCGCACTATGCCCCAGTCCAGGCTGCGGCGGATGAAGTCCGGGGCACCCAGGTCCCCGGACAGGGCGGCCCGGATCCCTGACTCGATCCGCTCAGGCGACACCGCCGCCGTGGGGTCCACCCGCACCCAGCCCCGGCCTTGCAGCCAGACCTCGGCCCAGGCATGGGCGTCGGATTGACGTACCAGCAGGTAATTGCCCAGGCGGTTGTATTCGCCGCCTTGGTAGCCGGTGACCACCCGCGCCGGGATGCCGGCGGCCCGCATCAGCACCACGAAGGCACTGGCATAGTGCTCGCAAAAACCGGCGCGGGCCTCGAACAGGAACTGATCCACCGGGTCCCGTTCCAGGCGGGGCGGCGACAGGGTATAGAAAAAGGGCTCTTCGTTGAAATGGCCCAGGGCGGTCCGGATCAGCGCCTCATCATCCTCATGCCGTGATCGCCAGTCCTGTGCCAGGGCCTGCGCCCTGGGGGCCGCACGGGCCGGCAGGTTCAGCGCCTGACGGCGACGCGCCTCGGACAGTTCCGGTTCCAGAATCAGGTCCGTCCGTGAGGCCAGGGTGTACTGCACCAGGCGCCGTACCGGCCGGCTGGACACCAGATAGTGATCCTCGATCATGCGGGCATCGGGCGGTACGGAGACGGGGATATCCAGGGCCAGCAGCCAGCGGCGTTCGTGGGGTTCCAGATTGATGGTGTAGGTGACGACCCTCTCAAGATCCGGTGCCTGGGGCAGGGCATCGACCTCCGTCTCCCGGCCTGCGCGCCAGGTACGCCCGTCGAAATGCGCGAATACCGGTCCGCGCCAATAGCGCTGCGCCGGTACGGGCGGATCGTCGGTGAAAGAGACACGGAAGGCGGGGGCGTCGGATTGCAGCAGCTGGCTGATGGAGCCGGGAGACATGCTGTCGGACAGGCCGGTGACGCCGGTGGTGCTGTCCTGGGGCATGCCCCACAAGGGTCCGGGCAGGCGGGGGAAGAGCAGGAACAGGATGATCATCACCGGCACCGCCTGGCCCAGCATGAGGCCGGCCAGGCCGAAGGATTCCCTTACCGGCTGTATCGCTTCACCGGCATTGAGTCGTACCAGGGCCGCCGTGGTGGCGAACACCGCCACCAGCATGTAGAGGGCGACCGGGATCTCCTGGGAGTAGAAGAAGTTGGTGATGATGACGAAATACCCCAGGAACACCACCAGCATGGCATCCCGATAGGTGCGGGTCTCCAACAGCTTCAGGCCGGTCATCAGGACCAGCAGGGCCACCCCGGCATCCCGGCCGAAGAGAGTGCCGTAGCGGCCCAGGACCAGCCCGGTCATGAGCACGGTGAGCAGCACCAGTATCCAGCGAGGGGGCATGGGCAGTCGGCCCAGGTGGACGCCGCCGCGCCAGGCCAGGGCCAGGGTGGTGGTCAGCACTACCCAGACGGGCTGATTGAACAGATGGGGCCCGATGGCCACGCCGGTGGCGGCAATCACCCATAGCAGGGCGCCGGAGCGGCCCGGTAGCCGATCTTCCAGCCGCATGGGTGCCGCGGCGCTCATGGACAGGATTCCGCCGGCAGGGCGAAGCAGGCCAGGTATTCCAGGCAGCGGCGCTGGTGGGCCTCGCCCGTCTCCGGCTCCAGGGCCAGGCCGGGCATGCGCAGGCCGAAGCGCAACCCCTGGCCCTGGGCCTGCAGAACCTGGTGACACATCATGGACAGCCGGGTCTCCAGGTCGCCCGCCGGCAACTGGTCCCAGTCCAGCCAGATCTGTCCGCCACTCACTTCGCCGAACTGCTTGATGTAGAGATCGCCGGTGCGGGCCAGGGCCTTCCAGTCCAGATGCCGGGGCGAGTCTCCCGGCTGATAGCCCCGTACCCCGGCAAACTCCTCTCCGGCGGGATCGGTCCGTTCCCGACTTTCGCCTTCATCCTGCCCGGCAAAGGGGGGCGCCTGATCCATGGGCAGGGGCTTGGGGTAGACCAGCACGGATTCATCGAAATACAGCCAGGACCAGGCCCGGAACAACCCCATCGGATAACGACCGTGAAGTCGCAGGCGACCGGGCCGCAGCACGCCCCGGCGCCGGGTGGGCAGGTCCAGCGTGACCTGGTTTTCCCCCCGGGGGTTGACGTCGAAGGGGACCGGCGCCCCATCCAGGGTTTCCAGTAGCAGGCCGCGACGGGCAACCCGGCTGGGGTTCTCCACCGTATAAACGAACTGGGCGGTCTGGCCGGCAAAGACCGGCTGGGCCGGTCGGCGGGTGATCCGCAGTCCCAGCAGGTTTCTGTGGGTATGCCACATGGCATTGGCGCCCAGGGCCGCCAGCAGGAAGGTCAGCATGAAGGCCATGCTGTTGCTGTAATTGATGGCCCCCAGCAGCATCACCAGCAGGATCAGGGCAAAGGTGTAACCCTGGCGGGTGGGCAGGATGTAGATACAGCGCCGATGCAGGCGCAGGGTCCGACCCTCCGGTAGCTGGCGCCGGGTGATCCAGGTAATGAACCATTCCCGCAGCCGCCGACGGTCCGGAACCAGGGCCTTCATCACGGGACCGGTACCGCCTCGATCAGACGCCGGGTGACCTGTTCCGGTGCCAGACCGGGGGACTCGTTGAGCTTCAGCCGATGACCGGCCACCGGCGGCAGGACTGCCTGGATGTCCTCCGGTAGCACGTGGTCCCGGTGATCCACCAAGGCCCAGGCCTGGGCGGCCCGCATCAGTGCCAGTGCCGCCCGCGGCGACAGGCCCATCTGGTAAAGCGCCGGCCGACGGGTATGGGCTACGATGGCCTGCAGGTAGTCCAGAAGGCCATCGGAGACATGAACCTGAGTCACCTGCCGCTGCAGGGCCAGCAGGGCCGGGGCATCGACTTGGGCGGGCAGTTCCTCCACCAGTTCGCGGCGATCCCGACCCCGCAGCAGGGCCCGCTCCGCAGCGGCATCCGGATAGCCCAGGTGGATGCGCATCAGAAAACGGTCCATTTGGGATTCGGGGAGGGGAAAGGTGCCGATCTGTTCCTGGGGATTCTGGGTGGCGATGACGAAGAACGGCTCCGGCAGACGCCGGGTGGTGCCTTCAATGGTGACTTGCTGTTCTTCCATGGCCTCCAGCAGGGCACTCTGGGACTTGGGCGTGGCGCGGTTGATCTCATCTGCCAGCACCAACTGGGAGAATACCGGGCCGGGATGGAATTCGAAGCGCTTGCGTTCCGTGCTGAACACCGAGACCCCCAGGATATCCGCCGGCAACAGGTCACTGGTGAACTGGACGCGCTGGAACTGCAGTCCCAGGGTGCGGGCCAGGGCGTGGGCCAGGGTGGTTTTGCCCACGCCGGGCAGGTCTTCCACCAGCAGGTGACCCCGGGCCAGCAGGCAGGCCAGTGACAGCCGGATCGGGCCGGGCTTGCCGAAGATCACCGTATTCAGCTGGGCCAGAATGGCGTCGATGCGAGCAGCCATCGTGGTATCGGGCAGGGTCTTGTTCATGGGCGGCTCCGGCCCTCCGTGATCAGAAAGCCTAGAGGGACTTGACCCAGAAGACCATGGTCTTTTCCGATTCTCGCTGTTCACCCAGGTCTTTCCAGGAGAAAACGGTGGTGATACTGGGTTGTTTGCGATAACCCCGTTTCTTCCAGAACTCATCCAGCGGCTTGTAGTCGGAAGGACGGCGGGGGTCATCCTTCGGTCGATAGACGGCGCAGAAGGTGGCATGGGTGAAGCCGCCCAACGACTTGGCGTGGGCCTCCCGTTCCTGGAAGAATCTCACGCCCAGGCCTTGACCTCGATATTCGGGTAGGAGCACGGATTCGCCCAGATAGAAGACCCGTGCCGGATCGTAGCCTTGCTGACGCAGGGGGCGGATCACGTTCTCTGGCTCTCGAATCAGGGGTAGGGCGGTGGAGGCACCGACGATCCTGTCACCGTCTCGGACCATCACCACAATGCTTTTGGGGGAGGTGATGTAGGTGGCCAGGTAGTTCTCCTCGTAGTCCGTATCGCCATCGTAGAGATAGGGATAGGCACGAAAGACACTGATCCTGAGCCGGGCCAGTTCAGGTAGCCAGGGTGTGGCCTGCGACCCCACCAGGCGTTCGATTTGCAGGGTACTGGACATGACGATCCCGGGTGCTTTGTCAGAAGGGAATTGGACTACCCCCGCGCATGCGGGTTCACTGTCGCTTTCTTCTCGTGTTCAGTCTGGCAATATGGAGCGACATGTTCAATGGTTTGCCATGGAGTCCGCGTGTTCCCGTGGGTAAAAAGACATCAGTGAATGAAGGCGGCGCACAACTGAACGCATCCGTGGGCCCGGCGGGTGAATGCATCCTGGCACTGTCCGGGCGCCTGGATGCCTATACGGTGGGCGGTTTCTGGTCCCGGGCCCGGCGCCTGCTGGATGATCACCCTGCGACGCCGGTGCGGGTGGATCTGACGGCGGTGGAATATTGTGACGGCGCCGGGGTAGCCCTGTTGCTGGATCTGTTGCGCCAGCCCCGGGCAACGGCCGCGGAGGTGGCGCTGGTGAATGTGCCGGCCAAGGTCAGTCAGTTGCTGGAACCCTTTGATGCCAAGGCGTTGGTGGAGATCCCCGGGTCGCGTCGTCCGCCCGGCCTCAGGCAACGGCTGGCGGACAGCCTGCACGACCTGGGCCGTGATCTCTACCTTCACATGGTCTTTATCGGCGAGGCCGCGGCCGCCCTCGCCCATGGCCTCACCCATCCCGCCCGGGTACGCTGGAAAGATGCCCTGCGCATCGCCCAGGAGGCCGGGGTCAATGCCCTCCCCATCGTCGCCCTCATCGCCTTTCTCATGGGCGTGATCCTGGCGTTTCAGTCCGCCGTGGCGATGAAGCAGTTCGGTGCCGAGATCTTCGTCGCCAACCTGGTGGCATTGTCCCTGTTCCGGGAACTGGGTCCGCTGATGACGGCGATCCTGCTGGCGGGTCGATCCGCCTCCGCCTTTGCCGCCGAGATCGGTACCATGAAGGTCAACGAGGAGCTCAACGCCCTGACCACCATGGGGGTTGACCCGGTGCGCTTCCTGGTGGTGACACGGGTGCTGGCGGCGGTGATCATCGCGCCGCTGTTGACCATCTTTGCAGACCTTGTGGGGCTGATGGGGGGGGCTATGGTGATGATGACCTTCGATGTCCCCTTTGTGGCGTTCATGAACCAGGTCAGTCAGGCGGTCTCGCCGGGGGATTTCCTGGGCGGGCTGTTCAAGGCCGCCGTGTTTGGTCTGGTCATCGCCGGGGTAGGCTGTTTGCGTGGCCTGGAGACCCGTGCCGGTGCCTCGGCCGTGGGTATTTCCACCACCCGGGCGGTGGTCAGTGCGATCATCCTGATCGTGGTTCTGGACGGCCTGTTTGCCGTGGTCTTCTTCCATCTGGGTATCTGATGCACTCCGCTTCGCAAAATCCACCGCCGATCATCCAGGTGCGCGACCTCACCCTGGGGTTCGGTGGCACGCCGCTGCTGGAGCAGCTGTCCTTCGACGTCGCGCCGGGGGAGGTCTTCGTGATCCTGGGGGGGTCCGGTTGCGGCAAGAGCACCCTGCTCAAGCACATGATCGGGCTGTATGAACCCATGGCCGGGAAGGTGATCATCGGCGGGGAGGTCTTTACCGGCACCGAAGGCAAGGCGCGTCGGGACATCCTGCGGCGCTTCGGCGTCATGTATCAGATGGGTGCCCTGTTCGGCTCCATGACTCTGCTGGAAAACTTGCGTCTGCCCCTGGAAGAATTCACCGACCTGCCCGAAGAGGCCATGGACCTGGTGGCCCGGCTCAAGCTGCAGCTGGTGGGGCTGGCGGGTTTTGAACAGCACATGCCGGCGGAGATCTCCGGGGGAATGCAGAAGCGTGCCGCCATCGCCCGGGCCATGGCGCTGGACCCCGACATTCTGTTCCTGGATGAGCCTTCGGCGGGCCTGGACCCCATCACCTCGGCGGAACTGGATCAGTTGATCCTGCGTCTGAGCCGCATCCTGGGCATCACCTTCGTGGTGGTGACCCACGAGTTGCCCAGCATTTTCGCCATCGCCGACCGGGTAATCATGCTGGACAAGGAAACCCGGGGTATCCTGGCAGAGGGCGATCCCGCCCATCTGCGGGACCACAGTGAGCACCCCTGGGTGCGTCGTTTCTTCAACCGTGAAGCCGCGGAGGCATCGTGAGTAGTCGTGCCGGATATTTTCGCCTGGGATTGTTCATCGTCGGCGCCTTTGCTGCCACCGTGGTGATCCTGCTGGCACTGGGGGTGGGGGCGCTGCTGCGGCCCAAACTGATGATGGAAACCTATTTCGACGGCTCCATCCAGGGGCTGGAGGTGGGGGCGCCCATCAAGCTGCGGGGCGTCACCATCGGCGAGGTGAGCCAGATCAGCTTTACCTACGCCCATTATCAGAAGGATCTGCCGGTCGTTCGGCGCGCTCAGTATGTGATGGTCCGGGGCTGGTTGCGCCCCGACCTGCTCAGTGCCTCCATGGGGGATGTCAATGATGAACTGGCACGGTTCGTGGATCGGGGGCTGCGGGTGCGCATGACCAGCCAGGGCGTCACCGGCATCAACTTTCTGGAGCTGGATTTCTTCGATGCCGATACCTTCACTCCCGTGGAGATCGACTGGACCCCGGAGTACCTGTACATCCCCTCCGCCCCCAGTACCATGACCCAGTTCCTGCAGTATGCGGACAACATCATGCGCCGGGTGGACAGGATGGACGTGGAGTCCATCCTGTACAACATTGAGCGTTTCACCATCAATCTGAACGAGATCGTGGAGGGGGTGGACGCCAAGCGACTCATGAGCGAGCTGGCCGGCAGCCTGGAGCAGATCCACGATATCCTCAAACGGGTGCAGGGCCTGGCGGACTCGCCACAACTGGCGAAGATCCCGGAAGACCTGGGAGCAACGGCGCAAAATCTCCGGCGGCTCTCGGAGTCGCCCGAGATTCGGCGGTCGCTGGAAGGTCTGACCCGATCCCTGGAGCAGCTGCAGGGTACCGTGGGCCGCACCGATGACCTGATTGCCGGCCATGAACAGGATATCGCGGCCTCACTGGACAACCTCCGTACCATGACCGACAACCTGCGCGACCTGACCGAGGACCTGCGCCGTCATCCCGGTGCGATCCTCAATCGTCCCCCTGAGCCCGCCGAGCTGACCCGATGATCCGGAGCCTGACCATGCCCCAAGTACCCAAGATCCTGTTGATGCTCATGCTGGTGCCGGCCCTGTTTACGATCGGTGCCTGCAGCGTGAGTCTGGAACGTGATCCCCCGGTACGCATGACCTATCTGATGGAAGCCAAGCGTCCGGCGCTGCAGCCGTCGGGTCCAGCCGTCGGCAGTCTGGCGATGGGTACGGTGCGGGTGGCACCCGAATTCTCCACCAGGGGCTTGATCTACCGCATGGACGACACCCGGTATGTCTCCGACTTCCATCATGACTGGTTTGCCCCGGTGCGGGACCAGGTATACAGCGCCGCCCGGGACTGGCTGCATGAGGCCCGGGTGTTCCAGACCATCTTGCCCCCCAGCCTGGCCCGCGAGGCGGACTATCGCCTGGATATCCTGGTCAATACCGTCTACGGTGATCTGCGAGATGCCCAGTCTCCGACGGCGGTCCTGGAGATTCAGGCCTATCTGTCGTCCCGGGCGCAGGCGGGCGAACGCCGTATCCCGCTGGCATCCACCCTGCAGTCCCGTCAGCCGCTGTCCGAAGCCACGCCGGCTCAGGTGGCGACGGGGCTGTCCCGGGGGCTGGCGGATATCCTGGGCCAACTGGAGATGGAAATCATGCAAGCCCTGCCGTAGAGCGGGCAAACCATCAAGACCATCAACAGGAGGGACGGCGGATGTATCGAGCCATCGTACTGAACAAGACCGAAAACGCAGTCGAGGCGACATTGGAACACCGGGATGAGCAGGCACTTCCGGAAGGCGATGTCACCGTCAAGGTGGCCTGGTCCACCCTCAACTACAAAGACGGTCTGGCGATTACCGGCAAGGCCCCCGTGGTGCGCCACTACCCTATGGTCCCGGGGGTGGATCTGTCCGGCACGGTGGAGCACAGCGACCACCCCCGCTGGCGACCGGGCGATTGCGTCATCCTCAATGGCTGGGGGGTGGGGGAAGCCCACCCCGGCGGCCTGGCCGAGAAGGCTCGCCTCAAGGGTGACTGGTTGGTCCCGCTGCCGGAGGCCTTCGATCTGCGCCAGGCCATGGCCATCGGCACCGCCGGCTACACGGCCATGCTCTGTGTGCTGGCCCTGGCGCGCCAGGGTGTCGATCCGGATCAGGGCGAGATCCTGGTGACCGGAGCCGGGGGTGGCGTAGGGGGCATCGCGGTGATGCTGCTGGCAGGGCGTGGCTACCGGGTGGTGGCATCCACCGGGCGTCTGCAGGAGGCGGCATACCTCAAAGGCTTGGGTGCGGCGGAAGTGATGGATCGGGCGGCACTGTCCTCGCCCGGCAAGCCCTTGGGTAAGCCCCGCTGGGCCGGGGCGGTGGACACCGTGGGCAGCCATACCTTGGCCAATGTGCTGGCCTCCACCCGCTATGGCGGCAGTGTGGCCGCCTGCGGTCTGGCCCAGGGCATGGACCTGCCGGCCACCGTGGCCCCTTTCATCCTGCGGGGTGTCAATCTATTGGGGGTGGACAGCGTTTACATGCCCATGGAACGACGCCTGGAGGCCTGGGATTGCCTGGCCCGGGAACTGGAACCGGACCGGCTGGCCGCAGCCACCACGGAGGTGGCGCTGGCGGAGGTGATCCCGCTGGCTGAAAAGATCCTGGCCGGACAGGTGCGGGGGCGCGCGGTGGTGGACGTCAACCGCTAGGAAGCCGAGGAAACTGGATCTCGATCCGGGTGCCTTCATTGAGGCGGGATTCGATCCACATGCGCCCCTGCAGGCGCTGGGTCACCCAGTAGGCCTTGGTCAGACCGAACCCCCCGCCGTAGGTTCTGCGGTTCTGCACGTTATCCGCCCGAAACCCGAGCCTGACGACATCCTCGATCTGTCCGGGGGGAATGCCGACGCCGGTATCTTCCACCACGAAGCGGATTCTTTGGCCGTCATCATCCAGACCTGACAGGATGCGCCCGCCAGGTGGGGTGTACTTGCGTGCATTGGCCATCAGGTCACGAATCACGTCGTTGAACACGGCCGGTATGAAGATCTGGTCTCCATCCTGACTGGTGATATCGAACTTCACCAGATAGTCTCGTTCTTTCTGTCCGGCGATGTTGTGCTTGATGCCGAAGCCCCCGTTGCTTTTCTGTTGCATCACCTGAAACAGTATCGCCAGATCCTCCCTGAGCAGCTCCAGGTCATGCCATTGCCAGATCATCGGCACGCCGGCGCGGGCCGTCAGTTCCCTGACCCGGGTCTTGAAAATCACCATGACGGCTTCAATGTTGTCCAGACATGCCTGGGCATCCGGGGTCGGTGGGGGGCCGGCCACGGCGGTTGCGACCGCTTGCTGGATTTCCCGGTGAATGGCATCAACGTCCTGGACCCAAAGTCTGGCCTGAAAAGGGTCTTGGAGGGCCTGGGCAAATCCATGCACGATGCTGATGCCTTGTTTCAGCGGCTCAGGCCGATCCAGGTAAAAGGCCAGCAGATCCATCTCTGCCGAAAGCACGTTGAGCACGTTCAGGAAACTGTGCAGATCCACCAAGGCTTCCTGCTCCGGTGTGAGGTTCAAAGCCTTGATGATTTCTACCACAACGTATACGCCTCCCCGCGGCATGGATGACAGCACAGTCTAGCGGCTCCGGAAGGCAGTGAATTTCCGGCTATCGGTGATCCTGGCGCATTTGTCTTCGGTATCGGCCGCGATACCGTGAGCAGCGTCCGCCAATCCCGCGAAAGCGGGAATCCAAAACCTCCAGCCGGCGACCGGATCCCCGCCTGCGCGAGAATGACTTATCCCGAATATCTTTAAAGAGATCAAGGGGGGCGGGGGGGGGGGGGGGGGGGTTAGCCCCCCCCCCCCCCCCACAAATTTTTAAAACTATGTGAAAACCG
>NZ_JAJNQN010000006.1 GCF_022227845.1 Ectothiorhodospira lacustris | reverse complement strand
GCCGCCGGGGGGGGCCCCCCGGGCGGCCGGGGCGTAATATCTCGCGCCCCCCCCGCGGCTGAGAGGGGCGGACAGGGCTCGGGTCCAGCTCAATGCGGCCGACCTGATGCTGCGCCCCCCGGTTGAGCCGGACGCCCTTGACCAAGCCTCCCGGGTCCTGGGTCAGGTAGAAAGCCGGCATCTGGATGCCGCCGGCAAAGCCCGCTATGCCGAACTCAACGCCCGCATCACCTGGCTGGAGGGGGATCCACAGACCGCCCTGAGTCACCTACCCCCTTCCCTGGACAACCTGCCCTCCGCCCTGGTGGCACGCATCCTCGAAACACAGGCCGGCGCCCTCGCCGATCAGGGCCGCTGGCATGAAGCCCTGGAGACCCGCATCCGGCAAGGCGCCCTGTATCAGAACCCCGAAGAGCGCCTGGTCAGCCAGGAAGCCCTATGGGCCATGCTGCAGCAGATCCCCGTCCGACAACTGCCGGACCTGGCGGCACGGGCCAGCCGTTTCGAGGCGCGCGGCTGGCTGAGCCTGGCGGAACTGGCCCATGACACCCCGCCACGCCTATCGGCCCTGGAGACACGGCTAGATGCCTGGCACCGACAGTTTGACGGTCACCCGGCCGCCCCCCGCTTCCTGAATCGTCTACGCGAACAATGGGCGGCCTATGGACACTACCCCGAACACGTGGCGGTGCTGCTGCCGCTGACCGGACGCTTCTCCACGGCGGCCCAGGCGATTCTTGAAGGTGTCATTGCCGCCTATTACGACAGCCCCGCCGATAACCGGCCGGAGCTGCGCATCCATGACACCGGCGAACAGGCTGAATCCGCCTGGACCCATTACCAGCAGGCAATCGCGGATGGCGCCCGCGGCGTCATCGGCCCCCTGGATCGCAATGCCGTGACCCTGTTTGCCCAGCGCGAATCACTGCCCATACCGATCCTGGCCCTCAACCATGCCGACCCCCAGTCCGCCTACCCTGCGGGCCTCTACCAATTCGGCCTCAACCCCGAAACCGAAGCCACCCAAGCCGCGGAACGGGCCATCCTTGAAGGGCGCCGGCGCGCGATCATCCTGATGCCGCGCACCGAACTTGGCGAACGGCTGCAACGGACCTTCCGTGACCGCTTCGAAGCCCTGGGCGGTCAGGTGGTCAGCACCCAGTTCTTTGCCCCCGAGGCATCGGACTATGGCGCCTCCATCATCGCGGCCCTGGACATCCGTGACCGTAGCGGCCGCACCGGACGGGATGCACGCCCCACGCCCCGGGAAGACGTGGACCTGATCTTCCTGTCGGGTAGCCCGCGTCAGGCAAGGCTGCTCTGGCCGCAGCTGCGCTTCCATCGTGCCGGTCAGATCCCGGTACTCACCACCTCCCACGTCTATTCGGGGAGACCCGATCCCCGTCATGATCAGGATCTGGACGGTCTGGTCTTTGCCGACATCCCATGGCTGCTGGAAGGCGCCAATCCGCGCCCGGAACTGCGCTCCCGGCTGGATGCCCAACTCTCGGGCAATACCCGCCAACTGCCGCGCCTGGTGGCCCTGGGTTTTGATGCCCTCCAGCTCTTCCCCCTGCTGGGGCGCCTCGCCGATCACCCCAGTGAGCGCTACCAGGGTCTCACCGGCGGACTGCGCATGGATGCCTCGGGACATATCACCCGTGATCTCAACTGGGCCCGTTTCATCGATGGCCGGCCGCGACTCGTCGGACAGACCGACCTGCCCGTGGCGGATCAGGCCCAATGAATCTCAAGGCCCAGGGTGACGCGGCGGAAGCCCGCGCCCGAGCCTTTCTGGAACGGCAGGGGCTGCGTTTTGTGAGGGCACAATTCCGCTGCAAGGTGGGGGAAATCGACTTGGTCATGGAAGACCGGGACACCCTGGTCTTCGTCGAAGTGCGCCAGCGTCGCTCCGCCCGCTTCGGCGGTGCCGCCGCCAGCATCAATGGCCGCAAACAACGCCGCATCCTGGCGGCGGCGGCCTTTTATCTTCAGATCCATGGCGGCAATCGCCCGGCCCGGCTGGATGTGGTTGCCATCGAAGCCGATGACCGCCTGAACTGGATTCCCAACGCCTTTGAGGCCAGCCCCTGAGTATCCTGCCCGCATGAGCCTGCAAGACATCATTCGCCAGACCTTCGCCGAAACGGTGGAAACCCAGCAAAGTGCCGCCCTGAGCCTGCCTGAGGCCATCGAACAGGCAGCCCAGTGCGTACTGGAGACCTTCCTCGGCGGGCACAAGCTCCTGATCTGCGGCAATGGCGGGTCTGCGGCCGACGCCCAGCACTTTGCCTCCGAACTGGTGAACCGGTTCGAGCACGAGCGCCCGGGTCTGCCTGCGGTGGCTCTCACCACCGACACCTCCATACTGACCTCTATCGCCAACGACTATGCCTACGATCAGATCTTTGCCCGTCAGGTCCGGGTATTGGGCCAGAGCGGGGATGTGCTGGTGGCCATCTCCACCTCGGGGCATTCGGCCAATGTACTGGAGGCCATCAAGGCCGCACGGGAACGGGATCTGCGCGTGGTGGCTTTAACCGGTCGTGACGGTGGAGCCCTGGCAACCCTGCTGTCGGAGCGAGACATCGAGATTCGTGCCCCGGCTGCCCGGACCGCCCGCATTCAGGAGGTCCACCTGGTGGTGATCCATATCCTTTGCGACCTCATTGATCGCCAGTTACTGGGCCTCCGCTAAGGACATACCCACCCATGGCCCTGCCGCACACAAAGCCCTCGGAAACACCGCTACCCGCCGCCCTGCTCAAGGCGCTGGAGGCGGCGGTGGGCATGAACAATCTGCTCATCCACGCCGCCGACCGCTGGCCCTACGGCGGCGACAACTCCCGTCTGCATGCCCAGCCCCAGGCCGTGGTCTTCGCCACCGAAACCGAGCAGGTACAGGCCGTGGTACGCAGCTGCCGGGCACACGGGACCCCCCTGATCGCCCGCGGACGCGGCACCGGCACCACGGGCGCCACCGTCCCGGACCAGGGCGGCGTGGTGCTGAGCCTGGAACGCATGGACCGCATCCTGGAACTGGACCCGGACAACCGCCTGGCAGTGGTCCAGCCGGGCGTCACCAACCAAGCCCTGCAGGAGGCGGCCGGCCGCCACGGCTTCTTCTGGCCTCCCGACCCCACCAGTGCCGCCTACTGCACCATCGGCGGCAATCTGGCCTACAACTCCGCTGGCCCCCGGGCGGTCAAGTACGGCACCCCCCGGGACAACACCCTGGGCCTGACCGCCGTCACCGGCCGCGGGCAACTGCTGCGTACCGGCGTCTACACCACCAAGGGCGTGGTCGGCTACGACCTCACCCGGCTGCTGATCGGCTCCGAGGGCACCCTGGGCGTCATCACCGAAGCCATCCTCAAGCTCACGCCCCTGCCGGAAGGCAAGCGCACCCTGCAGGCGGTCTACGCGTCCATGGATGCCGCCGCCCAAGCCGTCTCCCGCATCATGGCCCAGCCCGTGGTGCCCTGCGCCCTGGAGTTCATGGACGGACGCGCCATCGAGATGATCCGCCACTACTCCCGGGCGGACCTTCCCGAAGGGGCGGGAGGCCTGCTCATGATCGAGGTGGATGGTCTGGCAGAGAGCCTGGACGGCGCGGCACGGCGGGTCATGGAAGCCGCTCGGGGCGAGGGCTGTCTGTCGGTGGAACTGGCCGGTACCGAAGCGGAGATCAAGGCCCTGTGGTCCACCCGCAAGGCCCTGTCACCGGCCCTGCGCACCATCGCACCCAAGAAGATCAACGAGGACGTGGTGGTGCCTGTCTCGAAGATTCCAGCCCTCGTGAACGGACTGGAAAGACTGGGCGCCGAGCACGGCATCACCATCGTCAGTTTCGGCCATGCCGGCAACGGCAATATCCACGTGAATTTACTGGTAGATCCGGACGACGCGGCACAGATGAAGGCGGCGGACGCCTGCCTGGACGGGGTGTTCGATCTGGTGCTGGGCCTGCGGGGCAGCATCTCCGGGGAGCATGGCATCGGCCTGGTGAAACGCCCCTTCGTGGCCCGTGAGCTGGGAGAAGAAGCCCTGGCGCTGATGCACGAAGTCAGGCGCTGCTTTGATCCGGACGGGATCCTCAACCCGGGCAAAGGCCTCCCCCCTGCCCCGGCAACGATCGTCTGAGACTTACTTGACCACTCGCAGGCTGGGTCCCTTGCGGCGCCCGGCATCGCCCTTGCCGCCACTGCCATCGTCATCGCCACCGGAAGGCGGCGGCTCGTCCCCGTCCTCGGACTCGGCGAACATCATGCCCTGGCCGTTTTCCCGGGTGTAGATGGCCAGCACTCGATCAATGGGGATCATCACGTTCATGGGGCGGCCGCCGAAACGGGCGTTGAAGGTCACGGCTTCGTTACTGATCAGCAAGCCGCTCACCGCCAGGGGAGCCACATTGAGCACGATACGCCCGTTCTCCACATACTCGCGGGGTACCACCACCTCTGCAGCGGCATCCACCAGCAGGTGGGGCGTCATGTCGTTGTCCACGACCCATTCATAGATGGCGCGGATGAGGTACGGTCGACTGGATGTCATGGCAAGGCTCGAATACTCAGCGGAAAAACCGGACACTACCGGAGGCGGAATCAGTGCATTTCCTTCTCGGCCTCGGTCAGGCTCTGGCGGAAGGCCCCCCGGGTGAACATGCGCCGGGCGTAGTCCCGGATCGGTGCGGGCAGTTTTTCCAGCGGGATCCCGTAATGGGGTAGACGCCACATGACCGGCGCGATGGCCGCGTCCACCAGGCTGAATTCATCACTGAGAAAATAGGGCTTGATGGCGAAGATCTCACTGGCTGCCGCCAGACTCTCGTGGAGAATCTTGCGGGCCTTGGCGGCCTGCTTGTCCGGCGCGACACTCAGACTTTCCAGACCACGATACCAGTCCATTTCCACCCGGTACAGGGCCAAGCGCGCCGTGGCACGGGCCACCGGATCCACCGGCATCAGCGGTGGATGGGGGAAACGCTCATCCAGGTATTCGTGAATGACCTGAGTGCCGTAAAGCACCAATTCCCGATCTACCAGTGTGGGAACGGAGTTATAGGGATTCAGGTCGGAAAGGTCTTCGGACTTTTCGCCGGTTTCAATCTGGTGAATATCCACCGTGATGTCCTTTTCAGCCAGCACGATCCTGACCGAATGACATCTCGGACAGGTGGGTGCTGAAAAGAGCGTCATGACGGATCTACGATTGGCGATTAACGCCATGGAGGCTCTCCGGTCGGTCGGCCGACAGGATCCAGGCGGCCGGCTGGAAAAAAAAGGGGCATCCCTGCCCCTTCTTTGCTGGAACGACGATCAGTGCACGTCTCTCCAGTATTCCTTCTTCAGCAGATAGGCCACAAAGGTGAAGAAGGCCAGGAACAACAGCACCCACTTGCCGAGCTCATGACGCTCCACCTTCACCGGATCCGCGGCATAGGCCAGGAAGTTGGTGATGTCGCGGACCACTTCATCGTACTCCTCGGTGGTCAGCTTGCCTTCGGCAACCTTCTCCAGCTTCACGTGACCCTCTTCGCCCACATTGGCCTGCCAGCCCTGCAGCTCCCACAGGATATGGGGCATGCTCATGGCTTCGAAGACGGCATTGTTCACGCCCATGGGACGGCTGTCATCCAGATAGAAGCTGCGCAGTACGGTGTAGATCCAGTCCGTGCCCCGCAGGCGGGCCGTCAGGCTCAGATCCGGCGCGGGCTGACCGAACCACTCTTCCGCGTCACCGGGCTTCATGGCGATCTTGATCAGTTCGCCGACGCCGGTCTGGTCACCGCCCTGGTCACGGGTATGAATGAACCGCTCCCGCAACTGGTCATCACTCAGACCCAGATCGTTGCCCATGCGATTGTAGCGCTTGTACTGGATCGAATGGCAGCCGATGCAGTACTGGAAGAAATACTCCGCGCCACGCTGCAGGGAGGCCGTATCGGTCATATCGATATTGGCGCGATCCAGAGGCTTGGCAGGTCCGGCCGCCAGCGCCGCCGCGGGCGCTGCACAGGCCATCATGAATACGAGCGTAATTATCTTTTTCATCACGAAGTCACCCTCGCCGGAACCGGCTTTTCCTCGTTGAGCTGGGTGTACAGGGGCAGCAGCAGGCAGATCACCAGGTACACGGTCGGAATGAACCACATGCCCACCAGCAGGGTCTGGTCGACACCGGCCTGAAGGCGCAGGTAATCCCAGTAGGTGTAACCACTCACCAGCACCAGGAAGGACAGCCAACTGAACAGGGAAGACCGAGACTTGCTATGGAACCAGAGCACGAAGAAGAACAGCAGGTAGACGGCCGTCAGGCGCAGACCCAGTTCGGCATAGAAGGGCTCCACCGGCTTCAGGCCCAGATAACCCAGCACCACGAAGGTCAGACCGAAGAACACGATGTTGAACTTGTGGATGGTGCCGCGATAGCGCCAGGACTTGATCGGATTGCGGTCGATCCAGGGCATGAAGAACAGGATCAGCACGGCACCGAACATGAGCAGTACGCCCAGGAACGGATCAGGCACCGCACGCAGAACGGTATAGAAGGTACCGAAATACCACACCGGATGGATCAGGTCCGGGGTCACCATCGGGTCGGCCATCTGGAAGTTGGCCTTCTCGATGAAGTAGCCGCCCGCCTCGGGAGCAAAGAACACCACTGCAAAGAACAGGATCAGGAACACACCGATGCCGAACAGATCCTTCACCGTGTAGTAGGGGTGGAAGGGAATGCCGTCGGCCGGATGACCGTTGCTACCAGTGAACTTCTTGATTTCCACGCCGTCGGGGTTGTTGGAACCCACGGCATGCAGGGCGACGATGTGCACGAACACCAGCAGCACCAGCACCAGCGGCAGGGCCACCACATGCAGGGCGAAGAAGCGGTTAAGGGTCGCATCGGAGATCAGGAAGTCGCCCCGGATCCAAGTCACCAGGTCCCCGCCCACCACCGGAATGGTGTTGAACAGGTTCACGATCACCTGGGCACCCCAGTAGGACATCTGACCCCAGGGCAGCATGTAGCCGGCAAAGGCTTCGGCCATGAGCACCAGATAGATGGCCACACCGATGATCCAGATCAGTTCGCGGGGCCGCTTATAGGAGCCGTACATCAGGGCCCTGAACATGTGCAGATAGACCACGATGAAGAAGGCCGAAGCCCCCGTGGTATGCATGTAGCGGATGAACCAGCCCCACTCCACGTCGCGCATGATGTACTCGACGGAGGAAAACGCCAACTGGGCGTCCGGCTTGTAGAACATGGTCAGGAAGATACCGGAGACGAACTGGATCACCAGGACCAGGACGGCCAGGGACCCGAAGTAGTACCAGAAATTGAAATTCTTCGGCGCATAGTACTCGGCCAGATGCTCATTCCAGGTCTTGGTGAGCGGGTATCTGGCGTCGATCCAGTCTACTAGAGCTCTCATGCGGCAACTCCTTCGTCATCCTCGCCGATCATGACGAGGGTCTCCGACAGGTACTTGTGGGGCGGAACCGCCAGGTTGATCGGGGCAGGCACGTTGCGCCACACCCGGCCGGCCAGATCAAAGCGTGAACCGTGGCACACGCAGAAGTAACCGCCACGCCATTCGCTGCCCAGATCCGGGGGAGCCAGTTCGGGGCGGTAGCTGGGAGAACAGCCGAGATGGGTACAGATACCGATCAAAATGGAATATTCCGGCTTGATGGACCGGGTTTCATTCCGACAGTAGACCGGCTGCTGGGACTCCACGGTGGAATCCGGGTCCGCCAGACGGGGACGGTTTTCGGGGAGCAGATCAAGCATCTGCGGGGTTCTGTGGGTAATCCAGATGGGCTTGCCGCGCCATTCCACGCGAATGAGCTGCCCCGGCTCCACCTGGGAAACATCCACTTCAACCGGTGCACCCGCCGCCTGGGCACGGGCACTGGGCGCCCAGGATGCCAGGTAGGGATAGGCCACCGCGACGACACCTGCACCGCCGACCACGCTGGTGGCCGCGACCAGGAATCGCCGTCGACTCTGGTTCACGCCTTCGTTAGCCATCAAAAAGATCTCCAATTGAGTTCCAAAAAAACCGCTGGTCGTTGGGCACCCGGCATCGGCCGAGCGCTGAAGAACCGCTCGCCGAACAAAAGACCCCTTGACCCGTCGGGGCACTCAAAACGCAGTAGGATTCCCGAAGACGCCCGCAACGTCAAGAGGAAACGCCCCAACATCCAACAAATATTTGATTCAAATAGGATTTTCTATGTCTATAAATTCATGAGAAAGTGCTAATGTTGCAGCAAGATGCCGACCCAGCGCCTTCGGCCCGCAGCGCTCGGTGGCATGATGCCCTGCGGCAAAGTAGTGGATACCCGCCTCCCGGGCCACATGAACGGTCTGTTCCGACACCTCACCGCTGATGTAGGCATCCAGCCCCAGGTCCGCCGCCTTTTCGACCATGCCCTGGGCGCCCCCGGTACACCACCCCAGCCGACGAATCACCTCAGGCCCGCCGGGAATCCACAGTGCCTCGCGCCCCAGACGCCTGGACAGACGCTCCCTGAGCGCTTCCGCGGATACAGGGACATCCGGCACACCGATGAGCCCCACACCGTCGGGACGCAGGGTCCCCTGCACCTGAAAATCCAGCAAACCCGCCAACTGGGCGTTATTCCCCAATTCGGGATGGGCATCCAGGGGCAGATGATAGGCCAGCAGGCTGATATCATGCTCAAGCAGCAACCGCAGGCGCTCCCGCTTCATGCCGACGATCCGGGCATCCTCGCCCTTCCAGAAGTAGCCGTGGTGAACCAGCAGGGCGTCCGCCCCCCGCTCAATGGCGGCCTCGATCAAGGCACGACTGGCGGTCACACCGGTCACAAGGCGAGAAACGTGAGGCCTGCCCTGCACCTGAAGTCCATTGGGACTATAGTCGGCGAATGCGCCCACATTGAGCAGCGTGTCGATATGGCTGACCAGGTCCCGCAGGGCGACCATAAGCTTATCCCCATATTGCAATGTTCGCGGGCCATGACCCTACACCATTATGGTATGGTACCGCCATGACCCCGATCAGTCGTTTCCTGCTTCAAGTAGTGGGCGTCGGCCTTGCCGTGGCCGCCCTCATGCTGCTGTTTTTTCCCGACTTGCTGCGGGAACCCCGTCCCGTGGTGGAGGTGCGGCAAAGCGAACGCAGCGCCCTGCTCGGCCCCATGGTGGGCCCGATGTCCTACGCCGATGCCGTGAGCCAGGCCGCCCCGGCCGTGGTCAATATCCACACCCGCAAGACAGTGGTGCAGCGCAGCCATCCCTTCATGGATGACCCTCTGTTCCGGCAGTTCTTCGGCGACCGCTTCGACAATCCCAGGCAACGCACCCAGACCAGCCTGGGCTCCGGCGTCATCATCAGCCCCCAGGGCTTCATTCTCACCAACAACCACGTGATCGAGGGCGCCGACGAGATCGAAGCCCTGCTGGCGGACGGTCGCAGCGTGGCGGCCACCGTGGTCGGCACCGATCCCGAGACCGACTTGGCCATCCTCAGGGTCGATGCCGCCGGTCGCACCCTACCCAGTATCGTGGTCGGCGCCTCCGCCGACCTGCGGGTGGGCGACGTGGTCCTGGCCATCGGCAACCCCTTCGGCGTGGGCCAGACCGTGACCCTGGGCATCGTCAGCGCCACCGGACGCAGTCGCCTGGGCATCAACACCTACGAAGACTTCATCCAGACCGATGCCGCCATCAATCCGGGCAACTCCGGCGGCGCCCTGGTCAACGCCCATGGTGAACTGGTGGGCATCAACACCGCCATCTTCACCCGTTCCGGCGGCTCCCAGGGCATCGGTTTTGCCATCCCGGTGGACCTGGCCCGGGACGTCATGACCCAGATCATCGAAAGGGGCACCGTGGTGCGGGGCTGGCTGGGCATTGAGGTCCAGGAGATCACACCGCAACTGGCTCAGTCCTTCGGCCTGGCGGACGCCCGCGGCATCCTCATCGCCGGGGTACTCTCCGGCGGCCCGGCGGCCCGGGCCGGGATCCGCCCCGGTGATGTCATCACGCACCTGGACGGGGACCGCGTGAATGACGCTCAGGATGCCCTGAACTTCATCGCCCGCCGCAAGCCCGGCGAGACCCTGGCCATCCAGGGGTTGCGGGAAGGCCGGCCGGTGCAGATTCAGGCCGAGGTCGGTCAGCGGCCGGCTGCGCGCCGGGCATCCTGACCCGCAGACCGCTCACTGCGCCGCCACTTGGGGTGGGGGACACCCCGCACGGGACTTTACAGGGCGGACTGGAGCGCCTGCAGAAAACAGGCATTTTCTTCCGGTGTACCTACCGTAACCCGCAGACAGTCGGTCAGTAGCCCCCCCTGCCCCGACAGATCCTTGATCAGCACGCCGCCCGCACGAATCCCCTCGAAGATCTCCCGCCCCCGACCGGACGGAGCCCGGAACAGGATGAAATTCGCCTCACTGGGGAACGGCTCCACACCCGGCAGCTTCGCCAGGGCTTCGAACAGCACCTCACGGTCCCGGCGAATCCAGGCCGCCTGTTCATCCAGCACCCCATGATGCTCCAGCGCAAATTCCGCTGCCGCCTGGGTGAGAACGTTGATGTTGTAGGGCAGGCGGACCTTGTCCAGCTGCCCGATCCACTCGGGCATCCCGCACAGATAGCCCAGTCGCAGGCCCGCCAGCCCCAGCTTGGAGACGGTACGCATCACCAGCACACGCCCATCGGTGCCCACGTCCGGCAGGAAGCTGTCCCGGGCAAAGGGGCCGTAGGCCTCGTCCACCACCACCAGCCCGGGCGCTGCCTGGATCAACGGCTCCATCTCGGCCCGCGGCCAGAGATTCCCGGTGGGATTGTTGGGCCAGGCTAGAAATGTCACGGCGGGCCGGTGCCGCTCCAGGGCGGCCAGCATGGCCGGCATATCCAGCGAGAAGTCCGGCTTCAGGGGGACGCCGACAAACTCCAGCCCGAGCCAGCGAGCCACCATCCGGTACATGACGAACCCGGGCTCCGGCGCCATCACCACCCGCCCGGGGCCGGCCACGGCCATGAGCAGGATCTGGATCAGCTCGTCGGAGCCGTTGCCCAGCAACAGGGCCGCCTCGTCGGGCACCCCCATCACCGTCCGCAGGCGGGCCACCAGTTCCGTGCCCCTCGGGTCCGGATAGCGGTTGACCGGGAGCCGGCTCAGGGTGTCGGCCCAGGCATCGCGCAGGGACTGTGGCCACTCATAGGGGTTTTCCATGGCATCCAGCTTGACCAATCCCTGGGCCGAAGGCACGGGGTAGGCAGACAGTTCACGGATCTCGGTCCGGATCAGGTGTTCCGGGCGAGGCGGGTTCACGGCATGGGAATCTTTTTGGGGCATCGTATCGTGGACACAGGCAATGGGGACAGGCTCAGCGATCACAATCGTTGGGATCGATACGGTATTCCGCCGAGCAGGCATGGGCAATCAGCCCCTCACCCCGGGCCAGCACGGAGGCGGTCCGACCCAGATCGGAGGCCCCGGCGGGAGAGCAGTGAATCAGGCTGGAGCGTTTCTGGAAGTCATAGACACCCAGGGGTGAGGAAAAGCGCGCCGTGCGGGAGGTGGGCAGTACGTGGTTGGGGCCGGCGCAGTAGTCGCCCACGGCCTCCGCCGTGTGGCGCCCCAGGAAGATGGCGCCGGCATGGCGAATGCGGCGGGCCATGGCCTCGGGTTCGGCCACGGACAGCTCCAGGTGCTCCGGGGCCACGTGATTGGCCACATCCACGGCCTCGTCCAGATCCTTCACCCGGATCAGGGCTCCCCGGGCAGCCAGTGAGGCGCGGATGATCTCGGCCCGGGGCATGCGCTCAAGCAGCGCATCCATGGCGTCGGATACGGCCTCCAGGAAGTCCCCGTCGGGACTGACCAGAATGGCCTGAGCGTCCTCGTCATGTTCAGCCTGGGAGAACAGGTCGGCAGCGATCCAGTCAGGATCGGTCCTGCCGTCGCAGACCACCAGGATCTCGGAAGGACCAGCCACCATGTCGATCCCCACCGCACCGAAGACCATGCGCTTGGCGGTGGCCACATAGATGTTCCCGGGACCCACGATCTTGTCCACCTGAGGGATGGTCTCGGTCCCGTAGGCCAGTGCCGCCACCGCCTGTGCCCCGCCGATGGCGAATACCCGGTCCACCCCGGCCACGGCCGCCGCCGCCAGCACCAGGTCATTCACCTGGCCGTCCGGGGTGGGCACCACCATGATCACCTCGGGCACACCGGCCACCTTGGCGGGGACCGCGTTCATGATCACCGAGGAGGGATAGGCCGCCTTGCCGCCGGGCACATAGAGACCGACCCGGTCCAGGGGGTTGACCTGCTGACCCAGCACGGTGCCGTCGGACTCGGTGTACTGCCAGTCGGACAGCTTCTGGTGTTCCGCATAGCATCGCACCCGCTCCGCGGCCCGCTCCAGGGCTTCGCGATGCTCCGGAGCGATCCGGACCAGGGCGGCGTCGAGCCGGTCACGGTGGATTTCCAGCTCGGTCAGCGCGGCCTTTTCCAGACGGTCGAACCGGGCCGTGTATTCCAGCACCGCCGCATCCCCCCGGTGTCGCACATCGGCCAGGATATCGCGCACGGTCGTGAACACGGCCTCGTCGGACACACTCTCCCAGGCCAGCAGCTGATCCAGTCGTACGCGGAAATCGGCTTGTCGGGAGTCCAGGCGATTGATCTTCGGCATGGGGACGCCTCGAAACGGATTAAGTTGAACAGTGTAGCGCGCCCTCCTCCCCCATGGGGAGAAGGGACGGGGCGAAGAGGGTTGCGGCCCGGGCCTTCAGCGCCCGCGACGGGCCTTGACCGCTGCAGCCAGTTCTCGCAGCAGGGGGGCCGTATCATCCCAGTTCATACAGGCATCGGTGATGCTCTGGCCGTAGACCGAGGGCTTGCCTGCCACCATGTCCTGACGGCCGGCGACCAGATGGCTTTCCAGCATCACCCCGATGATACGGCGATCGCCGCCGTGTATCTGTGCCGCTACCGAGCGGGCCACCTCCACCTGACGGGCTGGGTCCTTGCGGCTGTTGGCATGGCTGCAGTCAATCATGAGCTGGGGTGCCAGACCGGCATCCTGCAGGGCTTCGGCGGCTTCATCCAGGCTCTTGGGCTCATAATTGGGGGTCTTGCCGCCCCGCAGGATGATATGGCAGTCCTCATTGCCCGCGGTGGAGAAGATGGCGGAGCGCCCGGCCTTGGTCACGGACAGGAAATGGTGAGGTTTCGAACTGGAACGGATGGCATCAATGGCCACCTGCAGACTGCCATCGGTGCTGTTCTTGAAACCCACCGGGCAGGACAGCCCGGAGGCCAGTTCCCGATGCACCTGGCTTTCGGTGGTACGGGCGCCGATGGCGCCCCAGGCCACCAGGTCCGCCACATACTGAGGACTGATCAGGTCCAGATATTCAGTCGCGGCCGGCACGCCGCGCCGGGCCAGATCCAGCAACAGGCTGCGGGCCAGGCGCAGGCCCTTGTTGATCTCAAAGCTGTTGTCCAGGTTGGGGTCATTGATGAGCCCCTTCCAGCCGACGATGGTCCGTGGCTTTTCGAAATAGACCCGCATCACCACTTCCAGGTCGGAAGCCAGTTCATTCCGCAGTACCTGCAGACGATCCGCGTAGTCCCTGGCCGCCTCGACGTCATGGATGGAACAGGGGCCGGCGATCACCAGCAGACGATCATCCTCCCCCGCAAGTATCCGGTGAATAGCGTTACGGGACTGATAGACCGTCCGGGCGGCTTCATCGCTGACGGGATATTCCCGGTGGAGCTGTTCCGGGGAGGAGACTTCCTGGATACCCAGGATTCTCAGATCATCGGTCTGGTATGACATCGAGTTTCATAGTCCTCTCAGAAAACGATCAGAGTAATAGCGGCTCACCGTGGAAGCCGACCGGCGAATGGGCCATACCAACCCGTCTAGACGCGACGCGCCACGGCGGCGTCAAGATCCTTGATCAGGCGTTTGACGCGGGCGGACTTCATCTTCATGGCGGCCTTGTTCACGACCAGACGGGAGCTGATATCGGCGATGTGCTCCAGGGGGACCAAGCCGTTGGCCTTCAGTGTATTGCCGGTATCCACCAGATCCACGATACAGTCGGACAGCCCCACCAGCGGCGCCAGTTCCATGGAGCCGTAGAGCTTGATGATCTCCACCTGTTTGCCCTGCTCGGCATAATAGCGACGGGTGATGTTGACGAACTTGGTGGCGACCCGCAGGCGTCCGCCCCGGGTGCCCGCTTCCGGACGCCCCGCCACCATCAGGCGACAACGGGCGATATTCAGGTCCAGAGGCTCGTAAAGCCCGTCCCCGCCGTGCTCCATCAACACGTCCTTGCCGGATACACCCACGTCGGCGGCACCGTATTGCACATAGGTCGGGACGTCGGTAGCACGGATCACCACCAACTTCACGTCATCACGGTTGGTATCCAGGATCAGCTTACGACTGGTCTCCGGGTCATCCTTCGGTTCGATCCCGGCTTCCGCCAGCAGCGGCAGGGTATCCTTGTAGATCCGCCCCTTGGACAGGGCGATGGTCAGTGTCTGTTCAGGCATGCGACTTATCCGGGCACACGGCGAATGACGGCACCGAGTTGGGAGAGCTTTTCCTCGATGCATTCATAGCCGCGGTCAATGTGATAGATGCGATCCACCAGGGTCTCACCGTCACTGACCAGACCGGCCAGGATCAGACTGGCCGACGCACGCAGGTCGGTGGCCATCACCGGTGCCGCCTTCAGATGCGGGACACCGCGGATAATGGCCGTATTGCCCTCGATGCGGATATCAGCGCCCATGCGCTGCATCTCCAGGGCATGCATGAAGCGGTTCTCGAACACCGTCTCGGTGACGGTGGCAGTGCCTTCCGCCACGGTGTTCAGGGCCACGAACTGGGCCTGCATGTCGGTGGGAAACGCGGGGTACGGCGCAGTCCTCAGACTCACCGCGCGAGGACGACGTCCCCGCATGTCCAGCTCGATCCAGTCGTCGCCCACATTGATGTGGGCTCCCGCCTCTTCCAGTTTGACGAGCACGGCGTCCAGGGTCTTGGGCGCGGTATCCCGGGTGCGCACCCGGCCACCGGTGATGGCCCCGGCCACCAGGAAGGTACCGGTCTCGATACGGTCGGCCAGTACGGTGTATTCACAGCCGTGCAGACTGGGCACACCCTCCACGGTGATGGTGTCGGTCCCGGCGCCGGAGATCCTGGCCCCCATGGCCTTGAGACAGTTGGCCAGATCCACCACTTCCGGCTCCCGGGCGGCATTTTCGATGACGGTGACACCATCCGCCAGGGTCGCGGCCATGAGCAGGTTCTCGGTACCGGTCACGGTCACCGTATCCAGTACCAGGCGGGCACCCCTGAGGCGCCGCGCCTTGGCGCGGATGTACCCCCCTTCCACCCGGATATCCGCACCCATGGCGGCCAGACCCTCCAGATGGATGTTCACCGGGCGAGAGCCGATGGCGCAGCCACCGGGCAGCGACACCTCCGCCTCGCCGTAGCGGGCCAGCAAGGGACCCAGCACCAGGATGGAGGCGCGCATGGTACGCACCAGCTCATAGGGTGCCACGCACTGGTTCAAGGTATTGGGGTTGACCTCGATGCGCATGCGCTCGTCCACCGTCAGGGACACGCCCATGCGCCCGAGCAGCTCCATGGTGGTGGTCACGTCCTGCAGATGCGGCACGTTACCGATGGTCATGGGGCCGTCGGCCAGCAATGTGGCCGCCAGGATGGGAAGGACCGCATTTTTGGCGCCGGAGATGCGTACATCACCCTCCAGCGGGCGGCCACCACAGATGATCAGTTTATCCATAGGGTGAAGGATGATAGCGGAAAAGCGGGTCCGGGGGGGAGTACCGGAAATCAGACCTCACACCGCAGCACGTCCTCCAGGTCACTGACCCCGACCAGGGCCTTCATGCGCTCGGGCATGCCGGTAAAGGTCAACCCCCCATGGGCACCACCACAGCGCTTCATCCAGGCAATGAGCAGGGCCACGCCGGCGCTGTCACTGCGCGTCACCCCTGACAGGTCCACCCGGCAAGGCCCGGTCTCGGCCTGAAACAGGTCTTGGGACGCCTGCCACAGCCCCGGCACGGTGGCCTGGGTCAGCTCGCCCGTCACCCGAACACCGGCCGCGGTCTTTTCCAGGCCTGCCTCGTTCACCGCCCCGGCCCCGCCTCGATCTGGACGGCCTCCTCGATGAGGGATTCATCGCCGGCCTCCAGACGCTCGATCAAGGCATCCAGTCCGTGACGCTCCACCTCGGCACCGAAGTTGGTGCGGAAATTGGTCACGAAACTCAAGCCTTCCACCGTCAGATCGAACACCTTCCACTCCCCATCCACAGGCCGCAGGCTGTAGATGACGGGAATGTTGGAACGCCCCTGCCCCATGACGATCTCGGTAGCCACCGAGGCCATGCGTTCATCCTGGCGACTGCGGTGAGGCAGAACCCGGATGTCCTTGTCCATGTGTTCGGCCATCTGCAGGGTATAGGTGCGCATGAGCGTGTTCTGGAAGGCATCTACGAAGCGTTCCCGCTGTTCGGGGGTGGCGGTACGCCAGTGGCGGGCCAGGATCAGGCGGGACATGCCCTGGAAGTCCAGGATCGGCAGGATGATGTCGTCCACCAGACCATAGAGAAAGTCGGGATCATTACGGGTTCGCTCCGGGTCTTTCCGCAATTTGTTCAAGACCTGGGCAGAGGTCTGCTCCACCAGTTTCACCGGGTCCTGGGTGGTGGCCGCGGCCGGCACCAGGCTGAGGACCAGGACCAGGCAGGCCGTGAAGGTCAGATGGACAAAAGACTTCATCGCAAGGGGACTCCGCATCAGTTTCCGGTAAGGTTGACCAGCATCCGGCCGATCAGTTCCTCCAGCACCAGGGCCGACTGGGTGAACAGGATCACGTCGCCGGCCCGCAGGACCTCGTCCTCACCACCCGGCTCCAAGGCGATGTACTGTTCACCCAGCAGACCGGCGGTATAGATGCTGGCCTGGGTATCGGTGGGCAACTGGTCATAACGGGCCGAGACGGTGAAGCTGACCCGGGCCTGGTAGCGCTCGGCATCATAAGTGATGGCACTCACCCGCCCGACCCGTACGCCGGCCATGGTCACCGGGGCCCGCACCTTCAGGCCGCCGATATTGTTGAAATAGGCATGCACTTCATAGCCGTCGCTGCCCCGGTACTCACCCAGGTTACTCACCTGGATCGCCAGCATGAACAGGGCCGCCAGGCCCAGGGCCACGAAGATGCCCACGGTGATCTCGATCCTGCGCGTCGTCATCTTGCCGTCCCGTTATCAGATATCACCGAACATGAGTCCGGTCAGAATGAAGTCCAGGGCCAAAATGGCCAGTGCCGTGTGCACCACGGTGCGGGTGGTGGCCCGGCTCACCCCTTCCGAGGTGGGCGTGGCATCATAACCCTCAAACACGGCGATCCAGGCGGCCACCACGCCAAAGACCAGGCTCTTGATCACGCCGCTCATGACGTCTTCACGGAAATCCACGCTGGCCTGCATCTGTGACCAGTAGGCGCCGGCGTCCACCCCCAGCACACCCACGCCGATGAAATACCCCCCGGCCACCCCGACGGCACTGAAGATCGCCGCCAGCAGCGGCAGGGAAATCACACCGGCCAGAAAGCGCGGCGCAATGACCCGCTTGTAGGGGTCTACCGCCATCATCTCCATGCTGGAGAGCTGTTCCGTCGCCTTCATCAGGCCGATCTCCGCCGTCAGGGCCGAGCCGGCCCGACCGGCAAACAGCAGCGCGGTCACCACCGGCCCCAGTTCTCGCACCAGGGACAGGGCGACGACCGTCCCCAAGGCCTCGGCGGCACCGAAGTCCACCAGGGTGATATACCCCTGATAACCCAGCACCATGCCCACGAACAGGCCGGATACGGCGATGATCAGCAAGGAGAGGACCCCCACCGAATAGAGTTCCCGCACCAGCAGGCCGGGGCGTCGCACCAGCGTCCCCATGGCCAGCAGGGTACGAAACAGGAACAGGTGACCCCGCCCCAGGCGTTCCAGCACCCCCAGCGCCGCGTGTCCCAGCCGTTGGAAAGGTCCCATCACCGTGTATCGCCCCCCATGAGGTCATCCAGGTAATCCGGCGCCGGATAATGAAAGGGCACCGGGCCATCCGGCAAGCCCTCCAGAAACTGACGGGACCAGTCCGAGGCTTCCCGGCGCAGCTGCTGCGGTGGGCCGGCGTCCATCACCCGTCCCTCGGAAATGAGGTAGACCCAGTCGGCAATGGAACCGGCCTCGGCCACATCGTGGGACACCACGATACTGGTCATCTCAAGGGCATCGTTGAGGCGTCGGATGAGGGATACGATCACCCCCATGGTGATGGGATCAAGCCCGGTAAAGGGTTCGTCGTACATCATCAGCATGGGGTCCAGGGCAATGGCCCGGGCCAGGGCCACCCGTCGGGCCATGCCGCCGGAGAGCTCGCTGGGCATGAGGGAGACCGCCCCTCTCAGCCCCACCGCTTCCAGCTTCATGAGCACCAGGTTGCGTACCAGGGGTTCCGGCAAGCGGGTGTTCTCGCGGATGGGAAAGGCCACATTGTCAAAGACATTGAGATCCGTGAGCAGTGCCCCACTCTGAAACAGCATGCCCATGCGCCGGCGCAGACGATACAGTTCCCGCCGCGACAGGCGGTGCACGTCCTGGCCTTCCACCAGCACCTGACCATGATCGGGACGCAACTGACCACCGATCAGCCGCAGCAACGTGGTCTTGCCGGTGCCACTGGGTCCCATGATGGCCGTCACCCGCCCCTGAGGGATGGTGATGTTCAGGCCGTCAAAGATCTTGCGATCACCACGGGCAAAATGCAGATCACGGATCTCGATCCAGGGGGTCTTGTCGGGAGAGGCGTCGATGGTCCGGGTCCTTGGTCTGGGTGGAAACGGTAGATGGTCGGGAGCGTTGAATGTGCCCGGCCCTTCCGGGCCGTGTCAAGCCACGCCCAGGAGCGCGGCAATGGTCATGGCCTGATCCACGGCGCCGGGTCCGGCATCCATGAACAGGACGCCTGATCCGGCATGATTGCAGCGGATGAAGTGCTCCAGCTGCCCCCGCAGAACACGTAGATCCGGTGCACCCGCCTCCAGACGCAACAGACCTACCCCGCCGCAAGGACCCACCGCATCGGCACCGGTCCAGAGCCGTGCCGGGCCGGGTCCGGCGCGGGCGGCAAACCAGGGCCGACCCGTACCGGCGGGAGGATGGGCCATCCCGTCCACAACGACATAACCGGCCAGATGATCGCCCAGGGCCGCCTCGGCCGCCGTCGGCACCGACCTGTCATCGTCCGATGTCAGCTCCAGATAGAATCGGAAACCGGGGGACACCTCGTCCCGCCAGACGCACATGCCGGCCTCACCGGCGGCCAGGCGGCGCTGCCTGGGCACCAGCACGACGGGAAATTCATTGGCGTAGTAGGGCAAACGCCAGGACGCCGGCAGATCATCCGGGTAGAATCGCTCAAGCCAGGCCGGGTGCTCCCAGTCACGAACCCCGAAGCTCAGGGTAGAGCCCGCCCGGTCAATCATGATCCCTCCCGCCCCCACAGCCCCGTCTCCGAAACCTTTATGCTCATTTCCATTGTCGCCATTTTGCTGGGTCTGGTCGTTCTGGTCTGGAGTGCCGACCGGTTCATCTTCGGTGCCGCCGCCCTGGCGCGCAACCTGGGCATCCCCACCATGATCATCGGTCTGACCATCGTGGGCTTCGGCACCTCAGCGCCGGAACTGCTGGTCTCCGGCATCGCCGCCTGGCAGGGCAATCCCGGACTGGCCATCGGCAATGCAGTGGGGTCCAACATCGCCAACATCGGCCTGATCCTGGGCATGACGGCCCTGATCGCCCCCCTGGCCATCACCTCCGGCACCCTGCGCAAGGAGATGCCCCTGGTCCTGGGGGTCAGCGTACTGGCCTATCTGCTGGTGCTCAACGGCACCCTGGGCAGGATGGATGGACTCATCCTGCTGGGCGGCCTGATCCTGGTCATGGCCTGGATGGTGCGGGACGGCCTCAAGGGACGCAACAATGGCCCCGATCCCATCCAGGGCGAGTTCGAGGCGGAAATCCCCCGGGCGGTGCCCACCGGCAAGGCCGTGGTCTGGCTGGTGCTCGGCCTGGTGCTGCTGCTGATCAGCGCCCGGGCCCTGGTCTGGGGGGCGGTGAACATCGCCACCGCCCTGGGGGTGAGCGACCTGGTGATCGGACTGACCATCGTCGCCATCGGCACCAGCCTGCCGGAACTGGCGGCGGCCTTGGTGAGTGCCCGACGCAATGAGCCGGACCTGGTACTGGGCAACATCCTGGGCTCGAACCTGTTCAACCTGCTGGGTGTGCTGGCCATTCCCGGCCTGATCCGTCCCGCCGGCGTACCGGCGGATGCCCTGTGGCGGGATTTCCCGGTCATGCTGGGACTGACCCTGCTGATCATCGTCATGGCCTTCAGTTTCAGGGGGCGTCCAAGGCGCATCAACCGGATGGAGGGCGGACTGCTACTGGCACTCTTCATCGGCTACATGACCTGGGTGTATCTGAGCCTGAGTCCGGCCGGGGGAGCGGCGTGAAGATTCCGGCAGAGTGACGGTAGCGGGCATCCCCCTCATCCCCGGCCCTTCTCCCACAAGGGGAGAAGGGAGACAGGACCAAGCCCCTCCCCCCCTTGCGGGAGAGGGGTTGGGGTGAGGGGTGAAGCAGCCGGGAAGCCAAAAATAATCTTGTTCAACCCACCTGAAGCATTGGTAGCATTACAGCATCATGAAACTCAATCCGGAAAAGACCCGCGAACTCGCCCTGGCGGTACTGGACACCGAGGCCGAGGGCATCCGCGGCCTGATGGCCCGCATTGACGCCCGCTTCATCCGTGCCTGCGAACACCTGCTGGCCTGCACCGGCCGCGTGGTGGTCACGGGCATGGGCAAGTCCGGGCATATCGGCAACAAGATCGCCGCCACCCTGGCCAGCACCGGGACACCCGCGTTTTTTGTCCACCCGGGCGAAGCCAGCCACGGGGACCTGGGCATGATCACGTCGGGCGACACGGTCATTGCCCTGTCCAACTCCGGCGAGACCAACGAACTGCTCACCATCCTGCCACTGATCCGCCGCCTGGGCGTACCCATGATTGCCCTCACCGGCAACCCCCGCTCCACCCTGGCGCGGGAAGCCACCGTCAACCTGGACGTGAGCGTATCCAAGGAAGCCTGCCCCCTGGGTCTGGCCCCCACGGCCAGCACCACCGCCGCCCTGGCCATGGGCGACGCGCTGGCCGTGGCCTTGCTGGAAGCCAGGGGCTTCACCGCCGACGATTTCGCCCGCTCGCACCCGGGCGGACGCCTGGGGCGCCGGCTGCTTCTGCATGTGGCGGACATCATGCATACCGGCGACCGTATCCCCATGGTGCGGGCCGATGCGCCCCTGGGTGATGCCCTGCTGGAGATCAGCCGCCAGGGGCTGGGCATGACCGCCGTGGTGGACGAACAGCGACGGCTGATCGGCGTCTTCACCGACGGCGACCTGCGCCGCACCCTCGACCGGGGCGTGGATGTGCATGCCACCTCCATCGGCGAAGTGATGACCCGCCAATTCAAGACCGCCTCTCCCACCATGCTGGCAGCCGAAGTCCTGAAGATCATGGAAGACCACAAGATCAGCGCCCTGCCGGTGCTGGACGAGGCCCAGCGACTGGTGGGAGCGCTCAACATGCATGACCTGCTGCGCGCCGGCGTGGTCTGACCCCCACCCGACCCATGGTATCTTAGCCCATGACCGATACTCTCACTGAACGCGCACGACGGGTGCGCTTCGTCATCTTCGACGTGGATGGCGTGCTCACCGACGGCAGTCTGTTCCTGGACGATGACGGGCGCCAGTACAAGGCCTTCAACAGCAAGGATGGGCAGGGCATGCGCATGCTGGCGGACAGCGGCGTTCAGGTGGGCATCCTCACGGGCCGGCGTTCAGGGGTCGTGGAGCACCGGATGCAGGATCTGGGAATCCGGCTCGTGGTCCAGGGCCGGCGCGATAAGCTGGAGGCCCTGGACGGCCTGCTGACAGATGCCGGCGTCAGCGCCGAGGAAACCGCCTATGTGGGCGATGATGTGGTGGACCTGCCGGTGATGCGCCGGGTGGCCCTGGCCATTGCGGTGGCCGATGCCCATGCCCTGGTCAGGGAGCACGCCCACTATGTGACCCGGCAACCGGGGGGGCGAGGCGCCGCCCGGGAGGCCTGTGAATTCATCATGGAGGCCCAGGGCACCCTGCAGGCCGCCCTGACCACCTACCTGGGATGAAGCTGCCCTCCCTGTTCTTGATCGCGCTGCTGAGCCTGGCTGCGGCCATCGGCTTCTGGCTGGCACGGGACGCCGATGAACGCCGACGGGTGCTGGAAGAGGCGGCCACCGAAGGGACCGATTTCTTTCTGGAACAATACGCGGCCATCCATATGGACCCCCTTGGTGAACCCCGTTACCAGCTTCGCGGTCAGCGTATGGAACAGCGTCAGGCGGACGGGTCCCGCTGGCTGGAAACCCCGGTACTGATCCTGCGGTACAGCCCCGGCGCCACCTGGACCCTGCGCTCAGAGCAGGGCTGGATCTCCCCCGCCGGCGATGAAGTCAAATTGCTGGGCGAGGTACACATCCACCGCGCCGCCGAGGGCGAGCGAGGTCCGATCACCATCACCACCAGGGACACCACCCTCTGGCCGGGCCCCCGTCAGGCCGTCACCGACGCCCCGGCACACCTGCGGACCACCTATCAGGAGGCCGAGGGTCTAGGTCTGTTCCTGGACCTTCGGCATGAAATTCTGGAACTCAAACGTGACGCACGGGGTGTCTATGTTCCCCACTAGGGTTGCTCCAAGTCAGCCATTTCCGCACCCGCGGGAATCAAGGTCCAGCAGAATGCGGCCGGCCTTCCTCAGGTCGTCATTCCCGCGCAAGCGGGCATCCAGTCACGGAGTGAAAAGCATGGGCTCCCGCCCTCGCGGGAGCGACGGCGAGGGAGTTTTTCAATGCCTCCCTGGGCGGCTCATGATCCCGGCACTGGCCATCCTGCTGCTGGCCGGACCGCTCCAGGCACAGGTGGACCGGACATTGCCCATCCGGATCGAGGCGGACTCGGCCACCCTGGACGACAACCGAGGCATCAGCACCTACCGCGGCGGTGTACGCATTACCCAGGGCGCCACGGAAATCACCGGTGATACAGTCACGGTCCATACGCCGGGCCGGGTCCTGGAGCGCATGACCTCGGAAGGCCGACCGGCAACTCTGCGCACCCAGGACCCGCAGGGGCGGGAAGTCCGTGCCGAGGCCGCACGCATGGAGTTCTTTCCCACCGAGCAACGCATGGAACTGAGCGGCAGTGCCCGCGTCCGGCAGGGCGCGGACGAGTTCCGGGGCAGCCGCATCATCTATGACCTGCGCACGGCCACCCTGGAAGCCCGTACCGGGGATACCGGGCGCGTCGAAGCGATCTTCACTCCCAGGGATCAGGCTCCCGCCCCGGCCGAGGGCGCACGATGAGCCGCCTGCAGACCCGCGACCTGGTCAAACAGTACCGTGCCCGCAAACCGGTGGACGGCGTTTCTCTGCAGGTGAACAGCGGCGAAGTCGTCGGCCTGCTGGGTCCCAACGGGGCCGGCAAGACCACCTGCTTTTACATGATCGTCGGCCTCATCCCCTGCGACGGCGGCCGCATCGAGTTGGACGACAAGGACATCACCCCCCTACCCATGCATGCCCGGGCGCAACTGGGGATCGGCTATCTGCCCCAGGAGGCCTCGGTGTTTCGCAAGCTGTCGGTGGAAGACAATCTCCTTGCCGTACTGGAAACACGCCGCGACCTCAACCGCGCCCAGCGCCATGAACACATGGAATCCCTGCTGGAAGAGTTTCAGATCATGCACATCCGCGAGAGCCTGGGCATCAGTCTCTCGGGTGGCGAGCGGCGCCGGGTGGAGATTGCCCGCGCCCTGGCCACGGAGCCGGCCTTCATCCTGCTGGATGAGCCCTTTGCCGGAGTGGACCCCATTTCCGTGATCGAGATCCAGCGCATCATCACCCATCTGGTATCGCGCAAGATCGGGGTGCTGATCACCGATCACAACGTTCGCGAGACCCTGGGCATCTGCAACCGCGCCTATATCCTGAGCGACGGGCATCTGATCAGCGAAGGGCCGCCGGAAGTGGTGCTGGCCGACCCCCAGGTCAGACGGGTCTATCTGGGCGACCATTTCCGACTATGAAAGTACAGTTTTTGAGCCATCTCATGGTTTCCCCACACTGGGTCACATTTTTCGTGCCAAGCCGTATAATCCGGATGACAGACCCCGCGCATGACGGAAAAGAGCCGTCGACACTGCCGGGACCACTCAACGCCTGCCTGACGACTCCGGTGGTACGCCACATCCTATGCTGAAACCTTCTGTCCAGCTCCGTCTCGGCCAGAGCCTTACCATGACACCACAGCTGCAGCAGGCCATCCGGCTGCTGCAGCTGTCCACATTGGAGCTACAGGCCCAGATCCAGGAGACGCTGGAGACCAACCCGATGCTGGAAGCCCTGGAAGGCGCCGACGCCGACCTGGATACCGGTGTGGACGAGGCGGCGGCCCAGCGGGAAGAGATGGACAGCAGGCCGGACAGCACCGACAAGGATGCGGGGGGCCGGGAATTCGAAGAGCCCGCGGAACCGGGCGGCACAGGCGATGCCTCGGAGAACATTCCCGAAGAGCTGCCGGTGGACAGCAACTGGGAAGACCTCTACGACATGCCGGCAACCGGCGGCGGCCAGGGGGGGGACGGCGACGGTCGCGACCTGTTCGAGAACCAGAGTGCCCCCGGTGAGGACCTGCGTGATCACCTGCTCTGGCAGATCAACCTGTCCCCCCTGAGCGAGCGGGATCAGGTCATTGCCATGACCCTCATCGACGCCATCAACGATGACGGTTACCTGGGGGAACCCATCGAACAGATCCATGCCGGACTGGCTCAGGACCAGGAACTGGAACTGGAGCTGGATGAGGTGGAAGCCGTACTGCGCATGGTCCAGCACTTGGACCCCGTGGGCGTGGGCGCGCGCGATCTCTCAGAATGCCTGCTGCTGCAGCTGGAGCAGTTCTCGCCGGATACCGCCTGGCTGGCCGAGGCCAGGACCCTGGTGCGCGATCATCTCGAAGCCCTGGGTACCCGTGATTTCAAAGGCGTACAGCGCCGACTGGGACTGGCCGACGGAGAACTGCAGGCGGTGATGGCCCTGATACAGAGCCTGAATCCCCGCCCGGGCACCCTGATCAGCTCCAGCTCACCGGAATACATCATTCCCGACGTCTTCGTGCGCAAGCGCGAGGGATACTGGCAGGTGGAACTGAACCCGGAAGTCGCCCCCCGGTTGCGAGTGAACCCGCTTTATGCCAGCTTTGTACGGCGGGCCGATTCCAGTCAGGATAACGTCTACCTGCGCAATAGCCTGCAAGAGGCCCGCTGGTTCATCAAGAGCCTGCAAAGCCGCAACGAAACCTTGCTGCGGGTAGGCACCGCCATTGTGGAGCATCAGCGCGCCTTTCTGGAACACGGCGACGAGGCCATGAAACCCCTGGTGCTGCGGGACATCGCCGAGCAGTTGGAGATGCATGAATCCACCATCTCCCGTGTCACCACCCAGAAGTACATGCACACCCCGAAAGGGATTTACGAATTCAAGTATTTCTTCTCCAGTCATGTGGGGACGGCCGATGGGGGGGAGTGCTCCGCCACGGCCATCCGTGCCATGATCCGCAAATTGATTGCCGAAGAGCCCCAGGGCAAGCCCCTGAGTGACAGCAAGATTGCCCAGATCCTGGTGGATCGGGGCATCCAGGTAGCGAGGCGCACCGTTGCCAAGTATCGCGAGGCCATGGCAATCCCGCCATCCAACGAACGCAAGCGCCTCGTCTGAGTTCCCAAGGCCTCACATTCACATCCTAACCAAGGAGTTACCTCATGCAGATCAACCTCACCGGTCATCACGTGGACCTGACCGACGCCCTGCGCGACTATGTCAATGACAAGTTCCAGCGCCTGGAGCGCCACTTCGACAACGTCATTGACGTGCATGTGGTCCTGACCGTGGAGAAACTGCAGCAGAAGGCGGAAGCCAACATGCTGGTCAGCGGCAACACCATCTTTGCCGATGCCACCCAAGCCGACATGTATGCCGCCATCGATGCCCTGGTCGACAAGCTGGACCGCCAGGTGGTCAAGCACAAGGAAAAGCTCAAGGACCACCACCGCGCCGAAGGCTCCCACCGCAACCACGTCGGGTGAGACATCCATGAACATCGGTGATCTTCTCGCCCCGGAGCGCGTCTGCTGTCTGCCGGACGTCAGCAGCAAGAAACGCGCTCTGGAGATGCTGGGTGAAATGCTTTCGAGCCACCTGCCCAGGCTGACCCAGGGAGAGATCTTCGACAGTCTGCTGGCCCGGGAACGCCTGGGCAGCACCGGCCTGGGGCATGGCGTCGCCATTCCCCACGGCCGTCTGGCCGGCGCTGACGAAGCCTGTGCCGCCCTGCTCAAACTGGGAAAGGGGGTAGACTATGATGCCCCGGACAGCGAACCCGTGGACATCCTGTTCGCCCTGGTGGTCCCGACCGAATGTACCGACGAACACCTGCAGATCCTCGCGTTGCTGGCCCGCATGTTCTCTGATCCGGAGACTCTGGCAAGGCTGCGCAGCGCCCAGGGACCGGAAGATCTGCTGGCATTGGTACACCACTGGGATACCGAAAGCCCCGCACAGCCGTGACCATCGAAACCCTCACCGTCCGCCATGTCGTCGAGGCCATGGAAGAGCGCCTCGCCCTGCGCTGGGTGGCCGGTCACCAAGGCAGCGAGCGACGTATCGCTCACCAGGCCACGCCCCACGGCAGCACTTCACTGGTCGGGCACCTGAACATCATCCATCCCAACCAGATCCAGGTACTGGGTCCGGATGAAATGCGTTACCTGTGGAACCTGCGCAAGAACTCCCAGCGGGATATCCTGGAACAGCTGGTCAACGGGACCGCTGCCATCCTGATCGTCACCGACGGTCTGGCGGCTCAGCCGGAACTGTGCGCACTGGCGGACAAGCAGTCGGTGCCCCTGCTGGCCACCACCCTGCACGGCCACGAAATCATCAATATCCTGCGCTATTTCTTCAGCGACAAATTGGCGGAGACCGTCACCCTGCACGGTGTCTTCATGGAAGTACTGGGCATCGGGGTTCTGCTGACGGGAGAAAGCGCCATCGGCAAAAGCGAACTGGCGCTGGAACTCATCAGCCGCGGACACCGTCTGATTGCTGATGATGCCCCCGAATTTGCCCGTATCGCCCCGGACATCCTGCGAGGTACCTGCCCGCCGGTGCTGGAAAACTTTCTGGAGGTCCGGGGACTGGGCGTCCTGAACATTCGTGCCATGTACGGTGACAGCGCCATCAAGACCAGCAAATACCTGCGTCTGATCATCGATCTGAAAGACCAGGTCGATGTCACATTCGCAGATATCGACCGCCTCCATGGGGGGCGGTGCAACCGGGAGGTACTGGGCCTGAAGGTACCGGTCATCACCCTGCCCGTGGCCTCCGGCCGCAACCTGGCGGTGATGGTGGAGGCGGCCGTGCGCAACCACCTGCTGCGCCTGCGCGGCTATTTTGCCGCCGACGACCTGGCCGCACGGCAGCGGCGTCAGATGCAGATCGACCCATGAAGCTCGTCATTGTCAGCGGGCTATCCGGATCAGGCAAGACCGTGGCCCTGCACGCCCTGGAAGATGCCGGCTACTACTGCATCGACAACCTCCATCTGGAATTGTTGCCGGCGGTGGTCAGCCAACTCCGTCAGTCCCCTCAGGCCGGCTACGGTGAAGCGGCCGTCGGCATCGATGCCCGCAGCGGCATCGAGTCTCTCGACCAGTTCGGCCGTATTGTCAACGAGATTCGTGCCATGGGTGTGGAGTTGCAGATCATCTTTCTGTATGCGGAACTCGAAACCCTGCTCCGCCGCTTCAGCGAGACACGCCGCCGCCACCCCCTGGCCCGCCGTGGCATTCCCCTGATGGAGGCCATCAATCTGGAGCGGAATCTGCTGGGTGTCATCGCCGATCATGCTGATCTGGCCATCGACACCACCCGCACCAATGTTCACCAACTCAGCCAGTCCATTCGGGAGCGGGTCCGTCAGGCCGGCCTGCGGGGACTGTCGCTGCTGATCCAGTCCTTCGGCTTCAAGTACGGCTCCCCGGTAGACTCGGATTTCGTATTCGATGTACGCTGTCTGCCTAATCCACACTGGCAGCCGGGTTTATCGGCCTTTACCGGCAAGGATCCGGCGGTGATCCGTTTCCTGGAGAACGAACCCATGGTGGCAGCGATGTTCGACTCATTGCGCGACTTCCTCACCACCTGGATACCCCAATTCGAGAACGACAATCGCAGCTATCTGACCGTTTCCATCGGCTGTACCGGGGGACGTCACCGCTCGGTCTACCTGACCGAGAGACTCTCCCGCCATTTTCGTGAAATCAGAGGCGACGGTGTGAGCACCCGTCACCGGGAACTTTCCTGAACCAGAACCGGTATGCACCCATGTCCGTCGGACTTCTCATCATCACTCACAATCAAATTGGCGAGGACCTGCTGAGTACAGCCCGATCCATGATGGGCACCATTCCCCTGGAAACTCGGTGCCTGGCGGTTTCCCAGTCCGGTGACCCGGACGTCCTGCTGGACCGTGCAGTGGACCTTTACCAGCGCCTGAACCAGGGTGACGGCGTCCTGGTCCTGACGGACATGTACGGCTCCACGCCCAGCAACATCGCCAACCGCCTGCTGCAACAACCGAAGGTACAGGTCATTGCCGGTGTGAACCTGCCCATGCTGGTACGGGTACTCAACTATCCAAACCTGCGTCTGCATGAACTGGTCAACAAGGCCATCAGCGGGGGCCATGACGGCATCCTGCTCTGCGAGACCCACAGCTAAATGCCCAGCCGCGAACTCATCATCATCAACCGCCTAGGCATGCATGCCCGCGCCGCCGCCAAGTTCGTCAATCTGGCCAGCAGCTTCGACGCCGGTCTGGAGGTGGAAAAGGGCACTCGGCGCGTGAACGGCAAGAGCATCATGGGCGTCATGATGCTGGCGGCCAGCAAGGGCAGCACCGTGCGCCTGATCGCGGAAGGCGAGGATGCCGAAGCCGCCCTGAAGGCCCTGGAAGGCCTGATCAATGACAAGTTCGGTGAGCCGGAATAGAAGCTGCTCATACCCTACCCCTATCCCTATAGCCCCAGCGGCAGCAGTTCCAGTGACATGGCGTCCGGGGGCGGCAGACCTGCCATCACCACCCGGTTGCGTCCGTCGCCCTTGGCACGCAACAGGGCCTCATCCGCCTCCCGCAGCAGCGTCTGAGCCGCGACGGACGGATCCTGACCGACCAGGCGTTGGGTCGGCCAGTGTGCGACCCCGATGGATACCGTCACCGACAGGCTATGCTCATCGACCACCACGGCTCCGCCGCACACCACCTGCCTGACCCGTTCGGCCACGGCCCGCACCTCCTGACGATCCAGACCCGGCAAGAGCATCACGAACTCCTCACCACCGTAGCGCGCCAGCAGATCGGAGCCCCGCAGGTGCCGTCCCAGCCGCTGGGCCACCGCCGAAATGACCTGATCCCCGACCCCGTGACCGTAGCCATCGTTCACGGCCTTGAAGTGGTCAATATCCACGAACAGACACGCCAGGCTTTGGCGCTCCCGTACCACCCGGGTCATTTCCTCCTGCAGGCGCAGATCAAAGAAACGACGATTACGCACTCCGGTGAGCGCATCGGTCACCCCCAACTCCTGCAACCGCCAGGCGGCCAGGGCATTCTCGATGCAGATGGCAACCACCGCCGCCAGACGCCTGAGCAGGTAAGTATCCATCCCCTCCCCGTAGCGGCCACTGCAACGGCTACCCAGAGACAGCACCCCCAGGCATCGACCCGCACGCTGAACCGGCAGCAGGGCCACGCTGCCAAGCTCACCGCAGCCCTCAAAGCGCAGGGCCTCGGGGCAGGCGGCATAGTCTCCCAGATAGAGTCCTGCCGGTGTTTTCAGATCCTCGGCAGAGGGTGCCAGCTTCAAGGCCCACAGCCCGCGAGGACATAGGGCCGCGTCCAGTATCGTGCTGATGACCCCATCAGGGTCATGGAGTACCAGTCCCACATGATCCAGCTCATAGTCGCGGGGAAATTCCTCCAACAACAGGGACAGGATTCCCATCAGGCCATCGGCGGCCAGCAGACGCATTTCCAGCCCGGTCATCCGGTCCAGCTTGCGCTCGTTGTCCCTCGCCGCCTCGATGAGCGTGGCAAGACGCTCCCTCAGCCAGAGGTTTTCCTGCTCAAGCCGTGCCTGTTCCACCATCAGCTGCCATTCCCTCAACCGGTCTGACCCAAGACTACCTCATCTGCCCATCGCGAATCATGATCTGATCCATGACAGGACTGACACCTGCGTGCTGATCAGCCTGGACAGGCCGCCCGGCAGCGGCCACCGCCTCGAGACTAGCAAGGTGCCGTCCATTGGACTACACACAAAGCAGGAGGACATCCCCGCCGAACGGCGGGATACCGGCAGCAAGTCACTCACCCAGGAAGGTTTTGCGGCCGACACATCACCCACTATCGGGAGCGCACCGCACATGCAGATTGATCGGGCTGACCACGATGACCCGCCCCTGCAGACCCGCCCTTCCCTGGCCGCGGACCTGCTGGATGGCCTCATTGCCTATCGCAAGGAGCTGGGCAGGGTGGGAGAAGACCTGGAACACATGCTCAGGGCAGCCGGCATCAGACCGTCTTCGCCCTGGATCAAGGCCAGGGCCTATCGATACCGGCCGCCACCTCGCTAGACGGACACCGGAAAATCAGACCTCCCGATAGACCCGAGCGCCGCCCTTGACGAACTCCCGAGCCTTCTCCTGCATCCCCTTGTCCAGGCCCTCTTCCGCCGATACGCCCTGGCGGGCGGCGTATTCACGCACATCCTGAGTGATCTTCATGGAACAGAAATGGGGGCCGCACATGGAACAGAAATGGGCCACCTTGTGGGCGTCCTTGGGCAGGGTCTCATCATGGAAGTCCCGGGCACGCTCCGGGTCCAGCGACAGGTTGAACTGGTCCTCCCAGCGGAACTCGAATCGGGCCTTGGACAGGGCATTGTCCCGCACTTGGGCACCGGGGAAGCCCTTGGCCAGATCCGCCGCATGCGCGGCAATGCGATAGGTGATGATGCCGTCGCGCACATCCGCCTTGTTGGGCAGCCCCAGGTGCTCCTTGGGGGTCACATAGCAAAGCATGGCGGTGCCGTACCAGCCGATGTTAGCCGCACCGATCCCGGAGGTGATGTGGTCATAGGCGGGGGCGATGTCCGTCACCAGCGGCCCCAGGGTATAGAAGGGGGCCTCGAAACAGTCCGTCAGTTCCTTGTCCACATTTTCCTTGACCTTATGCAGGGGTACGTGGCCGGGGCCTTCGATCATCACCTGCACATCGTGTTCCCAGGCCACTTTCGTCAACTCGCCCAGAGTCTCCAGTTCGGCGAACTGGGCGGCGTCGTTGGCATCCGCCAGGCTACCGGGGCGCAGGCCATCCCCCAGGGAGAAGGCCACATCGTAGGCCTGCATGATCTCGCAGATTTCCCGGAAATGGGTGTAGAGGAAGTTCTCCTGATGATGGGCCAGACACCACTTGGCCATGATGGACCCACCCCGGGAGACGATGCCGGTGAGCCGGCCGGCGGTCAGGGGCACATAACGCAGCAATACGCCGGCGTGGATGGTGAAGTAATCCACCCCCTGCTCCGCCTGCTCGATCAGGGTATCCCGGAACAGCTCCCAGGTCAGTGCCTCCGCCTTGCCGTCCACCTTCTCCAGGGCTTGGTAGATGGGTACGGTACCGATGGGTACGGGGCTGTTGCGCAGCACCCATTCGCGGGTCTCGTGGATGTGCTTGCCGGTGGACAGGTCCATCAGCGTGTCGCCGCCCCAACGGCAGGACCACACCAGCTTTTCCACCTCTTCCTCAATGCTGGAAGTCAGGGAGGAGTTGCCGATGTTGGTATTGATCTTCACGCGGAAATTACGCCCGATGATCATCGGCTCCAGTTCCGGATGATTGATATTGGCGGGGATCACCGCCCGCCCGGCGGCCACTTCGTCGCGGACGAATTCCGGCGTGATGAGATCCGGGATGTTCGCCCCCAGGGGCTGACCGGGGTGCTGACGCAGCAGCGCGGCGTAACGGGGGTCCTCGCGCATCTCCTGCAGGCGACAGTTTTCCCGAATGGCCACGTACTCCATCTCGGGGGTGACGATGCCCTGACGGGCATAGTGCATCTGGGTGATGTTGTGACCCGCGCGGGCACGCCGGGGGGCACGGATATGCTCAAAGCGCAGATGGGCCAGTTCAGGGTCTTCCGCGCGGGCCTGGCCATAACGGGAACTGGGGCCGGGCAGTGCCTCGGTATCCCCCCGCTCATCGATCCAGGGTCCGCGCACACTGGGCAGGCCCTGCAGTAGATTGATCTTCACTGCGGGGTCGCTATAGGGGCCGGAGGTGTCGTAGACGGTGATGGAGGGGTTCTCCTCACTGCCCTCCCCCATTCGGGTGGGTGCCAAGGCAATTTCCCGCATGGGGACCCGGATATCGGGGCGGGAACCGGTGACGTGGATCTTGCTGGAGCCGGGGAAGGGGCGGGTGATCGCTTCGGAGACCTGGGCGGTCTTGCGGACGAAATCCTGGGGGATGGCACTCATGCTGCTGTCTACCTCGCGTGAAGGCGGGGGGAGACGGAAGGCGCAGAGGCTCATCCGAAGCTTCCCTCCGCCGGTATGATCCGGTTCAGGTTCCAAGGGTGTTTCTCAGCCCGAGCCCTGTCGGCGGGCACCCCTAGCCTCGTGGCGATCCAAGCTATAGCAGGCAGCGGCGGTTTGCAACCAAGGGCGGCATCTTCCTCGATCCGGAGCGGAAGCTACTCGGACTCCTGTTGTCGCAGCGCCGCTTCCAGCCGTCGACACACGGTTTCCAGCACCGTCACCCGTCCGTAGCGCTTGTCATTGGCGGGCACCAGGGTCCAGGGTGCAAACTCCGTACTGGTACGAATCACCATTTCGTTGACCGCCCCCTTGTAGGCCTCCCACTGCTGGCGATTGCGCCAGTCCTCATCGGTGATCTTATGCTGCTTGTAGGCCACCTCCTCCCGCTCCTTGAAACGGGCCAGCTGCTCCTCCTCACTGATGTGCAACCAGAACTTCACCAGCACGATACCGTGCTCCGTCAGCTGCTCCTCGAAATCATTGATCTCATGATAGGCACGGCGCCAGCGATCCTCGGCGGCAAACCCCTCCACCCGTTCCACCAACACTCGCCCATACCAGGAACGATCGAATACCTTCATCCGTCCCTTCGGCGGCACATGGCGCCAGAAACGCCACAGGTAATGGTGGGCGCGCTCCTCATCCGTGGGGGCTGCCACCGCCACCACCCGATAGAGCCGGGCATCAATACCGGAGGTCAGGCGCCGGATCGCCCCGCCCTTGCCAGCCGCATCCCAGCCTTCGAACACCAGTACCGTAGCCACCCCCTGATCCTTGGCGCGCCAGGTCAGATCCCGCAATCGGGCCTGGGCCCTGGACAGTCGTTCCTTATAAGCCGTTTTCTCCAGCGTCCGGGTCAGATCCAGATGATCCAGCACCGTGATCCGGGCGCTGTCCTCCGGCGGCAGACTGGGGGCATGGGAGGGGGTCACGGACAGGGCCGGTGATGACGAAAGCTCCAGCCGCTCACGGATCGCATCCAGCAGGGTACGGCCCACCGTCAGGTCCCGATAGCGCCGATCCGTGGCCTCGATGAGATACCAGGGGGCCAGACCGCTGTCCGTTTCCCGTATCACCCGCTCACCGGTTTCCACCAGCCGACGATACTGAGTGGCCTGCTCCTTGCCTTTGGGCAACCGGTACCAGCGGCTGGCAGGGTCCTTGAGACGCTGTTTCAGACGGGTTTTCTGCTCATCCCGGGGCAGGTGAAACCAGAACTTGACGATCAGCGCCCCATCCGCCACGAGCATACTTTCGAAATCACGGATGCGGCTCAGGGATTCATGCAACCGGGCCTCATCCCATTCATCCCGGATATGCCGACGAATGGGCTCTGAATACCAGGCACCGAAGAAGATGCCGATACCGCCCCGCGCCGGCATCGCCTGCCAGTAGCGCCACAACCGGGGCCGCGCTTGCTGATCACTGGTGGCTTCCCAGAAGGCATGGGTCTCCACCCCGCGCGTATCCAGCCAGGCATTAAGACGGTTAACCACCTCTCCCCGACCCACGCCATCCACCCCCTCCACGATCACGATCACGGCGGTATCGGTATCCCTGAGGCGGCGCTGGGCCTCCAGCAGTTCCGCACGCAGATCGGGCACCGCTGCGCCGTAGGCTTCCTTGGACAGAGTGCGTCCCAGTTCGGCAGCTTCAAACATGATGTCCCTCCCGGGGTGTCGCCGCGGATCATTAAACCGCAGCATGCCACAAAACCAACGCCGCATTGGACCGATCACCATCGGCATCATTGCGCATTGCACAAGAGCATCAAGGACTTGCCCGACCATTAGTGAGGGCTTAATCTTGCAGCCTGCCGATCCAACGGCAGCTCGCCGCCAGCTTTGCGGATACTCAACGAGTCGGATAAAGCACGAGACCCGGCGCACTCGGGACTCCCATAACAATCACAAGACGGCAGATAACCACCATGAACCTGGATCAAGCTCGCTTCAATATGGTTGAACAGCAGGTCCGTCCCTGGGACGTGCTGGACCCCAGGGTACTGGATGTGATGGAGAACATCCCCCGGGAACTGTTCGTGCCCCGGGCCCACCAAAAACTGGCCTACGCGGACTTGGAAATCCCGCTGGGACAGGATGAAGCCATGATGCGGCCCACCGTGGAAGGGCGTCTCCTGCAGGCCCTGGACATCCAGCCGCGGGACGTCATTCTGGAGATCGGCACCGGCTCCGGCTACCTGACCGCCTGTCTGGCCCGTCTGGGCAACCAGGTGGACAGCATCGACCTCCACAAGACCTTCACCCGCGCCGCCGAAAGGCATCTGGACAAGGCCGGCATCACCAACATCCACCTGGAGACCGGCAATGCCGCAGAGGGCTGGACCGGGCAAAGGGATCATTACGACGTCATCGCCGTCACCGCCTCCATGGCTCAATACCGTGACTGCTTCGAACGTCAGCTCAGCCCCGGCGGCCGGCTCTTCGTTGTGGTGGGTGAGCCGCCGGCGATGGAAGCCATGCTGGTGATGCGACAGGGCGAAAACGAATTCATCCGCCACGTCCTGTTCGAGACCAGCCTCAAGCCCCTGACGGGCTTCGAGCCCAGACCCCATTTCATCTTCTAGTCAGGATGGGCCGGGTGGCCGGGTGCAGGCAACACGACCCGATCGCCCCCCTGAGTACCCTTTTGAACGACTTTCCCCACGGGCCAGGCATGCAACACTTCACCGCCCCCCAGCTCAAGACTTACCTGGATCAGGCAGGGGACAATGCCCCGTTGCTCATCGACGTGCGCGAGCCCTGGGAATACGACATCGTCCACATTCAGGACTCACGGCTGGTTCCCCTTGACCGGCTTGGGTCCTTGGTGGAAGACATCCCGCCGGACAGGGAACTGGTGATGATCTGTCATCACGGCATTCGCAGCCGGCAGGCGGGCATGCTGCTGGAACGACAGGGCTTCACTCGCGTCATCAACCTCACCGGCGGGATCGATGCCTGGTCACGCCAGGTAGATCCAAGCCTGCCCTGTTACTGATGTCCTGACAGATCCCCCTAGGATGTCCTGAGCACGTCATTCCCGCGCAGGCGGGAATCCAGGAAAGGTCGTCATTCCCGCGCAGGCGGGAATCCATTCGTAGGCTGGAAATTCTGGACTCCCGCTTTCGCGGGAGTGACGAGGGTGACGGGGTGACGGGCGTGACGAAAGGGGAATGACCGGGGTTGATGGAAAGGGAATTATTCAGCGTTTCCCCTATGCATTTTTTTCCGGTTCCCGGTAGGATAATCAGGATTCACTGATGGAATATTTCCTTCTTGCCCGCTCGGGCCGGAGACACCGATGATCCGTTTTCCCAAGACCCTGCTGGCGGCCGCCCTCGTCGGATTTGCCGCAGTAACCGCCCCCGTCCAGGCCACCGATCTCGTAGAGGTCTACCGCATTGCCCTGGAGCGTGACGCGCAACTGCGCGCCGCCGAAGCCCAGTTCCGGGCGGCCCTGGAACAGCGGCCCCAGGCCAGATCGGTCCTGCTACCCCAGATCGAGGGCGGCGTTGGCTACGCCTACACGGATACCGAGCGGGGCGGAAACTCGTTTGACTACCAGACCAGCAGTTTTGAGCTGTCCCTGAACCAGACCCTCTATGACCACCGCAACTATGTGGTCCTGCGCCAGGCGGACCTGGGCATCGCCCAAGCCACCGCGATACGCGACGCCAGCCGGCAGGAGCTGATCCTGCGGGTGGCAGAGGCCTATTTCAACGTACTGGCGGCCCAGGACAACCTCTCCTTCGCCCGCGCGGAAAAGGAGGCCATCGGCCGGCAACTGGAACAGGCGGACCGCCGCTTCGAGGTGGGCCTGATCGCCATCACCGACGTCAAGGAAGCCCAGGCCCAGTACGACCTGGCCGTGGCCGAAGAGATCGCCGCCCTGAACCGCCTGGATCTGGCCGGCGAGGAACTCATGGTCATCACCGGCCAGTTCCACGAGCAACTGGCCCTGCTCTCGGAACGCATGCCCCTGGTCTCGCCGGAACCGGCAAATATGGACCAATGGGTGCAAACCGCCCTGGAGGCCAACCTGAGCCTGATCGCCCGCCGCTTCGGCACCGAGGTGGCCGCCGAGGAGATCAAGCGCCAGCGGGCCGGGCACTACCCCACCCTGGGCCTCTCTGCCGGCTATACCGACCGGGATATTCACAATGCCCCCGGCGGAGAGACGGCCGGTAACCTTCTCGACGGTCGCGACACCCAGATCGGCATCCAGTTGCGGGTCCCCCTCTACACCGGCGGCCGTACCAGCTCCCTGACCCGCGAGGCCCGGGAAAACTTTGACGCCGCCCGCGAGGAGCTGGAACTGACCGAGCGTCAGACCGTACGCCAGGCCCGCAGTGCCTTCCTGTCGGTGAACGCCGGCATTTCCCGGGTCAATGCCCTGGAGCAGGCCCTGGAATCCACCCGCGCCTCCTTCGAAGCCGCCGAGGCCGGATTCGAGGTGGGCACCCGCACCGCCGTGGACGTGCTGCTGGAACTGCGCCAGGTGTTCCGGGCCGAACGGGATTATGCCGAGGTGCGCTATAACTACCTGCTGGATACCCTGCGCCTGAAACAGGCCGCAGGGACCCTGACCGAGAATGACCTGCTCACCATCAACACCTGGCTGGACTGATGAATCATACCCATCCCTCCCCCCTTTGCAGTGCAAGGCACAGCCAGCTCCTGGTGGTGGATATCCAGGCAAAGCTGGCCGTGGCCATGGAGTCCGATGTCCGCAATGAAGTCTACCGACGGGCGGGCAGTCTGGCCCAGGGTGCCGGTGTGCTGGGCGTCCCGGTCACGGTGACCGAACAATACCCCGGGGGTATCGGGCACACGGCCGGTGAAATCCAGGGCATGCTGCCGGAAGCAGTCCAAGTGCTGGAGAAGACCGCATTTTCCTGCTACCGCGACGAGGGCATCATGGGTGCCGTGAAGCGTGCCGGGCGCCCTCAGGTGGTGATCTGCGGCATGGAATCCCATGTCTGCGTCCTGCAGACCGCCCTGCTGCTGGTAGAGGCCGGATTCCAGGTCTTCGTGGTGGAAGACGCCGTCTGCTCAAGAGATCCGCGCAACAAGGCCAATGCCCTGGACCGCATGGCCCGAGCCGGGGTGATCATCACTAATTTCGAGTCGGTGCTGTTTGAATGGCTGGAAGATTCCCGGCACCCGAAATTCAAGGAAATCCTGAACCTGATCCGTTAGGGAATCCCTGATCAGGCCCCTGTCCGTCCAGGGGGCCTTTCCATCATCGCGCGGGCCGTTCTTCACCCCAGAGTCCTTTCCATTCCCCCGGTTCCTTTTCAATCACTCCCGTTTCACTTCCCGTCACTCCCGTTTCACTTCCCGTCACTCCCGCGAAAGCGGGAGCCCAGAACTTTCAGTTCATAACTGGATTCCCGCCTACGCGGGAATGACGGCCTCTCCTGGATTCCCGCCTGCGCGGGAATGACGGCCTCTCCCGGATTCCCGCCTGCGCGGGAATGACGGCCTCTCCCGGATTCCCGTCTGCGCGGGAGTGACGGCTCCCACCTATGCGGGGATGACGCCCGCCCGAACCGGCCTTCAAGAGGCCTGATCCACCCAGTCCAGTACCCGGTCCACCGCCCCCCGGTTTTCATCCAGGACCCGCCGGGCCGCCACCGTGATGGCCCGGTGGGCCTCCAGGTCCGACCACAGGGTCGATACCGCAGCGGCCAGCCCATCGGCATCCGCCACCCGACGCACACCCCCAGCCCGGTCCAGGGCCTCGTAAACCTCAGTGAAATTGAATACCTGCGGACCGGTCACCACCGCCACCCCATGGGCGGCCGGCTCCAGCGGGTTATGCCCGCCGGTGGGTACCAGACTGCCCCCCACGAAGGCCACCGAGGCCACCCCGTAGAGCCGCATCAGCTCTCCCATGGTATCCCCCAGCCATACCGTATCCCCAGCCTCGGGCGGCAGCCCGGCACTGCGGCGCGCCACGGCAAACCCCTGCGCCCGGCACAGGGCCGCCACGGCGTCGAAACGCTCCGGATGGCGAGGCACCAGGATCAGCAGGGCTCCGGGCCAACGGGACAGCAGGGAGCGGTGCGCCGCCAGCACCGGCTCGTCCTCCCCCGGATGGGTACTGGCGGCGATCCACACCGGTCGCTCCCCCACCTGTGCACGCCACTCGGCCGCGGCCCGGATCAGATCATCGGACAAGGCCAGGTCATACTTGATGTTGCCGCTCACCCGCACCTGATCCGGCCGGGCACCCAAGGCCAGAAAACGGCAGGCATCCTCCTCCCCCCGGGCCGCGATCCCGGACACCTGAGCCAGGGTCTGCCGAACCAGGGGCCGGATGCGGGCATAGCCACGGGCAGAACGGGCCGACAGGCGGGCATTGACCACCATCACCGGGATGCCCCGGCGGGCACAGGCCCGATACAGATTGGGCCACAGTTCGGTCTCCATCACCAGCAGCCGCTCGGGACGCGCCCGTGCCAGAAAGCGGGCCACCCCATCGGGCAGATCATAGGGCAGATAACAGTGTTCCACCGAATTCCCGAAACGCCGGATCACCTCGGCGGAACCGGTAGGGGTGGTGGTGGTCATCAGGATGGCATGCCCGGGGAACCGCCGCCGCAGCCCTGCCACCAGCGCCGCGGCGGCCGCCACCTCCCCCACCGAGACCGCATGCACCCACAGCCGGGGCCGCGCCGGCAGGTGGGGCGACCAGCCCAGGCGCTCCCTCCAGCGGTGACGATAATCCGGATTGGCGCGGCTGCGCTGGAGCAGCCGCGCCAGCACCAGCGGCGTGATGACATAGAGGATCAGGGAATAGAGTACGCGCATGCCGGTCAGATGGTCGTCAGGTGCCCCGGATCCGGTCGATGACCCGGGTGGTGGACACCCCATCCAGGAAAGGCAACACTTCCACCCGCCCACCCTGGGCACGGACATGGTCACCACCCACGATCGCCTCGGGCCGGTAATCCCCGCCCTTCACCAGCACGTCCGGCGACACCGCATGGATCAACCGCTCCGGCGTGTCTTCCCCGAAGGGCACCACCCAGTCCACCGAGGCCAGGCCCGCCAGCACCGCCATGCGTCGCTCCAGGCCATTCACCGGTCGCCCATGGCCCTTGAGACGGCACACAGAGGCGTCATCATTCACCGCCACGATGAGACGGTCCCCCAGGCGCCGGGCCTGCTCCAGATAGGCCACATGCCCCGCATGGAGGATATCGAAGCAACCATTGGTCATCACCACTCGCTCGCCCTGGGCCCGAGCCTCCTGCACCGCCAGCAACAGGTCCGGCTCCGACAGCAGGCTGCTCCAGCCGCCCTGGTGACCCCGCACCGCCGCCCGCAGCTCCGCCGGGGTCACGCAGCCGGTCCCCAACTTGCCCACCACGATACCCGCCGCCAGATTGGCCAAGGCCGCCGCCTGGGCCAGATCCTGCCCGGCCCCCAGGGCCGCCGCCGTGACGGCGATCACCGTATCCCCCGCCCCGGTCACGTCATAGACCTCCCGGGCGCGGGTGGGCAGGTGCAGGGGATCCTGGCCCGCCCGCAGCAGCAGCATGCCCCGCTCGCTCAGGGTGATGAGCAGGGCCTCCAGCTCCAGGTCCGTCCGTAGCCGTTCACCTCGGCTTATGAGCAGATCGTCATGGGGACAGGGACCCACCACGGCCTCGAACTCGGCCAGATTGGGGGTGAGCAGGGTGGCGCCCCGGTAACGCTCGAAATCACGCCCCTTGGGGTCCACCAGCACCGGCACCCGGGCCTCCCGGGCCATGCGGATCATCCGCGCCACCTCGGCCAGGGTCCCCTTGCCGTAATCGGACAGCACCACCACCGCCTGCCCGTCCAGATGCCCGGCCAGACGATCCGGCAGGGACGCGGTATCCGCGGCCTCCAGGGGCTGTTCGAAATCCAGGCGCAACAACTGCTGATGGCGGCTCAGGACCCGCAGCTTGGTGATGGTGGTCGCCCGGGACGAGCGGGCGAAATCACAGCTCACCCGGGCCTGGACCAGGAGCCCTTCCAGGGCATGGCCGGCCTCGTCCTCGCCCACGATGCCCAGCAGCCGGGTCTGCACCCCCAGCCGGGCCAGGTTGACGGCCACGTTGGCCGCCCCGCCGGGACGTTCCTCGACCTCGTTCACGTGAACCACGGGCACCGGGGCCTCGGGGGAGATGCGGGCGGTGGCCCCGGACCAGTAGCGATCCAGCATGAGATCGCCCACCACCATAATCCGGGCCTGTTCAAAGGCGGGCATGTGCAGATTCACGGCCTGACTACCTTGCAGAGGAAACCGGGGAGGATCTTACCATGGGGCAGCCCATTGCCCTGCGGACGCGGAGCCATTTGCTACAATCCGCAGCCCGCTCTCCGCAAACATCCCCATGGCCCGAAAACAGTCCCCCTCTCGCCTGTACCACCCTGTCCACTGGCCCATGTGGCTGGGCGTGGCCCTGTTCCGCACCTTGGTCCGGGTGCTGCCCTGGCGCTGGCAGATCCGGACCGGCGAGGCCCTGGGCGCCCTGCTCTACCCGCTGGCCCGGCGTCGGCGGCGGATCGCCGAGGTCAATGTCGGGCTATGTTTTCCCGACCTGGACCCGGCGACGCAAAAGGCCCTGGTCAAGGCCCATTTTCGTGCCATGGGCGCGGGCATCTTCGAGACGCCCCTGAGCTGGTGGGGCAGCGACCGGGCGCTTGAGGGGCTGGCCCGGATCGAGGGACTGGAACACCTGCAACGGACACTGGCAAAAGGCAAGGGGGCACTGCTGCTGTCGGCCCACTTCACCACCCTGGAACTGGCGGGACGCCTGCTCTGCGCCCATCAGGACTTTGCCGTCATGTACCGCCCCCACGAAAATCCGGTGATGGAACACTGCTTCCGGCAGAACCGGCAGACCCATTATCTGCGGGCCATCCGCCGCGACCAGGTCCGGGACGCCATCCGCGCCCTGAAGCAGGGCCAGGCCCTGTGGTACGCCCCGGACCAGGCCTTCAAGAACGGCAACGCGGTGATTGTCCCCTTCTTCGGTGTCCCCGCCGCCACCAATCCGGCCACCGCCCGCCTGGCGAAGATCAGCGGCGCCCCGGTCATCCCCTTCTTCGGCTATCGCCTGCCCGGCCGTCAAGGTTATCGGCTGGTGATCGGCGCGCCCCTTGAAGACTTCCCCGGAGAGGATCCGGCCCAGGACGCCCGACGCATCAACGCCGTCATCGAGGCGGCCATCCGGGTAGCGCCGGAACAGTATTTCTGGACCCACCGACGCTTCAAGTACAAGCGCGGCTGGGGATTACCGAAATACTATTGATTCACCCGGCAATCCCCCTTCAGCGCCCCCGGCAGCACCACCACGCCCATCACCGGGCCTGCCCCCGCACCGGATTCCAGCCACCGGGGCATCAGGCCCCCGGTGGACAGGCCCAGTTCCGCCGTGAGCCAGTCCCCAAGCCGACCGGGGATCTGTCGCTGTCGGTCCGCGTCCCAGGCCACCAGCAGATCATCACCGGGTCGGCACCGCAGCCCGCCGGGATTCACCCCCGGGATCACGGCCTGACTCCGGGGCAGGCGAAAACGCAGATTGCCCGCCACAAAGGCCCGATCTCCCACGATCAGACCCTGGCTGAAGCCCAGATCCCGGATCTCGCTCACCCGCTCGTCAAAGGGGTAGACATGCCGATGCTGGGACTCCAGCACCGGCCAGGTCTGCACCCGCCAAGCCATCACCACCAGCACCAGCACGGGCACCAGCAGACAGACCGACAGATACGCCCGCACCCGGGCGGGCGTCAGCGCCGCCGTGCCCATCATGGCGAACACGAACAGGGGAAAGACCAGCAGCAGGGGCAGCATCCAGCGGTCCTTGAAGTGGGACACCCCCAGCAGGGCCATCAGCACCAGCAGGCCCAACAGGATCCAGAGGTAGCGGTGGATGGGAAAAGCCGCCGGACCGCCCCGGCGTTTGAACAGGGCACGGAAAAAATCCCGCCGGAATACCGCGCCCATGACCAGCAGCAGCAATGCCAGGAAGCCCAGCACCGCCGGCACCAGGGAACCCAGCCCGGACCAGGGCCAGAGTCCCCCCCCGAAATCCAGCTTATCCAGGGACTGAGTGCCCAGATCCCGGCTGTGCCATACCCACAGGGCGTGGGGCAGGACCACCAGCAACGCCACCAGGGCACTCCACAGGATGCGCGGATGCAGCAACAGGGACCGTCCTCGGGCACAGCTCAGCAGGGTCAGTCCGGCGGCGGCGGCGAACACCAGAAAATTGTACTTAGACAGCACCCCCAGCCCGAACAGCAGGCCGATCAGCAGGTAATGCCCCACATGGGGCCGGTCCAGCCAGCGCAGCATCGCGTAAAAGGACGCGGCCGCCACCGTGGTCACCATCACCGAATGGGTCAGATCCCGCTGGGATTCCCAGGCCACCTGGGGAACCAGGAACAAGGACAAGGTGGCCAGCACCGCCAGTCGGACATCGCCCAACAGACGCCGGGCGGAGAGGAACACGAACAGCCAGGTGAGGAAAAGTAGGGTGTTTTTGACCAGGCTCAGGGCCCACAGGTCCATGCCCAACACCCGGAACGCCGCGGCCTGCAGCCAGGCATAGAGGGGTGGCTGCCCGGAATACCCGGCCAGCCACCACTGGGTCACGATGACCTGCTCGGCCTCGTCCAGTTCCAGCACCGCGGACCCGGTGGCACGGATGATCACATGGAGGGTGAAATAGACCCCCAACCCCAGCAGCAGCCAGAGACCCCAGTGCCGGTGTGGTTCTCCCATTGCGCCTTTATCCATGCACCAGTCCCTGATAGACCGCCAGATTCCCGGCCACCATGGCCTCCACGGAGAACCGCGCCGCCACCCGACGGCGACCGGCCTCCCCCAGACGCCGCAGGGCCGACCGATCACCCAGCAGATCAATCACCGCCCGCGACAGGGCCGGGGCATCCCCCGGCGGCACCAGCACACCGGCCTCGTCATCGCCGATGATCTCGGGCACGCCGCCCACCCGGGTCCCCACCAGGGGCACCCCCGCGGCGGCGGCCTGCAGCAGGGAAACCCCCAGCCCCTCCATGTCCGCCGGATGCACCACCAGATCCAGGCAGGGCAGGATCCGCTCCAGGTCATCCCGGAACCCCATCAGACGCACCCGTCCCGTCAGTCCCATGTCCTCAATCCGCGCCCTGAGCTGCGCTTCCAGCGGCCCCTGACCGAAGAACAGCAGCCGCACCTCGGGATGGGCCGCCAGGATCGCCGGCGCCGCCGTCAACAGATGACGATGCCCCTTGCGGGTAATCAACTGGGCAATCACCCCCACCGCCCGCTCACCGGGCGCAAGGCCGCAGGCAGCCTGAAACCCTTCCCGATCGCACGTCCCCTGCCAGGCATTCATATCCACCGCGCTGGGCACGCAAACTACCCGTTCAGGGGGCACGCCTTCCGCCAGCAGCACTTGCCGGATCGCTTCCGAGATGGTGATGACCCGGTCGAACAGACGGTACTTCAATCGCGCCCACAGGGCCGGCTCCGGGTTATCCACCCGCCGGGACAGCACCACCGGCACCCCGACCCGCCGGGCCGCGATCCCCCCCAGCACGTCCGCGCCGCGACGACTGTGCAGATGCACCAGATCCGGCCGGGTCTCCCGGATCACGCGCTTCAAGCGACCCACAAAGCCCAGATCCAGATCCCCCCCCATGGGCACCTCATGGACCGCCTCGCAAAACACCGCCGAGGCCTCGGCAATGGCCGCCCCCGAAGGGCACACCAGCACGTTGGCGACGCCCCGGGCCGACAGCCCTTCCAGCAGGTAACGGACCTGCAGCGCGCCGCCATACAGATGACGACCGGTCTCCACATGCAGAATACGCATCAGGACGGCTCCTTGATCGGCATTGCGGGCAGCAACCGCTCCACCTGAGCCATGACCTCGTCCACCGAGATGCCCTTCAGGCAATCAAAACGCCCGTCGCAAGTGGGATTGCGTCGGCAGGGGGCGCAGGGCAGGTCGTGGTAGATCACCACGGTGTTGTCCCGCCCGGTGTCCAGGTAGGGACAGGTGGATCCGAACAGGGCCACCGTGGGGACGTCGAAGGCCGGTCCCATGTGGGTCAGCCCCGTGTCCACCCCCACCAGCAGCCCGGCCCTGCGGATCACGGCCGCTGCCTGGGTCAGGGAGGTCTGCCCCACCCGGTTGTCCACCGCCGCGCCGGCCAGGGCCTGAATCCGGTCGGCGGCCTCCCGGTCATCGGGACCACCCAACAACACCATGGGCTGTCCCCGTTCCCCGTGAATGCGCAGGGCCAACCGTGCCCAGGCGGCCTCCACCCAGTGTTTCTGAGGCCGGGTGGTGAACGGACAGCCCACCACATAACCCCGAGTGCCCTGGGCCTCGGCCACCCGGCGGCCCACGGCCTCATCCTCCGGGCGCAGCCCCACCTGCATGAAGAAGGCACCCGGCTCAAGCCCCAGCGCCTGGGCCAGATACCGGTATTCCGAACCGATACGGCGGGGGTCGCCGCCTCGGGGCACCACCCGGGTCATGAACACCCCGCTGCCCTCCCGGGACCCCAGTCCCACCCGCTCCCGCGCCCCCGACAGGCGGGTGAGCAGACCGCTTTTCAAAAGCCCCTGCAGATCCACCGCCATATCGTAAGGCTCGGCCCGCAGTTCCCGGACAAACCGGATCACCTCCCGCCCCAGACGGATCCACCGCAAGCGGCGGAACAGGGAGCGCCACTGAGCCTTGGGCCAGACCACCACCCGATCCACCTGGGGATGCCGGGACACCAATCCCGCCACCTGGGGCTCCACCAGCCAGGTGATGCGCACATCGGGCCAGGCGGCGCGGAACACGGCCGGCAACGGCGAAGCCATTACCACGTCGCCGATGGCGGAGAGACGAATGATCAGCAGGGACTGCATCGAAGATTCCGAAATGGGAGCGACGGCATTTTACCCCAGCCGCAAGGACCGTGTTTTCCCAGAGCGGCGTGCCGGACAAGGGGGGACGGGGGTTGTGCTACGATCCTCACAGGCACTCTGAACACACTATTCCAGTGGATTACGTCGCGTCATTTGAATGACGTCCCACCGTTTGAATGACGTCTCGTCATTCCCGCGAAAGCGGGAATCCAGTCACCGGACCATTCCCCCGGCTTCCGCATACGCGAAAGTGACGGAAAAAACCCGCCCCAAGGCCAACCACCCACGCTTTTTGAACATGTCCCATGGCAAACAGACTCAGGCAAATGGAGATGAGCGTGGACTTCAACGGCTACATCTGGCTGTTCGAGTTCAAGGTGGTAGAACAGGGCCTGAGGGCAAGGCCCTGTAACAACTCAGGGACCGGGGCTACGGGGATAAGTACCGGGGCCAGGGCAAACTCATTCACTTGGTGGGGGTTTGAGTTTTCCAGGGAGCGAAGGCAAGTGGTGGATATTCGAGGGGAGGAATGCCTCACTCATGGAGTGCAGTCACAAATCGGGTAAAAATATCGGGTCCGGTTTCGGACATGAATGCACAAGTTGCAGGCACGGTAAAGATAACGCATCAGGATTTCCCACCTTGCCCCCTGTCAGCGGACACGGACTATAATGGCCACCGGCTTCGCAACCCCCTCCTTGCATGCATCCCCAGACATCTACAGTTACCTTGTTCTCCACCGACCTGAACGGCGGCATCGGGCGCAACCTGTTGAATCTGGCCAGCGCCTTCAACGACATGGGCATCCACTGCCGGATCCTGCTGGAAAGGTCGGAAGGCCCCTATCTGAAGCAAATCGGGCAATACGCCAGTATCGACACCCTGCCCACCACCCATGCCTTGCTGGGAGTTCCCGCGCTGGCCCGATACCTCGGGCGGCACCGTCCCGACGCCATCCTCACCCCCAATACCCGGCTCACGGTACTGAGCCTGCGGGCCAGACGCCTCTCCGGCCACCCCTGCCGGATTGCCGTCAACGTCCACAACACCTATTCCCGCACCTTCAACCACTTGCCCACTCACAAACGAGATCGGCGCATACGGCGCATCGCCACCCACTACGTCCGGACCGATGCCATCATCGCCGTCTCGCGCGGGGTCGCCGATGACCTTGCCGAACTCACCGGGCTGGCGCGGTCCAGCATCCAGGTCATCTACAACCCAGTCGTCACTCCGTCCCTGGCGAACATGGCACACGCCGACGCCCCGGAACCTTGGCTCGACGACGGCGGGCCGATGGTCATACTTGCGGTGGGACGTCTGGAACCCCAGAAAGGGTTCATCACCCTGATCGAAGCCTTCGAACAGGTCTGCCGGCAACGCCCCTGTCGCCTGCTGATAATGGGCGAGGGCAGTGAACGTGACGCCCTGACTCGGCGCATCCAGGCCTCGCCCGCACGGGCCGACATCAAGCTCCCGGGCAATACCCACAACCCTTATGCCTACATGGCCAGGGCAAAACTGTTGGTGCTCAGCTCCAATTGGGAAGGCTTCGGCAACGTACTGGTGGAAGCCATGGCCTGCGGCACCCCGGTGGTGGCCACCGACTGCCCTCACGGTCCACGCGAAATCCTTGAGGAAGGCCGCCTGGGCCCTCTGGTCCCCGTGAACGATCCGACCGCCCTGGCAACGGCCATGGTCCACGCCCTGGACACACCGACCGCTACCGACGTCCTGCAAGCGGCAGCCAAGGCCTACCGCAGCGACAGGATCGCCAAGGCCTATCTGGAACAATTGCTGCCCCATGAATACCGAGGCATCATCACATCGACCGGCAAGGAACCGGAATGACACAGTGGCTCTCCCGACTTCCCGCGGGCCTGCAGGCAAGACGCGGCCTCAGGCTGAAGCTTCCGCCCCGAAGTATCCCCTATCCGAAGACCCGATCGGAGTGGCCAGGCCATGAGGGTGCCGTCTGATGGTGGACGCGGTCATCACCTGGGTGGATGGGGCGGACCCGGCGCATCGCGCAAAACGGGAGTGGTGGCTGACGGAGATGGAGGGGCACGAAGCGCAACCCCACCCCGGCACGGCGAATACCCGGTGGGACTCCCGGTTCGAGCTGTATTACTGCATCCGCCTGATCCGTCGAAATGCCCCGTGGATCCGGCGGATCTTCCTTGTCACGGATGATCAGCGCCCCAAATGGCTCACGGAAGATGAGGCCCGGCACTACAACGTGGTACTGGTCGATCACAAGACCATCTTTGCCGGGCATGAACAGGTTCTGCCCACATTCAATTCAACGACCATCGAGACGATGCTCCATCGCATACCCGAATTGTCCGAGCGTTATCTCTATTTTAACGACGATATATTCCTGTTGCGACCAACCCGGGAGCAAGACTATTTCGACGACAACGGTGTGCGATGGCGGGGGCGGTTTCAGGAACGCTACACGGTCAAGAAACTGCTCCAACTTCTACGCTGGATCACCAATACACCAAAGCGTGATGGCTATGTGGGTGTGCGTGGAGAACAGTCCATCCTTGGTAGGAAGCGCATGTTCATGCTCGCACATGCACCCTACCCGTTCGTTCTGGGTTTTACTCGGGACGTGATCGAGCATGACGGTCGTATGGAGAGGAACATCGTCCATCGATTTCGCTGCAGGGAGGTGTTCTTCCCGGCGGCTTTGCTGGCCAATGCCGGGTTTTTGCAAGACCGGGCCACAAAGGGGCCGAATGACTGGGAGTACATCCATGCTCACCACGACGAGGATGAAATCCTACAACGCATCGAACGCTGTCGTAGGAATGAGAGGGTCACATCGCTTTGTGTTCAGTCACTGGATATGATGCCAGTTCACCTCCAGAAACAGATCGAAACACTCTTGCGCGAATGCCTGCAAGAGAGCTGAGCGAAGGTGTTTCGCTAGCGCATGTGATGCCGGGTTTCCAAGTTCCTGCGCCACTGGCCCAGCTTCTGGGAATTCTGACACGACCGGGACAATTGATCCCAGTGGCTATGGGCAACCACCTGGACCCGATCCAGCATGTGGATGTGATCACAGGAGTCCACAATGGTAAGTCGGTGTACGACAAGAGCCATCGCCTGCTTGAAAGAGATTCGGTGTGTGAGACCCGATGCCCCAAGCTCACCAGGAGTCTCAGCACCGCAATCTGTCTCGTCTGCATTACCCGTTGCTTCCGATCTTACTTTTCAGATAATGCCTAGAGCCGCATCTGCCAAAGACCTATAATATGGCCTCAATAAAAACTCAACCCGACTTCAGCATATTCATACCAACCTATAATCGCGCCCACACTTTGGCAAGGACTTTAAAAAGCATTCAGGACTCAACCTACAATAATCTTGAAGTCATCATCATTGATGACGGATCCCAAGATAACACCATGGACTTGGTGAAAACCTGGCAGGTAACTGCCCCCTTCCCCATCACCTACGCATGGCAAGAAAACCAGGGCAAGCATGCCGCTCATAACCATGCTCTAAAGCTGGCGCGTGGAAAGCTTTTCATCACTCTCGATTCCGACGATTCCCTATTACCTGATGCCCTGAAGCAGCTCTGGAAATACTGGAAAAATATCCCACAGGACATTCGGGAAAAATTTGCGGGTGTCGCGGGAATCTGCCTGAATGAAGAGGGCAGATTATCCGGGGACCCCTATCCGAAAGATTTCATGGATTCAAATTATCTGGATATATTCCGTCATTGCCGCATGAATGGTGAGCGCAGGGAAGCACTGAGGATTGAGGTGCTCAGAAAATATCCCTATCCCAGATTTCCCGGCGAGCGTCATATGCGCCCGACTCTTATATTGCGCCGTATGGCTCATGAATACATGATTCGCTTCAGTAACACTCCAGTACAGATCAACCGCCATGCGCCGGATGGCATCAGCGCAAACAGATTCAATTATCGTTTTCGCAATCCCCAAGGATTCACGCTGTATTACCAGGAAGAAATCACTTTACACAAAGAGCATCATTTACCAAAGCAACTGTTCCGTCTCCATATTCAGTACCTTCGCTTTGCCCTTCACGCCCGTATCCCAATTGACGAACAAAAATGCCATTGCTGGAAACGACACTGGTGGTACATGGCACTACCCAAAGCCACCAGCTTATACATTCTGGACATACTCAAGGCCAAACTGCGGGGAATCAGACGATGATCCCGGGCTCCCCATCCCGAAAATTGGCGGTATTCCTCGCCACCTCCGGCCACAGTGGGGTTGACCGCATCATGGGCAACCTGCTGCCGGCCCTGGTGGATCAGGGGCTGTCGGTGGATCTGCTCACCCTTGAGGGTCATGGTCCCCACCTGCCTGATCCCCCGCTGGGCCTGCGGATCGTGCCCCTGGGCCGCGCCCATGTGAGCACGTCCCTGCCGGCCCTGGTGGGCTATCTGCGGCGGCACCAGCCTTTGGTGCTGCTCACCGACAAGGACCGGGTCAATCGTACCGCCATCCTGGCCCGTGCCCTGGCGGGCGTGGATACCCGGGTATATGTGCGGGTGGGCACGACCGTCTCCGTCAATCTGGCGGATCGCAAGCCACTGGAACGATGGCGGCAACGGCTCTCTATCCGTCATCTGTATCCCCGGGCCGACGGGGTGCTGGTCCCCTCTCACGGTTGCGCAGAGGATCTGCGACAGATTTCAGGTCAGCGAATCACCCGCCTGCAGGTGGTGCCCAGCCCCATCATCCGTGACGATCTGGAATCGCTGGCCGCCGATCCGACCGCCCTGCCCGTGGACATGGACGGTGACGATCCCTGGGTGGTGGCCATCGGAGAGTTGTCCCGACGCAAGGATTACGCCACCCTGCTGCGGGCCTTTGCCCTGGTGCTGAAACAGCGCCCGGCCCGGCTGATGATTCTGGGCGAGGGCCGGGAAAGGCCTACTCTGGAAGCTCTGGGCCGAGATCTGGGCATCGCCGACCGGGTGAGTCTGCCCGGGTTCGTGGGCAATCCGTATGCCTGCCTAAGCCGGGCGAGGGTCTTTGCCCATGCCTCCCGCTGGGAAGGCATGCCGGTGGCACTGATCGAGGCCATGGCCCTGGGCATCCCGGTGGTATCCACCGATTGCCCCAGCGGTCCCCGGGAGGTGTTGGACGGAGGACGCCTCGGCAGACTGGTGGACGTGGGGGATGCACAGGCCATGGCAACGAGCATTGGTCATTGCCTGGATCATCCCGCAGACCCGCGGACCCTGAAAAGTGCGGTGACCCGATATCGGGTCGCCGATAGCGCCAGGGCGTACCGGGAGGCCATGGGACTGTGAAACGCGATCTCTCCTCACCTCATCTGGCCATTCTCATCTCCCTCTCCGGCGAGGGCGGCGTCGAACGCATGGTGCTGAACCTGGTCCGGGAACTGACGGGCATGGGCCTGTCCATTGATCTGGTACTGATCCGCGAGGAAAGCCGGCATCTGCAGGCGCTGCCGGAGACCGTCAACATCATCCGCCTGGGCACCCGCCACAGCGCCCTGAGCATCGCACCCCTGGCCCGCTACTTACGGGAACACCGCCCGGTCCTGCTGTTGGCCGCCAAGGATCGGGCCGGTCGGGCGGCGCTCAAGGCCCGACGGCTGGCCGGCGTGGACACTCGCGTCTTTATCCGCCTGGGTACCACCCTGTCGGAGGCACTGGAGGCGCGTTCGGGATTGCGAAAGTGGATGCGTTACCGCCCCATGCGTCGGCTCTATCCCCTGGCGGACGGCATCATCGCGGTGTCCCGGGGGGTGGCCGATGATGTGCGCGGGATCACCGGCCTGCCCGAAGAGAAGGTGCATGTGGTGCGCAACCCGGTGATCACCCCCGACCTGGAAACCCTGGCCGCCGAGCCCGCCCCTCATCCCTGGCTAGAGGATGGAGGTGATCCGGTGATCATCGGCATGGGGCGACTCACCCGGCAAAAAGACTTTCCCACCCTGCTGCGGGCCTTTGCCGGGGTGCGGGGGCGGCGGCCAGCGCGGTTGATCATCCTGGGGGAAGGCGGGGATCGGGAAGCCCTGACGGCCCTGGCCCGCTCACTGGGTGTGGCAGACCGGGTGCTGATGCCCGGTTTTGCCCCCAACCCCTATGCCTGGCTGAGCCGGGCGCGCCTGTTCGTGCTGTCGTCGGCCTGGGAAGGTTCTCCCAATGCCCTCACCGAGGCCATGGCACTGGGGCTGCCGGTGGTGTCCACGGACTGTCGCAGCGGACCACGGGAGATCCTGCGGGACGGGCGATACGGGCCGCTGGTGCCGGTGGGGGATGTGGCCGCCCTGGAGGATGCCATGGTCAGGACGCTGGAGGCGCCGTTGCCGGCCGATGAGATCCGGGCGGCGGTGGCGGAATATCGGGCACGGGTAAGTGCCGAGCGCTATCTGGCGGTCATGGGGGTGGGTCCTGGGACGGGGCCTGAGCATGTCCTGAGCCGCGGGATTACCCGTCATTCCCGCGAAAGCGGGAATCCAGTGATAGACTGACAATTTTGAATTCTGGGCTCCCGCTTTCGCGGGAGTGACGGCGGAGAAAACGACAGTTGAAAAACCTCATATTCAGGCAATGCGGCAATGCAGGATGGTGGCTACCAATGCTCTTGGCCGTCGCATTGACGGGCTGGGTGGCTTCGGTTTCGGCGGGGCAGCCCGGTTCCAGAATCATCGGTGGCGAGGCAGTCAGAAGCGGCGAGATTCCCTGGCAGATCGGGGTGGTCAGGGGCCCCGAGGAGGCCAGGGATCTCTTCGCCCAGACCCAATGTGGCGGCACCCTGATCACACCCCAGTGGATCGTCTCTGCCGCCCATTGTTTCGATAACTACACCGACGAAGGCACCCTTTTCGATATCCCGTTTCCGCAAGACCTTTCTATCGTGGCGGGAATCAATGACCTCCTTCACGCCGATGCCGCCATCATCAGGAATGTGGCGCGCCTGATCATTCACCCGGATTATGATCCAGCCGGCAACGATAACGATATTGCCCTCCTTTTTGTCGAAGAGCCGGTGACATGCCCCGCCTGCCTGCCCATTGACCTGGTGACCCCCGCCAACGAAAGGATTGTGGCGGCGCCCGCCACTCTGGGTCTGATCAGTGGTTGGGGCTCCACGGGGGAACGGCAGGAAGGCTCGGAATTCATCCGCATCTTTCCCACCCTCCTGCAAAAGGCACTGGTACCCATTCTGGACAATGCCAGTTGCATGACGGACATGCAGTACATGGATGGGGACATCACCGACAACATGTTCTGTGCCGGTTACCAGGGCGGCGGCAGGGATACCTGTCAGGGTGACAGCGGCGGCCCTCTGGCGGTCCGTTCAAGCGATGGCACCAGTTACCTGCTGGCAGGGGTGACCAGTTGGGGAGAAGGCTGCGCCAAGCCGTACTATCCCGGTGTCTATACCCGTGTCTCCCGTTTCAGCGACTGGATCACCTTCTACACCCAGGAAGATGAGGGATCATCCCGGGGCGGTGGCGGGGCCATGTCACCGGTTGTGATCGGTCTGCTGGTGCTGCTGGTACTGGGCAAGGCCCTGCTGTCGGCAGGGGCCTCCGGCGGCAGAAGGAGATCATGGATGTCATGATGCGCGCATCAATATTCCCGACCATGGTCATGGCCCTCCTTCTGGTGAGCGGCTGTGCCGCCCACCAGAAGGAATCCGGGTCCATGCAGACAAATCCCCTGTTCAACCAGTGGCAATTGAGCATGGTGGAAGAGCAGGCCCTGCGCTGGCAGCCCGATGCACGGATCGCTCCCTTCACCCTGATCCTGACCGCAGAGGACGAGACCGCCCACGGACAGGTAGCCTGCAACCGATGGCACGGGGCGGTCAGGATCGACGGGCAGCAGCTCAGCATCGGACCGTCTCGCAGCACCCGTGCCCGCTGTGTCATCGATGATCCAGCCCATCGCAACCTGGAGCCGCGCTATCTGGCCGCCCTGCAACGGGTGTCCCGATACCATGTGGAAGCAGACCGTCTGGTACTGGAATGGGAAAATGGGGATCGCTGGGTGTTCAGCGCCCGATAACACCGGGCGGATCCGGCCATCTCGGGCCTTTTCCCTTTGACGGGAAAAGGCCCGCTAACAGGCCCGCCAAGGCGCCGTAAAGGTGGGCCTCGATCACCACTTCCCCACCCATCGGCATGGCCGTCGCGCCGGCGCCCGGGGAACACTGTTCTACAGCCAGCTTGAGAATCAGCACTGACAGCAGGACATAACCGGACCAGGGCCGTGCTCGCGCCCGGGTCCACGCCGCTGCCGCCCACATGCCGTGCAGGACACCGGAGAGCCCCACATACCATGTGATGTCAGGGGATAGCAGCCAGAGCCCCAGGTTGATCCCCGCGGCGCTGAGGACAACAGTCAGCAACCAGCGGCCCACCGGCATCGCATCTCCCAACAGCATCCAGATCAGCATCAGCCCGACTGCATTCATCGCCAGATGCGCCATGCCAAGATGGGTCAGGTGAGCGGTGGCCAGTCGCCACGGCTCATGGAGGAGCAATCCCCTCTCATAGCTCAGCGCCTCCAGGCTGCCAAAGGCGGCCAACAGCAGGGAAATGGCTATCATGCCCACAGGCAGGCATACGCCGGTGAGTTTTCCCCATGGGGCTGCAGAGGCTGGCATGGACATCAGGATGGGTTAGCGCACCACGATGGTTTGCATCATCAGGCCTCAAAATAGAGGCAGGATAACGGTTCAAGCTACTCAAGATCGCCTTGGGCCAGGGCCATGGGAGGTATCCTTGGCCCGGAGCATCTGTCCGCACCCCGAGGTCCATGATGGGGGCGTCGCGCAAACGGGTCAATGTCGTGGCAGGTGCCTTCTGATGGACCCTGTTGGTTACTTCTTCATCCCTTTGGGCATAGAATATCCTGTTCGCTCAGAAGGTTTATCCGTTGCAGTCCCGGGGTGAACCGGGAATGTCCTGAACCGGATTACCCATCATTCCCGGATTACCCGTCATTCCCGCGAAAGCGGGAATCCAGTGAGAGACTGACGATTTTGAATTCTGGGCTCCCGCGTTCGCGGGAGTGACGGCAGAGGAAGAAGCAGGAGTGACGGCAAGGGAAGCGGCAGTAACAGCAGGGGAAGCGGCAGCGGCAGTGGCGGCAGCGGCAGTGGCGGCAGCGGCAACGGCAACGGCAACGGCAACGGCAACGGCAACGGCAACGGCAACGGACCTTTTCACAATTTCAGATCCAATCCAGGACTTTCATTCCCCATGCTCCTGTCCCTGAAACACAACTTCCTGTTCGTCCACATCGCCAAGACGGGCGGCACCAGCGTGCGGGCGGCCCTGTCGAAATACCGCTACCAGGGTCCCTGGGGCGTGCCCATGTTCCTCGCCAACAAGCTGGACCAGGTGTCCGGGCATCGCATCGGCACCAAGTTTCCCCGCCATGCCAAGGCCATCGCCGCCCGGGAGATGCTGCCGGCGGAACTCTATGACGGGCTGTTCAAGTTCGTGTTCGTGCGCAATCCCTGGGACCTGCAGGTAAGCTCGTTCTTTCATATCCGCAAGGAACGGCCCCATGTCCTGGAAGGGGTGGAGACCTTCGAGCAGTTCGTCAGGCTGAAGTTCGACCCGGAACGACCCTGGAACTACCTGCTGGATACGTCACGGGAACTGCAGCGGGATTATGTGGTGGATCTGCGGGGTAACCGGATCGTGGACTTCATCGGCCATTACGAGTCCCTGCAGGAGGATTTCGACACCATCTGCGACCGCATCGGCATCCCCCGGGTCGCCCTGCCCCACCGACGCAAGGCGGAGGGGCGGGACGACTTCCGTCGCTACTACACCGACGAGACGGCCCGGATGGTGGCCGAGCACTACCGGGAGGATATCGAGATGTTCGGCTACCGGTTCGATGGCTGAATAAAGCATTCCCTCCTCCCCCTCAGGCCGCATTGCGCCGGCGCTCCGCCAGCATGATCAGGCGCCGATAGAACAGGGCAACGTCCTCACTGACGCGGCCCATGTCGTACTGGCGGGCAAACCGACGGGCCTGGGCCGATAGCCGGGCCCGCAGCACCGCATCCTCCAACACCGTCTGCAGTCGCTCGCCCCACTCGGCGGGATGCTCTCCGGTCTTATAGCCGTTGATGTCGTTCTGCACCACGTCGTCGATCCCGCTGGAGCGCACCGCCACCACCGGCAGACCGGCGGCCATGGCCTCCAGGATCACCATGCCCTGGGTCTCCGCCTGGGAGGCAAAGACGAAGACGTCGGCCAGATGGTAGTAATCGGTCACCGCGTCGGGGGGCACGGCCCCCACCAAGGTCACGGTGCCCGACAGGGCCAGTTCCCGGCAGCGCTGCTCCAGATGGCCCCGCTCGGGTCCTTCACCGATGATCAGGAGGCTAAAGGCCACCGCCGTATGGCGGCGCACCCAGGCCACCCCCTGGAGCAGGAAATCGATGTTCTTCTCCTTGCTCAGGCGGGACACGGTCACCAGCAACAATTCATCCGCCGGGGCATGGCGGCGGCGCAGCCGGTCCACCCGGTCTTTGTCCACCGTCTGCAAGGCCTTCACGTCCACGCCGGTGGGCTTCACCAGAATCTGTGAACGCACCCCGATCACGTGCAGATATTCTTCCGTGGACAGGGTGGGCACGATCACGCCGTCGCACTTGCTGCCGAACCGTTCCACCAGATAGTGGGAAATGAGGTTCCTGAACAGCAACCCCGGCACCGGCACATAGTGGGCGAAATGCTCCAGACGGGTATGGTAGGTGTAGACCACGGGCACCTTCAGCCTGCGTCCCAGCCACAGGCCCAGGGATCCCAGCCAGAAGGGATGATGAACATGGATGATGTCCGGCCTGAAGGCCCTCGCCTCACGGAACAAGCGGAGAGACAGGGGATTGGCCAGCCGGAACGACCCGCCCTCCCCCCAGGCCAGCCACGTCGACACCCGCAGCACGCGAGGGTCCGTCTCTCGCCCCTCCCCGTAGCAGGGAGCCACCACACGCACCTGGGCACCGCCCCGGGTCAGGCCGTCCACCAGTCGCTGAATGGAGATGGGCACCCCGCCGATGAAGGGCAGATAGTTGTTGGTGAACATCATCACCCGCAGGGGACGGCTGGACGGCGGCACGTCGTCCAACTCGAAATCCCGGTAGTAGTTCTTCTCCACGAAGATGGCCCGGTAGAGCCGGATCGCCACCAGGATCACCACGCACACCAGCAGCAGGAAATTGACATAGCCTACGTAGAAGAGGGAATAGACGATGAACCAGAGGTTTTCCAGCAGGCGCAGGACCCGGTTCTGCACCGGGTCCACCGGGACCACCCTGATGCCCACCCCTTCGGGACCCACATCCACCCGCACGAAGTGGTGATAGCTGCCTTCGTCGCCGGACAGCAGGCCGCCGCCGCCCCCGGTCACCACGAACTGGGAGCCATCACGGAACCGGCGGTCATAGATGGGCAGCGAAGCCGAAAACACCGCATCCACCCCGTAGTGCTCGAACAGGCGCAACAGGTCCGCCCTGAACGCCGGCTGTTCGGAGAGACGGAAGGCGTCGGGGTCGTGCATGATCTGCTCGGGCAAAATGGGCTCACCCAGGAAGACGAACAGGTGCCGGGCATTCCGTGACAGGCTCTCCAGTTCCCCTTCCAGCCAGCGCCGCTGCCAGGCATGGGGAGTCTTGCCGGTCACGTCCAGGAAGATGAAACCGGCCTCGCCCACGGAAAAAGAGAAGAAGTAGGGGCCGAAGTAGTCGTAGAAGCGGAAACTGCCGAACTCGCTGTGTTCGGTCTCACCGAAGGTGAGCAGATAGGGGATCTGCAGCCGTCCCAGGGTGCCGTAAATGGCCTGGTAGTTATCTTCCCCGCCGCCGCTGACCGCATTGCCCGCCGAGATCATGAACTGCAGATCGGAACGGTTGAGCACGGGGATCATGCGGCGCTCGAACAGGCCGATGGAGTTGTTGATGTTCCCCACCACAGCGAAGCTGAAGGACTCCCGACCTGCCAAGGTGGTTTCGATACGTTCCAGTTGCTCCACGTGCAGGGCCTCGAAACCGGCCTTGAAAAAGCTCAGGTAGAGCTTGTAGCCCACCAGCAAGATGAGCAGGCACAGGACGATGAAAAAGACGATGCGAAGGCTGCGCTTACGTGGGTGCACGGGGCTGGAAGTCCTTGCGAAACAAATGCAACAGATCCCGGTGAAGGATGATCAACCCGACGACCATGCCCAGATAGATGGTGAGAAAGCGCCAGGCCAGGACCACCAGCAGCAGGTGCCCCCCCGTCACCAGTCCGGAGAAGAAGTGCCCGAAACTGCCTTCGGCGATCCCCGACGCCCCCGGCGTGGGGGCGAAGTAGCTGATGAACGTGGTCACCACCTGGATGGCCAGCACTTGCAGATAGCCCACTTCGTAGCCCAGACCATGGAGCAGGATGGCGGGAAAAGAAAACAGCACCACCAGGAAGGCCAGGGTGCTGAGCACCGCCAGCATCGGGAAACGGTGCCCCCCCGCCAGGAAACCCCGGAAACCATGACGCAGACGGATCAGTTCACGGCGCATCCGGTAGTGCCGGCGCCGTTGCCTGGCCGGTTGGATGAGACCATTGGCCGCCAGCAGACCCAGCAGGGCATCCAGGGGACGAACCAGCAGTCCGGTATGGAAAATGCAAACCCACAGGAAACCCAGGTAGAGGGCGATGAACACTCCCAGAGAGAGGGCCAGCGAAGCACTCCAGGCCACCTTGTCGGCCACCGCGGGGACGGCCATCAGGACCAGAGGAACCGCTGCAAAGATCATCACCATGGCCAGGGTGGTGCGGATGGTGGTGGCGGCGGTGGCGGTGCCCAGGGGCATGCCCGCCTGCTGCAGGTACAACACCTGGACAAAGCCCCCGCCCGTGGCCAGAGGCGTGATGTTGGAGACAAAGAGGTTCACGAACACCAGGCGGGTCATGCACCCCAGCCCCGGCCGGTAGCCCAGGGCGCGGACGGTGAAATAGAGCCGCAGGCCATCGGCCACAAAGTAGAGCAACAGCAGAAGTGCGCAAAAGGCCAGGGTCCGCGGGGAAAACAGCCGGGGATCCAACTGTACGGGTGTGTCGTCGAAGTGGAGGTAGACCAGCCCGGCCCCGGCCAAGGTGAAGAGGGCGAACAGGGCGGTAAAGACCCACAGGCGCCGTTTTTCAAAGAGATGGGAAAGGCGGTCTACGGGTGACGCGGACATGGTGGTATCCAGACGGCTCAACAGCCCTCCGCCTCGCCGTGGGAGAAGGGTGAAACAGACCGCTTCTCCACGGGAAAGCAGGAGGGAAACCGGACTTCACGGCGCCAGATAGCCCGCGTTGCGAATATGCTCCACGATCAGTTCCGCCGCGTCTTCCGGGGTCATGCGGGTGGTATCCACATGGACCTCCGGTGCTTCGGGGGCCTCGTAGGGCGAATCGATGCCGGTGAAATTCTTCAGTTCACCCCGCCGGGCCTTGCGATAAAGCCCCTTGGGGTCCCGGGCCTCCGCCGCTTCCAGGGGAGTATCCACGAAGATTTCCAGGAACTCACCCTCATTGAGCAGTTCCCTCGCCATCTGCCGTTCGGACCGGAAGGGCGAGATGAAGGCGGTGAGTACGATCAGGCCCGCGTCCACCATCAGACGGGCCACCTCGCCCACCCGGCGGATGTTCTCCACCCGGTCCGCATCGGTAAAGCCCAGGTCCTTGTTCAGGCCGTGGCGCACGTTGTCCCCGTCCAGCAGATAGGTGTGGCGCCCTTCCGCGTGCAGCTTCTTTTCCACCAGGTTGGCGATGGTGGACTTGCCCGCCCCCGACAGGCCGGTGAACCAGAGCACGCAGGGCCGCTGGCCCTTGAGCCGGGCATGGGCCTCCTGATTGATATCCACCGGCTGCAGATGGATGTTCTGGGAACGGCGCAGGGCAAAGTGGATCAGGCCCGCCGCCACGGTGTTGTTGCTCAGACGATCGATCAGGATGAAGCCGCCGGTGTCCCGGTTGTCCGTGTACGGGTCGAAGGCCACCGGCCGGTCCAGGCTGATGTTGCAGACCCCGATGGCGTTGAGTTCCAGTTTCTTCGCCGCCGTGTGTTCCAGGGTGTTCACGTTCACCTGATACTTGATGGCGGTGACGGAGGCGGTCACGGTGCGGGCGCCCAGTTTGAGCAGGTACTGGCGGCCCGGCAGCAGGGGCTCGTCGTGCATCCAGATCAGGGTGGTCTCGAACTGGTCGGCCGTGCCCGCCGGTTCCCGGGCGGCGGAGATCATGTCACCCCGGGAAATGTCGATCTCGTCGGCAAGGGTGAGGGTCACGGACTGACCGGCCACCGCCTGCTCCAGGTCGCCGTCCCGGGTGACGATGCGGGCCACGGTGCTCTCCTTCCCCGAGGGCTGGACCCGGATGCGGTCACCGGGACGCACCACACCGCCGGCCAGGGTGCCGGCATAGCCGCGAAAATCCAGGTTGGGACGGTTGACCCACTGTACCGGCAGGCGAAAAGGCGCCGCCTGCATGCGGTCCTCGTCGATCTCCACCGTCTCCAGATAGCCCATGAGGGTGGGGCCACGATACCAGTCCATGTGAGGGCTGGGGCTGACGATGTTGTCGCCCTTGAAGGCGGAGACCGGGATGAAGGTCACTGCCTCCACGCCGATCTGTCGGGCGAAGGCCTCGTAATCATCGCGGATGCGGCGATAGACCTGCTCGGAATAGTCCACCAGGTCCATCTTGTTGACGGCCACCACGATGGCGCGGATCCCCAGCAGGGACACCAGATAGCTGTGGCGCCGGGTCTGGGTGAGAATGCCCTTGCGGGCGTCCACCATCAGGATGGCGGCATCGGCGGTGGAGGCACCGGTGACCATGTTGCGGGTGTACTGTTCGTGCCCCGGGGTGTCGGCAACGATGAACTTGCGCCGCTCGGTGGAGAAGAAACGGTAGGCCACGTCGATGGTGATGCCCTGCTCCCGCTCGGCCGCCAGCCCATCCACCAGCAAGGCGAAGTCAATCTCTTCTCCCTGGGTGCCCCAGCGGCGGGAGTCGGCCTGCAGGGCGGTCATGTGGTCCTCGAACAGCATATGGGATTCATACAGCAGGCGCCCGATGAGGGTGCTCTTGCCGTCGTCCACGCTGCCGCAGGTGATGAAACGCAGCAGGCCCTTGTGCTGGTGGACGTGCAGGTATTGCTCGATGTCGCTGGCAATCAGATCGGAGACGTGAGCCATCAGAAGTAACCCTCCTGCTTCTTTTTTTCCATGGAGGCGGCGCTGTCGTGGTCGATGACCCGGCCCTGGCGCTCAGAGGTGCGGGTGAGCAACATCTCCTGGATGATGGCCGGCAGGGTGTCGGCGGTGGATTCCACGGCCCCGGTGAGGGGATAGCAGCCCAGGGTACGGAAGCGCACGCTGCGCAGCATGGGGGTCTCGCCCGGGTTCAGGGGCATGCGGTCGTCATCCACCATGATCAGGGTGCCGTTGCGTTCCACCACCGGGCGCATGGCCGCATAGTAGAGGGGCACGATGGGGATGTTCTCCAGGTGGATGTACTGCCAGATATCCAGTTCGGTCCAGTTGGACAGGGGGAAGACGCGGATGGACTCACCGGGGAGTTTGCGGGTGTTGAAGAGCTTCCACAACTCCGGGCGCTGGTTCTTCGGGTCCCAGCGATGCTGGGCGGTACGGAAGGAGAACACCCGCTCCTTGGCCCGGGATTTTTCCTCATCGCGCCGAGCGCCGCCGAAGGCCACGTCGAAACCGTAGTGATTCAGGGCCTGTTTGAGGGCCTCGGTCTTCATGATGTCGGTGTGGATAGCGGAACCGTGGGTGAAGGGGTTAATGTCCTTCTCCACGCCATCGGGGTTGATATGCACCAGCAGATCCAGCCCCAGTTCCCGGACCATGCGGTCGCGGAAGGCGTACATCTCGCGGAACTTCCAGCGGGTGTCCACGTGCAACAGGGGGAACGGCGGCACGGACGGATGAAAAGCCTTCATGGCCAGGTGCAGCATCACGGCGCTGTCCTTGCCGACGGAATAGAGCATCACCGGGTTATCGGCCTCGGCGGCCACTTCCCGCATGATGTGGATGCTTTCCGCTTCCAGGCGTTGCAGGTGGGTAAGGGTCATGGGCTGGTGTGGATCTCTGGCCTTGGTTGAACGGATTGTAAACAGGGTGCTTCTTTCTCTTCGGGAATGGAAGGCCCCGGCATTGAGTCACGGCCGGCTTTCCCCCTCATCCCCAACCCTTCTCCCCCGAGTGGAAAAGGGAGATAAAACAAGCCCCTCTCCCCTTGTGGGAGAGGGGTTGGGGTAAGGGGAAGACCTTGGCACGGAGGCTTAGTCCGGCTTTCCCTCCTCATCCCCGGCCGCGCACCCGATCAGTCTTCCAGGGTATAGACCGTGCTGCAGTAGGGGCACACGATGCGCCCGTCCTGGGCATCCTGGATCGGCAGGTAGACCCGGGGATGGGACGCCCACAGGGCGGTGCCCGGCGCGGGACAGTGCAGGGGCAGGTCACGGTGGCTAACGCTGACGGCGACCTGGGTGTTGGCCGTCTGATAGGCGTCCTGGTTCAGTGCGGTCTGTGGATTCGGCATAAGGGCTCCTTATGAGGATAAGCATGAAGGCTGAATTGCCGGTGCGGAAGGAACCTTTTGTTATTGATTTATTAATTTCATATTTGCGCCCCCTGCCGTCACTCCCGCGCCCCTGCCGTCACTCCCGCCCCCCCTGCCGTCACTCCCGCGCCCCCTTGCCGTCACTCCCGCGAAAGCGGGAGCCCAGGGTTGTCAGTCCGTTGCTGGATTCCCGCTTTTGCGGGAATGACGGATCCAAAGCTCAACGACAGATCCAAAACTCAATAACAGATCCAAAATTCGCGGAAATGACTGATTCGAAACATCCCTAGACGTAGGTCAGCCAGCCCTCATGCTTGGGATGACGGCCCTTGACCACGTCGAAGTACAGGGTCTGCAGCTTCTCGGTGATGGGGCCGCGACCGCCATGGCCGATACTGCGGCCATCCAGCTGACGGATGGGCGTGACTTCCGCCGCCGTGCCGGTGAAAAAGGCCTCGTCGGCTGCATAGACCTCGTCACGGGTGATGCGCTTTTCCCGCACCGGAATACCGCATTCCTCGGCCAGGGTCATGATGGTTCGACGGGTGATGCCGTCCAGGGCGGAAGTGAGCTCCGGCGTATAGATCACGCCGTCGGTAACCAAAAAGAAGTTCTCGCCGCTACCCTCGGCCACATAGCCTTCGGTATCCAACAACAGGGCCTCGTCACAGCCGCAGGCCAGGGCTTCCTGCAGAGCCAGCATGGAGTTCATGTAGTTGCCGTTGGCCTTGGCCTTGCACATGGTCACGTTGACATGGTGGCGGTTGTAGGACGAGGTCTTGACCCGGATGCCCCGCTCCATGTTTTCCGCACCCAGGTAGGCGCCCCATTCCCACGCGGCCACGATAACGTGAACCTTGAGGTTATCGGCGCGCAGTCCCATGCCCTCGGCACCGAAGAAGCACATGGGCCGCAGGTAGGCGCTCTTGAGACCGTTGTCACGCACCGCAGCCACCTGGGCGGCGTTGAGTTCGGCAGGCGTGTAGGGGATGGACATGCCCAGGATGTGGGCGGAGCGGAACAGACGGCGGGTGTGCTCTTCCAACCGGAAGATGGCCGTGCCACGCTCCGTCTGGTAGGCGCGTACCCCTTCGAATACCCCCATGCCGTAGTGAAGGGTATGGGTGAGTACATGGGTCTTGGCCTCGCGCCAGGGCACCATCTCGCCGTCGTACCAGATCAGACCATCGCGTTCGGCCATGGTGGGCATGAAACGTTTCCTCTCGAATTTCGATATGGGGTTCCCGGGTCAGGCATGGGACGGCGCGGAACCCGGCGCACACGCCCCTTCATGATCGCTGTTATGTCATCAGGCGCCGCCAGAAGGCGCGCACCTGCTCACGTTCCCGTGCCCAGTCCGAGGCCGGCACCCTGGCGGGCAGTTCCTGCAGGGTCAGCTCGTGGATCCGGTCCCTGAAGCTCCGGTAGGTGTCCATCAGGAACAGGGCGTCATCCCTGGACATCAGACCGGTCTCGATCAGAGACTCCAGGATGCGGATGTTGTCGGGCCAGGTCGTGAGCTGGGGGTGCCGGCCAGCATGGGCCAGAACCAGATATTGCACCATAAATTCAATGTCCGCGATACCGCCGGGGTCTCTCTTGAGGTCAAACCACGCGGGATCGCGGGTGGCATGTTCCTTCCACATCTTCTCCCGCATTTCCCGCACCTCCCGGCAAAGGGCGGCTTCGTCCCGGGGCTGCTGCAACACGCGGGCACGCATGGCCTGGAAGGCCTCGGCGATGCGGGCATCCCCGGCCACCGGACGGGCACGCACCAGGGCCTGATGCTCCCAGGTCCAGGCGGAGTGGCGCTGATAGTCCTCGAAGGCCGCCACGCTGGTCACTAGCAGCCCCGATGCACCGCTGGGCCGCAACCGGGTATCCACCTCGTAAAGCCGCCCCGCCCCGGTGAAGACCCCCAGGAAGTGCAGTATCCGCTGCCCGACCCGGGCAAAGAATTCACTGTTGTCCAGGGGGCGCTCACCGTCGGTCATGGCCCGCTCGCCCCGGCTGTCGTGCAGGAACACGATGTCCAGGTCCGAACCGTAACCCAGTTCCAGTCCGCCCAGCTTGCCGTAGCCCACCACGGCAAAGCCCGGCTCGTAGGGGGCGCCGTCGATGAGGCAACGGGGACGGCCGTGCCTGGCAACCAGTTGTTCCAGCACCAGACTCAATACCCGTTCCAGCACCACTTCGGCGATCCAGGTCAGGTGGTCGCTGACCTTCATCACCGGCAACACGTCCATGATGTCGGCAGCGGCCACCTTGAGGACCTGTACCTGCTTGAACATGCGCAGCCGGTCCATGACCTGTTCCAGATCATCCTGGGGAACCTGAACCAGTTCGTCGTTGAGGGCGTCCATCAGGCCCTGGCGGCCGGGCGGCGCATAGAGGCTGCGGGGATCCAGCAGCTCATCCAGCAGCAAAGGGTAGCGGGTCAGGTGGTCGGCGATCCACGGGCTGGCCTCGCACAGGCGCGCCAGCTGAGACAGGGCCAGGGGGTTTTCCACCAGCAGGGAGAGATACACGGAGCGCCGGGCGATGGTCTGCACCAACCGCAGCAAGCGCTCCAACGTCACATCAGAGGCACCCAGGCCGGTGAGCAACCCCACCATCAGGGGCATCAGCCGATCCAGCCGCTCGCGCCCGGTGGCGGTGAGGCTGCGGCAAGCACTGCTGTCGCGCAGATGCTCCAAGCCGGCCAAGGCCCGTTCGGGATCGGACAGGCCCAGCTCCCCCAGAATGGCCAGGCTCCGATCCCGGTCCAGGGAACCCAGCCAGAGAGCCGCCAGATCCCGCTGGGCCTCGGGCTGGGCGGCCTGCTCGCCGTCCTCATCGGCCCGCTGGGGGGCGGCGAAAACCTGTTCAAACTGCCCGTGCACCCGGCGCATGTGGCGACTCAGGGTGTTTTCAAAGCTGTTCCAGTCGTCAAAACCCATGGACAGGGCCAGGCGCAGGCGGTCCCCGTCTTCGCGAGGCAGGCGATGGGTCTGCTGGTCCGCCACCATCTGCAGACGGTTTTCAGTGCGACGCAGGAAGTCGTAGGCCTCCAGCAGATGACGCACCGCATAGGCCGGCATCAGATCCTGCGCCGCCAGCCGCTCCAGCACGGGACGGATGCCTCGCAGCTGCAGGGAGGGATCACGGCCGGCACGAATGAGCTGGAAGGCCTGGCCGACGAACTCCACTTCCCGAATACCGCCCTCCCCCAGTTTAATGTCCTGATCCTTGCCCTTGCGCGCCGCTTCCCGGTTGATCAGGGCCTTCATGTCCCGCAAAGAGCCGAAGGCGCCGAAATCCAGATAACGACGGTAGATGAAGGGACGCAGCAGTGCATACAGCTGTTGCGCGCTGTCCCGGTCCCCGGCCACGGCGCGGGCCTTGATCAGGGCATAGCGCTCCCATTCCCGGCCGTGGCTCTCGTAGTAATCCTCCAGGGCATCGAAGCTCATCACCAGGGGGCCGGTGTCGCCGAAGGGGCGCAGCCGCATGTCCACCCGGTAGACGAAACCGTCGGGGGTCTTTTCGTTGAGCACCTTGATGAGCCGCTGCCCCAGACGGATGAAGAACTGCGAGTTGTCCAGGCAACGTTCGCCGTCGGTTTCGCCGGTCCGAGGATAGGCAAAGATGAGGTCGATGTCGGAGGAGAAATTGAGTTCATGCCCCCCCAGCTTGCCCATGCCCAGCACCACCAGGCGCTGGGGTTGCCCGTCGGCATCCCCGGGCTCGCCATGACGACGCACCATGTCCGCGTGCAGCCAGTCGAGGGCTCCGTCGATGAGGTGGTCCGCCAGGGTGGAGAGGTCACGCAGGGTTTCGTCCAGCGTCGCCGTCCCGGTCAGATCCCGCCAGGCGATGCGCACCATCTCCCGGTTGCGCGCCTGACGTAAAAGACGCATCAGGCCGGCCTCGTCCTCGGCCGTTTCCAGGGCGTCCCGGACCCGACGGCGCATGTCCCCATCGGCATAGGCCCGCTCCAGATCACCGGAATCCAGCAGGGCCAGGAACCGATCCGGGTGGCGGATGGCCGTGCGGGCGACGAAGTCGCTGTAGTACCAGACCCCGGCCAGGGCCTCGGGCCAGGGACCGGGACTCAAGCCCTGGCCGCGACAGGCGGACAGGTAGTCTTCGGCCAGGTTGAGCAGGCCCGGCCGGGCCGCCTGGGGGATGCCGTCCAGGCACAGGTCTTGGGGAGTGGGCGTGGTCATCGGACCAGCTTACGAGATGGGAGGCAAGGGTTCAATTTCAGTGACGCGGCCTGACCTCAGCCCTGTTCTCGCACGGTCTCGAACTCGGCCTTGCTGATGGCCTGCCGATAGGCCTCCCGACCTGTGATCCGGCCGGCATCCAGCAGACGGCGCAGGGCAGAATCCAGGGTCTGCATGCCCACCAGGGCACCGGACTGCATGGTGCCGACCAGCTGTTCGGTCTTGCCCTCCCGCAGCAGATTGGCCACCGCCGGGGTATTGACCAGGATCTCCACCGCTGCCATGCGCCCCTGACCATCCTGACGGCGCACCAGCTGCTGGGAAATCACACCGCGCAGCGAAGTGGACAGCATGGCCCGGATCTGGGCCTGCTTCATGGCGGGGAAGGCGTTGATAATACGATCCACGGTGGCGGCAGCGCCGTTGGTGTGCAAGGTCCCCAGCACCAGGATCCCCGTCTCCGCCGCGATCATGGCCATGATCATGGAATCCACGTCCCGCAGTTCACCCACCAGGATCACATCCGGGTCCTCGCGCAGGGCATTGCGCAGTCCATGGGCATAACTGGGGACGTGATTGCCCACCTCGCGCTGGATCACCTGGGCGCGCTTGCTTTGGTGCACGAACTCCACCGGATCTTCCAGACTGATGATGTTCACCGCCCGGTGTGTGTTGATGTAGTCGATGATGGCCGCCAGAGTAGTGGACTTGCCGGTGCCGGTGGATCCCGTGACCAGGACCATGCCCTGATGATGTTCGATCAGTGTCTTGACCACCGGCGGCAGACCCAGGCTGTCCAGATTCGGGGCCTGTGCGGGGATATGGCGAAAGGTGGCGCCGATGCCCGTCGCCTTGCGGTAGAGGTTGGCGCGAAAACGCCCCACCTCATCGGTCACGTAGGAGAAATCCAGATCATCCCCCTCGCCGAAACGCTGTTTCTGCGCCGGAGTCAGGATCTCCATGACGTAGGCCTCCAGCTCCCGGGCCGCCAAATCCCGGAAACGGATGGGCATGATGTCGCCGTTCATGCGCAGCAGCGGGGGCAGGCCCACGGCCAGATGGAGATCCGAGCAGCCCTGCTCGCGGGCCAGCTTCAGAAAGGCGTCAATTCTGGGCATGCAGCACCTCGCGCACCTGGGCCATGCTCTGGTAACGGGCCTCCGGGTCCACCGCCATCATCCGGGCCACCACCTCGGCCAGGGCCGGATCGATGGCCGGGTTCAGCTCGGGCAATGGAACCGCCTGACCCTGCACATGCTGATACATGATGGAGACCTGATCTTCCCCCAGGAAAGGCGGACGCCCCGCCAGCATCTCGTAGAGCAACACCCCCAGGGCATAGATATCCGAACGCACCGAGACGGGCTTGCCCAGGACCTGCTCGGGTGCCATGTACTTGGGGGTGCCGATGAGGATGCCCGTCCGAGTCAGGCGGGTATCCCCCGCCCCGGTGACTGCGGCCACGCCGAAGTCCACGATCTTGAGGACGTCCCGGCTATTGATGAGCACATTCCCCGGTTTGAGGTCCCGATGAATGACCCCCACGTCATGGGCGGCGGACATGCCGGCCGCGATATCTTCCGCATACCGCAGGGCACGCACCACCGGCAGCGGGTTTGTCTTCTGCAGGATGGCCCCCAGAGTGGCGGAAGGAAAATACTCCATGGAGATGGCCAGCGCCCCTTGGACCACCAGAAAATCATGGATGCGAATGACGTTCTCGTGGGTAATCTTGCGGGACAGGCGCAGTTCCTGGATGAAGCGTTTGATCATTTCCTCGTCGGCGGCCAGCTGAGGATTCATCACCTTGAGAATGATGGTTTCCGAAATCATGGTGTCGTCCATGAGCAGGACCGTCCCGAACGCCCCCTTGCCGACACGACGAACAAAGCGATACCGATCCCCCAGCATATCACCGGGCTCCAGGGCGTTCAGATCCAGGGCGGCCTGCGTCGGCGCCCTTGGCGTACCGGGCATCTTGCGCACCGTCCCGGTGACACCACCTCCGGTATCATCCCCCAGCATGGAGGTGACATCATCCGTGAGCAATGTCCGCTCCATCACCGCAGCCCCGCCCCCGGTCAGGGCAAACCGGGCACCCAGACGGGCCGAGACGTCCCGCCCCGTGATTTCCAGCTCTCCCTCCGTACCCGAGGCGTGCCGTTCTATCGCCTGCAGGATGCGCTGCACATTGGATGAATCCGCCAGTTGACCCAGGGCCTGCACCGCATCCACGCGGACCGCGTCACTGGCCCCGGCCAGCTGCTTCAGCAACGGCTCCACGGCGCGGTCATCCTTCAGCTTGGCCAGGGCCCGGATGACAGCGGGCGCCGCTTTGGTATCCCGCTCCATCAGATCGATCAATACCGGTACCGCCGCCTGATGACCCAGGTCACCCAAGGCATCCACGGCCCGCTCCCTGACCCACCAGTCCGAGTCATCCAGAGCGACCATGAGATGTTCCAGCGCCCCTTCGTCACGGGTCGCATTCAGGATCTCCACGGCGGAGCGGCGAATGAACTCATCGTCATCCCGCAGCAGTTCCACCACTGCCTTGACCACCCGCGGCCCACCGATCCGGGCCAGGGCATCGGCGGCCCGGGCCCTGACCCACCAATCCTCGTCCTTCACCGAGGTCAGCAGCTGTTTCACGTCGTGGGCCGTGCCGATACTGTTGAGCACCTCCACTCCGGCCCGACGTACATATTCGGACTCATCCCGAAGAATCGGCAGCAGATGGGTCATGGTGGCAGGGTCATGACGGCGGATGACGGCGTCCACGGCCTGCTCCTGTATGTTCATGTCAGGGTCTCGCAGCAGATCGCACAGGGACGCCAGGTCCACGGCGACACCCCGTCCCACCAAAGCGGCCATCGCTGCCTGACGCACGCCCTTGTCGGCATCTTTCAGACAGGCCTCCAGGGTCTTGCGCGCCTCCGGCGTATCGAAACGACCCAGGACCCTGACCACCTGCTGCCGTACCCCCGGGTCCTTACCCGAAGCGCGGTTGATCAGTTCGGGGATCATGGCAGAGTCGGCCACCAGCTCGATGACCTGGAACAGGGCGTTACGATCCGCCGGCTGCAACTGGTGGGCGATCCGTAACAAGGTGCTGCCGTCCAGGCGATCCTTCTGGGCGGTGAGGATCTGGATCAGCGGTGCCTTGGGCAGTTCCGGGACGCTGAACGCCTCGGCCAGGCGATGAGGGTCATAGCCCCGGCCATGGCTGAGCAAACGCATGATTCGCGCCGTCCCACGTTGTCCCGCATCCCCCAGACGGGACAGAATCAAAGGCAAGGTTGACTGATCCAGCAGGCCTTCCAGCATCCACTCAACGGACTTCAACCTGGATTCATCCGCCTCCGGCAACAGGCGCAACAACCGCTCCACCGCAGGCTGTCCCAGCGCCTTGAGCTTGTTCCGCAGACGCAATGACTCGGCGCTGTCCAGGTCCTTTGCCCGCAGCAATCGGGCAATCATCCGCTCTGCGCGAAAATCAGCCAGAAAACTCATGGGACACGTCATCCACCGGCCGCTCTTCCACTCGTACGATATAGGCCTTGCTGACCAGGGTTACGGTCTGGTCGGACAGGAAAAGCCGCACAAAGCGCTGGTCAAAGATATTGATGTAGTCATACAGACGGGCATTGCCGGGAGGCAGTACTTCCCGGATCTTGCCCTCCAGGCGAGAGCCATCCATGAGATAGAGTCGGGCCAGCAGACAGGAGGCATAGTCGGCCTCAAGACGGGCTGCCTGTGCCGAGTACTCCACACGGACCACCGCATGCTTGTTGTAAAACCGCAGTTCACCCGACCGGCTGCGCATCGCAAAGAAGTCATCGTTACCGTTCAGGACCTCCGCCGGCTCCTCCTCCCCATCGTGCTGATTACTTTGAAAGTGGACGAAGATCTCCCCCACAACCAGGCCATCCGGATGCACCCAGACCTTCACCGGAATCAGTTTTTTCGGGATTTTCAGGGAATCGCTATCCATCATTTCTCCAGGATCTTTGGGAAGTTCTGAAAAAGCTCCTCGCCGTCGCTCCCGCGAAGGCCTCTTGTGTCACTCCCACACCGTTCCTTGTGTCACTCCGACACGTTCCCTGCACCACCACGGCACCGTTCCCTGCACCACCACGGCACCATTCCCTGCACCACCACGGCACCATTCCCTGCGTCACTCCCGCCACCTTGCTTACGTCACTCCCGCGAAAGCGGGAGCCCAGGGATTTCAGTCCGCAACGCTGACGTCCCCGAGCTCGATATCCCTTGGCGACGGCAACGTCTCACTACCGACACCGCCGAGGTCATTCGTCAGTATGCAGCAATCCCCGATCTTTTTTTCACCGCCGGCCGCCCGTAATCCCACGTCTGTTAACACGGTCTCAATGACGCTGCCTCAATGGCGCCTCTTTCAGGAGCATCTTGACAGCACTCGAGAAACAAATGACACTCGTTCTTGTTTGCAGTCCGTTTACCGGATTCATCCCAGCACCGGTCCGGCATCCCTCGATCATCAGCACCTGAAGGAGTGATTCACCCCATGGTCAAAGCAACGTTCCAAAAGCCGGCCGCCCTGCTCGTGGCCTGTGCACTGGCATTCACCCTGCCCGTGTCGGCCCTGGCCCAGGGTGAGGTCAACGTCTATTCCGCCCGCCAAGAGGCCCTTATCAAGCCCCTGATGGACGAATTTACCGAACAGACCGGCATTCGCGTGAACATCGTCAGCGCCCAGGCCGACGCCCTGCTGCAGCGCCTGCGCAGCGAAGGCCGCAATACCCCGGCGGATGTGCTCATCACCGTGGACGCGGGCAATCTGCACAGCGCCAAGGCCGCCGGCGTCCTGCGACCGGTGACATCAACCGTGCTTGAAGAGTCCATCCCCGAGAGCTACCGCGACCCGGAAGGCTACTGGTACGGTCTGTCCATGCGCGCCCGCCCCATCATGTACGTGAAGGGCAAGGTGGATCCGGCGGACCTGTCCACCTACGAGGCCCTCACGGACGCCAAGTGGCAGCGCCGCATCTGCATCCGCTCTTCCAGCAACGTGTACAACCAGTCCATGACCGCCTCCATGATCATCGCCAACGGCGAGGCCGAGACGGAAACCTGGGCGCGGGGCCTGGTGGCCAACATGGCGCGCCCACCCATGGGGGGCGACCGGGACCAGATCCGGGCCGCGGCGGCGGGACAGTGCGACCTGGCCATCGCCAATACCTACTACCTTGGTCAGATGCTGAATTCCGATGATAACGCAGAGCGTACCGCCGCGCAGTCCATCGGCGTCTTCTGGCCGAACCAGGATGACCGGGGCGTCCATGTGAACGTGAGCGGCGCCGGCGTGGTGACCCATTCCCGCAACGCGGACAATGCCGTCAAACTGATCGAGTTCATGGCCGGTGACAGTGCCCAGCGCTGGTATGCGGAAGCCAACCAGGAGTACCCGGTCAAGCCCGGCGTGGAATGGAGCGGCACCCTGGCTGAACTGGGTGAATTCCAGGCCGATGCCGTCAACCTGGGCCTGCTGGGCGACTTCAACGCCGCCGCCGTGCGACTGATGGACCGGGCCGGCTGGCGCTGAGTTGTTACCTTCTTCCTCACCCGTCCTTCTCCCCTGGCGGGGAGAAGGACGGGTGAGGAATGACCGATAGCCCCCATGCGGAAAGACCGGCACCACCCATTCCGTCATCCCATGAAAGAATGCCCTTCCGTCACTCCCGTACCCCCTTTCCATCACTCCCGTGCCTTCCCGCGAAAGCGGGAGCCCAAGGCTTGAACGGTTTTGAGGCCATGACCGGATTCCCGCTGGCGCGGGAATGACGGACTCAGACACAGGAATGACTGACCCGGACGCGGGAATGTGATGACCCGGAACATTATTAAGGAGAATCAATCTCCGGATCATTTGTCATCTGCTCGATACGCAGTAGACTATGCCCCTTCCCAAAGACCCGATCCCCAGACACCTCCCCATGACCAGCCACCCGACGACCCCATGAGGACTGCCCCGGTATCCCTGCAAGGGCTGTTCTCGCCGGGCCGTCTCAAACGCCCCGATGCCTGGAGTCTGGGCATCCCCCTGATCGCCGCCATCCTGGCCCTGCCGGTACTGGTGATTTTTGCCCATGTCTTCATCCCGGCCTCGGACGTCTGGCTGCATCTGCGACAAACCGTGCTGCAGGACTATGTCACCAATTCCCTGATCCTGATGGGGGGCGTGGGCGTGGGGGTCCTGCTCATCGGCATCCCCACCGCCTGGCTGGTGAGCATGTGCGACTTCCCCGGGCGACGCCTGTTCGAATGGGCGCTGCTGCTGCCCCTGGCCATGCCGGCCTACATCATCGCCTACACCTATACCGGCATGCTCGACTTCGCGGGTCCGGTGCAGACCCAATTGCGGGAGTGGACCGGCTGGGGCTGGGGTGACTACTGGTTCCCTCAGGTCCGTTCCCTGCCCGGGGCCATCGTCATGCTGTCCCTGGTGCTCTACCCCTATGTCTACCTGCTCAGCCGCGCCGCCTTCCTGGAGCAGTCCGTCTGCGTGCTGGAGGTCTCCCGGACCCTGGGCGCCGGACCCTGGGCGGGCTTTCGTCGCGTGGCCCTGCCCCTGGCCCGGCCCGCCATCATTACCGGCCTCTCCCTGGCCCTGATGGAAACCCTGGCGGACTACGGCACGGTGCAGTATTTCGGCATTCCCACCTTCACCACCGGCATCTTCCGCACCTGGTTCGGCCTGGGCGACCCGGGTGCCGCCGCCCAGTTGGCGGGGATCATGATGACCTTCGTCCTCGTGCTGATCGTGCTGGAGCGCTACTCCCGACGCCGCGCCCGCTTTCACCACACCAGTGCCCGCTATTCCCGTCTGCCCCGCTACCGGCTTCGGGGCAGGCACCTAGCCGCCGCCCTCGTGGTCTGCACCCTGCCCATCGTCCTGGGTTTTATGATCCCTTCCGCACAGCTGCTGCTGTGGGCCCTGCGCACCCCGCACATGTGGATGCAGCCGGAGTTCCTGGGCCTGGTCTGGAACAGCGTCTCTCTGGCCGCCATCGCCGCCGTGCTGGCAGTGGCCCTGGCCTTGATCCTGGCCTACGGCAAGCGCCTGCGCCCCTCCCTGCCGGTCAATGGCGCGGTGCGGGTGGCCGGCATGGGCTATGCCATCCCCGGCACCGTCATCGCCGTGGGCGTGATGCTGCCCTTTGCCTGGATCGACAACACCATCGACGGCTGGATGCGCGACGCCTTCGGCATCTCCACCGGCCTGATCCTCTCCGGCACCCTGGTGGCCCTGGTGTTCTCCTACTGCGTGCGCTTCCTGGCCGTCTCGCTGCAGACGGTGGAAGCAGGTCTGGCCAAGATCAAGCCGTCCATGGATGATGCCGCCCGCTCCCTGGGCACACCGCCGCGGCAGGTCCTGGGCAAGATCCACATGCCCATCATGCGCGGCAGCCTGCTCACCGCCCTGCTGCTGGTGTTCGTGGATGTCTTGAAAGAGCTGCCGGCAACGCTGATACTGCGCCCCTTCAACTTCAACACCCTGGCGGTGCGCGCCTTTGAGCTGGCCTCGGACGAGAGGCTGGCGGACTCCGCCAGCGCGGCCCTGGCCATCGTCCTGGCGGGGATCATCCCGGTGATCCTCATCAGCCGCACCATCAGCCGTTCCAGACCCGGACATGACACGCCTGCTTGAAATCGACCACGTCAGCGTGGGCTACGACGGCACCACCGTCGTCCACGACGTCAGCCTCGCCCTGAACAAGGGCGTCATCGGCTGCCTGCTGGGCCCCAGCGGCTGCGGCAAGACCACCCTGTTGCGCACCATCGCCGGCTTTGAGCCGGCAGGCGCGGGGCGGGTGCTGCTGGACAGCCAGGTGGTGAGCCAGGCCGGGTGGACCCTGCCCCCGGAGCGGCGACAGGTGGGCATGGTGTTCCAGGACTTCGCCCTGTTCCCGCACCTGACCGTGGCGGAGAACATCGCCTTCGGCATCCGTCGCCAGTCCAGCCGCGCCCGGCGGGAACGGGTTACCGAATTGCTACGGCTCATCGGCCTGCCGGACTACGGTCCGGTCTATCCCCACGCACTGTCCGGTGGGCAGCAGCAGCGCATTGCCGTGGCCCGGGCCATGGCCCCGCGCCCGCGGCTGCTGCTGCTGGATGAGCCCTTTTCCAACATGGACGTGGAACTGCGCGAGGGCCTGGCCCGGGAAGTCCGGTCCATTCTCAAGCAAGAAGACATCACCGCCATGCTGGTCACCCATGACCAGAACGAGGCCTTTGCCTTTGCCGACCGCATCGCCGTCATCAACGCCGGTCGGGTGCTGCAATGGGATACCGCCTATAACCTCTACCACAAGCCGGCGGCCCGGTTCGTGGCGGACTTCATCGGCCAGGGCAGAATGCTGATGGGCACCGTGCTCAACGAGCACGAAGTGGAGACCGAACTGGGAGCCATCACCGGCATGATCCCCGATGCCTGTCGACCCGGAGACCCGGTGGACGTGCTGGTACGCCCCGATGACATCCTGCCCGACGACGGCAGCAGGATTTTCGGCGAGGTCACCGACAAGGCCTTCCGGGGGGCCAATTTCCTCTACACCCTGCGACTGGGCAGCGGCAACACTGTGCTGTGCCTGGCCCCGTCCCATGAAAACTACGCCCTGGGGGAACGCATCCCCCTCAAGCTGGGCTTCAATCACCTGGTGATCTTTCCTCGCTGAGTCGGGTCATTTTCGGGGCACCCGCGTATCCAGGGCGCCCCACAGATCCACCTTGCGCCCGCTCAGACACACCCCGCGGCCGTGGATCAGCACCTGTCCCGCAGCCGGCAGTATGGTGATGCCGCCGCCACCGGTCTGAATGCGGATCGGCGCCGCTCCCAAGGGCTCGATCCGGAGTCCCCGGTCCGCCATGACCCGCAGGTCTCCCGCCACCCGCCATTGCAGCCCGCCCTGGGCCACGTACAGCACCAGATCATGCCCGGCCAGCAGATGCATCTCCCTGCCCGCCCGGACCCGCAGTTCCCCGCCCGCCGTCATCGAGAGGTCCCCGCCGGCCGACCCCCGCAGATTCGTCGCGGCCCTGCCCTGCATGTGCCCATCGCTGCGCCGCAGGACCGAACCATGGACCTGTTCCAGCTGCCCGCCCCCGATCCGGGCGGTCAGGGAACCACCGCTGCGCACGTGCAGACAGGTGCCGGCACGCAGGATCAGGGCACCCTGGCGGCAGACCAGGGACAGCAGATGACCATCCGTGCCGGCTTCAAGCGACAGCCAGTGCTGAGCACCCGCCGTATGCAGGCGGATCACCGGGGCATCCCGACGATCATCCATGAGCAGGGTCAGCCCGCCCGGGGTCTGGTAACGATGCTCGGCCGGATGCTCCCGGTTGACGGGCGAGGGATGCCGGGCATCCGGGAAGGCCCCATCCAGGACCGCAAAACCATCGGGGTCCCCCCCCAGACACACCAACATCAGCCGCTGCCCCGGATGCCACGGGGCATGCCAGCCGCCGGCACGTCCCGTGGTCCCGGGCGGGGCCGCGTAAGGTGTCATACGATCCAGCCACGGCGTCACGGACGCCGGATCGGTTTCCCCCTCCAGCCGGGCCCTGTAACACCCGGCACCATCCAGCCGGGGTCCGGCGACCTGCCCCGGGCCTCCCGCCACCGCCACCGGCAACAAATCCGGCAGCGCCCGGGCGCGCCTGGGCTCCGGCGGCCGCCAAGGCAGATCCCGAGGCGCCAGCGCCATCCGGCCCAGATAGTTGAGCCGCCCGTCATCCCCGGCCATGGCCAGGTGATGCATGGCCGTCACCAGCCAGGCACCCGCAAGACCGGGGCGGCCCGGGACATCCTTGAGCCATACCCATTCACCCACGCCGGGTCCCAGGACCGTGGTCTCCAGAGACAGGGTGCGATACCGACATCGGGCCCGTTCCGCCAGCAGCCGGGCCCGACGGTCCAGTGCCTCCACCGTATGCAGCCCGTACCCGGTCCAGTCCTGTACACCCGCCCCGTATCCGGTCAGCGCCGAGGCCCGGTAGGCCCGGCCGTCCGCCAGCCGCCCGGTGACCGTGAAATGCCCCGGCACCGGGCGAACCCGCTCATGGACGGACAGTACCCCGGGCGGTCGACGGCTCCAGCCGCCGGCCGGACCCAGCCAGGTCAGTTCCGAGGGCGCGGCCGACATCAGTCCGGCGGGGTCATCCACCAGCACCAGGGTTTCCAGACCCTGGTGTACCGTGGCATGCCAATGGATACCGGCCCTGGACAGGACCCGGGCCAGCAGACTCAGGTCAGACTCATCCGCCTGCAGGATGCCCGCGCGGGGTGGGTAGGCGTGCATCAGCCGGTTCGTCAGCAAGCGGAGCCCCGTCGGCGCCACTAAGCACCCCGCCAGATCAGGTGGGCTCAGGCCGGTAAACAGGCGAGTCCGCCGACTCAGGGCAAGCCGACACAGGCGGGAACGCAGCAGGACACGGAACCGATGCACGCCGACCCAGGGGACATCCAGCCCGGGGACGGGACCGCAACTGCAGAGGATGCCGTCGAACACCTTGCAGGCACCGTATTCGTCCCGCAGTTCCAGACGGGCGATCGCCCCCGATTGCCTCAGGTAGGCGCTACCGGCCCCCATGACTTCCAGATGCAGTCGCCAGACCCCGCTAAGGCACTCCCTGCCTCGCAGGGACAGCACCGGAAGCGGCCGCCCGGCCAGGGTGAGATGGGCCTCAACGGGTAGACAGGGTAAGCCCCTGGACATGGTCAGCCTCCTTGCCGACAAGGGAACGGGAATTGCGTTGTATCATCCTTCCAAATGCCCCAACGGATCAACACCCACCCATGAGCAACCAGACCGACTCCCCATCGACGCAACCCCGCCTGGGCTGGCGGGAACGCATCGCCCTGCCCGAACTGGGCCTGGACAGCATCACCTGCAAGGTGGACACCGGTGCCCGCACCTGCGCCCTGCACGCCTTTTACGTGGAACCCTTTACGCGGGACGGACAGGCCTGGGTGCGTTTCGGCGTGCATCCCCTGCGGCGACGGCGGGACATGGTGGTGGACTGCGAGGCCCCGGTATCGGACCGGCGGGTGGTCACCGACTCGGGTGGACACCGTCAGCGACGCCATGTGATTCACACCCCCATCGTCATCGGCACACGGGTCCACCTGGTAGAGATCACGCTCACCAACCGGGACACCATGAGTTTTCGCATGCTGCTGGGTCGTAATGCCCTGCAATGCGCCACTTATCTGGTGGATTCCACGGCTTCCTGGCTGGCCGGCGAACCCCGCGGCAGGCCCGCTTAGCACTGCTGTAAAAAAACTGTAAAAACGCGAATCAAAGGGCTTTCAAAATTGCGGCCGACGGGGTATCTTTGCGCCCGTCCCCGGCCGTGTCCGGGGGCACATGTCAGGCCACAGAGGACTTCGTGTTCGTATGGACAGTTGCTGTACAACTTGCACACGCGTGACGACCATTTCGGGTCCGGCATGGGTGTGGTGCAGCGTCCGTCGAGACGAGTTCCCCGCCACGGTCATCTGACCGTCCGGGGCTCCTGATCCCGACGCGCCGATCCCATCCAGGGCACGTACGGGAGCCCCCCACTTTACGCATGATCCCTCCGCCGCCGTCTGGGCGGTGTTTTTCGTGATGGGTTCATGCGGCTTTTCTTCCCGTCGTGTCATGGCTTCCACCCGAAACCGGTCGACGTACCCAACCGGACACCCTTGCAGCATGCCCCCGGGGGCAGGAAGGAAAAGTAGACATGACCAATCTGATGAACAACGCAGCCACCCCTTTCGAAGCGGCCAATGACGCCATCCACGCCCTGCCGTGGACGGACATGGCGCTGGAGACGGTGGATACGGCGGTGCGGATGGGGGAATACGGCGCTGCGCGCCTGCGGTTTCTGAAACTGGCGCAGCAGTCCCAGATTCGGGTACTGCTGCATATTTCGCCGAAGGATGCAGTACGCCTGGCCGAAGGGCTGCCCACCTATACGGTGGCCCGTCTGTTCGAGCAGTTGCCCCGCCCGCTGGGCCGGGCCATCGTGCAATCCCTGCCGGAGGTCAAGCGGCAGGGTGTAGTGGTCATCCTGAACCACCGCCGCCGCCGCTCCCCCCGGCAGCAGGCCATGGGCTGATGGCTGCCCCGCCCTTCTTCCTCGGCGAGGAAGAAGGGCTTTTCCTCTTGCCCAAGCCCACGCAAAGCCTCAAGCTTGGCCCGCCTTTTCCAAGCCCCGAAGCCTTGCATGAAAATTGCCATTCTCTCGCGAAATTCCCGCCTGTATTCCACCCGTCGGCTGGTCGAGGCCGCCAAGGCCCAGGGACATCAGGTCCAGGTCCTGGACCCCCTGCGCTGCTACATGAACATCACCTCCGACAAGCCCAGCATCCACTACAAGGGCAGCGAGCTGACCGGTTTTGACGCCGTGATCCCCCGCATCGGCGCCTCCATCACCTTCTACGGCACCGCCGTACTGCGCCAGTTCGAGATGATGGGGGTGTTCCCCGTCAACGAGTCCGTGGCCATCAGCCGCGCCCGCGACAAGCTGCGCTGCCTGCAGCTGCTGTCCCGGGAAGGGATCGGCCTGCCGGTGACCGGCTTCGCCCACTCCCCGGACGACATCGACGACCTGCTGCGGGAGGTGCAGGGTGCACCGCTGGTGATCAAGCTGCTGGAAGGCACCCAGGGGGTGGGGGTGGTGCTGGCGGAAACCCGCAAGGCCGCCGAAAGCGTGATCCAGGCCTTCATGGGCCTGCGCCAGAACATCCTGGTGCAGGAGTTCATCAAGGAGGCCGGTGGCACGGATCTGCGCTGTCTGGTGGTGGGCGGCAAAGTGGTCGCCGCCATGATGCGCCGGGCCAAGGAAGGGGAATTCCGCTCCAACCTGCACCGGGGCGGCACCCCGGAGCCGGTGAAACTCACCCCCCAGGAGCGGACCACGGCGGTACGGGCGGCGAAGATCGTCGGCCTCAACGTCTGCGGTGTGGACATCCTGCGCTCCGACCATGGCCCGGTGGTCATCGAGATCAACGCCAGCCCCGGCCTGGAAGGGATCGAAACCGCCTCCGGCGTCGACGTGGCCGGCCGCATCATCCAGTTCATCGAACAGAACGGCAAACCCCACAAGACCCGCACCCGGGGCAAGGGTTGACGGCGAGGCCCTTCCCGAACGGTGAGCTTTGCGGCTAACCTGATAGGGAAACAAGACCAGGACGCCGTCATTGATGACCGCCTTTCACCCGCCTGCCGGACACCTTGGCCCCGCCAGGCGCCCGCTGCCCGTGCTCATCCTGCTGCTGGGCCTGCTCCCCGGCCTGGCCCAGGGCGAGCCCAGCATCCGCATTTCCGATGTGGGCGATGAAATCACGGACAACATTCGTGCCCATATGGGCCTGTCCCGGGAGGGATGCGATCTGCCCGAGTGGCGGGAACGCCCCCTGCTGCGTGCCGCCGACCGGGAAATCCGCAGTGCCCTGCGTGCCCTGGGGCATTATGAACCCCGGTTCACCCTGGACTTCCAGCGCAACGAAGCCTGTTGGTCCCTGCAGGTGGACCTGGAGCCCGGCCCCCCGGTGCGGGTCCGCAGCCTGGACCTCCGGGTCATCGGCGAGGCGGAACAGGATCCCGCCTTCGATGAACTGCTCCAGTCCCCACCCATCCGCCCCGGTGATCGGCTCCGCCACGATCGCTACGAACAGATCAAGAGCGGCCTCAACCGCCAGGCAACGGCACGGGGCTACCTGGATGCCCGCATCGCCACCAGCCAGATGCGGGTCGACGTACAGGAACAGGCAGCGGACCTGGTGGTCCATCTGGAAAGCGGTCCCCGCTATTTCCTGGGTCCGGTCACGCTGGAGCAGGACACCTTCCATGACAGGCTGGTGCGTAAATTCATCCCGTTCGAACAGGGGGATGTCTATGACAGTCGCCGCCTGATCAGCATGCAGCAGGCCTTCATGAACAGCGGCTATTTCAGCGACGTGCGCGTGGACCCCCGCGCCGATGAGGCAGAGGACCTGGAGGTCCCCATTCACATCACCCTGACCCCGCGCAACAAGTGGTCTTACCTGGCCGGGATCGGGGCCAGTACCGACAAGGGACCGCGCGTGCGCCTGGGGGTGGAAAACCACCGCGCCAACCGGGCCGGCCACCGCTATAACGCCGAACTGGAAGTCTCAGCGGTAAATACCCGGGTGGGGATCGGCTATGAGATCCCCCTGGGTGATCCGGCCCGGGAACGCATCAACCTCACCGCCGGCTACCAGAGCGAAAGCACCGACACCTCCGAGAGTGACGTCTACGGCCTGGGCATCGCCCATCTGCGACAACTACCCTCGGGATGGATCCAGACCCGCTCACTGGTGTTCGAGCGCGAAGACTTCAAAGTGGCCGATGTCCGTGACAGCACCACGCTGCTCATGCCCGGATTCCAGATGTCGCGCGTACAGGCGGACCATCCCATCTTCCCGCGCCGGGGCTGGCGCCTGAACTTCAGCCTGCGCGGGGCATCCGAGGAGCTGCTGTCTTCGATCAGCTTCGCCCAGGCCACCGGCCGCGCCAGGTACATCATGCCCCTGGGGGAAGGACGCCTGCTGCTGCGGGCCGATGCCGGCACCACCTCCGTGCAGGACTTCGCCAAATTACCCGCCTCCATCCGTTTCTTCGCTGGCGGTGACAACAGCGTACGTGGTTACGGCTACCAGAAACTGGGGCCCACCAACGACGACGGCGACATCATCGGCGGCCGCCACATGGCCAGCGGCAGCATCGAGATGGACTACCCGTTCGCAGACCAATGGAGCGTGGCCGTGTTTGCCGACGGCGGCAACGCCTTCAATGATCTCAACGAATGGAATGCCCGCTACGGGATCGGTGCCGGGGTACGCTGGCGCTCACCCATCGGCCCCATCCGGGTGGACATCGCCCATCCCATCGACGGCGATGACAACTTCCGTCTGCACCTGACCATGGGAATGGATCTGTGATCCGGCGTCTTCTTGCTGCACTGTTGCTGATCGTTCTGCTGCTGTTCACCCTGTTCACCTTCCTGGTGGGCACCCAGTCCGGTGCCCGGCTACTGGTACAGGTGGGGGGCGGCGTCATCCCCGGAGAGCTGGAGATCGGGCGCCTGGAAGGCAATCTGCTCAAGGGCCTGACCGCTCGGGATGTCCGGTACCGCCACGACGCCGTCACCGCCGAACTGGCCCACCTGGAGGTCCGGGTAGCCCTGCTGCCGCTGACCGGACTGCGGATCGAGGTACTCACCCTGCAGGCGGCGGAGCTGGATCTAACCCTCACCCCGGACCCGGACGCGCCGCCTGCCGACGAGCCCTTCAGCCTCCCCGAGTCGATCCCCATGCCGGTGGTGGTGAACCTGCCCGAGGGACAGATCCGGCAAATCCGCTTTCGCACCGGCCCCGAGGCCGAACCCCTGGCAGTGGACAGCCTGCGCCTGTCCCTGCATCTGGATCAGGAACACGTACTGATCCGTCACCTGGCGATGGAAAGCCCGCTCGCCCATGTCCTGGCCGCGGGCCGCGCCGGACTGGCGCAGCCCTACCCGGTGGACTTGGGGCTGGACTGGAACCTGCCCCTGCCCGAGGCTGCCGGCGACCTCCTGCCGAACGCCGAGCAGGCCCGGGGACAGCTCACCATGCAGGGTGATCTGACCCGGCTGACGCTCCATCACCGGGTGTTTGCCCCCGTGGCTCTCGTCAGTGAGGGTGAGATACAAAACCCCATCACCGCCCTGTCCGTGGACCTGACCCACCACTGGCAGGCCCTCACCCTTGATCTGGCGGAAGCAGGGTCCCTCACCCTGGCAGAGGGTAGGCTGGTAACCCGGGGCCGACCTGATGCCTATACCCTGAACCTGGACACCGCCGTTACCCTGGATCAATGGCCTACCCTCACCCTGAGCCTGGCCGCCGAGGGCGACATGGAATCCCTGCACCCGACTCCCCTCTCCATCCGCAGCGAGGCGGGTGACCTGGATCTGAGCGGCCGGGTGACCTGGCACGAAGGCCTGGCCTGGGCACTGGACCTGCAGGGGCGGAATCTGGAGCCCGGCCGGTTTGTCGCCGATCTGCCCGGCCGACTGCAGCTGGGATTGCGCAGCGAAGGGCGCCTGGATGACACCCGGGGAGTCATAACCCGGATTGATCTGCGCGAGCTATCCGGCAACCTGCGCGGGTTCCCCGTGCGTGGACAGGGCCGGATCGACGTGACCGGCACCCATCTGGAATCCCCCGGCCTGCAGCTTGCCGTAGGTGACAACCGTCTCAACGCCCGGGGTACGGTTACGGAACGTCTGGATCTGGCCTTTGACCTGCAGGCCCCGGACCTGCCGGGGCTGTGGCCCGGCCTGGAAGGCCGGCTTCAGGCCCGCGGACAGGTTCAGGGTCCCTTGGACAGCCCGCAGATCACCGCCACGGCCCAGGGCCAGGGCATGGGTTACGGCGATCTGAACCTGCGTCGTCTGAATCTGGACCTGCGGGCCGGCCTTTCACCTCAGAGCCCGCTGCAACTGAACCTGACCGTCGAGGCACTGCGCCTGGGCGAGGCCCTGAACCTGGAACGCCTGACCCTGACGGGAGAAGGGCGGGGTGACGATCACCAGATCCGGCTGGATCTGGACGCCGACCAGGGGCGACTGGGCCTGAGCCTGGCGGGCAGCCTGGCTGACTCGGTTCCCACGGCCTGGAGCGGCCGCCTTACCCGTCTCAACCTGGACCAGCCCCTGGCGGGCACTTGGCAACTGGAAACCCCCGTCCCCCTACGAGCGTCGGCCCAAAGCGCCGAACTGGGACAACTCTGCCTGCTGCAGAATGAGGCCCGACTCTGCCTGGACGGCACCTGGTCCGACGGTGCCGGCGGCCAGGCCCGGCTACGCCTGTCGGATCTGGCCCTGGAGGGCCTGACGCCCCTGCTGCCTCCGAATCTGCAACTGGACGGCTATCTGGACGCCCGGGCCGACCTGCGGCTGGATGAACACCTGAGCCTGGAGGCCCGGATCCTGCCCAGTGACGGCAACCTGCGCGTACAGGGGCTGGAGGGCGATGAGCAGATCATCGCCTACCAGCAGGCCCGTGTGGACCTGCGGGTTGAAAACCGGGACATCGAGACAACCCTGCAATTCGGGTTTCTGGAGGGCGGCACCGTCAATGCCCGGGTCACCGCCCAGCCTCGGCCGGACGGTGAACTGACCCTGCAGGGCATTGCCCGAGCCGACCTGACCGAGTTGCGCTGGCTGGAGATGCTGGTACCCCAGATCCGGGAACCGGCAGGCCGGATCGGTGCCGACCTGACCCTGGCCGGCACCTTATCCGATCCATTGATCGACGGGCAGATCACCCTGACCGACGGCCGCATGCAGGTCCCGGATCTGGGGATCAGCCTTGATGAACTGACCCTGACCGCCCGCAACGAAGGGACTGAGCGCCTGGTGTTTGATGGCGGTGTACGTTCCGGACCCGGACGGCTGTCTCTGAGCGGCCATGCCCTGCTGGACCCGGGTAACCAATACCCCGTCAGCCTGAGCATTCAGGGCGAGCGCTTCCAGGCCGCCCGACGCCCTGATGTGGAACTGCTGATCAGCCCGGACCTCAGCATCACCGTGCAGGGTGAACGGGTGATCGTCAGGGGCGACGTGACCATTCCCGAGGCCACACTCACTTTGCTGGAGATGCCCCAGCAGGCGGTCTCCGTGTCCCGGGACGAAATCATCATCGATGCCGGCACCGATGAGACCCTGCCCCTACAGGTGATCGCCCGGGTCAGGGTGATCCTGGGCGAGCAGGTCCGCATCAGCGGCTTCGGCCTGGAGGCGCGGCTCAGCGGCAACGTGATGGTTCAGGAGACGCCGGGGATGTCCACACGACTGATCGGTGAAGTGCGGGTCGATGAAGGGCGCTACAGATCCTATGGCCAGGATCTGACCGTGGAACGCGGGGTGTTCCTGTTCCAGGGGCCGCCGGAAAACCCCGGCCTTAATCTGAGGGCCTCCCGACGCATACCGGTCCATGACGTGCTGGTGGGCATCGAAATCATCGGCACCCTGGAGGAGCCCCGTTCACGGGTCTTCTCCGATCCGGCGATGGAAGACAGCGAGGCCCTCGCCTTTCTGGTCACCGGCCGCCCCCTATCCGGTGGCAGCGAGACGGATGCCGGCGCCATTGCCTCGGCCATTGCCATGTACGGCATTGAGCGGGGCGCCTTCATCACCGACCGTATCGGGCAGCAGTTGGGCCTGGACGAATTCGCGGTGGACACCGGCACGGACCTGGACGATGCCGCCCTGATGATGGGACGCTATCTCTCCCCCAGGCTGTATCTGCGCTACGCGATGGGGCTGTTCCAACAGAGCTCCACGGTGATGCTCAATTACCAGCTCACAAGGACCTTGAGCCTGGAAACCAGATCCGGTACCGACGCCCAGAGCATGGACCTGATCTATCGCCGGGAGCGATGATCCGAACATCCCATTCAGGCAAGTTCACCAACACCATGGGAATCCTCTGAACATGTCCAAGCTTACTTTCCTGGGTGCCACCGGCGAAGTCACCGGCTCGCGCTATCTGCTGGAAACCCAACAGAGCCGCCTGTTGCTGGAATGCGGCATCCAGCAGGGCGGTGCGGAGGCCGACAAAGCCAACCGCCGCTCCCTCGGCCACCTGGCCAAAACAGTGGACGCCGTGGTCATCTCCCACGGCCACCTGGATCATGCCGGTCTGCTGCCCAAGCTGGTGCGCGACGGCTTCCAGGGTCCCATCTACTGCACCGATTCAACCCTGGAACTGCTGGGAATCATGCTGCGGGACGCCGCCCATGTCATGTCCAAGGACATTGAATGGGAGAACAAGTGGCGGGAACGGGCAGACAAACCCCTGATCGAACCCGTTTACACCCAGGAAGACGTGGATGCCACCCTGATACTCTGCCGACCCCTACCCTATGGCCGGGCGGAATCCGTGACCCCGGACATTCACCTGACCTTTCGCGATGCGGGCCACATACTCGGCTCAGCCATTGTGGATTTGATCGTGGATGACGGCGGGCGCAAGCGGCACCTGGTGTTCTCCGGCGACCTGGGCAACCCCGACTCCGCGCTGATGCACGCACCGACCCAGCCTGAGCATGCCGACGTGGTCCTCATGGAAAGCACCTACGGCGATCGGGATCATCGTCCCCTGGGGGACACTCTGGAAGAACTGGCCCGGATCCTGACCCAGGCGGACCGGGACGGCGGTAACGTGCTGATCCCTGCCTTCGCCGTGGGGCGGACCCAGGAAATCCTCTATCACCTGGGCATGCTCTACCATGAGGGCCGCTTGCCCCAACAGAAGGTCTTCCTGGACAGCCCCATGGGCATCCAGGTCACGGAACTGTATGCCAGGCGCCGCGGCGCCCTCAACGGCAAGGATCTCAAGCAGCTCCGCCAGGCCTCCGGAGAGCGCCTGGAGGCATCACTGCCCATCCTGCAGTTCACCCGCCGTATGGATGAGTCCATGGCCATCAATCGGATCAAGTCCGGGGCCATCATCATCGCCGGCGCCGGCATGTGTACCGGCGGGCGCATCCGCCACCATCTCAAGTACAACCTGTGGCGCAAACAGAACCACGTAGTGATCGTGGGCTTCCAGGCACGGGGCAGCCTGGGACGCATGCTGGTGGACGGGGTGCAGCGGGTCAAGCTGCTGGGCAGCGAAGTGGCGGTCAAGGCCCAAATACACACCCTGGGCGGGTTCTCCGCCCATGCGGGGCAGCGTCAGCTGGTGGCCTGGGCGAAGGGGTTCAAGGACAAGCCGGTGTTCTACATGGTGCACGGCGAACCCCGGGCCCGGGATGCGCTGGCGAACCTGCTGCGGCAGGAACACGGCATCGATGCCCGGGTGCCGGCGTACGAGGAGACGATCACCCTTTAGCCGGGGTTATGCTTCCCCCCTCATCCCCGCCCTTCTCCCCCCGGGGGAGAAGGGAGAACCTCGCCATAGGCAATCAAATCCCTTTGGAAGGATGCAGGAAAAGCCCCTCTCCCCTTGCGGGAGAGGGGTTGGGGTGAGGGGAAACGCCGAAAAACCTACCGCTTCACCTGCAGCTGGGAAATATCCCGCACCGCACCCCGCGCTGCGGAAGTGGCCATCAGGGCATAGGCCTTGAGCGCCTGGCTCACCACCCGCTGACGGTCCAGCGGTTGCCAGGCCTTGTCACCCCGCTGCTCCATGGCCGCCCGCCGACGCTCAAGCTCCGCGTCCTCCACGGCCATGCGGATCACCCGCGCCGGGATATCGATCTCGATGATGTCACCCTCTTCCACCAGACCGATGTTGCCGCCTTCGGCGGCCTCCGGGGACGCATGCCCGATGGACAGGCCCGAGGTGCCGCCGGAGAAACGTCCGTCCGTCACCAGGGCGCAGGCCTTGCCCAGCCCCTTGGACTTCAGGTAACTGGTGGGGTAGAGCATCTCCTGCATCCCCGGGCCACCGCGAGGGCCTTCATAACGGATGATCACCACATCCCCCGCCTTCACCTGATCACCCAGGATCGCCGCCACCGCCGCGTCCTGGCTTTCGAACACCCGGGCCGGGCCGGAAAACACCAGGATGCTCTCGTCCACCCCGGCGGTCTTGACGATGCACCCTTCCGGAGCCAGGTTGCCGTAAAGCACCGCCAGTCCGCCATCCTTCGAATAGGCATGTGCCACCGCACGGATGCAGCCCTGATCCCGGTCCAGATCCAGAGCATCCCAACGCCGGGACTGGGAGAAGGCCTCCTGGGTCGGCACGCCGCCGGGGGCGGCCAGGAAGCGTTCATGGGCCTCGGCGGCATCGCTTGCGGCCACATCCCAACGCGCCAGGGCATCGGCCAGGGTGGGGCTGTGTACCGTGGGCACACCCCGGTGCAGCAGTCCGGCACGGTCCAGCTCACCCAGGATCGCCGGCACACCACCGGCCCGGTGCACATCTTCCATGTGATACTTCTGGGTGGCCGGGGCCACCTTGCAGATGTTGGGTACCTTGCGGGAGAGGCGGTCGATGTCCGCCATGGTGAAATCCACCTCCCCCTCCCGGGCCGCCGCCAGCAGGTGCAGCACGGTATTGGTGGAGCCCCCCATGGCGATGTCCAGGCTCATGGCATTCTCGAAGGCCTCGCGGCTGGCGATGGCGCGGGGCAGCACGGCGGTGTCGTCCTGCTCGTAGTAACGCCTGGCCAGATTCACCACCAGGCGCCCCGCCTCCAGAAACAGCTCCCGGCGCCCGGCATGGGTCGCCAGCAGGGAACCGTTGCCCGGCAGGGACAGGCCCAGGGCCTCGGTGAGGCAGTTCATGGAGTTGGCGGTGAACATGCCGGAACAGGAACCGCAGGTGGGACAAGCAGAGCGCTCGTACTCCATCACGGTTTCATCGCTCTCATGGGGATCGGCAGCAGCCACCATGGCATCCACCAGGTCCAGGCTGATGACCTGTTCGCCGCGGGTCACCTTGCCCGCCTCCATGGGGCCGCCGGAGACGAACACCACGGGGATGTTCAGCCGCATGGCGGCATTGAGCATGCCGGGGGTGATCTTGTCACAGTTGGAGATGCACACCAGGGCATCGGCACAATGGGCGTTGACCATGTACTCCACTGCGTCGGCGATCAGCTCCCGGGACGGCAGGGAATAGAGCATGCCGCCGTGGCCCATGGCGATACCGTCGTCCACGGCGATGGTGTTGAACTCCTTGGCCACGCCGCCGGCCTTCTCGATCTCGCGGGCCACCAGCTGGCCCAGGTCCTTGAGGTGTACGTGCCCGGGGACGAACTGGGTGAAGGAGTTGGCGATGGCGATAATGGGCTTGCCGAAATCGCCGTCCTTCATGCCGGTAGCACGCCACAGGGCGCGGGCGCCGGCCATGTTACGGCCATGGGTGGAGGTGCGGGATCTGTACTGGGGCATGGTGAACTCCGAAATGCTGCCAAGACCGCACAGTTTACACCGTCGGCTCACGGGACAGAAAAAAAGCGGGCGGGTTACACCACACCGACCGCCGCCCCCCCCTTCCATTCATGCACGGTCACTCCCCTCCATTCATGCATGGTCACTCCCGCGAAAGCGGGAGCCCAGGGGCCGGCCTGCGACTGGATTCCCGCGTTCGCGGGAATGACGTGCTAAGAAGGAGGTAACCTATTAAGGAGGTGACCTTTTCAAACGGGGCCATGTCCTGTTAAACACGGGGATGACTTGTTCAGCCCCCGAAGATTCCGTCATTAAAGGAGGTCCGATCCATGAGCATCACCCTCAATGTCAGCAACATCCAGTGCGGCGCCTGCGCCAACAGCATTAAGAAAGGCCTGGGACAGATACCCGGGGTCCACCAAGTGGCGGTGGACGTGGCCGCGGGCACCGTCACCGTGGATGCCGACCCGACCCTGCGGGACACCCTGGCCGAGCGCCTGGACGAACTGGGCTTTCCGGAAAGATGCTGATGGGAATGGGCCTGCCGCTGCTGGTGCTGCTGCCGGCACTGCTGGTCACCGCCTGCCTGCCCACCCAGGAGCAGGCAGGCGGTGAGGCATCGGACTCCGGCACCCTGGCCATCATCCCCCTGCAGATCGGCACCCATCATCTGACCGCCGAAGTGGCCGACACCGCCGACCTGCGTGCCCGGGGACTCATGTTCCGGGAATCCCTGCCCCCGGACCACGGCATGCTCTTCGTCTGGGAGCAGCCCGAACCGGTGGCCATGTGGATGCTCAACACGCCCCTGCCGCTCTCCGTCGCATTCATCGACGAGGAGGGGCAAATCCTGAACATCGCCCGGATGCAACCCCACAGTCGCACCCTGCACCATTCCACGGGAGCGGCCCGCTATGCCCTGGAGATGCGCCGAGGATGGTTCCAGGATCACGGGGTTCAGTCCGGGCAAACCGTGACAGGACTGCCCCGCTGATTCGCCCGAATCGTCGAAATTATTTACATAAAATAACCTTCACCCATAAGAAATAACGATAAGTCTCTGTAATTAATAAATTTAAAAAAAACGGCGCGATTAATGCATTCAAATCCACGGTCATCTGTCACACGCCGCCAAGGAAAGGGACGTACCGGGGGAGTACCACATGGACCCAGGCCGAGATTCCCATCACCGGCTACTTTGGATCGACTTTTCCCAGGCACCCAGCCCACCGCCGCTGGGCAGCAACTGGCATGTGCTTGCGGCTACAACCCTGGCCGAAGCCGAGGCGTTCCTGCGCCAGAACCCCGTGCCGGTCGGCGCCTTCCTGCTGCAGCCGCCCACCCTGAACACCCTGCCGAACCTGGAAGCCTTTTTGCGCCGGCACCGCGACACCGAATGGGTGGCCCTGGTGGAACCCTCTCTGCTGTGGGACAACCGGATCAGAGAGTTGCTTCGCCATTGCTGCCACGACTTTCACTCCCTGCCCATTGATCCCTATCGCCTGAAAGTGGTGCTCGGCCATGCCTCGGGGATGGCGCAACTGCTCCACACGACCCCCATTCTCCCCGTGAAGCTTCGGGACAGCCCCCTGATCGGGGAAAACCCGTCCATGATCCAGGTGATGCGTACCATTGAAAAGGTGGCCCGGGTGAGCGCCCCGGTACTCATCACCGGAGAAAGCGGCACCGGCAAGGAAGTGGCCGCCAAGGCGGTCCATGACCAGTCCCCGCGGGCCGACGGCCCCTTTGAGGCCATCAACTGCGCCGCCGTCCCCGCCTCCCTGATCCAGTCCGAACTCTTCGGCCACGAGCGCGGGGCCTTCACCGGGGCCCACAAGGCCCGGGCAGGCCGGGTTCAGGCGGCCAACGGCGGCACATTGTTTCTTGATGAGATCGGCGACCTACCGCTGGAAGTCCAGGCAGCCCTGCTGCGATTCCTGCAGAACCAGACGGTCCAGAAGGTGGGCAGCGATCATGAGGAAAAGGTTGATGTCCGGGTGGTCGCCGCCACCCATGTGGACCTGGAAGCCGCGGTCCATTCGGGACGCTTTCGGGAAGACCTCTACTACCGACTGGATGTCCTCCGCTTCGAGATGCCCCCACTCCGGGAGCGGGGCTGCGACTCGGTCTTGCTGGCCAGGCATTTCTTCCGCAAGTTTTCCACTGATCGGACCACCCCGGTCAAGGGGTTCAGCCCGGCCGCCATGGAGGCCATTCGTGACCATCGCTGGCCGGGCAATGTCCGCGAACTGATCAACCGGGTACGGCGAGCGCTGGTACTGTGCGAACATCGCTACATCCAGCCGGTGGACCTGGGACTGGAGGATGTCCTGGTCGCCGAGAGCAAACACGCCAGCCTGGAGACCATCCGCGCGGATGCCGAACGCCAGGCCATCCTGGATGCCCTGCAACTCTGCGAAGGGAATGTCTCCGCCGCCGCACGTCGGCTCGACGTCTCGCGCATCACGTTGTACCGACTGGCCCGCCGCCATGACATCCCGTTATCGGGGCAAGAACCCACGCGGCAGTCCGTGTCCAGCAATCCCTGAAACGTTTCAGCCATGCAGGATCACCCCCACATAGACCTGCCCACATAGGAATGACTGCATGTCACAGTCTGGGAAATTCGTATTTTTCGCAACCGGCTCCATCCTTTCCATCTACCTGGCCTCATCCCCGGCCTGGGCGCAGACCCCGGAAGTCGTGGGGGAACGCCCCCCCGAGGATCAGCGGCAGGCCGATGTGGCAGCGGTCTTCGAAGAGCGTGGACTGCTCACCCCAAAGGGCAAGTGGGTGGTGGAACCCTCATTACAGTACATCCACAGTTCATCCACCACCGTGGCCATCGACGGCTTCACCATCCTGCCGGCCATCGCCATCGGGCTCATCGACGTCAGCGAGGTGCAAAGGGACACCCTCACGGCGGCCATCGCCCTGCGGTATGGCCTGACCGACCGGGTGGAAGTGGGCTTGCGGATTCCCTACGTCTGGCGGGATGAGTCCTTGCGACGCCGGGAGATTCTGGTGGGGACACCCGCGGACCAGGTCACAGGGTCCGATGGCATGGGACTTGGCGATATTGAACTGGGTTTACATTATCAGTTCAATCGCGCAGTCACCGGGAAGCCTTTCTTTATCGGCAATCTGCGCGTCAAAAGCACCACGGGAACCTCACCTTTTGAGGTGGACCGGGTGCCGGCAAAAGACAGTACCGGAGAAGAAATCCCTGGCGTTGATATCTTCCTTGAACAGCCTACCGGCTCAGGGTTTTGGGCGGTACAGCCCAGCCTCACGGTCATTTACTCCACAGACCCCGCCGTGATCTACGGCAACATCAGCTATGTGTGGAACCTGGAAAGGGACGTGGGCAATGACCAAGGCAAGATCGACCCGGGTAATGCCCTGGGCTTCAGCCTGGGGACCGGATTTGCCCTGAACAATCGAACTTCCTTGAGTTTCGGCTATGACCACAGCATCGTGTTCAAAACCAAGCGCGAATTAGGAGACCCTCTCAATCCGACCTTTGACCGCGTGCAGGTGGGAACCTTTCTATGGGGCCTGTCCCACCGCCTGTCGGACCGAACCAGCATGAACTTCTCCGTCGGTATCGGTGCCACCTCCGCAGCACCGGATGCGCAGGTGTCCCTGCGTTTTCCAATCAGATTCTGAGGCATTTTCAGCCCTCAAGGATCAGTAGCTGCGCAATCCCTGGATCAGGCCCGCATCCATGACACGCTGTAGTTCCATCCGGGACAGGTCCAGGCCGGCCAGACCGATATTCATGATGGTGTGGTTGACGATCATCTGCTCATTCAGCGTGTTCTGAATGACGGTGGCCCACCCGGCCCCGGAAAGCTGCTCGATCCGCATGCCGTCCAACCCGGTCATGACGTGGAGGCCACCCAAAGCCTCCAGGCCCACGCGCGTACCGGCCGAGTCAAGCAGGACGGTGTGGGCCATCACCTCACCATTGATGGCGGTGATGCGCTCCAGGCCCAGCGTCAGCTCGAAACCACCTCGCCGCACCAGCCCCCCGCGCTGCTCTGCCAGTTCAGCATCCGGCACCCGCGCCCATTCCAGGGACTCCAGGAAGGAGGGGTCCGCCTTGGACGAGGCAAACGGTGTTGCCGCCACCCACAGAAAGACGGCCATCCTTCGAACCATGCCATGCAGCACGTCACCCATATGCCCTCCTCAACTACCAGTCGGAAGCCCTGGGCAGGGACAGTATGAAATTGGACAGCCCATCGCGTGCCAGTGCCGTCCCGTAGGGTGGTTTCGTCAGCGCATCCCAAGCCACCGGCGCATTGAAATGCTCACGACCACGGCTGACCTCGTCACGGATCAGGAACAGGATATCGTTGCTCCAGATATCCTTGAATCCGGCCACGGAGTAATCCCGAACACCCAAGGCCGGGTCCCCCAGCAATACACGGCCGTCACGAATCCCCTTTATCACAACAAAGTGCCGATACCCGTCAATATCCACCAGGGCGATGGCCGGCACACCCAACTCATCCAGCTTTTCCAGGGGGAGACGAAACCCGTCCGACCCCAGCCCCTGTCGTGTCTGCAGATAGCGCTTCATGTCCAGCATGGAAAAACCCTGCATCCTGATCCGTTCCTGGTCTCCCATTTCGAACATGGCATTGAAGGTATCCTGTTCCGAAACAGGCCGTCCGTAATGATAGGTCAGCAAGGTTGCCAGTGCCGCGGATCCGCAACTGAAGTCATAGCGCTGACGGATCACCGTCTTGAAGCGCATCGCCTGCAGGCTGGTCACGCCCACCTCATGGCTGCCCACAAGACCCGGAACATGCACCACCCCGGATGCCTGCAAACCGGCGGGCAGGGTCAGCATGACAGCACCGACCAGCATGCCCACGACAAATAGCCTCGCCATCACGGCATCAGGGTGAAACATTGACATTCAGTATCAGGGACTCCTGGATGATGACATTATGTCCCGTATTTTGAATGATCGTATTGATACCCTGAGCGTGCTCCAATACACCCATACTCAGGACGTTGTCCCCGCTGGAAAATACCCCCTCCATGGTTGTATTCGAAAGACCCGCATTGGAAGTCATATGACTCAGCTGAAGGGTCGATATATTTTGTTTGGCCCTCTGCATCTCCAGAGTGTCCACATCCACCGCGACGGGCAAAGCAAAATCATCTGCATGAACAGGTAGGAGCATGGTCGTTCCTACCATCAGCAGCATGGTGGTGCCGGCAAGGACTGCTCTTGACTTTTCGTACCCGAACATCCTCGCATACCTCCACAGTCTGGGATTTGGTTTCAGCCGCGAACGGCGGACATGAAGTCCGCCGTTCGCGCAGTACCTGAGCCATCACGAACTCAGGTCCATCTCTCAGTTGCTGCCACCATTCCCGCCCGGCAGACCCAGGTGAGCCTGGACAGACACCTGTTGCTGCACCAAGCTGTTGGTCCCGGCATTCTGTGCCACTTGGGTGATACCTGCGGAGTTGCTGAATCCGCTGTCCCCAATCATGTTGGAAGAGTTATAGCTGCCTTCCCCTTCAATGTACAAATAGGTATCCGTCACCGCACCGCTCAGGTCATTTTCAGACACCACCATGGAAGCAATGTTGACATTGAAAGAGTCAGCCACGCTGTTATCGATGGTCGTCGTAGTCACGACACTGTTATCGGAGTTATTGGAATTATCCGACGAGTTATTGCCCGAGTCGGCAATGTTCGTATTGAAGGAGTCATTGATGCTGTTATCGGAATTATCGGAATTATCCGATTGATCATTACCGGAGTCGGAGATATTGAATGAGCCGTTCACACTGTTATCCGACTGATCATTACCGGAATCGGCAATGCTGGTATTGATGCTGTTGTCCGACTGATCATTGCCGGAATCGGCGATGCTGGTATTGATACTGTTGTCCGACTGGTCATTGCCGGAATCAGCGATGCTGGTATTGGTGCTGTTGTCGGAGTTGTTATCCGCCTGGCTGTTGCCCGAGTCGGCAATGCTGGTGTTGATACTGTTATCCGACTGATTATTGCCAGAATCGGCAATGCTGGTGTTGGTGCTGTTGTCGGAGTTGTTGTCCGCCTGGCTGTTGCCCGAGTCGGCAATGCTCGTATTGATGCTGTTATCCGACTGGTTATTACCGGAATCGGCAATGCTGGTATTGGTGCTGTTGTCGGCCTGGCTGTTGCCGGAGTCGGCAATGCTCGTATTGAGGCTGTTGTCCGACTGGTTATTGCCCGAGTCGGCAATAGTGGTGTTGGTGCTGTTGTCGGAGTTGTTGTCCGCCTGGCTGTTGCCCGAGTCGGCAATGCTTGTATTCAGGCTGTTGTCGGAGTTATTGGAATTATCCGAATTGTTCGAATTGTCCGACATGTTGTTGCCGGAGTCGGCGATGTTCGTGTTCAGGCTGTTGTCGGAGTTGTTGTCCGCCTGGGTATTGCCGGAATCGGCAATGCTCGTGTTCAGGCTGTTATCGGAGTTGTTGTCCGCCTGGGTATTGCCGGAATCGGCAATGCTCGTGTTCAGGCTGTTATCGGAGTTGTTGTCCGCCTGGGTATTGCCGGAATCGGCGATGTTCGTGTTCAGGCTGTTATCGGAGTTGTTGTCCGCCTGGGTATTGCCGGAATCGGCAATGCTCGTGTTCAGGCTGTTATCGGAATTGTCGTTGGCAGAGTCGGTCCAGCTGTTGTTGCCGGAGTCCGATGCCGTATTGTTGAAGGAATCCGCGGCAGTGGCGTTGAAGGAATCATAAGCACCCTGTGCGCTTCTGTCGCCATCACCGTCACCGGGATTACCAACATCCGCCCATGCAGCGCCGGAAAGGCCGAATGCCAGGGCAACAGCGGCTGAAATCGCAGTCTTCTTGAAAGTCATCATGAAATCGTTCCTCCTCACATGGGCCAGGTTCGGATATGCAGGTGCATACGACCTGCCGTACCCGAGGGCTCATTGAGCAAGGACCGAGCCAGCAAAGGAAAAAACCAGTATTAATAGATACTTAAGAATAGGCCGCCCATATTTTTGCGGGATAGTGCCGATTTACCCCGCCAAAACTGTATCTATGCTGTTACACCCCGCCCCGCCTTCAGTGCCGTGAAGATCAAGTACGCACCTTTACCCAAGCGACTTTCAGCAACCTCGGGCCGGGTGTAACAGCCGTGATACATCAACGCCTGCGCATCAGATCCAGACGCCGTACAAAGTCCTTCATGATGGCCTGATACAGTCCCTCCTTGAGTACCTCGTCTTCCACGCCCGCATCCAGATTGGGATTATCATTCACCTCGATCACCATGACGCCGCGCTCGGTCTGCTTGAGATCCACGCCGTACAGGCCGTCACCGATCAGGTTGGCAGCCTTGAGGGCCGTCTTCACCACCAAGGGGGGGGCCTGATCCACCGGCAGGGTGCGGAATCCACCTTGGCGCAGGCTGCCCTTGGCCTGGTGGTTGACGATCTGCCAGTGTTTCTTGGACATCAGGTACTGGCACACGTACAGGGGCTGCTTGTTCAGAATCCCCACTCGCCAGTCAAATTCCGTGTAGACGAATTCCTGGGCCAGGATCAGATCCGACTCCTTGAACAGACGTTTGCTGATCTCTTCCAGCGCCGCCCGGTCCTCCGCCTTGAACACCCCCCGGGAAAAGGAACCATCGGGGATTTTCAGCACCACCGGATAGCCGATCACCTCCTCGGCCGCCAGGATGTTCTCCTTGCGCAGGATCAGCGTCTTAGGCGTGGGCACCTTCTGTCCCGCCAGCAGTTCCGCCAGATAGACCTTGTTGGTGCACTTGAGAATGGAATCCGGATCATCGATCACCACCATCCCCTCGCTGTCCGCCTTGCGGGCAAAACGGTAGGTGTAATGGTCGATCCGGGTCGTCTCGCGGATGAGCAGGGCATCGAACTCGGCCAGACGGCCGAAATCCTTGCGGTCGATCAGGTCCACCTCCAGCCCCAGGGCCTTGCCCTGGCGAACGAACTGGTTCAGCGCCGCCCGATTGGACGGCGGCAGATCCTCGTCCGGGTTCTGCAGGATGGCCAGGTCATACTTGAAGTTTCGCGGCCCCCGCGGCTTGCGCCAGGGACGCTTGAGATAATGGTCCAGAGCCTCGAAGAAGGCCGTTTCCTGCTCCGGGGTCAGGCTGTTCAGGGCCAGGGGCTTGATGGCTTCGATGCGCCACTGACCGACCAGCCTGAATTCCACCTTGAACATGGGCGCCCGAAAGATGGAGAACAGCTGCTGGCCGATCTCGTGCATTTCCTTGGGGGCGCACTGGCCGAAGAAGACCGTGATCTCGAAGGCGGTGGGCTGCAGGCCGGCACGCTTGCGCCCCAGCACCCGGGCCACCTTGCGGTCGATGTCCTCGGTATCCAGGCTGTAGATGGATTTTCTGGACAGGTCCTGCAGGGTACGCACCGTGGGCACCACCTTGTGCTGACGGGCTTCCGCCAGCAGAGAGCAGTAATAGCCTTCGCTCAGGTAACGGTGACTGCGGCACAGGTTGATGACCCGCAGACGGGTATGACTGGAATACCTGGGATTGGTGAGGTAGTCCTCAGCCACCACCACGGGGTATTCGGGGAAATGGGGCTTCCAGTCCCCGGGCTGCTCGATGAGCAGGACGTGATCCGACATGGATAGTGTTCTCCTTTTTGTGGTGGGGAAGACTACGAACGAGGATAGACCACCAGCACGGCCTTGAGCCCGGCCTTGCCGTACCGGGCCATGCGCTCAAAATCCCGCTGCAGGATGGGCATATTGATGGAATCCATTGGGGTTTCACCGTTGTCATAATCCACGAAGGGATCGTGCACGTAGATGAAGTGATCATCAAAACCGGTCACTACCACCCAGTGGGGAAACTTCTCACCGTAGATCTGGTAGGAGCTGATCAGCACCACCGGGATGCCCCCGGCCTCGAAACGGGCGCGCAGATCCGCCGCGCTCAGGGTACCGTAATGGACCGGTACGCACCGCTCCCGCAGCTCATCCAGCATGTCCTCCTGCACCAGCCGCATGACCTCCTTCTTCTCCTCACTGCGCACGGAATCCAGCAGGGGCATGCGCTCGTCGTTCAGGGTGAGTTCCACCCCGAAGCCGCGATGGGCGGCGGAAAGCGCCAGACCGAAAGGGCCGCACCCCCCATGTCCGGCGGTCATGAAAATGGTGGTAGCCTCTCGCCACAGACGCAGCTCCAGACGCCGATCCATGTGCATGGCGGGGTCCAGCGCCTTCATGGCCATCATCACCGATGAAGGTCCACAGGTGAAATCCAGGGTCTGTTCGTAGAAAGGCACCCGCACCATGTCCGGCTGCAGATGCGGCGCCAGGGATTTTTCGTAACGCCAGGCATCCATGTGGTCTTCGTAGTAATCCCCGTACTCGCCGAAGCGGCGATAGCCCAGGGATTCGAACAGGCGGATGGAGGCCTGATTGTCCTTGCGAATCTCCAGGCGCAGATAGGCACAGTCCTGTTCCCGGGCCTCGGTTTCAGCGGCCTCCACCAGTTGCAGGCCGAGACGCCGTCCGCGGGCGGCACCATCCACGGCAATGGAATACAGTCGGGCCATGGACGTGCCGCGACTGAACAGCAGCAGCACATACCCCAGAATCCCCTCCCCTTCGTCAAACACCAGGGTATGGGCCTTACCCTTGGTCAGCAGGTAGCGAAACTGGCGGCGGGAGAGTCGATCACTGGAAAAGCATCGCTGCTCGATTGCCAGCAGAGCGGGGATATCGGAAAGCTGGGCGGGGCGGATCACTAAAGGGAGGACCGGGACGGAAAGGGGGCCCGTAGAGCCGGGAAGATGACGAGAAGTCTACACCACTTAACGATAGCAAAACCGCTGTATCAGCCCCTTGATCAGGTCCTGGGCGGGTTTGGTCTGATCCAGACCCAAAAACTCGTCCGGCTGATGGACCTGACGGATGTCGCCATGATGGAAAACCCGCCGGCCGGGGGATGTCGGCCTGGGGTCCGATTCTATTAGGATATGACCCTTTCCACCGAGCTTTCAGGACATCAAGGTATTGAAACACGCCCCCATCGCCCCCCACGTCGCCTGGTTCCGCGACGCCGCCCCTTATATCAACACCCACCGGGATCGCACCTTTGTGATCGCCTTCGGCGGCGAGGCGGCCCTGCAGCCGGGATTTGCCGCCCTGCTCCACGACATCGCCATCCTGCAGACCCTGGGGGTCCGTCTGGTGCTGGTGCACGGGGCACGCCCACAGATCGAGGCGCGGCTACGCGCCCAAGGGGCTGAAATCCGCTATGTCAACGGCCTGCGGGTCACCGACGAGCAGGCCCTGCGGGCGGTCAAGGATGCCGCCGGTTCCCTGCGGGTGGAGATCGAGGCCCTGCTGTCCATGGGACTGGCCAATACCCCCATGTCCGGGGTGCGGGTGCGGGTCTCTTCCGGCAATTTCGTCACCGCCCGCCCTCTGGGGGTGCGCGACGGGGTGGATTACCTGCACACGGGCGAGGTTCGCCGGGTGGATACGGAAGGACTGCGGCGACACCTCCAGTCCGGCGAGATGGTCCTGCTGCCGCCCATGGGCTACTCCCCCACCGGCGAGATCTTCAACCTCAGCGCCGAGGACGTGGCCATCGCTGCCGCCGTCGCGCTCAAGGCGGACAAGCTGATCTTCTTCAGCGACACCCAGGACCTGCGGGACGGGGATCAGGTCCCCATCACCCATCTCACGGCGGACCAGGCCGAGGAACTGCTCCAGGGACCACGCAGCATCCCCGATGAACTGGCCGCCCACCTGCGCAGCGCCATCACCGCCTGTCGTCAGGCGGTGGAGCGGGTACATATCGTCGATCGGTGCCAGGACGGCGCCCTGCTGATGGAGCTGTATACCCGCGAAGGGGCCGGCACCCTGATCACCGGCGAACGCTTCGAACGTCTGCGCCAGGCGCAGATCGAGGATGTGGGCGGCATTCTGGAACTCATCCAGCCGCTGGAGGCGGAGGGTATCCTGGTGCGCCGTTCCCGGGAGCAGCTTGAGCTGGAGATCGAACGGTTCTCCGTGATCGAACGGGACGGCATGATCCTGGCCTGCGCGGCCCTGTATCCGTTCCCGGAGGAGCAGGTGGGAGAACTGGCCTGCGTGGCGGTCCACGCCGACTATCGGGGGGGCGGTCGCGCCGAGATGCTGGCGGAATATCTGGAGTCACAGGCACGGACCATGGGCATCACACGGCTGTTCGTCCTCACCACGCGAACCGCCCACTGGTTCCGGGAACGGGGGTTCGAGCCGGGCGAACTCAAGGCCCTGCCCATCACCCGGCAGCAGATGTACAACTATCAGCGCAATTCCAAGATCTTCATCAAGCCCCTGCCGGAGGCCCGACGCAAGCCGGGCTGATCACGGCCTGATCAGGAGAAGCGCTCGTCGCGCTCATGCCGCTCCTGTGCCTCGATGCACAGGGTGGCGATGGGACGGGCCTCCAGACGGCGTAGGCCGATGGGCTCGCCGGTCTCCTCGCAATAACCGTAGCTGCCGTCATCGATGCGCCGCAAGGCGGCGTCGATCTTGCCCAGCAGCTTGCGGTAGCGATCCCGGGTGCGCAGCTCCAGGCTGGCATCGCTTTCACGGCTGGCCCGGTCGTTGGGGTCCGGCTCCCGCCACTGCTCCTCCTGAAGATTGCGGATGGTCTGCTCCGACTCATCCAGCAGTTCGTCACGCCATTGCAGCAGCTGACGGCGAAAATAGCTCAGATGTCTGGGGCACATGTAGGGCTCATCCGCATCGGGACGATACCCTTCGGGCAGATCGACGTTCATCACGGATCCTCACTGCCGAAAAGACCGGAGAGGGTGAAAGGACGAAGTATACCCTCCTCTTCACCGCCGGGGGAGCAGGGCTCAGCGTTTCCGGGCCACCGTCAGCCCATCCCCGATGGGAACCAGGCTCAGGCTCACCGCGGGGTCCTCATGAATCAAGGCGTTGAAGGCCCGGATGGCCTCGGTTTCCGGGGCATGGTCATCCGGGTCCGCCACTCGGCCGGCCCACAGGGTATTGTCCAGGCAGATCAGCCCACCCTGACGCACCAGCCGCAGGCAGCGACGGTAATAGTGGACATAGTTGGCCTTGTCCGCATCGATGAATGCCAGGTCGAAGGTACCGGCCGCACCGTCCGCCAGCAGGCCATCCAGGGTATCCATGGCCGGGGCCAGCCGCAGCTCGATGCGATCACCCAATCCCGCTTCCTCCCAGTAACGGCGGGCAATCCCGGTCCAGGTCTCGTTGACGTCACAACAGACCATGCGCCCCTCTTCCGGCATCGCACCCGCCATCCACAGGGCACTGTAACCGGTAAAGCTGCCGATCTCCAGCACCCGGCGGGCACCGGTCAACTCCACCAACAAGGCCAGGAACTGCCCCTGTTCAGGGGCCACCTGAAAGTTGTGTTCGGGCAGATGGGCCGTTTCCTCCCGCAGACGCTGGTACAACGGGGGCTCGCGCAGGGAAACCGACCAAAGATAGGCCTGCAGACGCTGATCCAGCTCCGTGGTGAGATTGGACATGCTCATTTGTCTCCAAAAAGACCGATTCCATGCAGCCTGTCAAGGCAGCGTCAAACTCTTTCGTTATACTCGGAAACCAACCTGCCGTACATGCATCAAACTGCCTGAGTATCGATGGAACCCGTTTGGGTCAAGGAGAAGTCGCTTATGAGCCTGAATGGACCCTTCGCAAGACCGCAGCGCATCATTCAGATCACCGACCTGCATCTGCGCGAACGCCCCGGGGATATCATGAATTCCGGCATCAATACGGATCACAGCCTCCGGCTGGTGCTGGAGCAGATCCGCCGCCGGGAAAAGGCGCCGGACCTCATGCTGGCCACCGGCGACTTGGTGCATGACCCGGTCGCTGGCGCCTATCGCCGGCTGCGCACCCTGCTCAACCCCCTGCCCTGGCCCATCCAGTGTCTGGCCGGCAACCATGATGACCCCCAGGTCATGGAGGACGTGCTCTGCAAGGACAACCTCAGCTGCCGCAAGGCCGTGTCCCGGGGCGAGTGGCTGTTCGTCAGTCTGTGCAGCGTCGTGGACGGTGAACCCCACGGCCACCTGGATGAGGGCGAGCTGGCTTTTCTGGATGAAGTGCTCACCCGTCACCCTGCCCGCAACGCCCTGGTTTCCCTGCATCACCCGGTGGTATTCGTAGGCAGCACCTGGATGGATGCCATCAACCTGCGCAACACCGAAGCCTTCTTCCAGGTACTGGACCGGCATCCGCAGGTTCGCGGCGTGTTGTTCGGACATGTGCACCAGCAGGTGGATCAGGTCCGCAACGGGGTCCGGCTCATGGGCACCCCCTCCACCTGCGTGCAGTTCGCCCCCCGCACCCGCAATTTCCAGCTCGACCTCCTGCCCCCGGCCTACCGGCGGCTACAGCTTCACGCCGACGGGCGCATCGATACGGAGGTGGTTTACGCCTTCAGCGAGACCGATACCGACAGCGCGCCCCATCACCCGACGGCGGCGCCCCTGGAAAACGCCGCAGACCGGATCAGCATGGTCTGACCCGGTGACGTTCAGTCGCCGCCGTTCTGCCGCCGCACCGGCCGGCTGGCATTGAGCATCAGCACCACCGCCCGCGCCTGCAGGGGATACACCTCATGGCTGTGAAACATCCGGTGGTCCGGGCGGGGTCCGCGAGGATAGACCGTATCCAGCAGCACTTCCCAGCGGGTACGGGCAGGCTCCGGTGGTAGCCGGAACGAGATCGGCTCGTGGCCGGCATTGAACAGCAGGATCATGTCCGTATCCCGCACCCGGCGGCCGCGCTCGTCATACTCCTCGAAGAGATCACCGGCGATGAACATGCCCAGGCTGCGGGCAAAGCCCTGCTGCCAGTCTTCTTCCTTCATCTCCTCACCGTCAGGGCGCAGCCAGGCCAGATCCTTCACCCCGGCCCCCATGATGGGGCGTCCCTGGAAGAAATGTCGCCGACGCAGGGCGGGATGATCCTTGCGCAGCCTGATCAGATACTGCACGAACGGGATCAGATCCCGGGCATGCTCATCCAGCTCCCAGTCCACCCAGGACAGCGGCGCATCCTGGCAGTAGGCATTGTTGTTGCCCCGCTGGGTGCGCCCGCGCTCATCCCCCGCCAGCAGCATGGGGATGCCCTGGGACAGGAACAGGGTGGCCAGCATGTTGCGCTTCTGGCGCGCCCGCAGATCCAGGATCTCCTTGTCGTCCGTGGGTCCCTCCGCGCCGCAGTTCCAGGACAGGTTGTGGTTTTCCCCATCCCGATTGTCCTCGCCGTTGGCTTCGTTGTGCTTGTGGTTGTAGCCCACCAGGTCTTCCAGGGTGAACCCGTCATGGCAGGTAACAAAATTGATGCTGGCATAGGGACGACGTCCATTGGACTCGTACAGGTCTGAAGAACCGGTGAGACGATAGGCCATGTCACCGATCAGTCCGTGCTCTCCCTTCCAGAAAGCCCGCACGGTATCCCGGTAGCGACCGTTCCACTCGGTCCAGCCCACAGGGAAGTTGCCCACCTGATAGCCCCCCTCCCCCAGATCCCAGGGCTCGGCGATCAGCTTCACCTGGGACAACACCGGGTCCTGGTGGATGATGTCGAAGAAGGCCCCCAGCCGGTCCACCTCATGCAGCTCACGGGCCAGGGCGGAGGCCAGATCGAAGCGGAAACCGTCCACGTGCATCTCCAGCACCCAGTAGCGCAGGGAATCCATGATGAGCTGCAGCACCCGGGGATGGCGCATGTTCAGGGTATTGCCGCAACCGGTGTAATCCATGTAATAGCGCCGGTCTTCGGGAACCAGCCGGTAGTAGGCGCTGTTGTCGATACCCCGGAAGGAGAGGGTCGGTCCCAGATGACTGCCCTCGGCGGTATGGTTGTAGACCACATCCAGGATCACCTCGATCCCCGCCGTGTGGAGGGTCTTCACCATGGTCTTGAATTCGTTCACATGACCGGAAGCGCAGTAGCGCATGTCCGGCGCAAAAAACCCCATGGAGTTGTAGCCCCAATAGTTTCGCAGCCCCTTCTCCACCAGGTGCCGGTCATCCAGAAAGGCCTGCACCGGCATGATCTCCACCGCCGTCACGCCCAGACGCTGCAGATAGGAGATCACCGGCGCCGTGGCCAGGCCCGCATAGGTCCCCCGCAGGGCGGTATGGACATGGGTGTGCAGCGCAGTAAACCCCTTCACATGCAGTTCATAGATCACCGTCTCATGCCAGGGGGTGCGGGGCGGCCTGTCATCCCCCCAGGTGAAGGCGGTATCGATGACCTGGCACTTGGGCATGCCGGTAGCCGAGTCGCGGCGATCCATGAGCAGGTCTTCCCGGCTGGAACCGATGCGATAACCGAACAGGGCATCGCTCCATCGCACCTGGCCATGCAGGGCCTTGGCATAGGGGTCCAGCAGCAGCTTGTTGGGATTGAAGCGGTGACCGGCCTCCGGCTCATAGGGGCCATGGACCCGATAGCCGTACAGCAGACCCGGACGGGCCTCCGGGAGATAGCAATGAAAGACCAGGTCCGTCTGCCAGCGCACCTCGATGCGCTCCAGCTCCCGCCGACCGTTGGGGTCGAACAGGCAGAGCTCCACTTTTTCAGCGTGTTCCGAAAACAGGGCGAAATTCACCCCTTCACCGTCCCAGGTGGCCCCGAGCGGATAGGGACTCCCAGGCCAGATCGCCCAGTTGGAATGGGGCATGCAGCATACCTTCCGCACCGAACGGGGTGCGCGCTTGAAACGTACCGGATATTGGCCTGCAGTATAGGGTCCGGCGGAAACCCTCCGCAATCGCGAACCCGCGCTTGGCGAAGCCTGCAGGCGTGTAATAATGAAGGTCCCCCCACCGAAACCCGCCCTGCAAACTGATGAAAACCAGTGCCACCCCCAATACCCGACGCGCCGATCTGCATGCCTGGCTACGGGGAATGATCGGGGAAGACACCCCCATGCCCCGACTGCTGTCCGCCGATGCCAGTTTCCGGCGCTATTACCGAATCTGGGAATACAACCGCAGTTGGGTGATCATGGACGCCCCGCCGGACCGGGAGTCCGCCGGCGACTTCGTGCACATCGCAAAGATCCTCCGGGAACTGGGCCTGAGTGCCCCGCGCATCCATGGCTTTGATGCCGAGCAAGGCTTTCTGCTGCTGGAGGATTTCGGCGATCACACCTTCAGCCGTGCCCTCGCGGACGGCGCCGATGAACACGGACTCTACCGCCTGGCTACCGACGCCCTGATCGCCCTCCACCGGAGCTGGAGCCATCACCATGCCCATCGGATCGAGGCCTACAGCGAATCCGTACTGCTCAACGAGGCCCTGCTACTGCTGGACTGGTACTGGCCGGAAGCCAGGGGCGACCGCTGTCCCGATGAGATCCGCCGGGACTTCGTCACTGCTTGGCAAGGCATCCTGCCTCAGACCGGCGCCCTTCCCCATACCCTGGTGCTCAGGGACTACCATGTGGACAACCTGATGGTCCTGGCCGGTCGCCAGGGGGTCGCCGCCTGCGGCCTGCTGGACTTCCAGGATGCCCTCATCGGCTCGCCCGCCTATGATCTGGTATCCCTGCTCCGGGATGCCCGCCGGGACGTGGACCCCGGGGTGGCCGAGACCATGATGGCACGCTACCGGGACGCCTTCCCCGGTCTGGATGCCACCGCCCTGGACGACAGCTTCTGGATTCTGGGCGCCCAGCGTACCACCAAGATCATCGGCATCTTCACCCGTCTGTGGCGCCGGGACGCCAAGCCCGCCTATCTGCGCCACCTGCCGCGGTTGTGGCGGCTGCTGGAACAGGAACTGGCCCACCCGGCCCTGGCCCCGGTACGGGCCTGGTATGACGCCCACCTGCCCCACACCCACCGTCTGGCCCTGGCCCGCAACGGCATGCACCAGCCCTGGGAGCCCTCGCGCATGAACGGCTTGGCGACGACCCTGCCGGACCCGGCCCCGGGCCTGCCGGAGGCTCGCTACTGATGCACGCCATGATCCTGGCCGCCGGTCGGGGCGAACGCATGCGACCGCTCACCGACCATACCCCAAAGCCCCTGCTGGCGGTGGCCGGACGCCCCCTGATCGAGTACCACCTGTTGCGTCTGGCCACCGCCGGTTATCGGGACGTGATCATCAATCTGGCCCATCTGGGGGAACAGATCCGGGCACACCTGGGAGACGGGGGTCACTGGGGACTGCGCATCCGCTACTCCCCCGAGGACGAGGCACTGGAAACCGGCGGCGGAATCTTTCAGGCCCTGCCGTGGCTGGATTCGAACCCGTTTCTGGTGATCAATGGCGATGTCTGGACGGATCACCCGCTGACGCCGCCGACAATGCCTGCACAGGATCTGGCCCACCTGGTCCTGGTGGACAATCCGCCCCATCACCCGAGGGGGGATTTCCATGAGAACAACGGGCGGATCATGGCGGCGGGCGAGCCCCGCCTCACCTTCTCCGGCGTCGGCTGGTATCGGCATGAACTGTTTGCAGACTGCCGACCGGGGCGCTTCCCGCTGGCGCCCCTGTTGCGCGCGGCGATGATCCAGGGGCGGGTCGGCGGCCGGCATCATCGGGGAATCTGGCAGGACGTGGGGACGGTGGCACGACTGCGGGCACTGGATGACATGCTCGGCAACCCGGCGTAAGACTGGCCGCGTCCCCTCGATACGGGCTAGAATTTCAGGCTACCAAGGACACACCCGTCATACCGCGACAGTCACAGGTATTGCCATGCATCTTCCCAAGCCCCCCATCCTGCTGCCCCTGGGCGCCGGCCTTCGCCTGCTTCCGGACGCCGTCCATACCCGGGTCTTCTCCGCCCTCATGAATCACATGCTCAAGGGTCAGCCTGCGGCTGATGAACTGGGTCCGCTGGAAGGCAAGCGCATCTGCCTGGCGGTGACCGATCATTCCGGCAGCATCTGTTTCCGGGTCAAGGATGGGGGCGTCACCCACTGGGACTGCAAGGCAGCGAATGACTGGGACGTGCGCATTCGGGGTCGTCTGGAAGACTTCTGGCGCCTGGCCACCCGCAGTGAAGACCCGGACACCCTGTTCTTCAGCCGACGACTGGATCTGGAGGGGGAAACCGAGGCGGGCCTGTACCTGAAAAACCTGCTGGACACCGCCGAACCGGACTGGGAAAGCCACATCCACGCGGTGCTGGGGCAGCGTGCCGGCGCCAAGGCCGTGAAGATGCTCAACCACCTGGGCCTGGGCCGTTACCTGCCCGGAGGCCTGCACCCCACCGGCCACTGACACGAGAGGCCCGCGCCGGGGGATGCCCGGCGCGGGCCGGTGTGCAGGTCAATCCAGAATCTGCAGATCCGACGGATGGCGGATGCGGATGCGCGCCTGGCCCCGGTGACTGTAGACCAATCCCCGCCCCATCACCTGCCGCCCCTGAAGCACCGCCGGGTCCAGCCCCGGGAAATGAATCATATCCTCATGATCGATGCGGAAGGCCACATTCCCCTCCAGATTGATCCAGTGGGAACGCTGACTCTCTCCCAGACGCACCACCCGGCCCTCCACCTGCCGGAAACCCTCGGTATCCGGGGGTAACTCCTGCGAATTGAACACCCGCAGATGTTCCTGCTCCCAGATCTTCAGCCCGGCCTCGCGGGCCTGGGCCTCCGCATCCCGGTAGCACTGCAGATTCCAGTCGTTGGGGGGGATGGTCAACGCCACCGCCAGACCACGGGCCAGCAGCTCGGCGTGGATGGACTTGCCGTCCGGGGTGAACAGGTGGGCGAGACGCCGTCGGTAGTGATCCCGACGCTCACGGTCAAGCACCAGCAGCACCTGATGGTCATGGGCCTCCAGGATCTCGATCAGGGCATCCCGGGCCTCGTGGCCGAAAGGTTCGGCACTGTTTTCCCGCCGGAATATCTCCGGGGTATCCAGGCCGATCATGCGCACCCGGGTACCGTCGGAGAGGCGCACGGTATCCCCGTCATAGACATGATTGACCCGGGCCTGCTCCACCCGCCCCGCCGGGCCGCCGCAGGCATCGGGCAGCGTCACGGCCTGGGCCATGCCCGCCACGGACGCAACAAGGGCGCCGACCAGCAGCGCCCCTGTTTTCAAACCGGTCAATCGAGCCACGAAATCCGGCCCGATCTTACATTCCGTAACGACGACGGAACTTGTCCACCTGGCCGGCCGTATCGACGATCTTCTGCTTGCCGGTATAGAACGGATGGCAGGCGGAGCATACTTCCACCTGCAGGCTGTTACCGGCCTGGGTGGAACGGGTGGTGAACGTGTTGCCGCAACTGCAGGTCACGGTGACATCGTGGTAATCGGGATGGATATCCGCCTTCATGCAAGCACCCTCGAAAGCCTGTATAGCGCTAAGAAAAGAGCGGCAATATACTGGATGATCCCATCAGATACAAGGCGCGCGTGGATGGGCAGCCATTTTGGCCCCCCCCGCCGCCCCTTTTGCGAGTCATCCGTGAACCAGCTTTCCTCCGCATTGCCTCCCCGCGTCGGTTTCATCAGCCTGGGCTGCCCCAAGGCCCTGTCCGACTCAGAACGCATCCTCACCCAGCTGCGCGCCGAAGGCTACGGCGTCTCTCCCAGCTACGCCGATGCCGACCTGGTGGTGGTCAACACCTGCGGCTTCATCGATGCCGCCGTCACCGAGTCCCTGGAGGCCATCGGTGAGGCCCTGGCGGAAAACGGCCGAGTCATCGTCACCGGCTGCCTGGGCGCAGACGCAGACAAGATCCGCGACCGCTTCCCGAACGTGCTGTCCGTCTCCGGCCCCCATGCCTACGAACAGGTCATGACGGCGGTACACGCCCATCTGCCCGCCCCCCACGCCCCGTTCGAGAGCCTGGTCCCACCCCAGGGAGTACGCCTCACCCCCCGGCATTTTGCCTACCTGAAGATCTCCGAGGGCTGCAATCACCACTGCAGCTTCTGCATCATCCCCCGCTTTCGCGGTGATCTGGTCAGCCGCCCCGTGGGCGAGGTGATGCAGGAGGCGGAGAACCTGGTGGCCGCCGGCGTCAAGGAGCTGCTGGTCATCTCCCAGGACTCCGGCGCCTACGGGGTGGACGTGAAATACCGCACCGGGTTCTGGGGCGGCAAGCCCCTGCGCACCCACATCCAGAGCCTGGCCGAGGCCCTGGGCAGCCTGGGGGTCTGGGTGCGGATGCACTATGTCTACCCCTACCCCCATGTGGATGACCTGATCCCGCTGATGGCGGAGGGACGCATCCTGCCCTACCTGGACATCCCCCTGCAGCACGGCAGCCCCCGCATTCTCAAGGCCATGCGCCGCCCGGCCGCCGCGGAACGGGTGCTGGAGCGAGTTCGGCAATGGCGCGAAGTCTGCCCCGACATCACCCTGCGCAGCACCTTCATCGTCGGTTTTCCGGGAGAGACGGACGAAGACTTCGAAACCCTGCTGGACTTCATCCGTGAGGCCCGACTGGACCGGGTAGGCTGCTTCACCTATTCACCGGTGGACGGCGCCCCCGCCAACGAGCTGCCCGGCGCGGTGCCGGAGTCCGTCAAGGAGGCGCGCATGGCCCGATTCATGGAGGTACAGGCCGGCATCAGCGAGGCCCGGCTGGCGGAAAAGGTGGGGCGCCGGATGCGGGTGCTGGTGGACGATCTGGACGAGGACGGCACCGCCATCGCCCGCTCCAGCGCAGACGCACCGGAGATCGACGGCCTGGTCTTCGTGGAAGATGGGGAGGCACTGCGACCCGGAGACTGGGCCGACGTGGAGATCATTGACGCCTCGGAACATGACCTGTTTGCCCGGCAAACAGAGGGGACCGCCGGTCCGGCAAATTAAAGATCCGCCATTCCCTTCTCATCCGTCATTCCCGCGAACGCGGGAATCCAGCAGTGCTCAGCCCAACCTGGACTCCCGCTTTCGCGGGAGTGACGACGAGGGTGGGAACAGACCGCTTACACAAACGCAGCCCCGCTATTCCCTTGCACATCCGTCATTCCCTTACACCCGTCATTCCCGCGAACGCGGGAATCCAGTCACGGATGTTGAAAAAATCCCGAACGCCCCCCTTCTCCCCCAAGGAGACAAGGGGGGCGAAAACCCTCAGGGCAGCAGATGCGCCACGCCGTCGCGCTCTTCCCGCAGCTCCTGCTCCGTCACGGTCATGCGCCCGCGGCTGAACTCATCAATCTCCAGGCCCTGCACGATGCTGTAGTCGCCATTCTTGCAGGTCACGGGGAAGGAGTAGATCAAACCTTCCTCAATGCCGTAGCTGCCGTCGGAAGGCACGGCCATGCTCACCCAGTCACCATCCGGCGTGCCCAAAGCCCAGTCACGGATGTGATCGATGGCGGAGCCGGCCGCAGAAGCGGCGGAAGAGGCACCACGGGCCTTGATGATCGCGGCACCGCGCTGCTGCACGGTGGGAATGAAGTCACCCTCATACCAGTCCCTCGCCACCAGACCGGAAGCGGCATCACCCTTCACGGTGGCCTGACTGATATCCGGATACTGGGTGGCGGAATGATTGCCCCAGATGATCATCTGACGGATGTCCGTGGTGGCGGCACCGGTCTTGCCGGCCAGCTGGGCCAGGGCCCGGTTGTGGTCCAGACGGGTCATGGCGGTGAAGTTGCGCGGATCCAGATCCGGTGCATTGCGCTGGGCGATCAGGGCATTGGTATTGGCAGGATTGCCCACCACCAGCACCTTCACCTGACGGCCGGCCACCGCGTTCAGGGCCTTGCCCTGCACGGAGAAGATCGCCGCATTGGCCTCCAGCAGGTCCTTGCGCTCCATGCCCGGACCACGGGGACGCGCACCCACCAGCAGGGCGTAATCCGCATCGGCAAAGGCCTCTTCCGGCTTGTCGGAGATCACCGTACCGGCCAGCAGCGGGAAGGCACAGTCTTCCAGCTCCATCACCACGCCACGCAGGGCATCCATGGCGGGGGTGATTTCCAGCAACTGAAGGATGACCGGCTGGTCCTTGCCGAGCATGTCGCCGGAGGCGATGCGGAACAAGAGGCTATAGGAGATCTGGCCAGCCGCGCCGGTGACGGCAACGCGCACGGGGTTCTTCATGAAACTACCTCCAGAGTACTCGATAGGATGAACAAGGCCGGAATTCTAGCAGAAAGCATGCTCAGGCAATGGGACGGTCATTTCTTTTCGGAATCACTACCGCTCTGGGTAAAAGCCTGCCAGAACAACTTCTGCATGGCATCCATATTGGCGATGCCGCTTTGCAGCATGGGCTGCATGAGGGTCAGGGACTCATAACCCTGCTGACCCTCACGGATACGCCGGGCCAGATCATCCATCATTTCCTTCTGCAGCGGCGCCACATCGGGCAAGCCGAGAAAGGCACGCAATTCTTCCGGAGTGGCATCCAGCTCCACGGTCACCTTCATGACAACTCCTTCGCCGCGCAGACGGCGTTTGGGGGTAAACCCGCAAGGTAACAGATATCGCCCGCACTTGAAGCCATCCCGCACGGCCCGGCCTGATACAATCCCGCCGTGAACACACCCACCTATCTCATCGACACCAGCATCTTCATCTTCCGGGCCTGGTTCGCCCTGCCCGACACCCTCACCTGCCCCCGGGGGCAACCGGTGAACGCAGTCGTGGGTTTCATGAATTTCGTCCGCAACCTGATGCGGGAAGAACACCCCGAACGGATTGCCTTCGCCTTCGACGAAAGCCTGGGCAGGCACTATCGCCAGGCCATCTACCCCCTGTACAAGGCCCATCGCCCCCCGGCCCCGGAGGCCCTGAAACGCCAGTTCCGGCTCTGCCGTGAACTGCTGGATGCCCACGGCCTGACCACCCTGTCCAGCCGGGAATACGAGGCCGACGACCTCATCGGCACCCTGGCCACCCGCGAACGCCGGGCCGGGCATCCGGTGATCCTGGCCACCGGCGACAAGGACCTGACCCAGCTGGTGACCGACGGCGACCTGTGGTGGGAACCGCGCCAAAACCGGCGCCTGGACCCCGGCGGCATCCGCAAGATGCTGGGCGTCCGCCCGGACCAAGTAGCAGACCAACTGGCCCTGGCGGGCGACAAGGTGGACAACATCCCCGGCATCCCCGGCGTGGGCATGACCACGGCCGCCCGCCTGCTCAGACGCACCGACACCCTGGAAGCCCTGCTGGCGGACATCCCCGCCGTGGCCCACATGCCCATCCGAGGCGCCAGGCGACTCATGGGGCTGATCGAAGCCCACCAGGACACCGTGCGCCTGGCCCGGCGGCTGACGGGCATTCATTGCCAAGTACCGCTACCCGAAGGACTGGACCTGCGGCCCGGCCCCGATGACGAAACCCGGTGGCGCGCCCTGTACGCGGAACTTGGCCTGGACGGAACCCCGGTCACCCAGGCACTGTCCCTGTAAATCGATCGCTTATCGGCAGACACCACCCATGCCTCACCCAGGACTCCAACGCCCCCTGCGCACCCTCTGTTGCCTGCTGCTGACCCTGTCGGCGGTGACCTTCAGCCCGGCCGGAGCCCACCCTCATGCCTGGATCGACCTGGAGGTGACCGCCGTGTTCGACGACACCGGCCATGTGACCGGGCTGCGCCAGACCTGGCTGATGGACCCCTTCTACAGCGTCTTCCTGCTGGACGAGATGGCTCACAATGCCACCGGCGACACCCGGGAAGAAAAGCTGGCGGACATCGCCCGGCAGGTGATCGAAAATCTCACCGAGTACCACTTCTTCACCGAAATCCATCACGGCGAACAGCTCATCCGCGACGTGCGTGCCGAGGCCCCCACCCTCAAAGAGATCAACGGGCGCCTGGCGCTGAGCTTCACCCTGCATTTCCAGACTCACGTGGACCCCGCCCGGGCGTCGCTGCGTTATGCCGTCTTCGACCCCACCTATTTCATTGAAATCCTGCACGCCGAAAACACCGTGCCCCATCTGGAGGGCGGCACGGAGCGCTGCGAGATCCGCATCCACCAACCCCGCCCCGATCCGGTCCTGGTGGCCAGGGCCATGGCCCTGGACTACGACCAGACCGGTGACCCGGACCTGGGCAAGCACTTTGCCGAACGCGCCGAAATCCGATGCTCCGACTGATCCTCCTTTGTCTGGCGGCCCTGTTGCTGCCCCTCCACGTCCATGCCTCCCCACTGACCGGAGGGGGAGCGCCGGCGGCCGCACCCGCCCAGCCGTTGATGTTGTTCGAAGATGAAGCCCGAGCGGAACCGGGTCTGCGGGATCGCATGGTGGCCTGGGTCATCACCCAACAGCGCCAACTGCACCGCCGACTGGCCGACGGCATGCAGCAGGTACGGGAGAACCCCGGCCCCACCAGTGCCGGGGCGCTGATCCTGGTGAGCTTTCTCTACGGCGTCTTCCATGCCGCCGGCCCCGGCCACGGCAAGGCCGTCATCACCACCTACCTGCTCACCCACCGTCAGCACCTGCGGCGCGCCCTGAGCCTGTCCTTTGCCTCGGCCATATTGCAGGGGGTCACCGCCATCGCGCTGGTATCCGGCGTCCTGCTCATCGCCGGCATGGCCGCCCGTGAAGCCATGGGCCGGGCCTACCTGCTGGAGCAGATCAGCTTCGCCCTGGTGGCCCTGCTGGGGGCCTGGCTCAGCCTGCGGGCGGTGCGCGGCTATCTGCGGCTGTATCGCGCACCGGCACCGGCGCCGGTCCGACTGCAACCGCTCACCGTCACGCCCCCGGCCGGTCATGGCCTGCGCTCCGCCCTGCCCCGGGACGTGACCCACCCCCACGGCCCCGGCTGCGGTTGTGGTCACGCCCACCATGTCACGCCCCGGCAGGCGGCCGAAGCGGGCAGTCTACCCGCCATGATCGCCACCATCGTGGCCGTGGGCATCCGTCCCTGCACCGGCGCCATCCTGGTGCTGGCGGCCGCCCATCTGCTGGGCCTTTGGCCGGCCGGCATCGTTGCCGTCCTGGCCATGTCCCTGGGCACGGCCATCACTGTGTCCATTTTGGCCATCCTGGCCGTCAAGGCCCGCCATCTGGCGATCCGGCTGGCGGGCGGCGGCGAACACCGGGGCATGATCTGGGTGGGCCAGACCATCACCCTCGCCGGGGGATTACTGATCCTGGGCCTGGGCCTGCTGCTGTTCACCGGCAGTCCGGGCAGCGCGGGAAGTCACCCCCTTGGTCTCTAGGCACAGATCCGCCCCCCGGCGGCCCGTCCGGAAACCGCAGGATCGACCCACCCGCGTCATCCTGCTGAACAAGCCCTACGACGTCCTCACCCAGTTCACCGACGGCCAGGGCCGCCGGACCCTGGCCGACTTTGTTCCCATCCCCGGTGTCTACGCCGCCGGCCGGCTGGACCGGGACAGTGAGGGCCTGGTGGTCCTGACCAATGACGGCCGCCTGCAGGCCCGCATCACCGATCCGGCCCATCACATGAGCAAGACCTACTGGGTGCAGGTGGAAGGGGTGCCCGACCTCGAAGCCCTGCACACCCTGGAGACAGGCGTGACGCTCAAGGACGGCCTCACCCGCCCGGCCGAGGCACGGATCATGGGTGAACCGGCGGGACTCTGGCCGCGGGACCCGCCCATCCGCGAGCGCAGGCACATCCCGGTCACCTGGCTGGAACTGACGATCCATGAAGGCCGCAACCGGCAGGTACGGCGCATGACCGCGGCGGTGGGCCACCCCACCCTGCGCCTGATTCGCCAACGGATCGGCGCCTGGACCCTGGACGGACTGGCGCCGGGACAGTGGCGGGAGGCCTGAAGATCCGGCAACGGCAGGCCACCTCTTGCACGACCCGGGATTGCCACTTAAAGTCGCATCTTAAGAAGGGTTCGGAATACGCCGAGAAGATTAAAAGCACGTCATTCCCGCGAAAGCGGGAATCTCGGAACACCGTCGTCATTCCCGCGAAAGCGAGAATCTCAGAACACCGCCGTCATTCCCGCGAAAGCGGGAATCTCGGAACACCGTCGTCATTCCCGCGAAAGCGGGAATCCAGTAACACACTGACAATTATGGGGACCCCCGCTTTCGCGGGAATGACGGAAAGGGGCTTGCTCGATGTTCCTCCAAGGTCGCCATTTCCCCAAGCATACGCCGGTCCACCCGGAAGGGGTTCTTTCCATGTCTTCGCGCCGCCTGGCGGGCTATCTGCTCCCGCTACTCATCCTCCTACCCGGCCTCCTGGCCGCGGCCCCCGCCACGGGCACCGACGCCCAGCGGGAGCGCTTCCTGCAGACGGAACGTGCCCTCCAGCAGGGCAATCGCACCGCCTTCCAGCAAGGGATACGGGAACTGCAGGACTATGCCCTGCTGCCCTACCTGATCCACGCCGACCTCAATGCCCGGTTCCCGCGGATCGAACCGGGCGAACTGGACCGGTTCCTGGAACGCTGGGGCGACAGCCACCTGGGCCACCGCCTGCGCACCCGCTGGCTCACCCACCTGGCCGGCCAGGGGCGCTGGGAAGACTACCTGCGCCATTACCAGGGCGGTCTCGGGGCTACCCACACCTGCCAATATCACAACGCCCTGCTCAGGGCCGGCCGCCGTGACCAGGCCCTGGACGGGGTGGAAACCCTCTGGCTGGTGGGTCGTTCCCAGGTCAGTGAATGTGACCCGGTGTTCAACGCCTGGCGGGAAGCCGGTGGTCTCACCTCCCAACTGGCCTGGGAACGCTTCCGGCTGGCGATGGAGGCCGGCCAACCCGGACTGGCCCGATATCTGCGCCGCTACATGCCCGAGGGTGACCGGATCTGGGCCGACCGCTGGCTCAGCCTCTACGAAGACCCCACCGGCCTGACCCGCATCCAGTGGCGCGCCGATGCCCACCCGGGCGCCCGGGACGCCATCGTCCACAGTTTCAACCGGCTGGCCCGACGCGATCCCCGCGAAGCCCTGACCCTGTGGGAGTCCGACCGGCGCGACTGGGGCATGGCCCGGGAGGATGCCTATGAGACCCGGCGCTTCATCGCCCTGCGCCTGACCTTGCGGGAAAAACAGGGTGCCCTGCCCCACCTGGCCACCCTGCCCGACGCCGTATTCGACGACCTGCTGCGGCAATGGCAACTGCGGGCAGCCCTGGCCAAGGGCGATTGGGAAACCGTGGCCAAGGCCGTCACCCACATGAGCGGCGAGGCCCGGCAGGAAGCCGCCTGGCGCTACTGGCATGCCCGCGCCCTGGAGCAGCTGGGAGACCAGCGCGGTGCCCGGACCCTCTACGACGGCGTCAGCGAGGAACGCAACTTCTATGGTTTCCTCGCCGCCGACCGTCTGGAGAGACCCTACCGCATCGGCCACCGTCCGCTGGACGTCACCCCCGACCGCATGGCAAGAGTCGCCCAGGACCCGGCTCTGGCCCGTTCCCTGGAAATGCTCGCCCTGGGCCGCATCATCGACGCCCGGCGGGAATGGATGCACCTGCAGAATCGCCTGCAGCAGCGGGACCGGGGCGACCTGGAAGCCCTGGCCCTGATCGCCGGACAGGTTGGCTGGCATGACCGGGCCATCTTCGCCGCCGCCCGCGCCCAACGCTTTGACGACATCGACCTGCGCTTCCCCCTGGCCCATGCGCCCCTGATCATGGAAAAGGCCACGGTACAGGGCATCAACCCGGCCTGGGCCATGGCGGTGGCCCGCCAGGAAAGCGCCTTCATGCAGGACGCCCGCTCCCATGCCGGGGCCATGGGTCTGATGCAGATCATGCCGGACACCGGCCGCGCCATGGCCCCCCATGTGGGCGCCACGGTCAGCAATCCCATGCAACTGCTGGACCCGGACCTGAACGTGAGCATCGGCACCTATTACCTGCGTCGTAACCTGGACAACTTCGGCGGCCATCCCATGCTCTCCACGGCGGCCTACAACGCCGGGGCCGGACGCGTCCGTTCCTGGTTGCCCCGGGACGCGGAAGTCCCCGCCGATGTATGGGCCGAACTGATCCCCTTCTCCGAGACCCGGGATTACGTCAGGCGGGTGCTGGCCTACAAGATCCTCTATGAAGTACGCCTGGGCATGAGCCCCACCACCCTGAGCAGCATCCTGCCCCCGGTGACGCCCGCCGCCCGCCTGAGTCAGTCCCAGGTGCAGCACCAGGCCCGCTGGAGCGGCGCCAACGGCGGCCGCACGGCGGTGAATGATTATTGCGACGCGCCGGGGTATACCGACACGCCCTGCCTGTAAACCGTAACAGGATCGTCTGCCGCCTCCGCTTACCGGGTTCTGAACACGTCATTCCCGCGTAAGCGGGAATCCAGTGGCATACTGAAAATTCTGGACTCCCGCTTGCGCGGGAGTGACGGGCGAAATTAGAAAGCAACGGATGGAGTCAGGGAGTAGTAACTCAAGGGCAGCGGCTCAGCGCCTCCCTTACCCCACCTCGGCCAGCAACCGCCGGGCCACCCGCTCCGACTGCCCGGCATAACCCCCGCCGAACAGATTGAAGTGATTGAGCAGGTGATAGAGGTTGTACAGATCCCGCCGCACCCGATAGCCCGGGTCCAGAGGCCAGGCAGCCCCGTAAGCGGCATAGAACTCGGGTCCGCAGCCGCCGAACAACTCGGTCATGGCCACGTCCGCCTCCCGGTCACCGTAATATACCGCCGGATCGAAGATCACCGGCCGTCCCTCCCGGTCGGTGTCGTGGTTCCCACTCCACAGATCCCCGTGCAGCACCGAGGCCGTCGGCCGGTAACCCTGGAACAAGGCCGGCAATCCCTCCATCAGCCGTGCCACGGCATCGATCAGACCCGCCCGTCCTCCTCCCGCCTCTGCCGCCCGCCGGATCTGGAAACCCAGTCGGTGCTCCCGATAGAACGTTACCCAGTCATCGCACCAGGTGTTGATCTGCGGCGTACTGCCGATGGTGTTGTCCCGGTGCCAGCCGAACCGGGGGGCCGCATGCCGATGGAGGGCCGCCAACTGTTCCCCGAACCGGGCCGTGCGTGACGGGCCACCCAGAGGGACATGCTCCATCACCAGGTAACTGCGCCCCTCGATCACCCCGTGGCACAGGGGCTCGGGCACCCGGATCGCCCCCGGCGCCCGCAGGGCCAGCAGGCCTTCCGCCTCGGCGGCGAACATGTGGACCAGATCCGGACGATTGAGCTTGACGAAGAAACTGCGGCCGTCCTGCCCCTGCAGCACGGCGGTTTCATTGATGCAGCCCCCAGCGGCACCGCGCCGATCCTTGAGCACGAAGGGGCTACCGGAGGCCCGGGCGATCTCGCGGCAGAGAGCGGGCAAAAGGGTCATGCCGCCACCAGCCTGCCGAACACTTCGCCGGCCCGGGTCTCCCGCAACACCGTCCACCCCGCCGGTAGTTCCGTCTCCGGCTCCGACAGGGCCTGCTCCAGATACAGGCGCGCCCCGGGCCGCAGCAGGCCGGGACGGCTCAGATGCGCCAGACAATCGGGCAACAGCCCCTTGCCGTAGGGCGGGTCCAGAAACACGAGGTCGAAGGACTCGTCACAGGCGGCCAGATAGGCCAGTCCATCTCGTGCCATGACCTGGATCCGGTCCGTCCCCAGGGCCTCCACCTGAGTCTTGAGGTGCGCGGCTATCCGAACATCCCGCTCTACCATCACCACCCGCGATCCCCCCCGGGAAGCCGCCTCAAACCCCAGCGCCCCACTGCCGGCAAACAGGTCCAGACAGTGGGCACCCTGGATCACCGGCTGCAGCCAGTTGAACAAGGTCTCCCGCACCCGGTCCGGGGTGGGACGCAGGCCGGGGCCGTCGGGCACCGGCAACCGACGGCTGCGCCACTCACCGCCGATGATGCGCAGACGCCCCGGCGCACCCCGCCGGGGCTGCTTCGATATCCGGGTCTGCATCAACCCTCCCCGCCGACGATGACCGTCACCAGACGCGCCGGATCCACCCGGCGCCCGAAGGCCTCATTCACCGTAGCCGGTTCCAGAGCCTCCACCCGGGCGGTGAAGGTCTCCAGATAATCCAGCGGCAGGCCGTAGAAACCCATCATGGCCACATGATCCAGGATTCCCGAGTTGCTGGCGGTGCGCAGGGGGAAACCGCCGACGATATTGGCCTGGGCAGCCTTGAGTTCATCCTCATCCAGCCCGGACGCCACGAAGTCCTCCAGGGTCCGGCGCATCACCGCCACCGCCTCATCCGCCTGGGTGGCCTGGGTCTGCACCCCCATCAGGAACGGCCCCGCCGCCGCCATGGGTGAGAAATAGCTGTAGACACTGTAGGCCAGCCCCCGCTGGGTACGGACTTCTTCCATCAGCCGGGAGGTGAAGCCGCCCCCACCCAGACGATGATTCCCCACATAGAGGGAGAAATGGTCCGCATCCCCCCGGGCCATCCCGGGGTGGCCCATGAAGACATGGACCTGTTCGGAAGGAAAGTTCACCCGGATGGTCCGACCCGCCTCCGGCATGGCCACCGCGGGGAGCGCCGGGGCCGCCTCACCTGCCGACAGGACCGCGGCGATGCGCTCGGCCAAGGCCTCGGCCTCGGATCGGTCCAGCCCGCCCACCAGGGCCAGGATGCCGTTACGGGCCACGTAGTAGGTCTGATGGAAGGTCTTCAGGTGCCCCGGGGTGATGTCGGCCAGTCCGTCCTCGGTCCCCAGGGGAGAATGGGCGTAGGGGTGTCCGGCATAGACCGTCTCGAAGAAGGTGCGGCCGGCAATGGCCCCCGGGTTCTGCTGCTGGGCCTGCAGGGAGACCAGCGCCTGACGTCGGGCCCGGTCCAGGCCCCGCTGGGAAAACACGGGTTGGCCAACCACGGTGACGAAGGTCTCCACCGCCGTCTCCAGCCAGTCGGGTTCGGTCAGGCTGCGCAGGTTGAGGATGGCCATGTCCCGCTCGGAAGCGGCCCCGAACTGGGCGCCCACCCCTTCGAACCGCTCCGCAATGGTATCGGCATCCCAGTCACCGGCACCATCCTGCAGCAGGGTGTTGGTCAGGCGGGCCAGGCCGGGGTGATCACCGTCCCGGGCACTGCCGGCATTGAACACCAGCCGTGCATCCACCATGGGCAGGGCCGGAGAAGGCACGAAGTAAACCTTGAGGCCGTTTTCCGTCTCCCAGTGCTGGACCGCGGAGTCGGCCGGAGCCGTCATGGGCACGAGCAGCACCAGCAGGAGCAGCCCCGTCCAGCCGGGGCGTGACAGGCGGGAAAATGTCGTCATGTCAGGGTTCCTTTAACGTAAAAATCGCGCGTAGCACGCACTTGCGAATCAGGAAATCAGCGCAGATGGCCTTCGAAATACCCCGGCGGATCGTCCGGATCGATGGGCAACGGGTCCAGCCAGGCCACCGTGCGCCGGTCCGCCTCGAAATAGCGCCGGGCCACTGCCTGCACCTGTTCCGGCGTCACCGCCCGGATACGCTCGGCAAATTCATCCCCCAGCTGCCAGGGCAGCCCCACGCTCTCCAGCATCCCCAGGCGCATGGCCTGCCCCTGGATCGAATCCAGGCGATAGACCTCCCGAGCCACCACCTGGGCCTTCACCCGCTCCAGCTCGGCGGTGCTCACGGGTTCATCCTTCAGACGTTCCAGGGCCTTGGTCAGGGCGGCCTCCACCTCCGCCCGCTCCACCCCGGCGGACGGGGTGGCACTGAGCATGAACAGGGTATCCAGTCGGGACAGGGGGCTGTAACCGGCCCCGGCGGAGGCCACCAGCTCACTTTCACGCACCAGTTCCCGGGAGAAACGGGCACTCTCGCCGCCGTCCAGCACCCCGGCGGCCACCTGCAGGGCATAGGGCACCCAGTCTTCCTCGGCGGTCATGATCACCGGCACCTTGTAACCCACCAGCAGATAGGGGACCCGTGCCGGCGCCCGTACCGTGATCCGCCGCTCACCCAGCTGCGGGGTCTCGGTGCGGGATTTCACCGCCGGTAGATCCCGCGCCGGGATGGGGCCGAAATGGGTCCTGGCCAGGTCGTGCACGGCCTCCGGCGCCACGTCTCCCACCACCACCAGGATGGCGTTATTGGGGGCATACCAGCGGTCATACCAGTCCCGCAGATCGGCCACCGTGTACTCATCGATGTCCGCCATCCAGCCGATCACCGGAATCCCGTAGGGACTGCTCAACCAGGCGACGGCATTGAAGTGCTCGAAGGTCAGGGCGTTGGGATTGTCCTCGGTCCGCAGACGCCGTTCCTCCCGCACCACCCGCATCTCCTGGATGAACTCATCTTCCGGCAGGGTCAGATTCCGCATCCGGTCGGCCTCCAGCGCCAGGGCCGTCCCCAGATGCTCGGTGGCCAGCTGCTGGAAATAGGCGGTGTAGTCCCGGCTGGTGAAGGCATTCTCCCGTCCCCCCAGCGCGGCGATGGTGCGGGAAAACTCCCCGGCGGGACGGGCTTCGGTGCCCTTGAACATCATGTGCTCCAGGGCGTGGGAGATCCCGGTGATGCCCCCGTGCTCATGACCGGACCCCACCCGATACCAGACCATGGAAGACACCACCGGCGCCCGCTGGTCCGGCAGCACCAGCACCTTCATGCCGTTATCCAGCATGAACTCATGGACGTTGCTCCCGTCATCGGCCGTGAGCCATCCGGGCAGCAGCAGGAACAGCAACAGACATACCCTCGTCATCTTCTGTTTCATTTCGGCAGACGTCCCTCAGTGGTAGGATGTGCGTTCTTGAACACCGTAGACCTCATCAGCGCATGTTCGGTTTCCGCAAGAAGAAAAAGCCCGTAGACCAGCCCAAGCAGGCTGTCGAACCCGTGGAGTCCCTGGAAATCATCGAGGGGCTTGAGATCATCAGGCCCCCCGAGGGTATCAGGTCCCCCCGGGACCGGGGCAAGGCCGCGCCGCAACCCGGAACGGCACCATCGACACCCGCCGGGCCGCCCCCCCCACCGGTGATCACGCCCCCGGCAGCACCGGTGATTGAACCGACCGCCAGGCAGCCGGAACCCGCCAAGGCACCGGTGATTGAGCCGGTCGCTCCCGGGCCGGAAACACCCAAGCCGATGGCACCCGCCACGGCAGTGGCCCCGGCGGCTTTGAAAACCGCACCCGAGATCAAGGCCGAAGCCCGGCCGCCGGTCGCCCCGAGCGGTCTGCCGAAAATCCCGGACGCGGCACCACCCGGGGCGGAGGCCGAGAAGCGAACAGAGCCTGAAAAGGTCGAGAAGGCCGATACAGGCGAAGAAACCTCGAAATCGGGCCTGTTCTCCCGCCTGCGCAAGGGGCTGTCCAAGACCTCCTCCAACCTCACCGAAGGCATGGCGGGTCTGGTCCTGGGCAAGAAGGCCATTGATGACGAGCTGCTGGAAGAACTGGAAACCCGGCTGCTCATGGCCGACGTGGGCATCGAGGCGACGGAAACCATCCTGGAAGGTCTCACCCGGCGGGTCGCCCGCAAGGAACTCAAGGATGCGGACGCCCTGGTCAAGGCCCTGGAAGGGGCCATGGTGGACGTGCTCAAGCCGGTGCAGAAGCCTCTGGTGATCGACGCCGGGAAAAAGCCTTATGTGATCCTGGTGCTGGGCATCAACGGTGCCGGCAAGACCACCACCATCGGCAAGCTCACCCACCATCTGCGCCGGCAGGGCAAGTCGGTCATGCTGGCGGCCGGTGACACCTTCCGGGCCGCCGCGGTGGAGCAGCTGCAGACCTGGGGCGAGCGCAACCAGGCCACGGTGATCTCCCAGGGCCAGGGTGCGGATTCTGCGTCAGTGATCTTCGATGCCTGGCAGGCCGCCAAGGCCCGGGGCATGGACGTGCTCATCGCCGATACCGCCGGTCGTCTGCATACCCAGTCCAACCTGATGGACGAGCTCAAGAAGGTGAAGCGGGTGATCCAGCGCCAGGCTCCCGACGCCCCCCACGAGGTCCTGCTGGTGGTGGACGCGGGCACCGGCCAGAACGCCCTCAACCAGGCCCGGGAATTCCATCAGGCCATGGATCTCACCGGCATCGCCGTCACCAAGCTGGACGGCACCGCCAAGGGCGGCATCCTGTTCGCCATCGCCGAACGGGTGGGTGTGCCGGTGCGTTTCATCGGGGTGGGGGAAAAGATCGAAGACCTGCGGGAGTTCAATGCCGAAGACTTTGCCAGGGCCCTGCTGTCGGCTCGTGAATAGGTCCATGGCCTCATGATCCTGCTGCGCAACGTCACCAAGCGCTACCCCAACGGCCATGAGGCCCTGTCCCGGATCAACCTGAGTCTGGACCGGGGCGCCATGGCCTTCCTCACCGGCCACTCCGGGGCCGGCAAGAGTACCCTGCTCAAACTCATCTCGCTGATCGAGCGCCCCAGCCGGGGCCAGATCGTGGTCAACGGTCAGAACCTGGAATCTTTGTCCGGTCGTCAGGTGCCCTACTTCCGGCGCCAGATCGGCATCATCTTCCAGGATCACCACCTGCTCCACGACCGCAGCGTCTTCGACAACGTGGCCCTGCCCCTGGTGATCCAGGGCTACCGGCAGCCGGAAATCGCCCGTCGCGTCCGCGCCGCCCTGGACAAGGTGGGGCTGCTGCACAAGGAGAACGCCGAACCCGTCACCCTGTCCACCGGCGAACAGCAGCGGGTGGGTATCGCCCGCGCCGTGGTCCACAAGCCCGCCATCCTGCTGGCGGACGAACCCACCGGCAACCTGGACCCTCACCTGTCCCGGGAGATCATGCAGCTGTTCCTGCGCTTCAATCAGGTGGGTACCACGGTCCTGGTCGCCAGCCACGACCTGAACCTGATCTCGTCCCTGGGCAAGCCCATGGTGCATCTCAATGAAGGCCGCCTCCAGCGCCGGGAGGCGGAGGCATGAAACGCCGTCGCGCCCTGACCCTACCGCCGGTCCATGCCCGGTTTCAGGCCTACGGCATCAACCATCTGCGGGCCCTGGTGTTCAGCCTGGGCAAGCTCTACCGTGCCCCCTTCTCCAGCGCCCTGACCCTGCTGGTGATCGCCGTCGCCCTGACCCTGCCAACCCTCTTTCATGTGGTGTTGAACAATCTTCAGCAAGTCAGCCCCCAGTGGTCCCAAACGGCGCAGATCTCGGTATTCCTCCAGGATTCAGTGGCGGATGAACAGCTGCCGGCCCTGGCCACCCGCCTGGCCCAACGCCCCGACGTGGCCGTGGCCCTGCCCGTCACCCGCGCCGAGGCCCTGGAGGAGTTTCGTGCCCATTCCGGCTTTGCCGAGGCCCTGGACACCCTGGGCGAAAATCCCCTGCCGCCCCTGATCCTGGTGACACCGGCGCTGGAGCACGGCTCCACAACAACCCTGGAAGGGCTGGTCAACGCCCTGAACAACATGCCGGAGGTTTCCCGGGCGCTCATGGACCTGCAATGGGTACAGCGCCTGTTTTCCATCATGGAGATGCTGCAGCGCGCCACGCTCGTGCTGTCCCTGCTGCTGGGATTGGGGGTATTGCTGGTGGTGGGCAACACCATCCGGCTGGACGTGCAGAATCGACGGGAAGAGATCGAGGTAGCCAAGCTGGTGGGGGCGACGGACGCCTTCATCCGGCGTCCGTTTCTTTATGGTGGGCTGTGGCTGGGACTGGGAGGCGCCATGCTAGCGGTGGTGATCGTGACCATCACCATCCTGCTGCTGTCCGGGCCGGTGCAGGCCCTGTCGCAGCTCTACGGTGGGGAATGGCGCCTCGGCGGCCTGGGTTTTCAGGGCACCCTGGCCCTGCTCGGGCTGGGCGCGCTGCTGGGACTGGCGGGGTCATGGATCACGGTGAACCAGCACCTGCGCCACATCGAACCCCGTTAGGCATATTCCAAACACACCCATTCCCGCGAAAGCCTCACGCGTTACCGTAAAGCCTCACGCATCCTCGAAAAATCCCACGGCATTCCCATGGAAGTCCCGCGTCATCCCCATGGAAGTCCCGCGCTATCCCCGCAAAGTCCCACGTCATTCCCGCGGAAGCGGGAATCCAGTGACAGACTCACAAACCCTGGACTCCCGCCTTCGCGGGAGTGACGAGTGAATGACGCATTCCCGCAAAGTCCCACGTCATTCCCATGAAAATCCCACGGCATCCCCATGGAAGTCTCGCGTCATCCCCGCAAAGTCCCACGTCATTCCCGCGGAAGCGGGAATCCAGTGACAGATTCACAAACCCTGGACTCCCGCCTTCGCGGGAGTGACGAGTATCTGGAGCCGGAGTTAAGCCGCCATCGCCTGACGCAACTTGCGAATGGAATTGCTTTCAAGCTGCCGAATCCGCTCCGCCGACACCCCGTACTCCGCCGCCAGTTCGTGGAGGGTCGCCTTCTCCTCCGCCAGCCAGCGGCGCGCCAGAATGGCCCGGCTGCGCTCGTCCAGGGCGGCCAGAGCCTGCTGCAGGCGGGCCTGGTGATAACTGTCCCAATCGGTGCGTTCCATCAACGTCGCCGGATCACCCTCGTGATCCATCAGCACATCCGCCGGGGCGGCGGTATACGTACCTTCATCATCCGGTTCCGGATCAAAACATACGTCACGGCCGGCCAGGCGGGACTCCATCTCCATCACTTCCCGGGCGGATACCCCCAGGTCATTGGCCACGGTCTCCACCTCATCCTGACTGAACCAACCCAGACGCTGCTTGGCGCCACGCAGGTTGAAGAACAGCTTGCGCTGGGCCTTGGTGGTGGCCACCTTGACGATGCGCCAGTTACGCAGCACGAATTCATGGATCTCGGCCCGGATCCAGTGGACGGCAAAGGAGATCAGGCGCACATTCATGTCCGGATCAAAGCGCTTGACCGCCTTCATCAGGCCGATGTTGCCTTCCTGAATCAGGTCACCCAGATTCAGGCCGTAGCCGGAATAGCCGCGGGCGATATGGACCACAAAGCGCAGGTTATGCATCACCAGCTTGCGGGCGGCCTCCAGGTCCTGTTCGTCCCGCAGGCGGCGGGCCAGGGCCTGCTCTTCCTCGGCCTCCAGTACCGGCAGCCGGATGACGGCCGAGATGTAGCTGTCCAGATCCCCGACCGGGACAGCAAGGTGGCTGGCTGCCGGAGTCAGTGCGGTTGTCATGGATTGCGATCCTCCCCAATTCCAAGCGGAATGCTGCGAGTTTAGCACTCGCGAGGTTGGAGTGCTAACCGTGATGAAGAGTTCCCACCCCCTCACCCCAACCCCGGCTCAACGCCCGAACACAATCACGGACAGAAAACTCAGCCACGACACCACAACCAGCACCACAATGAACGTCATGGCCGCATTGTCAAAACTGAACATGGGGTGATTCAGCACCGGCAGACGCCGCAGCGCCCGCCCCCACTCGATCAACTTGTTCATCACTCACCCTCCCCGGAACCGGGTTTGTCATCCCGACGACGGCGCGGAATCCGCGGGTCATCGTCATCCATCAGGATCCGATGCGCCGGACCCTCCATATCGTCGTACTGACCGGATCGCACCGTCCACAGGAACGCCGCCAGGGCCAGGCCGAGAAAAATCATCCCCAGGGGGATCAGAATGTAGAGCATTTCCATCAGCGTGAATCCCGTAACCGCAATGCATTCACCACCACCACCAGCGAACTCAAGGACATCCCCAGGGCCGCCAGCCAGGGCGTGAGCAGTCCCGCCGCCGCCACCGGCAGCGCCAGGGCGTTGTAACCGATGGCCCAGCGGATGTTCTGCCGGATCACGGCCACCGTCTCCCGGGCCTTGTCCACCCCGGCCGGCAGCACCCCGGGCTGATCCCGATACAGGATCATGTCCGCCCCCGACTGGGCCAGCTGCGTCCCGCCCGCCATGGCCACCGACACATGGGCCTTGGACAGCACCGGGGCATCATTGACGCCATCCCCCACCATGGCCACCACCCGGCCTGCCGACTGCAACGCCTCCAGGGCCGCCAGCTTGTCCGCCGGAGACAGGCCGCCCCGGGCATCCTCGATCCCCAGTTGCCAGGCCAGAAAGGACACCGCCACCGGGGCATCCCCCGAAAACAGATGCACGGTGATGCCCCGAGCCTTGAGTCCCGTCACCGCTGCCAGGGCATCCGGGCGGGTACGGTCCTCCAGCACGAAGGCCGCCAGCAGGCCCTGATCGTCGCCCAACACCACATGCCCCGCATGGGGCCATTGCCCGACCAGACGCGCCAGACGTGGGTCATCGACGGCATCGGGGCCGAGCTCACGGACAAAACCCGGCGCGCCGATGCGCAGCCGACGGCCCCGGACCACCCCTTCCATGCCCCGGCCGGGATGGGCGCGGATCTCTCCGGCGGCCTCTATCGGCCCCGATCCGCCACCCGCCCCGACCCGCTGAAACACCCGCCCCACCGGATGCTCGGAACCGGCCTCCAGGATGCGGGCATATTTCAGGCAACCGGCCTCATCCACATCCCCCAGCACCGCCACCGTCCGCAGGCTCAGGCGTCCCTCGGTCAAGGTCCCGGTCTTGTCGAACACCACATCCGTGATCCCGGCCAGGTGTTCCAGGGCCTGCCCCCGGGCCGTCAACAGGCCGCGGCCGGTCAGTGCCCCGGTGGCCGCCGTGATCGCCGCCGGGGTGGCCAGGGCCAGGGCACAGGGACAACTCACCACCAGCATGGTCACCATCACCCAGAAGGCGCGGGCAGGATCCACCCACAGCCACCACACCAGCCCCGTCACCAGGGTCAGCAACAGGACCGCCCCCACGAACCAGCCCGTACCCCGTTCCGCCAGCCGGGCCATGGGGGGCTTTTCCGTCTGCGCCCGCGCCAGCAGGCGCTGGATGGATGAGAGCACCGTCTCCTGCCCCACCTGGTCCACCCGCATCACCAGCGGGCTTTCCACATTCACCGTGCCGCCCACCAGGGTATCCCCCGCCGACCGGCGCCGGGGCAGGCTCTCGCCCGTGAGTAAAGACTCGTCCACGCTGGAGGTCCCCAAGAGCACCACCCCGTCCGCCGGCACCGGCGCCCCCGGCCTGACCCGCACCCGGTCTCCGGGCAGCAATTCGGTCACCGGCACCTCCTCATCGCCCGTCTCCCCGATACGGGTGGCCACCGTCGGCAGCAGGCGCCCCAGGGATTCGGTGGCCTGACCTGCCCGCTGACGGGCCGCCATCTCCAGATACCGCCCGGTGAGCAGGAAGAACACGAACATGGTTACCGACTCGAAATACACATGTTCCGGATGCCCGGTCACCGTGGCCCAGGCGCTGGCGACAAAGGTGGAACCGATGGCCAGGGCCACCGGCACGTCCATCCCCAGGCGTCGCCGACGCAGGTCCCGCCAGGCGGACACAAAGAAACCGGCCCCGGCATAGAACACCACCGGTGCCGCCACCAGCATGGCCACCCAGCGCAGGAACTGCATCATGTCGTCCTGGCCGGGCACCCCATGGCCCAGCCACAGGGCCACGGCGATCATCATCACCTGCATCATCCCCAGGCCTGCCACCGCCAGACGCCGCAAGGCCCGGTCCCGCTCCTTGCGAAAGACCGCCTCCCGGCGTCCGGGATCAAACGGATGGGCCCGGTAACCGATCTCCGTGATGGCCCTCAGGATGGCGCTGAGGCTGATCCGGCTCTGATCCCATCGCACTCGGGCGCGATGGGTGGAATAGTTCACGGCAAAAGACACCACCCCCGGCAAAGCCTGCACATGACGTTCACTCAGCCAGACGCAGGCGGCACAGACGATGCCCTCCAGCATCAGCGAGGCCTCCCGCAAATTCCCCGACGTCACATGCACAAAACTGCGCTGTACCTGCTCGCTGTCGTAGAGGGCCAGGGCATCCAGGGCCGCGGCGGGATCCGGCGGGGCGCCGGCCTTTTCCGTGCGATGGCGGTAATAATCGGCCAGACCGGCATCGATGATGGCCGCCGCCACTGCCCGGCAACCGGGGCAGCAGAAGGCCTGTGCTTCCCCCTCCACGGTCAGGCTGAAATCCGTGCCTGCGGGCACCGGCAGGCCGCAGTGAAAGCAGGACCGAGCCGCGCCCGGCGTGCCCGCCTCAAAGGCGGATTGCAGGATCACGTTCACCCTTCACGCACCGAGGTCATGCCCCGCTGTTCGTGCAGGGCCTCCCCCCGGCGGACCTGCAGCAGCAGATCCCAGCGGCCGGGAGCGGGAAAGCGCAACCGGGCCTGATACAGGCCGGGACCGATTTCGGTCATGTGGAAGGGCTGATCCAGGCGCTCATCGGAGGGGCGCATGAACTCCCCCGCCACCAGCGCCCGGCTGACCGGCGCACCGGTACGGTCCGTGACCTTCACCTGGAAGATGCTGTCCCTGTCCAGACGGGGGGCCTCCAGCCAGCCCTGACGCACCTGCCAGCCCCGCTCGGCCTGGATCCGGGCCTGTTCCATGTACTTCTGGGCCAGGGCCTGATTCTTGTGGGAGATGTGGGCGGCGGTGCCGGGAAAGAAGGACGTCACCTGTTCGGCCCCGCTGCGGGGTTCGGGCAGGAGTCTCCCCACCATGCCGCTGGGCATGCCCTGGTGGGCCAGGGTCACGAGGATGCCGTTCACGGTGGCGATGACGATGAAGAAGCCCACGATGGCGGCGGGTGCCCAGTGGATGCGCAGCCGACCGGCCTGCCGGCTGTCGCGAGTCTTCTGGTTTTCCAACTGGGACATGATGATGCCCAGGCCATAGGGGGTGATCATGTAGAGGGCCAGATGGATGGCAAAGACATCGGCGCCAGGCCAGAACACGATGGAGACGGGGATGAACACCAGCAGCACCGCCGCCAGCACCGTGAGGGACACCTGGTAGGCCCGTAGACGAGTGAAGCGGTAGAGGACGAAGAACAGCACCATGGCGGCGCCGACGCCAAGACCCAGGCTGAGGACGAGTGAATCCATGATCGTGTCTCCGGTTAAAACCTATCTCAGTATGAACTGCGATCCCACCAGCACCGGCTCCAGCCCCTCCGGCATCACCGGCACCAGCTCAAACACCAGTACCTGCCGGCGCGCCGCCCCCGTCGGGGCCTGATAACGCACCCGGGCCAGCAATGTGGTCCGATGCTCCGGCATCAGCGTCACTCGCTCGATCCGCCCCATGTCCAGCACCGCCCCGTCCAGCCCCGACACCCGCACCTCCAGAGTCATGGGGTGCTGGGTCTTGTTGTTCACCTTGATCTCGTAACTGTTCTGGATCGAACCATCCGACAGACGCACAAACAGCGGCTGACGGACCTGATTCACCGAGGCATCCAGCGGTGCCTGATGGGCCACCCCCCAGACCAGGAGCGCCGTGATCAGCAACAGCGGCAACCCGTAACCCAGGGTCTTGGGCTTGAGCCACCGGGTCTTGCGGCCCTCCAGGGCATGCTCGGAGGTATACCGCACCAACCCCCTAGGCCACTTGAGGCGATCCATCACCGCATCACAGGCGTCCACGCACAGGCCACAGTGGATGCACTGGTACTGCAGACCGTCACGGATATCGATACCCACCGGACACACCTGTACACAGTAATCGCAGTCGATGCAGTCACCGACCCCGGCGGCCCGGCGCGTCGTCAGGTCACGCCCCCCGGCCCGCAGGGTGGCCCGCCCCGCGGTCCCCTCCCCACGGTCGCGGTCATAGGAAATGATGAGGGTATCCCGGTCGAACATCACACTCTGGAACCGGGCATAGGGGCACATGTAGGTACAGACCTGCTCCCTCAGCACCCCGGCCAGCAGCCAGGTGGTCAAGGTGAGAAACCCGGTGGTCACGTAAGCGGCAAAGGGCGCCTGTCCGGCAAAGAAGGCCGCCGTCAGGGCGGGCGCATCGGCCCAGTAGAGGGTGAAGGTCAGCCCGGTGAGAAAGGCCACCCCCAGCCAGGCGGCATGGGTCGCGCCCTTTTTCAGGAATCGCCGGACAGTCCAGCCCGACCGGTCCAGGCGCATGCGAGCGCCGCGGTCACCCTGGATGCCCCGCTCGATGGCCATGAACACATCGGTCCACAGGGTCTGAAAGCAGAAATAGCCGCAGAAAACCCGCCCTGCCAGCCCGGTGACCATGAACAGCAGCAGGGCCAGGATGATGAGCACCGCCGCCAGCCAGAAGATATCCTGGGGATGGACCAGCAGGTCGAAGAGATAAAAACGCCGGCCGGGGATATCGAACAGCACCGCCTGGTCAGGCCCGAATGCCCGTTCCCAGCGGACCCAGGGCAACAAGAAGAACACCCCGTAGGCCAGAGCCAGAACGGCCCATTTCAGGTTGCGAAAACGGCCCTTGACGCTGCGGGGATAGATGGGAATACGGGCCTGGTATTGCTCGGACATTCAATCTCCATACTGCGGTTAAAGCCCCCCACCCAGTTGATGCACATAGGTGGCCAGCACCCGGATCTCCGCCGGGGAAAGCCGATCACCGAAGGCGGGCATCTCCCGCTGCACCCCGCGCAGGATCAGGTCCCGAACCAGGGCCTGACGCTCGGCATGGCTTTGCGCACCCGTCACATCGATGTTCTGCCAGATGTCGTTGGTCAGATTCGGCGCCCCCTGAGACTTGAGCCCCAGCCCCTCGCGGCCATGACAGGCATAACAGCCGCCCTCGTAACCCTGGTAGATGGACCCGCCCAGGCTCACCTGCTCCGGATCCCCGCCCTCGTGTCCGGCCAGGCTCAGCACATAGGCGGCCACCGCATCGGCCTGCTGGTCATCGAAGGTTTCGCGGTAAGGGGGCATGTAACCCATACGTCCCCGGGTGATGGTCTGTTCGATGGCCTGGATGGTACCGCCCCAGTGCCAGTTGTCGTCCGCCAGGTTCGGATACAGACCGATGATGCCCGCGCCCCCGGTCTGATGACAGGCGGCGCAGAAGTCACCGAAAATCCCCCGGGCATAGGAATTCACGAACGCCAGCATGTCCGTATCGGACAGCACCGTGTCATGGTCCGCCGCCGCGATCACCTGCAGAAACTCCCGCTGACGCACCGCCGCATCACTGGTCTGCATCTCCCGCACCAGCAGCGCCCGGCTGTTCCAGTGGCTACGCTGGGGCTCACCCTCCACCTCGTAATTGATCCAGGAAATCCCCTTGGTATAGGTCCCGGCGATGGGCCAGGCGGGGTACAGCAGCCAGTAGATCAGGGAAAACACCACCGTGGCGTAGAAGCTCCACAGCCACCAGCGCGGCAAAGGGTTGTTGTACTCGCGCAGGTCATCGTCCCAGACGTGGCCGGTGGTTTTCACACCCCCCGGCTTGCCGGAGGCCGACTGCTGCTCGTGTCCGGGTTCGTTCATGACTGTTTCTCGTCTTGGTGCTTTTGATCCGGCTCATCGTCGTCAAAGGGAATGTACCGGTAGGACTCCAGCCGCTCCGACCGCTTGCGGCTGGAAAACAGATAAATCAGGATGCCGACGAAGGTGCTGAAAAACAGCAGCAGGGCCACCATCTTGCTGTTATTGAGATCCGTGATCCAAGACCAGAGATCCATAAGAACCTCCCACATCAAAACTACCTGAATTCCACGAAGTACCCTTCGTCATACCGGGTGAAGTCCACCAGGGTCCCCAACATCTGCAGATAGGCCACCATGGCATCCATCTCCGTGATCCGGGAGGGGTCCCCATCGTAGTTTCCGCGCCGGGCCTGGGCCTCCAGGTTCTCCCGGGCGCGGGTAATGTCCAGTTGCCGTGCCGTCTCCTCGCCGAAGCGTTCCACATTGGCGGCAAACTCCTCCTCGGTCAGGGAATAGGGTACCCCGGCGATGCGCAGGGCGCGCATGCGCTGCTCAATGTCGCCATAGCGCAGATCCCGCCGCGCCAGCCAGGGATAGCCGGGCATGATGGACTCGGGCACCACGGCACGAGGCTCGATCAGGTGGCGGACGTGCCAGTCGTTGGAATACTTGCCCCCCACCCGGGCCAGATCCGGTCCGGTGCGCTTGGAGCCCCACTGGAAGGGATGGTCATACATGGATTCCGCCGCCAGGGAATAATGCCCGTAACGCAGCATCTCGTCCCGGAACGGTCGGATCATCTGGGAATGGCAGGTGTAACACCCTTCACGCACGTAAAGATCCCGGCCCCGCAGTTCCAGCGGGGTATAGGGACGCACCCCTTCCACCTCCTCCACGGTATCGTCGATGTAGAACAGGGGCACGATCTCCACCAGCCCCCCGATGCTGATCACCACCAGGGTCAGGGCGATCAGCAGGCCGGCATTGGTTTCTATGGTTTCGTGTTTCATGGCGGTGCAGTTCCCCCGTCAGGCCCGCGAAGCAGATGCCGTCGTGTCGGCCCGGCCGGACGCGGCCTGCCGAGCCGCCCCCCGACGCACCGGTTCGATGGTCTTGTAGATGTTGTAGGCCATCAGCAGCATCCCGGCCAGGAAGAACCCGCCCCCCAGGGCACGAACCACATAGGGCTGATGCAGGAACACCACCGTCTCGATGAAGGTATAGGAGAGATTGCCGAACTCATCGAAGGCCCGCAGCATCAGGCCCTGCCCGATCCCCGCCACCCACATGGCGGTGATGTAGAGCACGATGCCGATGGTGGCCAGGAAGAAGTGCACGTACACCAGGCGGACGCTGTAGAGCCGGGTATCCCACAGCCGCGGGATCAGGTGATACATGGAACCGAAGGTGATCATGGCCACCCAGCCCAGGGTCCCGGAATGCACATGTCCCACGGTCCAGTCGGTGTAATGGGACAGGGCATTCACGCTCTTGAGCGACATCATCGGTCCTTCGAAGGTGGCCATGCCGTAAAAGGACAGGGAAGTGATCAGGAACAGCATGATGGGATCGGTGCGCAGTTTGTGCCAGGCCCCGGAGAGGGTCATGATCCCGTTGATCATCCCGCCCCAGGAGGGCAGCAGCAACAGGATGGAGAAGGTGGCCGCCAGGGTGGAGACCCAGTCCGGCAGGGCCGTCCAGTGCAGGTGGTGGGCACCCACCCACATGTACAGGAACACCAAAGCCCAGAAGTGGACGATGGACAGCCGGTAGGAATAGATGGGCCGACCCGCCTGCTTGGGCACGAAGTAGTACATCATCCCCAGGAAGGCGGCGGTCAGGAAGAAGCCCACCGCGTTATGGCCGTACCACCACTGGGTCATGGCATCCTGCACCCCGGAGAACAGGGAATAGGACTCCAGGCTGAACAGGCTCACCGGGATCGCCAGGTTATTGAAGATGTGCAGGATGGCCGTGGCCAGGATGAAGGCCATGAAGAACCAGTTGGCCACGTAGATGTGGGGCTGGGTCCGGCGCAGCAGGGTCATCAGATAGACCAGGAAATAGGCCACCCAGACCACGGTGATGAGCAGATCGATCTGCCAGGTGAACTCGGCGTACTCCCGTCCCTGAGTGTAGCCCAGCATGTAGGTGATCGCCCCCAGCGCCACCGCCAGGTTCCAGCCCCAGAAGGTGAATTCCGCCAGCTTCGGCCCGAACAGGCGGGTCTGGCAGGTTCGCTGCACGATGTAGTAGGACGTGGCAAAGAGGGCGTTGCCGCCGAAGCCGAAGATCACCAGGGTGGTGTGCACCGGCCGGAAACGGCCGTAGGTGATCTGCGGGATATCGAAGTTCAGGAAGGGAAAGGCGAGCTGAGAGGCGATCCACACCCCCACCCCCATGCCAAGCACGCCCCAGACGAGGGTCATGATGGTGAATTTCTTGACGATTTCGTAGTTGTACTGCTCGGAAGGCGCGACCTGGGTACGACTGCGGTCGGCGTCGGCGGAGGAGGTCTGTGCCATGGCGAGGTCTCTGGAGTCTTCCTTTTTTTAATAAAGGGTATAGACCCTTCCCTGGAATTTTGCGAACCGGCGATCGTCGGCTCCGCGGTCATCATATCCGACTATAACCCAAGGAATTAAAGGGTTCGACTCAATGGAATTGATAGGGGCAACAGGAAGATTGATCAGCCCGGGGCAATCGGGATCACCCCCCGCGCCGGCATCGGACTGGGCGCCGGCGCGGCCGTCACCCAGGCATGCCCGTAGACCACCTCATAGGTGGCCGGCAACACCCCTTCCGCAGTCCGGAACGACTCGTAGGCCGCCTCCGCCGCCCGCAATCGCGATGGCGTGGTCAATCCCCGCCCCCGCCCCAGCAAGGCATTGGTGGCCCCGATCGCCTGCAGATCCCGCATCAAACGCCGCATCTGCGGATAGGTCACCGTGATCCGCTCCACATCCATCACCGGGTCCGCAAACCCGGCCCGCACCAGAGCATCCCCCACGTCATGCATGTCCAGAAACGCGTTCACATGGGCATGGCCATCCACCGCCTCCCAGGCCGAGCGCAGCTCATGGAGGGTATCCGGCCCCAGGGTCGTGAACATCAGCAGCCCGCCGGGGGCCAGCACCCGCCGGAACCCGGCAAAGGTCCGCTCCAGATCATTGCACCACTGAATCGTCAGACTGGAAAAGATCAGATCAAAACCGGCATCGGCAAACGGCAACGCCTCCACATCGGCACACACCAGGCCCGGCCGCCGCCACCAACCACTGCCCTTTCTCACCTGCTGCAGCATGGATGGCGACAGATCCAGCCCCACCACCCGCGCACCCCGATAACGCCGACGCAGTCCGTGCAGCCCCTGCCCCGTTCCCGTGCCCGCATCCAGCACCCGCGTCGGCTGCAGCCGGATCCACTCCAGCCGCTCCAGCAACCGGGCACAGACCTCCTTCTGCAGCACGGCCGCTTCGTCATAGGATGTCGCGGCCCGGTCAAAGGTGGCGCGCACCCGCTGCTTGTCCACGCGGTAACGGGTGAGATCAGTCATGCATAAAACTCCGGAGAATGGCCTCGAATTCGGCCGGTCGAGACAGAAACGGGGCATGGCCGGCGCCCTCGATCACGGCGGTGCGCATGGTCGGCCGCAGCGCCCGGAACGACGTCTCGGCGGCGGCGGGCACCAGGGTATCGTACTCGCCGAACACGGCATGCACCGGACATGGGAGGGCGGCCAGGGTCGGGCGCAGGTCCATGTCCCGCAACAGTCCCAGCCCCTCGGTCAGGGCCTTGGGCGTGGGCGGGCTGTCCAGCAGACGGCCACGCAGGGTCTTCAGCGTCGCCTGGGCATCGGGCAGGCCATGAAACTGCAGGGCCAGAAAGCGGTTCAGCGTCACCTGATACTGGGCCGCCAACCCCTGGGCAAAGGCATCCAGGATCGGCAGGCGCATGGCATGGGGCCAGTCCGGGGCCTGCACGAAGCGCGGCGTGCCGGCCACCAGGATGACCCGGTGAACCCGTTGCGGATGGCGCGCCGCGGCCTGCAAGGCCACCAGGGCGCCCAGGGACCAACCCACCAGGGTGGACCCGGCGTCCGGCAGGGTGACGGCCAGGCGATCCGCCAGGGTATCCAGATCCCCCAGTCGGGTCTCATCGGCGGCGGCGCCATGGCCGGGCAGATCCACGCGGTGGACCTGAAAATCATCGGCCAGGGCGCGAGCCAGATCCTCCCAGACCCCGGCGTTGAGGCCCCAGCCATGGACCAGGGTCAGCGCCGGGCCGTCCCCCAGGGAACAGGTCTTCAAAGCGGCAGTCACTCAAAGCTCTCCGGAACAAGTACATTAAAACCGTTCACCCCTCACCCCAACCCCTCTCCCACAAGGGGAGAGGGGCTTTAAGGCACTTTCTCGGTTATCATGCGCGGCAAACCCAACCGCCCGAACGGTCCACCAGGCCGGCGAGGATACTCCACCCCATGCTGCTGCCCATCATACTGACCATCGCCGCCTACCTGATCGGCTCCATCTCCACCGCCATCATCACCTGCAAGCTCCTGGGCCTGCCCGACCCCCGCACCCAGGGGTCCGGCAACCCCGGCGCCACCAACGTACTGCGCTCCGGCGGCAAAAAAGCGGCCATCATCACCCTGGCGGGCGATCTTCTCAAGGGGCTGATCCCGGTCTTGGTCGCCCAGGCACTGGGGCTGACAGGGCTGGCCCTGGCGCTGGTGGCCCTGGCCGCATTCCTCGGCCATCTGTTCCCGGTGTTTCATCAGTTCAAGGGCGGCAAGGGCGTGGCCACCGGGCTGGGCGTACTGCTGGGCCTGCACTGGGCGGTGGGCCTGTGCACCCTGGTCATCTGGCTGCTGGCCACCGCCGGCACCCGCACCTCATCCATCGGCGCCCTGGCCGCCGCCACCTCGGCCCCCATTTGGGTGGCCCTGATCATGGGCGATGCCTGGGTCACCATCGCGGCCTGCTTCATGATGGCCTTCATCTATGTACGGCACGCCGGCAACATCCGCCGCATCATGAACAAGACGGAACCCAAGATCGGGCAGAAAAAGCAGCCCTAGGCCCGACGAATGGCAGCGGTGGCCGGGGATGCCATGCTTCGCGGCCAAAGGCCGCGCCCACAGGGCGACCGAAGGCGCTACACCGGCACCAGCTCATCGATCCCCCAGCGGGCGCGGGCCGGGATCTCCAGCCCGCAACGCGCCCCGGCGGCCAGACGCAGCGCACCGGCCAGGGCGATCATCGCCCCGTTGTCCGTACAGAACTCGATGCGCGGATAGAACGCCTGCCCACCCTCCTCGGCCACCATCTCCGCCAACGCCGCCCGCAGACGCCGATTGGCCCCCACGCCACCGGCCACCACCAGACGCTGCGCACCCACCGCGTGCAACGCCCGCCGGCACTTGATCACCAGGGTATCCACCACCGCATCCTCGAAAGCCCGCGCCACGTCCGCCTCCAGCCGGGCATCCCGGGACGGATCCTGCAACGTGGTCAACGCTCGCGTCTTCAGACCGGAAAAACTGAATGCCAACCCCGGCCGGTCCGTCATCGGCCGGGGGAAACGAAACCGCCCCGGATCTCCCTGCTCCGCCAGCCGCGCCAGCGCCGGGCCACCCGGATACCCCAGACCCAACAACTTGGCCGTCTTGTCAAAGGCCTCACCCGCCGCATCATCCAGACTTTCCCCCAGAATCCGGTATCGGCCCATCCCCTGCACATCCACCAGCATTGTGTGTCCGCCGGACACCAGCAGGGCCACGAAGGGAAACGCCGGTGCCGGTTCCTCCAGCAGAGGTGCCAGCAGATGCCCCTCCATGTGGTGCACGGCCACCGCCGGGACCCCCCAGCCCCAGGCCATGCTCCGGGCCACCGACGCCCCCACCAGCAGCGCGCCCAAAAGCCCCGGCCCGGCGGTGAACGCCACCCCGTCCAGGTCCTCACCGGTCACCCCGGCCTCCCCCATCACCCGGCGCACCAGCGGCAACACCCGGCGCACATGGTCCCGGGAGGCCAGTTCCGGCACCACCCCGCCATACTCCGCATGCAGGGCCACCTGACTGTGCAGGGCATGGGCCAGCAGCCCCCGACGGGTGTCATACACCGCCACCCCGGTCTCATCGCAGGAGGTCTCGATCCCCAGGACACACAGGGCGTTTTCGGCATCAACAGGGTTTTTCAGGCTCATTTCACTCACAGGGCTTTGGTTTTTGATCCGCACCATCCTATAATGCGTGATTCTCCGCCGGAGGTGGAGTAGCTGTGCCCCTGAACCTGTGAACTGAATTGACGGACGGTGACGATTTTATGCCCCACGTGCGAGTAAAAGAGAACGAACCCTTCGAGGTCGCCCTGCGCCGCTTCAAGCGCACCTGCGAAAAGGCCGGTGTACTGACCGAAGTGCGCCGTCGCGAGTTCTATGAAAAGCCCACGGAAGTGCGCAAGCGCAAGGCTGCTGCTGCCGTGAAGCGTCAGATGAAGCGCCTTTCGAAGGAAATCAGCCGCCGCGAGCGTCTGTACTGAGTCCCTCTCGCCCCATGACGACCTCATCCCTCAAACCTCGGATCACCGAGGACATGAAGGCCGCCATGCGCGGCGGCGACAAGTCCCGTCTGGGTACGGTGCGTCTGATCCTGGCCGCCATCAAGCAGGTGGAAGTGGACAGCCGCACCGAACTCGACGACACCCAGGTTCTGGCCATACTGGACAAGATGGTGAAGCAACGCCGCGAATCCATCACCCAGTACCAGCAGGCCGGCCGTGACGATCTGGTTCAGGTGGAGCAGGCAGAGCTGGAGGTGATCCAGGCCTACCTGCCCCAGGCCCTGACGGACGATGAAATCCGGCAGATGATCGATGCCGCCCTGACCGAATCCGGCGCCGAATCGGCCCGGGACATGGGCAAGGTCATGAACCTGCTCAAGCCCCGCATGCAAGGCCGCGCCGACATGGCCGCGGTCAGTGGGATGGTCAAAAGCCGCCTGTCCTGACGCCGCCTCACTCCTTGGTCATTGAATCATTCCCGGGCCACTGAGTACATCGTTCCTCATCGGATACGTCGGCTATTTACCCCCGTCATTCCCGCGAAAGCGGGAATCTACGGCTGCGTCAGCTATTTACCCACCGTCATTCCCGCGAAGGCGGGAATCCAGGCGGCCCCCTGAAAACATGGACTCCCGCTTCCGCGGGAGTGACGGCCAAAAGAACACCATTCCCGGGCCATTGAATACCTCATCCCTCGCTAGACACGTCATTCCCGCGAAGGCGGGAATCCACAGCCCCCCACGGCCACGCCGACCATCTACCCACCGTCATTCCCGCGAAAGCGGGAATCCATGCGGCATCCCGAAACCCCTGGACTCCCGCCTTCGCGGGAGTGACGGCCAAAAGAAGGCCATTCCCCCCAGGACGCCCCCGCACCCGGGGGAGCCTCCCCGCCGGCACATGGCGACAACTCAGACCGGCACATCGGCCGTTTTCATGACCTGGCCCGGGTAAACACCCCTCCATCCATATACGTACACGGACAACCCTTCGTATAATCGGGGGTTTAACCCCATGTGCATCGAGAACTCATGAGCCAACTGAAAAATGACCGACTCCTGCGGGCCCTGCTGCGCGAGCCTGTGGACACGACCCCCATCTGGATCATGCGACAGGCCGGCCGCTACCTGCCGGAGTATCGCGCCACCCGGGCCAAGGCCGGCAGCTTCATGAACCTGTGCGAGAACCCGGAGCTGGCCTGCGAAGTCACCATGCAGCCCCTGGACCGCTTCCCCCTGGATGCCGCCATCCTGTTCTCCGACATCCTCACCATCCCGGACGCCATGGGCCTGGGCCTTTACTTCTCCGAGGGTGAAGGCCCCCGCTTCGAGCGCCCGGTACAGGACGCCGCCGCCATCCGCGCCCTGGGCGTGCCCGACCCGGAAGACAAGCTGCGCTACGTGATGGACGCCGTGCGCCTGATCCGCAAGGAACTGGACGGCCGCGTGCCCCTGATCGGCTTCTCCGGCAGCCCCTGGACCCTGGCCACCTACATGGTGGAAGGCGGTTCCTCCAAGGAATTCGCCCGCATCAAGGGCATGATGTATGACGACCCCGACACCCTGCACCACCTGCTGAGCGTACTGGCCGACACCGTCGTGGCCTACCTGAACGCCCAGATCGCCGCCGGCGCCCAGGCCGTGATGGTATTCGACACCTGGGGCGGCTCCCTGAGCCCGGAGAACTACCGCCTGTTCTCCCTGCAGTACATGCAGCGCATCGTCGAAGGCGTGACCCGCGAAGCCGAAGGCCGCAAGGTACCCGTGGTGCTGTTCACCAAGGGCGGCGGTCAGTGGCTGGAAATCATGGCCGACACCGGCTGCGATGCCCTGGGTCTGGACTGGACCGTCAACATCAGCGATGCCCGCAAGCGCGTGGGTGACCGCGTGGCCCTGCAGGGCAACCTGGACCCGGCCGTGTTGTACGCCTCCCCCGACAAGGTGCGCGAAGAAGCCAGAAAGGTCCTGGCCGGCTTCGGTCACGGCAACGGCCACGTCTTCAACCTGGGCCACGGCATCCATCCGAAGATCGATCCGGAAAATGTCGCCGCCCTGGTGGAAACAGTGCACGAAGAAGGCAAGCAGTACCACGCCGGCTGATAGGACGGGGTGAGGGGCCTACCCTCACCCCTCCAACATCTGCTCCACCTCCTTCACCCCCGCCCGCTTCATCGGCCGTCCGTCCACCGGACTCGGGGGCGGCTGACGGATCCCGTCCACCGGGAACACCACCACATCCACATCCACCCCCTCCGCACCAAACTCAATGCAGGGGTAAAGCACATGGCCCTGTCCGCTCCGCACCCGGCGTTCGTCCGCCCGCCAGCTCACGCCCCGATCCTGCAGAAAGAAAATGACCTCCTCCGGACTGTCCGCAAACACATGCAGGGTCAGCTCATCCCGGCCATTGACAATCCCCGTCAGCACCGGCCCCACCAGACGGGGATTGAAGGACGCCAGCATCCGCATGGCCTTCAACGCCACCTGACGCAGATGTCGAAGCTGCAGCCGTGACTCGTCGTCCTCGAACAGACGCTGACGCTCCATCACCGCCTCCTCGATCTCCGTGTTTCTGGGGAGATTCCGTGTCTGCCCCGCCCCCAGCCGGTCCGCTGCCTTGCGCTTGGCCAGGCGGTAATCCACCACCCCTTCATCCAGGATAATGCGGGCCGCCTCCTCGGCAATCATCTGACGCACGCGAAGATCATTGGTGGACATGACGGCCCTCCCGATAGCTTCAAAAGATACTTTCCGGCGTATGCTCATCCGCCATCGGACCCGGCGCATCCCGGGGCAGCTCCGGCGGCAACTGCTCCGGCGTGAATGCCTCGAAGATCGTGCGCTGGGTCCGGCTGGTCACCCGGCCGCCGGTTTCCGCATCAATCCGCAGACTCACCATGCCGGAAGGCTGGGACCAACGACGCTGGGGCTGCCCCTTCAAGGCCTCCCCCATGAAATCCACCCAGATGGGCAGGGCCGTGGAACCGCCGGTCTCACGCCGACCCAGGGACGTGTACTGATCAAGGCCCACCCAGGCGGTACTGACGATATGGCCGCCGAAACCCGCAAACCAGCCATCCCGCAGTTCATTGGTGGTCCCGGTCTTGCCCGCCACGTCCTCCCGGCCCAGGGCACGGGCACGGCCGCCGGTGCCGCTTTGCACCACGTCGCGCATCATGCTGTACATCTGATAGGCATTGGAGGCCGGAATGGCCCGCTCCGCCGCCAGAAAGGCCGGGCCGTCCCCGGAGGGCCATGTCAGCCCGTCCATCCCGAGCTTGGCCACCTGATCATCCGGCAGCGTCGGCGCCCTGCAGGGCGACTCACAGACCCGGCGGGGCACGCTGCGGAGCACCACCACGCCCGCGGCGTCCTCCACCCGATCAATGAACCAAGGCTCCACCCGATACCCGCCGTTGGCGAACACCCCATAGGCACGGGTCAGCTCCAGCGGCGTCACCGAACCACTGCCCAGGGCCATGGACAGCGACCGGGGATGGCGCGCCGGATCCAACCCGAAACGGCCCAGATAACCGTGTACCCGATTCACCCCCACCTCATCCAGCAACCGGATGGACACCAGATTGCGGGAATGGGCCAGGGCCTCCCGCAACCGGGTCGGCCCGTAGAAGCGACCACTGTAATTACGCGGCCGCCACTCCCCCTGCAACGACACGTCATCGATGACGATGGGCGCGTCATTGATCACGCTGGCCGGAGAGAAGCCATGGCCCAGGGCCGCTGAATAAATGAAAGGCTTGAAGGCCGAACCGGGCTGACGCTCCGCCCGCACGGCCCGATTGAAATTGCTGCGATAGAAATCATAGCCCCCCACCAGGGCCAGCAACGCCCCATCCCGGGCATCCAGGGCCACCAGCGCCCCCTCCACCGCCGGCACCTGACGCAACACCCAGCGGTCCTCGGACTCGCGCAGCAGACGCACCACATGGCCGGGACGCACAACGTCCGACACCCCCCGGGGCGCCGGCCCCCGGGTGGACTCATTCACGTAGGGCCGCGCCCATTCCACCGCAGCACGGTTCAGCGTCACCCGCTGCCCCCGCCCCACGTAGACCGTCGCCCGCTCGGCGTTCGCCTCGACCACCACGCCCGGCCAGAGCTGCCCGGCCACCCGCGGATAATCCGCCAGCACCCGATCCAGGGCCGCGTCGGTCTCATGCCGACGCAAATCAATCTCCGCCTCGGGGCCGCGATAGCCATGGCGCAGGTCGTACTCCATCAACCCCTTCCGCAAGGCCCGGGTGGCCGCCCCCTGCATGGCCGGGTCCAGCGAGGTATACACCCGATACCCATCCGTATAGGCCGCATCGCCGAAGCGGGCCACCATGTCCATTCGCACCATCTCGGCCACATGGGCCGCGTCCACCTGCACCACCGGGTTATGCAGCCGGGCCGTCTCCGGCGCCTGCCGGGCCGCCTCGAACGCGGCGGTATCGATGTATCCCAGCTCATGCATCCTGCCCAGCACATAATTGCGCCGCGCCACGGCCCGGGCGGGATTGGTGACGGGGTTGGCCCGCGAAGGGGCCTGCGGCAGGCCGGCAATCGTCGCAATCTGGGCCAGGGTCAGGGCATCCACGTCCACCCCGTAATACACCTGGGCCGCCGCCCGCACCCCATAGGCCCGCTGCCCGAGGAAGATCTTGTTCAGATACAGCTCCAGGATCTCGTCCTTGCTCAACTCCCGCTCGATACGGATGGCCAGGAAGATCTCCGTCAGCTTGCGGGTATAGGTCTTTTCCCGCTCCAGGAAGAAGTTACGCGCCACCTGCATGGTGATGGTACTGCCCCCCTGAGTCTTTTCACCGGTGGTCAGCAGGTTGACCGCCGCCCGGATCAGACCCACATGATCCACCCCGGGATGAGTCTCGAAACGGTCGTCCTCCGCCGCCAGAAAGGCCAGGCGCATCAGCTCGGGCACATCGTCGATGGCAATCGGCTCCCGGCGCTGCTCGCCGTATTCCGCCATGAGCAACCCATCACGGCTGTATACTCGCAGCGGCACCTGGAGCTGCACCTCGCGCAGACTCTCCACATCCGGCATCTGCGGTGCCAGATAGGCATAGGCAGCCGCCGTGAACAGCACCCCCAGGGTGAACACGCCGAAGACGGCCATCAGGCCAAGGACAAGGGATTTGATCAGGAAGCGCATGAAAATGCCTGCAGGCTCGACAACACGGCCCGATATCGGGAGAAGGCAACCACTCTTCGGAAATACCGCACGCCACAGGGATGAACGGCGGGACATAAGGTAGTAATTCCGAAAACTTGGGTCTAGTATCTGGAAAAAACTATAAGCCACTCCACCCAAGTGTCGCAATGAATTGAAGGGGTCACCGTGATAGGACTCGCCCGCAAACGCCCCACACTGATCGGGATCGACATCAGCTCCACCTCCGTGAAGATGGTGGAACTGTCCCGTTCAGGCAACAGCTATCGGGTGGAAGGCTACAGCGTCGAACCCCTGGCGGGCAGCGCCGTGGTCGAAAAGACCATCCAGGACGTGGACGCCGTGGGCCAGGCCGTCAGATCCGCCTACCGGCGCCTGGGCAGCACCAACAAGCTTTGCGCCCTGGCCGTCCCTTCCTCGGCGGTCATCAACAAGGTCATCACCATGCCGGCCAATCTCAAGGATGACGAAATGGAAGGGCAGATCCAGGTCGAGGCCGACCAGTACATCCCCTTCGCCCTGGAAGAGGTCAACCTGGACTTCGAGGTCATCGGCCCCGCGCCCAAAAATCCCGATCTGGTGGAAGTCCTGCTCTCCGCCTCCCGCAGCGAAAACGTAGAAATGCGGGTGGCCGCCGCCGAACTGGCGGGCCTGACCCCCAAGGTGGTGGACGTGGAGGCCTACGCCATCGAGCACGCCTACCCCCTCCTGGCCGCCCAGGCCCCGGAAATGGACATCAACGGCCTGGCCGCCGTGATCGACGTGGGCGCCACCATGACGGCCATCACCATCCTGCACAAACAGAAGATCATCTACACCCGGGAACAGAGCTTCGGCGGCAAACAGCTTACCGAAGACATCATGCGCCGCTTCGGCATGTCCTACGAGGAAGCGGGGCGCAGCAAGAAGGAAGGCGGCCTTCCCGACACCTACGTCCCCGAGGTGCTGGAGCCCTTCAAAGACACCATGTCCCAGCAGGTCGCCCGCTTCCTGCAGTTCTTCTATGCCGCCAGCAGCCATACCCATGTGGACCAGATCATCCTGGCCGGCGGCTGTGCCGCCATCCCCGGCGTGGATGAACAGATCGAAGCCCGGCTGGCCACCCTCACCCGGGTGGGCAATCCCTTCAGCCGGATGAGCCTTCACCCCCGCGTCAACCCGCAGCGTCTGGGCAGGGACGCCCCATCCCTCATGATCGCCTGCGGCCTTGCGATGAGGAGTTTCGACTGATGTCCCGCATCAACCTGCTCCCGTGGCGAGAACAACGGCGCAAGGAACAACAAAAGGAATTTACCGTCATCGCCGCACTGGTGGGCCTGGCCTGCCTGGTGGCGATCTTCCTGGCCCATGTCCAGGTCAACAACCTCATCCAGCAGCAACAACAGCGCAACAACTTCCTGCAGAACGAGATTCGTCTCCTGGACCTGCAGATTGCCGAAATCCAGGAACTGGAAGCCACCCGCCGCGCCCTGGTGGACCGCATGACCATCATCCAGGAACTGCAAACCAGCCGGCCGCTGGTGGTCCGGCTGTTCGACGAACTGGTCAACACCCTCCCGGGCGGCACCCACCTCACCGGCGTCACCCAGCGCGACAACAACCTGGAAGTCACCGGCCGGGCCGAATCCAACGCCCGGGTCTCCGCCTACATGCGCAATCTGGAAGACTCCCCCTGGTTTGCCGAACCGGTCCTGCTGGTGATCGAAACCCGTGAGGAACGGGGCGTGCGCCTGAGTGACTTCCGCCTCACCGTCCGCCAGGCCTCCCCCGGCACCGAGAATACGGAGGCATCCCGATGAAAAAGGGCAGCTTCGATCTCAACGACCTCAACAACATCGACCTCAAGACCATCGGCTCGGCACCAATGCCGGCGCGGATTCTGGTGCTGGTGATCATGGCCGCCGCCCTGCTCGGCGTCGGCTACTGGTTCGACACCAAAGGCCAGATCGAAAATCTCCGCCAAACCGAGGCCCGGGAAATCCAGCTGCGCCAACAGTTCGAGACCAAGCAGCGCCGCGCCGCCAACCTGGACGCCTACAAGGCACAGTTGGAAGAAATGCGCCGCAGCTTCGGCACCATGCTGCGCCAGCTGCCCAGCCAGACCGAGATCCCCAACCTGTTGGTGGATATCTCTCAGACCGGCCTCTCATCCGGCCTGGAGATCGACCTGTTCCGCCCGGAAAACGAGATCCGCCGCGGGTTCTACGCCGAAAAGCCCATCCGCCTGCGCATGAAAGGCAACTATGACCAGGTGGCCACCTTCACCAGCGGCGTCGCCTCCCTGCCTCGCATCGTCACCCTGCACGACATCAACCTGCGTCCCGAGCAGGGCACCAACCAGCTGACCATTGAGGCCACCGCCAAGACTTATCGCTACCTGGAAGGTTCCGATGGCTGATCCCAGACACACCCAAGGCCGCGCCGGCACGCTTGTGGCCGGCCTCCTGGCCGTCACCACCCTGGGCCTGACCGGCTGCGGCAGCGACCTCTCGGACCTGCAGCGCTATGTAGAGCAGACCAAACAGCGCGCCGGCGGCCGCATCGAGCCCATTCCCGAGATCGTCCCCCACGAGGTCTTCATCTACCCGGGCCACGAACGCGACCCCTTCGACAGCGCCGTGATCATCACCCGCGCGGCCGAAACCGCAACCCGCACCCCCGGCAGCATCACCATCGACGTGGATCGCACCCCCGAATACCTGGAGCGCTTCCCCCTGGATACCCTGCGCATGGTGGGCACCCTGGAACAGGGCGGCATGCAGTGGGCACTGGTCCGCACCCCGGAACGCACCATCCAGCGGGTAACGGAAGGCAACTACCTGGGCCAGAACCACGGCCGCATCGACCAGATCGGCCCCGGCGGCATCGACATCACAGAAATCGTGCCGGACGGATTCGGCGGCTATATGGAGCGCAGCGGCTCCATTGCGCTCACAGAATAGGCAACGAGGAACAGACGCATGACACCGGCAACCTTGCGACGCACCCAGCCCCGGACGGCACCCGCCCCCCGGTCCCCCGGGCGCCCCTTCGCCCTCCTGGTCCTGTGCCTGCTGGCCCTGTGCTGGCAAAGCGCCGCCGCCCAGACCCGCGCCCTGGAACAGATCATCTACAACACCCTGCCCGGCGACCGACTCCAGGTCATCATGCGTTTCACCGCGCCGCCGCCGGAACCCATGAGCTTCACCATCGACAATCCGGCCCGCATCGCCCTGGATTTTCCCGAGACCCGCAACGCCCTGCCCCAGCGCAGCCAGACCATCAACATGGGCCTGACCCAGTCCGTCAACAGCGTGGAGGCCTCGGGCCGCACCCGGGTGGTATTCAATCTGGTGCGCATGATGAGCTACGACACCCGCCGGGACGGTAACGACCTGGTACTCACCCTGGCCCCCGCCGGCGCCCCGGCCACGGCCGCCGCCCCACCTGCGGTATCCGGCCTGCCCGCACCCACCCGGGAAGCCCCGTCACCGGCCCGACAGGCCCGCGGTATCTCCAACGTGGATTTTCGCCGCGGCCCCGAGGGTGAAGGCCGGGTCATCATCGCCCTCAGCGATCCCCGCACCCCGGTGGACGTGCGCGAGCAGGACGGCCGCATCGAACTGTCCTTCCATCGCACCCACCTGCCGGAACGACTGGAACGGCGTCTGGACGTGACCGACTTCGCCACCCCGGTACAGACCATCGACGCCGTGCTGGAATCCGAGCGGGTCCGTATCAGCGTCGCCGTCACCGGCGAGTACGACGTCCTCTCCTATCAAGCCGAAGGCAGCTACACCCTGGAGGTCAAACCCCTCACCCGGGAACAGCGGGAAATCCTGGAGCGTGAACGCTTCGTCTACACCGGCGAACGCCTGTCCCTCAATTTCCAGGACATCGAAGTGCGCTCCGTGCTGCAGCTCATCGCCGACTTCACCGACCTCAACGTGGTGGTCAGCGACACCGTGACCGGCAACATCACCCTGCGCCTGCGCAACGTGCCCTGGGACCAGGCCCTGGACATCATTCTGAAAACCAAGGGACTGGCCCTGCGCCAGAACGGCAACGTCCTCTTCGTGGCCCCCTCGGAAGAGATCGCCGCCCGCGAACGACTGGAACTGGAATCCCAGCGTCAGGCAGCCGAACTGGCCCCGGTACGGGCCGAATTCATCCAGGTGAACTACGCCCGGGCTGCGGATGTGGCCGGCATCATCAGCGGCGATCAGAACCGGTTCCTGTCGGAACGAGGCAGCATCACCGTGGATTCCCGCACCAACACCCTGCTGGTTCAGGACACCGCCGACACGCTGCAGGAAATCCGCCGCCTGATCAACACCCTGGACATCCCGGTACAGCAGGTACTGATCGAGACCCGCATCGTAGTGGCCACCGATGACTTTGCCCGCGACCTGGGCGTACGCTTCGGCGTCACCGGCGTGCGTCAGCACGGCGACACCATCTACGGCACCGGCGGCGGCCTGGCCGCCGCGGACGGCATCATCCGCGATGCCGTCAACAACCTCAACACCAGCGGCTCCCCCTTCCCGGTGGACATCCCCAGCCTGAACGACCGGCTGAACGTGAACATGCCCGTCACCTCCCCCGCCGGCAGCATCGGCCTGTCCATCCTGCGCCCGGACGTACTGCTGGACCTGGAACTGACGGCCCTGCAGGTGGAAGGCCGGGGCGAGATCGTCTCCACCCCCCGGGTCATCACCGCCAACGGCCAGACCGCCGTGATCAAGCAGGGCGAGCGCATCCCCTATGAAGAGGCCACCACCTCCGGCGCCACCGCCATCCAGTTCATCGACGCAGTGCTGTCCACCGAAGTGACCCCCCAGATCACCCCCAACGGCAACATCATTCTCAACATCCGGGTGAACAAGGACAATGCCGGCACCCGCGAAGTCCGCGGCACCCCCTCCATCGAGACCCGCGAAGTGAACACCCAGGTCTTCGTCCGCAACGGCGAAACCGTGGTGCTGGGCGGCATCTACGAGATCACCAGCCTGGACCAGCTGCGCAAGACCCCCTTCCTGGGTGATCTGCCGATCATCGGCCAGCTCTTCAGGCAGCGTAGCCGGACCGAGAACAAGGCGGAACTGCTGGTATTCGTGACGCCGAAGGTGGTGGAGGAATCGACGTTGAATCGTTGATGAACGGCGGGATAGCGCGCACAACCAGGCGATGGGCAGCCCCGTTCATGGGCATGGCCGACCAGTCTCAATATTGTCGCTTCAAGGAGGGTTCCCCTCCTTGGGCAAGGGCAGAACATGATTAACAGACATTCAGACATCCTAGGAGTGAAAATCGGCGGCATTCTGGCGGCGGCGTTACTGCTGTTCGCCTGCGGAGGGGGGGATAACGGCGGATTCTCGGGCGATGATCAGCCGGGCCCCGGCACTCCGATTGCCGACAGCATCCAGGCCTTTGCCGTCGACAACAAGGTACAGATCAACGCCGACGGCTCGGACTTCGCCGACATCAGCGTCCTGGTCAAGGACGCCCGGAACCTCCCCGTGGGCGGCGTGCCGGTGGTCATGTCCGTTGACCCGGACGGGTCTCGGCCCGGCAGCCAGGGTTACAACCTGGTCGTCGACAGCGCCGTCACCGCGGAAGACGGCACGGTGACCGCCCGTCTCCGCAGCAGTCAAAACCTCCTCGCCGGCAACGCCGTGGTCACCGCCAGGGTGGAAAACACCAGCCTGAGCACTTCCATCGGCTTTGTGTTCGTCGGCCCCGGCCTCACCGCCAGTCCCAGCCAGCTGTCGATGGTGCAGGGAGAGCGGGACACCATCACCGTGACCGCCACCGCCGGTGCCGGCGCCCCGGGCAGTAATCAGACCCTCTGTATCGACGCCCCGTCCATCACCCAAGTGGTTGCCGATGCCGGGGTGAACACCGCCGGCCCCGCAGGCTGTCCCGCCTCGGTGGTCACCAACAGCAACGGCGTGGCCACCTTCAGACTGGATGCCCAGACCCTGGGCACCGGCACCCTGCGGCTCACCGGCCTGGGACTGACCGTGGACATCCCCGTTGCCGTGGTTGCGGCGGGCGTACAGTTCTCCACCCCGTCACAGGAAGACGCCTTCGAATTGACGGAAGCCGTCGATATCGTCGTTCAGGTCCCTGCCTATACCGGCAACCTGCAGTTGGCCACCACCTCCGGCATCATCAACGGCGGCACCAACCTGGCCGTGGTATCCGCCATCGGCGGCACGGCCACCGCCACCCTTACCGGCTTCAGCAGCGGCCGCATCACCCTATCGGCGGAAAAACAGGACGGTTCCGGCGAACGGGCCACCACCACCTTTTTTGCCTTCGATGACAGCCCGCTGATCCCGGACCAGACCAACGTGGCCATCCAGGCCAGCCCGGCCACCCTGGCCGTGGGCTCCACCAGCACGGCCGACATCACCCTGACGGCCACCCGTGATCTACCCGGTCAATCCAACGACATCCCCGTGCCCCCGGGCGAACTCATCACCTTCGAGTTCGATGGCCCCAGCCAGGGTTCCAGCCTCAGCAGTCCCTATGCCTATACCGATGAAGACGGCATCGCCTCCGTGCGCTTCCTGGCGGGCGGCACCGCTTCATCAGGCGAGGGCGTGCGGGTACGCGGCTGCATCACCTCCATCAACAAGTGCGCCACGACCACCGTCACCCTGACCAATCGGCCGGGCTCCCTCACCATCGGCCTCTCCAACACCATTGGTGCCACCAACAACGACACCGCCTACGTGCTGCCCATCTCGGTCATCGCCACCGACATCAACGGCGGCGCCCTGGAAAATGTAAACGTCTCCCTGCGAGCCTGGCCCACCCGCTACCGCACCGGGTTCCGTGACCTGGAAGGCGACCTGATTCCGGTGGACACCCTGGCCAACGAGGATACGAACCGGAACGTGGCCCGGGACCTCAACGATGACTGGTCCACCACCTCCCGCGTCGGTGTCACCCTGGGACTGGCCCCCATTCGCCAGCGGTGTGAACCCGCCGACGGCCCCGAGCCCTCGCCTGCGGTCACCGACAATCTCCAGGCCTACCAGGCAGGGTGCAAGCTACTGCCGGAGTCATCGGTTGCCAGCCTGCCCGGCGTGGTCACCACCGATGAGAATGGTCTGGCCACCTTCAATCTCACCTATCCCAAGGACCGGGCTCAGGTGGTGGAGATGGAGGTTCTGGCCACCACCCGGGTACAGGGCACTGAAGTGCAAAGCTCCCGTATCTTCTTCCTGCCCCGCGAGGAAGAAGATGACAACCTGCCTCACTCCCCTTACAACATTTATTTTGAATCTCAATAGTGTTGGATGTTGACGCGGGGGCGCAATGCCCCCGCGCAGGGCGCCCGCTCAACCAAAGCCTACCGGCCCCATCGTCGCTTTCCTTTACACATCAAAGTGTTGCCCAAAACCACAGTCCCGATCATTCCCCCAAAGATTCCGTTCATCGACCCGGCAGCGACTGCGGCCCGATACCCGTCTAGACTCTATGCCATGAACAGAGCCAACGGATTCACACTTGTCGAGTTGATGGTCACCCTGGCCGTGGCCGCCATCCTGGCAACGGTGGCAGTGCCTGGTTTCACCCAGATGATCCAGAGCAACCGGGTCACCACACAGACCAATGAACTGGTATCCGCCTTCGCCCTGGCACGCAGCGAAGCCATCAAGCGCGGGGGCCAGGTTTCCGTGACCGCCACCGGCAATAATTTTGCCAACGGCTGGTGCGTGCATTTGGGAGCAAACTGCACCGATACGGACATATTGCGGCAGTTCCCGGCAATGAAAAACATGACGGTCACCCCCGGCAGCCAGGCAGCCATCCGCTTCGATGGCCGTGGCGCCAAGACAGAACCGGCCGGGGTGATCAGTCTGGAAATCAAACCCCAGGGATGCCCATCCGGAAAGGCCGGCATGCGCCGGACCCTGGAAATTCACAATACGGGACGCTCCAGCGTTACCTCTGGATCTTGTTGATCACCGAAGGGGAGTCGCAAATGGAATGCCGTCGCACCACATCTTTCCCTCCCCCACCGCAACAAGGCTACACCCTGATCGAAGCCATGGTCGCGGTTCTGGTCCTCGCCATCGGCTTGCTGGGACTTGCCGGTCTGCAAGCCACCGCCATCCGCTTCAATCACGATGCCCAGCTTCGCTCCCAGGCAACCTTCCTGGCCTACGACATCACCGAGCGCATGCGCGCCAACCTGACCGGCGCCTACGAATCCGGTTTTTCCGGCAACCCGAACTGCGATACGGACTTCACCCCTTCCGGTACCGCGCCGGCCTCCGACGATCTGGAAGAATGGCGAAACCTGCTGGCCTGCCTCTTGCCTCGGGGGGACGGCGCCATCATCCGGGCCGGAGACACGGTCACCGTCCACATCCAATGGAATGAGCGAGAAGACCAGAACGCCGACTTCCTTCAGCAGTTCGAGTTCAGCACGAGGCTGTTTTAGCCATGGACAGACCCGACATCGCCAGCCTGCCTCCTTGCGCACGCCGTGAAACCGGGCTTTCCCTGGTCGAACTGATGGTGGCCATGGTCATCGCCCTCATCATCACCGCCGGAATCATCCAGCTATTCCTGGGCACCCAGCAGACCTACCGCCTCCAGCAACAGCTGTCCGTGATTCAGGAAAACGCCCGTTTTGCCACCGACGAGATCAGCCACGCCGTACGCATGGCCGGCTTCGTGGGCTGCGTAAGAGCCAACGAAAACCTCAATGTCAACATCATCGCCAGCCCGGCCGGCTCCGTGGTCTTTGACGTCGATCAGGTGCTGGACGGGCTCGACAACGTCCCCGCCGGCACCACCCTCGGCGGCCGTGTCGTGACCGAGGGGACGGACCTGCTGATCATGACCGGCGGTCGTATTCCCGTCGGACGCCTCATCGAGGAAAAGGTGGCCAATGCCAACGCCAAGCTTGAAAGCAACGTGGGGCAGTGGAAGGCCGGAGACATCCTGATCATCTCGGACTGCGAGTCCATGGATATTTTCAGGGCCACCAACGTTTCCCAGAACACCTCGCCCATCACTATCGCCCACGCCTCGTCAAGCAATACCACCAACTTCCTGTCCAAGGTCTACGAAGAAGGCGCCGACGTCATGTCCTTCCTTCAGACCACGTTTTTCATCAGCCAAAGTGATGCCGTCCCGGCCCTGAATGCACTCTGGCGACGGACATTTCCCGGTCAAGTGGAAGAGCTGGTCACCGGGGTCGAAAACATGCAGATTCAATATGGCGTGGACACCAATGAAAACGGCCTGATCAATGTTTACCGGACCGCGGATCAGGTCACCGCCACGGATGATTGGCCCAACGTCCTGAGCATACGCATCAGCCTCCTGCTGGCATCCTCGGCCGACAATACCCTCGACGCGGCTCAAACCGTCTATTTTAATGGTGCGGCCTTCACCGCCGAGGACCGACGAGTCAGACAGGTGGCCACCACCACCATCGCCATTCGCAACCGACTGCGCTGAGGTCGCCCCATGACCGGCCATCCCCTGAAGAGCGCGCCATGCCAGCAAGGCTCGGCTCTCATCATCGCCCTGGTCTTTCTGCTGCTCATGACCATGGTGGGCGTCTCCGCGCTCCAGCAGACGACACTCCAGGAACGCATGGCCGGCAATTTGAGAGACCGCAACCTGGCCTTTCAGGCCAGCGAGGCCGCCTTGCGGGCCGGTGAACGCTGGCTGGACGAGGGTGCCAACATGCTGATCGCCGAAGGCACGGCGACACCGACCGACCCCAGGAGCTGGGATGGTGCCGCATATTCCGGGATCTACGCGATGAATGATCTCCAACTTGCGGACGATCCAAGATATCGGGTGTCCACCCCGCGCCTGGTGCGCGAACGCTCAGTCGATATCGCCGGCGAGGGTGCCGCCGGGGCCGGCAGTGTCCTGAGCTATTATCCCGTCTTGTCCCGTGGCGTCGGCGGAACGGATTCGGCCATCGCCATCGTGCAGAGCTACTGCCTCTGGCCCTGCAGACCTTAGTGACCCACGGACGCACGAAATCAGGAGTTGCCAATGATGACATCCAGTCCCCTCCAACGGCGGCCCCAAGCCCGCCCACTGTCCGCCGGACTCCTGGGATTTGGCATGGCACTGTTCACGGCGCTCCCCGCCGCCGCCCAGGTCAACATCGCCAACGCCCCCCTGTTTCTGACCGCCAGCGTCGACCCCAACGTGGTCTTCATCATCGACGACTCGGGATCGATGCAATGGGAGACCATGCCCGATGAACTGACCAAGACGTTTGGTAACGATCTGAACAGCCAATACGTCATGTGGACCTTCCCCCGGGTGCAGAACCTGCACGGCGGCAGCCCGCAGTACAGCAACCAAAGGACCGTCCGCTTCACCCATAACAGCAACACTGCCTATTTCCGCTCATCCCACAACAACACCGTCTACTACAACCCGGCCATCACCTATAAGCCCTGGTTCAACGCGAATGGCACCACCCTGCCCAACGCCGATCCGGCAGCGGCCCCTAACCGCCCCCTGTTTCCGGAATTCGGGACGCGCAACCTGACGGTGGACAATACCCAGACCACAAACTGGCTCAACAACAACGGTGGCCACACCAATACGAGCCAGACCTTTTACCCGGCACTCTACTACCACTACAACAGCGGTTCGGTGACGAACGTAGACAGCTACACTCGGGTGGAAATCCGCTCCACCACGGAAAGTTACACCGGTCATGGGCGGCAAAGTCGCACCGATTGTAGCGGTGCGGCCAGCGCCACCTGCACGTATGCCGAAGAAATCCAGAATTTTGCCAACTGGTACAGTTACCATCGAAGCCGCATCTTTGCCGCCCGCGGCGGTATCGGCGCCGCCTTTGCCATCCAGCCGGAAAACCTGCGGGTAGGCTACGGGGCGATCAACAAGGGCTACAGCAACATCGATGGCATCAGCACACGCACCGTGGTGAGCGGCGTACGGCCCTTTTCCGGCAGTGACCGGGAAGCCTTTTTCAATGCACTCTACACCCGAGCAGTCCCGGGTGCCGGCACGCCCCTGCGCATGGCCCTCAGGGGCGTGGGCGAATACTATGAGCGCACCGATGATCGCGGCCCCTGGAGCAGCACCCCGGGCCAGAGTGGCGGCCAGGACCTGAGCTGCCGCCACAGCTCCGCCTTCCTCATGTCCGACGGTTACTGGAACGGTCCGGAACCGGGCGTGGGCAATCAGGACGGTGACGGCAACACCAATCTGACCGGCCCCGGTGGTGTCGCCGGCGGCTATACCGTCTCGGCACCTTTTTCCGACACCCATAGCAACACCCTGGCCGACGTCGCCATGAAGTTCTGGAAAAACGACCTTCGCCCCGACCTTCCCAACCGGGTCCCCGTCAGCGAACGCAACCCGGCCTTCTGGCAGCACATGGTCACCTATACCGTGGGACTGGGGGTGTCAGGCAGCATCGACAAGGACCAAGCCTTCCAGGCAGCCACGCCGCCCTACTCGGCCCTGTCCACGCCCTGGCCCAATCCCCACCCCAGTGACGCCGACTCCGCCAAGATCGATGACATGCTCCACGCGGCCATCAATGGCCGCGGCGGTTTTTTCAGTGCCTCGGACCCCAAAACCTTTGCGGACGAACTGGCCGCGGTGCTGGAGGAATTTATCGGACGGGTGGAAAGCTCCGCCACCTCCGCCGCGGCCAGCTCGGCAGTCCTGCAGGAAGATACTCTGCTCTACACCACCGGCTTTCGGTCCGGTGACTGGTCCGGCAGCCTGACGTCTAAACAGATCGGCGAAGGCGGCAACCTGGACGGCAACTGCCCGGCCTGCTGGGACGCCGAACAGAAGCTGCGTGCCAAAGGGCATGCGGCTCGAAACATCGTCACCACCAATGGCACCGGACAGGGCATCTCTTTCCAGCCCGGCGCCCTGACATCCGCCCAGATCAATGCCCTCAACCACACCCCTAGCGGCACTCAGGACAACCTCGCCGCCGAACGGATAGCCTGGCTGCGCGGCGATGAAGCGGCCCACCAGAGCTTCCGTAGCCGCTCCGAGTCCGGACCGGCCCGATTGCTGGGAGACATCATCAACTCGGATCCCCAGTTCATAGGACAACACTACAACGGCTTCAGCCGTCTGCTGGGAGCACCGGCCTTCAGACAGCGGGCGCGGGTGATCTATGCCGGTGCCAACGACGGCATGTTGCACGCCTTCGATGCCGACTCCGGGGAGGAGTTGTTTGCCTTTATCCCCGGCGAGTTGCTGAAACCCGAACCGAACACCTCGTTTTCACCCTTGGCCCGCCTCATGGACCCGGAATACAGTCACCGCTTCTATGTGGATGGAACCGCCTATGTCGACGAGGCCCAGATCGGCGGCCAATGGAAGACCATATTGCTGGGCACCATGGGGGCTGGCGGGCGCAGCATCTTCGCGCTTGATGTCACCGACCCGTCAAGCTTCGGCCCCACCAAGGTGCTATGGGAATTCACCGACAATGACCTGGGTTACAACGTGGGGCAGCCCACCATCGCCCGCGTCGGTAGCAACGGTGAATGGGCCGCCATCTTCGGCAACGGCTACAACAGCAACAGTCACCAGGCGATGCTTTTTGTCGTTCGCCTCAGCGATGGCCAGCTGATCCGCAAGATCAGCACCGGCACGGGTAGCGGCGGCTCGCCCAACGGGCTGGGGGCGCCACGCTGGACCGACTGGCCGGACCGCAGCCTGAAGGCCACCAGGGCCTATGCCGGTGATTTGCAGGGTAACCTGTGGCGATTCAACCTCAGCCACAACAACGCCGGTCAGTGGTCCGCCACCCAGCTGTTCACGGCCCAGGACCCCGGCGGCAATCCTCAGCCCATCACCTCGGCCCCCGTACTGGCCCTTGACGAAGACGGCGACAACATCATGGTGGCCTTCGGCACCGGCAGCTATTTCCGGGTGGAGGACGGCGGCAGCCCCGGCAATCAGGTACAAACGATCTACGGCCTGGTGGATACCAACAGCCTGATCAGCGGCCGTAACCAGCTCCTCAAGCAGGAAATCGTCGCGCAAGGCTCCCACACCACGGGGGGCAGGAACTACACACTTCGCCGGATCTCCGACTACGATCTCCAGTCCAGCCACCGGGGCTGGTACATCGACCTGAGTTGGATCACGGGGGAACGGGTGATCAGTGGTCCGACGCTGCCGCGCGGCTTCAACGAGCAACGGGTGCGCTTCACCACCATGATCCCGGATGAAGACCCCTGCGGCACCGGCCGCAGGGGGTTCCTGATGGAACTGAACCTGTTTTCGGGATCACGGCCGGACCGTGTGATCTTTGACTTGAACGAAGACGGCGAGTTTGACGCGGACGACCACTGGAATAACGCGCCCCCCACCGGCCTTGAATTCGGCACGGGAGAGCGCCCCATCAGTGTGTCCGGCTATGTCTTTGACGGTCAGGGCAGACGGATCACGGTCGAAGACCCCCGGATGCACGGACGTCAGTCCTGGCAACAACTGAGGTAACGGATATGGATTGGCACAACACCACCAACGCCCGCCTCGTCGGCGGGCCATGGATCGGCAAGGGCCTGCGGGTCATGCTGCTCGCGGCGCTTGGTGCCTTGCCGGTCACCACCCTGGCAGACCCGGTCAGCATCGTGGGGAACATAAACGCCGTGGATATCGCCCGAGGCAGCATCATCATCGATGAAACCGTCTACAGGCTGAGCAGCAATCTGAAGATCACCGCCCTGGATGACGGTCGATCACACTTTGAGCAGCTCCGGCCGGGGACCTACATCAGCTATCTCACCACGGGGTCGGGTGATGCCATCAGTGTCACCCACATTCAGATTTTGGATTATTTGCCTGAATAAGGAAGTTGTAAATATCAACCGTGGAGGGGCTTGGTCTTATCCCGAACCATTGCCATCATCGCGGACATGGAAAAGGATTCTCGACCAAGCTCCTCCAGAAGCAGGAGAAACATTCCTGCCAAATCAAAACGGTTAATGATACGACCAGCTACTCAGAGAAGACCGACCCTGCCCCTCCACGACCTCGTTATCCACTGACTCCACAGGATTCCACATTGCCTTGGCCTGTTCATTCAACAACTCACGAGCCGCGACAAGCGCACCTTCGTCATAGCGATAAGTAGAAGTGCCACCACCATCAACATCAAACTCAAAATTTGCCTCTGCATTACCAAACTGCCATTGTTCATCACAGCCTATCACCGGATTTGCAAAAACAACCGAACCGCCAAGATTGCCACCCTTCCCGCCACCGGACACATTGAAGCTTTGACCGGTCACAATAATCAGACCATCGAAATTAGGCGTGCCACTGAAGCTAAGATTCCCCTCGACAAGGAGAATCCCCGCACCGGAATTATTACCCTTCAGCTCTAAATTGCCTTGAACCACAGTAATCTTCAAAGCGCCCTCGGAGCCCATATTGTCAGGCGCACTACCGGCAATAGAAGGATTGTCAATCACCGTCTGCTTGATCTGAGAAATAAAACCCATCAAAGCTTCCGGATTACCAAAAGGCGTATCAAAATCGACCTCGGCTATCCCTCCATGATAGTTATCCATTCGACCCTTAGCTTCGATATCCTCAACAATAATGTCATAGTTTGATTTTTCGGGAACCACTTCCTTGCATCCACCGGTCCCATCGGACACCGTCTGGCGCTGAGCATCCATCCGTGTTGTTGCTATGGCCGGACCAATATAACCACCCTCACCATCCCCTCTGCCATATACTTTAAGGGCATTGGAATTCGCGGTATCGAATGAACCGATGGTGCCTATGATGTTGATCGCCGCGGTCCTACTCAGGACCGGGTCGGCGGGGGAATAACAAATCAACAAGACCCTCTCTACATTTGTTGCGACAACGCGCCCCGTGCTTTCAATTTGAAACTGCGCCGGCGGTTCACAATGATCACCATCACCGGCGGGAATAATATTGGCAACCCACTCAATATCTACATTATTGCGCTTAAAATCATCAGTAACAGTGGTTGGGCAATTCCCCGCGTCACACTCCAGCTTCGCTGCAACCAAGCCTGTCTCGGCAGCAAAAAAAGCCTCGGCCATCTGCCGCTGATTACCAGCCATGCGCTCATTCATTTGAGAACTATTCATGCTGGCAATGCTGATAATGGTCAAAAGCAACAACATGACAAGACTTACAACCAGCGCCACACCCCGTTGTTGTGTGTACATAATGGAACTCCAGAACAAAATGAAAATTCTGATTGAGCATACCCAAAGAACCGGCAACAATCAGACTCGAACAAGCCTCAGTTGAGCATCAAAACCATACAACAGAAAACCACAGAGCAATCTAAATCATATTGATCACTCTATTACGCAAAGCCACATTGAAAACAAGCTCACTCGCCACCGCACCCGACACCACCAAAAACTCAAAACGAACCAAAACCGCATTATCCGAGACATCACATGAAGCGACAGGAGCAAAACTTGCCGCGTCGACATCATATGTCATGCAGCCAACGCCCATGCTTTGAAACAGAAAATCGTCGCCCCCTCCCAACTCCACCACAACACCATCGTCATCTTCACATCTAAATTGACCCTGCACTAAAAAACACTCATAGCTTTCATCGCCATTCTGAAAACCAAGCCTGTTGCCGGCAGAATCCCAAACAACATTTTCGGCACCCCTCAGACTGACTACCAGATAATCGGAAAGAAACCCCACATTATCCTGCATTGCAGATATCCGCTGAAGGTCCGTATAGGACATGCGGGCACTTAAAAACACATGCCCGACTCCGGCCAGCACGATCAGCCCGAGCACCATTGCAATCATCAATTCAACAAGGCTGAAGCCGGATGAAAACCTGCGGAAATAATATTTTTTCTTCATGAGCGCCAGACCAGCCATCATTTAATCAGGAATCACCTGAGCAAGTTAACTCGATAAGAAAAAGAAGATTGTTGCTCTCCATCACCGGCAAAGCGCCCCTCATCCCATTCCACGGTAACCAAGTAAGTGCCGTCATCCAGCGCAAGGCTTGAACCCATCCCTCCTGGCAAACGAAAAATACCCGCATCCTGACCTTGCCAATCACTGAGCCATGCCGTTTCCAAGGCAGTGATATCCGCGGCATCAGGCGCCTTGTATGCACTTAAGGCCCAGAGCCTTTCACCTGCATCAATAGCCATCACACTGGCCACCGTCCTCATATAAGCAGACTGCCCGGATTGAAGCGCTTTGATTTGAAGCGCGGCCAAACCAAGCAACCCCATGGAAAGAACAACAACTGCAACCATGACTTCAACGAGAGAAAGACCTCTCTGGCAACGCATGCGTGGATGGGGAAAAATCATTGCTCTTGCCATAATGTTTTGCTCGGTTACATACTTCGCTGGTTGTCATGACCACAGATGAATCAGTGATATACCCCAACAACAAAGACCCTGAATCCAACAAATCATTGAATACCGGCACATCCAAATCAAAAAATAAATTACAAAAGACCAGAATCAATATTTAAAATCACAAACACCAGCCAAGGCTTAAATCATCTTAGATCAGTATAGCAGGACCAACCTCACCTCATTGACGAACTCGACAAACGGGGCATTAAAGTGAATGACCGGCCAAACAGGATAGTTAACGACTTGACAACCAGCGCCATCAATACATAATCAACGGCAAACCCACGGGAACACCATCACAACAGAGACAACAACCAATGAAACTGAAATCCACCGCAAAAGCCATCGCAGGGTTTACACTGATTGAAGTCATGATTGTCGTAGTCATCATCGGCATCCTTGCCTCGATCTCCTATCCTTCCTATGTAAGATATGTGGAAAGGACCCAGGCCACTGACGGAAAAGTTGCACTCCTGGATGCGGCGCAAAGGCTTGAGCGCTGTTATACAACACAGCTCTCATATGCAGGCTGCACCATCCCCGGTGAATCACCCGAAGGATTCTATAAGATTACTTCAGCAACCCCATCTGCCACCACTTTCACAGTGACGGCAACCGGGCAAGCCGGTCGCGTTCTTTCTTACTGCAGCAGCATGACCATCAACCAAGCAGGCGTGAGAACACCGGATGAGTGCTGGTAACATTTACAAATCAGGCCCTTGACTTCTCAGTCGGGCAATTTCTTCGTGCTGAGCCTTGATCTGCGGATCATAAAGAGACTCGACTTCTCGTAATTGTTTCGACAGGGAACGCAGCCAGCCGGTGTCGGTTTGCCGGCTCTGCTCCATCAGCATGAGACGATGGCGCTCATCGACCTCTGCCAGCTTGACGCGCCGCTCATGTTCAAGCCTTCGTAGTTCACGTTCGGCTTGAGCAAGACGCTGCCGATACTCCGTTTCCGAGGCATTGGCTCTGGCCATCTCCCGCATGCGCGCAGCACTTTCGGGATCCGATTTACCCGCACGGATATCAATGATTTCGGCATCGGGGGCGCAGGGAGCCTGGGAAAAGATTGCCTGACCATCAGGCCCTGTGCAGCGATAAACCTGCCCTTGAACCGGGCTGATCACGGCGACGAAAAGGATCGTCATTACCGAAGCCACTGATTTCATTTCGCTACCTCCAGCAGTAACTGGTAGCTAATTTGACAGCAAATCAGGCTGTTAGTGGGATTTCAGGCGACGAAAGGCCATTCAAAGTGGACGGAAGACGTCAGCGCGCCGCCCCCGAACCCACCAAGGCTTCAATCTGATACCGGCTGATGGAGTGGCCACGCTCGGCGGCGCGCCGGATCCAGGAGAGCCCCAAGGCCTCGTCCCTGGGCACCCCCTCCCCCGTGATGTGACAGCGGCCCAGCCAGTGCATGGCGTCCGGGTACTGCTGGTTCGCGGCGGCTGTCAGCCAGTGGATGGCCAGCTCTTGGCATCCGGCCTCCATCAACATCAGGGCCACGTCGTGGCGGGCCGCGGGGTCACCGGCGTCCGCCTGCTGGATGACGTGAAGATCCTCGTCTTCCAGATCCGGCAGGGGGATATCCCCGCGGATCAGTTCCAGCTCGATCCTGGCATGTCCCGGCCCTCGCCCTCCTGTCCTGCCCAAGCGCCTTACCGTGCCGGTGGCGATGCGCCGCCAGAGGGTCCTTCTGCTTAGACCGGTCAGCTGGATGGCCGATTCCAGGGTGATTGATGGCATGCGCGGGTCCTCCATTGAATGGAGTTTAGCGGGTGGAGTAATCCCGCTGGAAGGGTGTGGCATTGAAAAATAATGCCGACTATTTTAGTCGGCATTATGGAGTGGTGCCAGGGTGTGCTCAGGGGCCGGGCGTGAGTACCGGGCAAGGGGGGATTGGTACCGTTTATCTGCGGATCGGGGTTGGCATCATGCTTGCTCTGCTGGATGTGTCATCCAAATGAGTGGAGAGCTGTGATGCAGAATCAGAAGGGTTTTACTTTGATTGAACTGATGATCGTTGTGGCGATCATTGGGATTTTGGCGGCGATTGCGATTCCGGCGTATCAGGATTATACGGCAAGGGCAGAAGCATCATCTGGTTTAGCCGTTGTCAATCCATTGAAAACTGGTGTTGAAGACGCGTTGGCACGAGGTGAATCTGGATCAGGAATTGACCTTTCCGCCCTGGGAACAGCCGCCGATGCAAGCCCCCTGGGAACTACTGCTGTAAACATTGCAGATAATGGCACCGGCACGATCACCTTCACTTTCGATGGCGCAGCAGGACCTAAGATCAAGGATGCTGTAATCACTCTTACTCGTGACGAAGACGGTCGCTGGGAATGCACAACCGATACTGAAGAGAAATATCGCCCTCGCGGTTGTGGAGCTGAATAATACGGACAGAAAAAACCAAGTAGACTTACTCCTCCAAACCCCGGCCAAGCGCCGGGGTTTGCTTTTCCAGATCTAGCGCACTATCTAAAGAGTATCAAAAGGACACCCACTTTTCGCCGACCTCCCCAGAAATCTAAAGAACACCCACTTTCTGCCGACCTCCCCCACCCAAGAATCTAAAGGACACCCACTTTTCGCCTGAAGAATCTAAAGGACACCCACTTTTCGCCGACCTCCCCCGCCCTCT
>NZ_JAJNQN010000050.1 GCF_022227845.1 Ectothiorhodospira lacustris | reverse complement strand
AGTGAATAAAAAAGACAGCCAAAAGATAAACGTCGTAAGGCATCACGCCCTCGCCCTACAACCCTTCTCTTTTGACTGCCTAAGAACTTGGTGGAGCCAGTCGGGATCGAACCGACGACCCCCTGCTTGCAAAGCAGGTGCTCTCCCAGCTGAGCTATGGCCCCGTAATCTTCCAGAGATACCGCAGCAATCAACCGCTCGAACCCGGCCAGAGGCATCCCTGAACTAAAAATTGGTGGGTCTGGGTGGATTTGAACCACCGACCTCACCCTTATCAGGGGTGCGCTCTAACCAACTGAGCTACAGACCCAAGCTCAAGTCCACT
>NZ_JAJNQN010000005.1 GCF_022227845.1 Ectothiorhodospira lacustris | reverse complement strand
GGGGGGGGGGGGGCTAACCCCCCCCCCCCCCCCCCCCGGCCCCCCCCCCCCCCCCCCCCCACGTCGCTTCCGGCAAATAGCGGATCGGCGGTGTCTTAGCCTGGCTTCTGTTGCATTTTCTTCCACAGGCCTGACTGCTTCCATTCCTCCATCCAAGGCATGACCCGGGCGGCTTCCATGGGCCGTGCAATCCCGAAGCCCTGGACCACCGGGCATCCCATCTTCATGAGTACACGGGCATGGCGTTCCGTTTCGACGCCCTCGGCAATGGCTTCCAGTTGAAAGGAAATGGCCAGACTGACCACACTTTCCACGATGCTGAAATCTTCTGGGTCATCGAGCATGTCACCCACGAAACCCTTGTCGATCTTGAGGGTGTCCAGGGCCAGACGCCGCAGATGGACCAGCGAGGAATAGCCGGTACCGAAATCGTCCAGGGCAAACCGGACGCCCAGCGCACGGCAGTCCTGCATCGCCAGGGCCGCCATCTCCCAGTCCTCCACGGCCGCACTTTCCAGAATCTCGATCTCCAGATCGCCCGGTGCCAGCTGCGGATAGGCCAGTAGCATGTTGGCCAGTTTATGGGCAAATCCCGCCTGGAGCAGGTGCGTGGCGGATACGTTGACGCTGACGGAAATGTTCGTGCCGCTCATCTTCCACTCATTCATCTGGCGTAATGCCTCGGTCAATACCCAGTCACCCAGTTGAAACTCCAGATCCGTATCGATGATCTGGGGCAGAAAGGCGGCCGGAGACAAGACTCCCTGCTCCGGATGGCGCCAGCGGATCAGTGCCTCAACGCCCCTGACCCAGCCGCTTCTGAGATCCACCTTTGGCTGATAGAAGAGTACGAATTCCCCCCGCTCCACACCCAGGCCGATACGCTGCCGCTGCGCGCGCAGTGCGTCCATTTCCTGGGCATGGGCGGTATCGAATATGTAGCAGGAGCCACGACCTTCCTGCTTGGCCAGATACATGGCCTGATGGGAGTGACGCAGCAAGGTATCCGCATCGGTTCCCTGGCTGGAGAACACGATGCCCATGCCGGCCGTCAGGTGGATGTCGCCATGCTCGCTGGTCATGGGCTGGATAAAGCAGGACCGAAGTTTTTGAGTGATGGCGTGGATTTGAGCAGGGTCTGGAAGGGCCTGGGCGACGATGACGAACTCGTCGCCTCCCAGGCGGGAGATCGTATCCCCCTCGCGCGCATCGTTTTGTAGACGGGCCGCAATCTGACGGAGGATGCCATCCCCTGCCTGATGGCCCAGGCGCTCGTTGATGGCGACAAAATCATCGATATCCAGGGTGATCACGGCCGCATACAGTCCTTGGCGGCGGTTGTAGGCCAGGGCCTGATTGAGGCGGTCCATCAGCAGATGGCGGTTGGGTAATCCCGTCAGCGGGTCATAATGGGCCAGGAAGGCAATGCGCTCCTCGGCCCGCTTTTTGTCGGTCAGATCGCTGAATACCGCCACATAGTCATTTTCACCATCCTCCCCTGGTACCCGGCTGATGGCGGTCCACTGGGGGTATTGTTCACCGTTCTTGCGGCGGTTGCGGATTTCCCCCTGCCAGATACCCGTGTTGATGACGCCCCGCCACATGGCTTGGTAGAAATCCGCGTCATGGTGGCCGGATTTGAGCAGGCGGGGATTGTTGCCGACGGCTTCCCGGGCCGAGTAGCCGGTGATCTGGGTAAAGGCACGGTTGACCGACAGAATACGCGCCTGTGCGTCGGTAATGATGATGCCTTCCTGGGCACTGTCCATGGCTCTGGCAATGCGGGCCAGATCCCGGGTGCGGACCTCCAGTTCCGCCTGGGCCGCCTTGACCGGGGTCAGATCCGTGTGCGCCCCAAGCATCCGTATGGGTCGTCCCTGGTCATCCCGGATGGCCAGGCCCCGGCAGCGAATCCACAGCGTCGAGCCGTCCCGGTGGGTATAGCGGACGATCTGGTCAAAGGGGCAGGCAGGGTCGGCAAAATGCCGTTCCAGGGCCTGGTAGACGGCCTTCAGGTCATCCAGGTGTATCAGCGCCTGCCATTCGCCGGCCAGCGGCTGCCGGGTAGCCGGATCGTAGCCCATCATGGTCCAGAAGCGGTCACTCATCCATTCATGTTCCGGGTGCTCCACATCCCAGAACCAGATACCGTCCAGGGTGGCCTGCTGCAGAAAATCGAAACTCTGGGCATCCCTGCGGATAAGCGCGTAGAGTTCCTGTTTCAGATAGTGATCAGCCATGTCCCGCTTCCGGATCTGGTGTGACGGTCATCAAGATCTTGCCGGGCCGAAACGGTCCGGACTGGCTTTGTGAAGTAAATGCGCTGGGGCAATACTATTCTTATGGGTATGGCAAAAAAACATGATTCCGTGTTTGAGGAGGGTCCCCTTTGAAGACCGGCGTATCCGGAGCAGGCGCCGGATGCAGCGACCAGTGGCATCGATTCAGGCTGGATGAGGAAGGCGTACGGCAGCTTGAATATCACAGGGAAGAGCTCATCCGCTTTTCCAGCCATCGTATCACGGCGCGATTTCCCGAAATTTACGCTGATGGCGGAGCTTTTGGTTCCGATCGTTGCCGGGAAGAACTGACTTTTCTCGTGGAGTTTATCCGTCCGGCGCTGGTTTTCGGTATTCTCGAACCTTTGGAAGACTGTCTGCGTTGGCTCTCCGCCTTGTTGCGGCGGCGAGCTCTGTCCACCGAGGCAGTGCTTTATGCCCTGGAGGAGATGAGGCTTTGCTTGTCACGGTATCTGTATGGCGAGAATCGACAACGGATGTCCGCGTTGTTCAGCCATGCGGCGGCCATTTTACGCGAGGAGAATGCCATGGTTTTCAAGGATGAGGAGATCCTGCATCACCCATCCGCCGGACAGGTGATGCAGGCATTGATTCACGGAGATCGTCGTACCGTCTGCATGCTGATTGAGGAAGCCCTGGCCGAAGGTCACAGCCTGGCAGAGGCGGAGCGTCGGCTGCTGCAGCCGGCCATGTATCAGGTGGGCCATGAGTGGCATGCCAATCGGTTGTCGGTGGCCAAGGAACATCTGGCCACCACGACCGCGCAGGATGCGATGGCGCAGCTGCTGTTCAACCAGCCCGTATCCGTCGGGAATGGCCGCCGGGCACTGTTTGCGGCGCCCCCCGGCAACCGGCATGTCCTGGGACTGCGGATGGTTTCCGATGCCTTTGAGATGGCGGGCTGGTCAGTCCAGTTTCTGGGCGCGGATGTGCCGCTGGAATCCCTGCTGGGACAGATCCTGCACTTCGAGCCTCATCTGGTGGGCCTGACGGCGGCACTGCCCCAGCATCTTTGGCCTGTGCGCAGCCTGGTCGAGGAGATTCGTCGGCATCATGCAGGGACGTATCCGCTGATCCTGGTGGGCGGCATGCTGATCAACCGCGTACCGTCAATGGCCATGGCCATTGGTGCCGATCTCTGGGCGGCGGATGCCTGTGATGCGCTCAGGCGGGTGGATGAATGCATGGCCAGTGCCTCTCTTCTACCCAGGCTGGTTGACTGACTCCTCGTCTCTTGTCAGCGTCTGACCGGCGATCCATGTCGCAATCCCGGGATACTCCCCCAGCCCCCTGAAGACGGGGATGCAGGTCAGTCCTTCGGCCTCCAGGCGAGATTGCCAGCTGTCCGGGGCCGGACCTGCCATGTCGCGGCGCGCATGGCCGCCGGTGGACATCATGAGCGGGAGCAGAAAGACCCGTCGGTATCCCTGCGACAGTATTTCGGACCTCAATGCCTCAAAGGATAGCCCGCCGCCCAGGCAGGCCAGGTGAGCGTGCGGGTCCGCCCGGTTCAACGCATACGCCAGGGCCTGATAATGCAGATCACACCGCCCCGCACGATGACCATGTCCTACGTAGATGACGGCTTCTTCGGGCAATCTCTCGGTCGGCAGTCCTTCCAGTAGGGCCTTGACCATGACCTCCAGCGAGGTGCAGGTGGACAGTAGCGGAGAACTGACCTGAACCTCGATCCCGGGGACTGCTTCGCAGGCCGCCCGCAGGGTGCGCCGCATGGCGTGATATTCGTGGCCGGGGACAACGAAAAGCCCCGTGACCCTGATGTGCGTGTGACCTTCCGAGGCCAAGTCCACCAGGGCCCGGGTCAGCACCGCCCGGTCATCTCGCCCCTGCCCTGCCGGGAGGGAGAAGCGGAGCAGGCGGAGGGGCCGCCCGCCTGACTGCTTCAGGATGGCGGACTCGATACCTTCAAGAGATGCCTCGACCCCTGCCCCGCCCCTTGAGACCAGCAGCACGGCACACGCACGCGGGGCCACGGGCACCATGAGACTCAAAGCTCGTTCTGAATCTGTTTGTAGCCTTGGACCAGGCGGACATTGGTCTGGGCCACGTCCTCGGAAAAACTGGAGGCATCCGGCGTCACCGGTTGGATCTGGGCCAGATCGGTCTCGGAATGGATGTTGCTGGTGGAGGGGATGTAGAAGGACGGCGGGACTTCGCAGTCTTCCACCACGGAGTTGTGACGAATGACGGAGCCCTCTCCCACCCGGCAGTTGAACAGCACGGTGTTGAAGCCGATGAAGACCCGGTTGGCGATGTGACAGGGACCGTGGATGATGGAACGATGGGCAATGGAGGTATGTTCGCCGATGGTGACGGCGGCACCGGATTTGGAATGGATGACCACCCCGTCCTGGATGTTGGAATTGTCACCGATGATGATGGGCTCCATGTCGCCGTCGGCATTGAGTTCGTCGGCGCGGATTACCGCATAGGGGCCGATGAAGACATTCTCGCCGATGACCACCTTGCCGCAGATGATGGCGGTGGGGTCGACGAAGGCGGACTCAGCCACCACGGGGATGTGTCCGCTGGGGTTTTTTCTGATCACGGCAAATTCTCGTGTTATCTGAAGGCGTGGCCCTGGATGCTGCCATCATCCAGGGGTCGAAGCAATGCGCGGGTGTGGGCTGTCCGCTAATGCCCCAGCGACTTGCGGCTCATGTGATAGGGATGCACCGCCGTAGCGGTGGGATCCTGGGCCTGCTCCGCTTCCAGGGAAGCCTTGATGCCTGCCTCCATGCGTGGATACAGCAGATCCACGCCCAGTTCCACCGGAGCACGTCCGCACATTACCACCCGTGATTCCCGCAGGTAGGACATCATGCCCGGAGGGATGAGCTGCTCCGCTTCGGCAAAACTCACACAGGGCGGCCGTTCCAGGCCCGCGGCATCGGCGGTGGCATGAACGAATTCCGTCATGGAGCGATGGTCGCCGTCACCCACGTTATAGATCTTGCCGGCAGCACCATGATCCAGGGCTGCCACGCACAGGGTGGCAAGATCGTCCGCATGGATACGATTGCCCGGGCTGGCCTCCTCCGGACAGATGACCGGCTCCCCTTTCAGGATGCGCTCCACCGGCAGTCGGCCGGGACCGTAGATGCCGGGTGCCCGCAGGACCACCACCGGGATGCCGGTCTCCTGCATCAGCGCGGTTAGCCGTTGTTCGGCGTCCAGACGCCGCCGGCCTCGGTCTGTCTGCGGCGTGGGTTCGGCCAACTCGTCCACCTGCCCTCCCGCCTGATCGCCGTACACGCCGGTGGTGCTGATATAGACGATGTTGTCCGGAGGCAGGCGTCGGCACAACTCCACGAAAGCGCCTGTGCGCGGGTCTTCGGTACCTTCGTTGGGTGGGGGGACGCTGTGCAGGACCAAGGCCCCCGCCAGCGGCAGTGCCTCAAGACCTTCACCGGTGTCCAGATCGGCAAGCAGGGTCTCGATCCCCTGTGACCGGAGATATTCGGCCCGCTCGGGACTCCTGACCACTGCGGTGACCCTGCGACCGGCGTGGTTGAGCCGATGGGCAGCGCGCTCGCCCACGTACCCGCAGCCCATGATCAGTACTGGTTTCATCGCTTTGGTGTTCCTGTCGGCAGATGGGGATTGACCTAGTAAATAGCAATCGATCCCGGAAATCCACGTCTGTGGCCGTGCTGACGGGAATACAGGCAAAGAAAAGGGCCGCCGGGAGATCCCGGCGGCCCATGGGTACTGCCTGAACCGGACCCCGTCGTCTTCTTCAAGGACGGGTTACCGGTGATGCCTGATGCCTCAGGCGGTACCGGAGCTCAGGCTCGGCAGGGCGGCGGTGCCGCCCTTGGCGGCCTTCTTGCCCTTCTTGGCGGGCTGAGCGGTAACCGCCGGAGCGGCTTCGGCTTCGGCACCGTCCACGGCCAGTTGCAGGCCCTTGCGGTAGGCGTCCTGAGCCAGCTTCTCTTCACCCACCTGGTCCAGCAGCTCGCCCAGCTCCCGATAGGCTTCCGGGCTGGCCTTGGCGCTGATGCTGGCCTCCAGGTAGCCACGGGCCTTGCCCCACACCTTGGCCTGCTTGCACAGACGGCCCAGGGTGAGCAGCAGTACGGCATCGCGACGGTGGTCGCGCAACCAGCCTTCGGCATAACCGATGGCACGGCTCACGTCGTTCACCGCCAGTTTCCCGTACAGGCGCACCAGATTTTCGTCCCAGTGCTGCTTGATGGCGGCCCGCAGGACGGCCTCCGCGCGGTCGGCCTCGTTCATGGCTGCCAGGGCCTGAGCGTAGGCGGCGATCATGCCGGGGTTGTTGCGGGAGACCTTGGGCAGGTTCACCCAAATGCCCTCCAGCTTGCCCAGTTCGTTGGCAGCAGCGATGTCCCGGGTCTGAGCACTGAAGGCGTCGGCTTCCAGCTTGTCCAGGGTCTCGTTGTCGAAGGCGCGGGTCTTGCGCAGATCGGGCATCAGCGTGATCAGGGACTCGCTGTCGTTCACTTCCTGATACAGACGGGCCTTCAGGCGCAGCAGCTGCTGATTGCCGGGGGCCACATCGTTCAGGTGACGCAGGGTGCTGACGGCCTGAGCGTGTTCGCCGTGGGCGATCTGAAGCTCGGCCTGGGTCAGGCCCACGGCCACTTCGGTGTTGCTACCGGACTGGGAGGCTTGACGCAGGTACTCGTCACGACGGTCGTAGGCCCCCTGCATCTGGGCCGCACGGGCGGCGGACAGATAGTTCAGCATGGGAGAGTCACCGCGCTTGGCAGACTGTACCAGCAGCTTCTCGGCCTTGGCATAGCGGCCTTCGGTCATCTCGGCCAAGCCCAGGGCCAGGCCACGCTGACAGGCAACGGCCTTCTTCTGCTGGCGCTTCTCGCTCATGCGACCCGGCAGGCCGAACACCCCCACCAGGAAGCGGATCAGGCCATAGACCACGGCCAGGATCACTACCAGGGCGATGATGAAGAAGGCCATGGTGGTCTGGACGCTCATGTCGGCGTAGGCAAACAGTACGTAGCCGGGTTCCTCCATGAACATGAGGGTGGCCACGGCGGATACGATCAGGACCAGAAAAATAACGATCAGAGATTTCATTAATTATTCCTCCAGCCCGCTGAGCTTCTCAAGGGAGCCGCTGATATCGGGCCGTTCAGCGCGCAGTTCCCGCTTCTCCAGGTCTTGCAGACGCTTCAGCATGGGCGCCACCGGTTCAGAGGCGAAATATTCCACCAGCAGTTCCTGGGCACCCTTCAGATTGGCGCGGTAGTCCTCGGCATCCAGACGCAGGGCGGCCAGACGGGCGGACTCGATGCGCAGGGCCAATACCTGACGCATGAACAGTTCAGCGTCGGCATCCGGCATGGAGCGAACGGCCTGAGCATGACGACGCACGGTGACCTGCTGGTTCAGTTCGTTCATCACCTGGAAGTAGGCACGCTCCCACCAAGGGGCGTCTTCGGTGGGTTCACCGTTGACCATCAGCAGACGAGCGGCGCCGTTTTCGGCCTCGGGCATCCTCAGCGGCATGGGCTTGAGCTCGGCGGCAATCTGTTCCAGCTCGGCAACGACGCTGCTCACCTGGGTGCCGTCGTAGCTTTCCAGGGCCTGCTTCTCGGCGGCGATGGCGTCGCGGACTTCACCAAAGCGCGGATCGCCGATGGCCTTGAGCATTTCGTCGGCGGCATTGAGTGCGGCGATGGCACCCTGGGCGTCATCCATCAGGCTCATACGGTGATCGGCAATGCGCATCAGGTAGCGCACTTCGGCCACCTGCCATTCGCGGTGGGGGCGTGCGGAATCATCCTGCAGGGCGGTCAGGCCTTCTTCCAGGGTTTCCAGGCGGCGGGCCTGACGCTGTTCGATGCCGGATACGTCATTGCGGGCCTTTTCCAGGGCCTGGGCCAGTTCCTCACGCACTTCCCTTTCCAGGCGGCTGATGGTGTCCGGCAGGGCCTGGGTGCGCTCCTGCATCTGATTCAGTTCGCGCAGGGCGGTGCTCAGGCGGTCATTGGTGGCACTGGCCATGTCCTGGGCCTTGTTGGCGTTGGACGCGGCGTTCATGCCGATACCCAGGGCCAGCACCAGAGCCACACCACCGACGATCAGCGGCATCTTGCTGCTGCGGCCGTTGCCGTTGCCGCCGGAGGCCGGCGGGGTGGGCGGGATGCGGCCACCGCCGGTGGAACCGGGGCCGGTTGCCGGCTTGGCGGCAGCAGGCGTGGAAGTACCGGTCTTTGGCGGTTCGGTCTTGGTGGTGCCGGCGGCGCTCTTTACCGGCTCGGATTTTTCAGACCCGGCTTTTGGCGAGTCGGTCTTCGGAGTTTCTGGTTTGTTGTCCACGGGTTTTGATGCCTCGGGCTTTGGGGTTTGGGATGGGTCGGCCCCGGCCTTGGGTGCATCGGACGAACTGTCCCCGGCCGCGGCTGTCTCGGGTGCGGGAGATTCGGGCTTGCCTGATCCGGGTTGGTTAGACCCGGAGGCGCCGGCCGCTCCCGCCGGTTGCTCAGAAGTGGATACGCTGCGAACGCTGCCTTCGATCGGATCACGATCCTTGGCGTCTGCGTTGAATGCAGCATTGTCGTTGCTGGAGGCAGCGCTCACAACGGTACCGGTCAGTGGCCGCCCCCTGCTGGAAGATGTTTCCTTCAACTCGTCCGGTGCATTGCCACCGGTTGCCTGTGGCTTGCTCTTGCCTTTGGCTCTGTCTTTGGATCTGGATCTACTCATGCGTTTGCTTCCTCTTTTCAGCCCATTTCTGCACGGCCACCAGCATGGATTCATCGCTGGGATCGTCGGCCACCACTGGGGATTCTCTGAAGCCCATCTCCCGGGCCGTGTCCAGCATGCGTTCGCAACCCACCACCAGCGGGGTGTTGCGAAGCCAGAGGCGCCCTGCCTGACCGACCATCTCGTACAGGTTGCGCAGCCCCTCGGCGCTGGTAATCGTCATCACGTGGATGTCACCCCGGGACCACTGACGCAAAAGCCGGCCGGTATCCGTATCCGGCATGCCCCGTCGGTAAGTCTCGGCAAAGGTCACCCTCGCGCCCCGAGCAGTGAGTGTAGCACCTAGCAATTCACGGCCCCCGTCGCCGCGAAAGATCACGATATTCTTGCCCTGGACATCCTGCAGTTCCGGCTCTTCCAGCAATGCCTCGCTGTCGAACCGGTTGGGCGGGCAGATATGTACTCGATGCCCGAAGCGCTCCAGTGCCTTGGCTGACTTGAGTCCCACCGTGGCCAGTCTCAGGCCTTCGGGGAGGGTTCGCCGGGCATGGATCAGATTCATGGTCCGGGCGACGGCGTTCGGGCTGACAAACACCGCCACATGGAATTCTTCCAGTCGGTCAATCAGGGCATTCAGTGCGCCCACGTCGCCGGGCTCCAGAATGGCGAGCACCGGAAAGCGCAGTGCCTGCCCTCCGGCGGCCTCCACCATGTGACAGAACGGCTCCGCCTGATGGGCGGGCCGGGTCACCATGACGGTGACGCCCTGCAGAGGCAGGCCTGCCTCTGCAGGGGCCATGTCCGCAGACGCCATGAATGTCATGACCCGCTGTCTTGGGTCGGTGGTGGTGCCTCGGGTGCCAGCCCCAGATCGTTCAGGATCCTGTCGGCACCTTCGCGCAGCAGCTGCTCCGCCAGGGCAATGCCCAAGGCCTCCGCTTGGTCAAAGGGACCATTGAGGGCGCCACTGTAGACCATGGAACCGTCCGGCTCACCCACCAGGCCGCGCATATGGATCAGATCGTCGTCGCCCAGTACGGCATAGCCGCCGATGGGGACCTGACAGCCACCATTGAGGCGACGGTTGAAGGCCCGCTCGGTGGTTACCCGCAGGAAGGTGTCCGGGTCATTCAAGGGCGCGATCAGCGCCATGACCTCGGGATCATTGCTGCGGCATTCGATGCCGATGGCACCCTGGCCGATGGCCGGCAGGCTCTCTTCCGGGGTGAGGATGGCGGTGATGCGGTCCGCAAAGCCCAGGCGCTTGAGGCCGGCGGCGGCCAGGATGATGGCATCGTAATCACCGGCATCCAGCTTGGCCAGGCGTGAGTTCACGTTGCCGCGCAGATCCAGCACCTTGAAACTGGGGAAGCGGGCACGGATCTGGCATTGGCGGCGCAGGCTGGAGGTGCCGACGCGGGCGCCTTCGGGCAGATCTTCCAGTGATTTGTACTTGTTGGAGACGAAGGCGTCACAGGGGTCTTCCCGGTCCATGATCACCGGCAGCTCCAGGCCTTCGGGCAGTTCCATGGGGACGTCCTTCATGGAATGCACGGCGATATCCGCCTCGCCCTGCAGCATGGCGGTCTCCAGCTCCTTGACGAAGAGCCCTTTGCCACCCACCTTCGCCAGTGGCGTATCCAGGATGCGGTCACCCTGGGTGGACAGCTTCACAAGGGTCACCTTGACCTCGGGAAACAGTTTCGTGACCCGGGCAGCCACTTCCTCGGCCTGCCAGAGGGCGAGAGGGCTTTTCCGGGTGGCGATCTTGAGTTCGGTTTTTGGCATCTGCGGGTTTGAAGCTCGTGAAAATGTGGCCGTTCAAATGGTTCGCGGTATCGTACAACGCAACCATACATTATGTCTGCCTTTCAACACACACGGCAGAGGCGCCTGTGTCAACTTTCATTGACCCGGGCCGCTATTCTTTGCACTCATCCACCCCGGGATCGAGCCCCGGTGGAGCCTGTGCCGCTACAGGGACTTCAGAAAGCGGCGCACTTCGGCCACGTGGCGACGACTGACTTCCAGCCGTTCCCGCGACCCCTTGAGAACCACCTCAAACCCCCCCTGACTGTTTTTTTCCATGCCGCAAAAGCGGGCCTTGGAAACCAGGGCGTTACGGTGGATGCGCAGAAAGCTGCCGGCAAACTCTTCTTCCAGGGCCTTGAGCGGTTCCTCGATCAGTACTTCGCCGCTGTCGTGGCGGACAGTGACGTATTTCTGGTCCGCCTGAAAATAGTGCACCGAGTCCACGGGAATCAATTCCAGATTGCCCCGCACACGGGCGCAGATATGGCTGCGGGCATTGCCGGCCTGGGTGTCCGGTTCGTGGAGGGTGCCGAGCTGGGCCCGATTGGGACGGCCGGCCTGTTCCAGGGCCTCCTGCAGGCGTTCCCGGCGCACCGGTTTGAGCAGATAGCCCTCGGCATGGGCTTCAAAGGCTTCGAAGGCGTGTTCTTCGAAGGCGGTGACGAAGATGACCGCCGGCGGGGTATCCATGCCGGAAATGTGCCGCGCGGCTTCCAGGCCATCCATGCCCGGCATGCGGATATCCATGAGGATGATGTCCGGTTCCAGCTCCTGGGCCAGCCGTACGGCCTGTACACCGTTGGAAGCGGCGGCAACCACCTGGTATTCATCCATGCCTTCCAACAGTGAACTCAGCCGTTCCCGCGCCGGAAGCTCGTCATCCACGATCATGATCTTCACGGCAATCTCCTTGGCAGCGAGATATCCACCCGGTAATGGTCCCGGGCCTGATGCGTCTCCATGCGCGCCTTGCCCTGATAGGCCAGGTCCAGGCGCTGGCGGATACTTTCCTGGGCAAACCGATTCCCGGGTCGCCGGCGGCGCTCCTGTTCCGAAGGCATGGGATTTTCAATGGTGATATCGAGCCGCTCTCCTTGTTGCCGGATGTCCACCCGCACGCAGCCACCTTCGGTCAGTGGTTCGATACCGTGGTAGATGGCATTTTCCAGCAGGGGCTGCAGGCTCAGGCTGGGAACGGGATAGTCCATGGCAATCGAAGGCTCCATGTGCCAATCCACTTGAAGACGGTCTCCCAGGCGCAGGGCTTCGATGCGCAGGTAGTTCTGGGAGAGCTCCACTTCATCCTGAAGGCTGACCATATCCTTGCTGGACAGGGTGGCCCGGAACAGGTCTGCCAGGTCCATCACGGTGGCCTCGGCGACCTCCGGGCGAGTTCGGGTGAGGCTGGCGATAGTGTTCATGCTGTTGAAGAGAAAATGAGGCCGGATCCGCGCCTGCAGCGCCTGCACTCTGGAGCGCGCCTCGGCTTCCACGTTGTTCTTCCACTGTTTCTGTACGTACAGATAACGCAGCGCGACGGCGCTGACGATGGCGCTGATGGCCAGGGTGCGGGTCAGGAACTCACCGGCCGAAAGGCCGGAATTGAGCAGGCTCCAGTCCAGGTGGCGACCGATCCACAGGCACAGGAGAGACAGGACGAGGGTGATGCTCAGCGTGGCCAGCCAGGCCGCGGCGGCAGCTGAAAATGCGCTGAGGCGGTCCAGCAGGCGACGGGTCGCGCAGAGGATCAGCACCGTACCCAGGGCAACCCACTGCACGAACAGGGAGATCAGGGCGAGATTGACCCAGAAGCCGTGCCGGCTGCTGCCGGAGGAGAGGGTCAGCAGAAAGGCCAGCAACTGCCCCATGAGCACGACCACGAACACGGTCCGGCTCTCGCAGAAGTTGGGGAGGAATCCGGATGTCGTCCCCGGGTCCTCTCCGGCTGGAGTTGATGAATGCCTGGGCCTCATGGATGTTCGCGGTGTGCTGCCTTGCATGGGATGGACATAAGGGGTTCCCCGGCCCCAGGTCCACTGGGCGAGGGCCATTGCATCCCCTACAGTATCTCAATGGTATACTCCTTGCCAGTTATCCGGAGATATGCACCTTCTATGAACGCCAAGGCATCACAAGACAAACTCTGGGGCGGCCGCTTCTCGGAGCCTACCGACAGCTTCGTGGAGGCGTTCACCGCCTCGGTGGAGTTTGATCGCCGCCTCTATCGGCATGACATCCAGGGATCCTGCGCCCATGCCCGCATGCTGGCCAGGGTCGGGGTGCTGACCGAGGACGAATGCCGGCGCATCGTCGCCGGGCTGGAGGACATCCTGGCCCAAGTGGAGCGGGGAGAATTCGAATGGTCCGTGAGCCTGGAGGATGTCCACATGAACGTGGAGGCTCGCCTCATCGAGCGCATCGGCGACGTGGGCAAGAAGCTGCACACGGGCCGCTCCCGCAATGACCAGGTGGCCACGGATATTCGCCTCTACCTGCGTGAAGCCATTGATGCCCTGCTGGGGGAGATCCGGCGCCTGCAGCGGGGGCTGCTGGATCTGGCGGAGCGCGAGGCCGAGACGGTGATGCCCGGCTTCACTCATCTGCAGACCGCCCAGCCGGTGACCTTCGGTCATCACATGATGGCCTGGTTCGAGATGCTGGAGCGGGACCATGACCGTCTGGTGGACTGCCGCCGCCGGGTCAATGTCCTGCCTCTGGGCTCCGCCGCCCTGGCCGGCACCCCCTACCCCCTGGATCGCCATTACACCGCCGAGTTGCTGGGTTTCGACCGGGTGACGGACAACTCCCTGGATGCGGTCAGCGACCGGGATTTTGCCATCGAGTTCTGTGCCGCCGGGGCCCTGATCATGACCCACCTGTCCCGTTTCTCCGAGGAGCTGATCCTCTGGGCCAGCGCCCAGTTCGGTTTCGTGGATCTACCGGATCGATTCTGTACCGGCTCTTCCATCATGCCGCAGAAAAAGAACCCGGATGTGCCGGAGCTGGTGCGGGGCAAGACGGGGCGGGTCAACGGCAACCTCATTGCTTTGCTGACCCTGATGAAGGCCCAGCCGCTGGCCTACAACAAGGACAATCAGGAGGACAAGGAGCCCCTGTTCGATACCATCGATACCCTGGCCGGCAGCCTGCGGGCCTTTGCCGACATGGTGCCCCATATCCAGGTTCGGGCCGACGCCATGCGCGCCGCCACCCGTCGCGGCTTTGCCACCGCCACCGACCTGGCCGATTATCTGGTCCGCAAGGGCATGCCCTTCCGGGATGCCCATGAAGTAGTAGGCCGGGCCGTGCGCCTGGGGGTGGAGACCGGCCGCGATCTGGCCGACATGTCCCTGGATGAGCTCAGAGGCTTTGCCGATATCATCCAGGCCGATGTGCACGATGTGTTGACCCTGGAGGGTTCCCTGGCTGCCCGCGACCTGCACGGCGGTACCGCGCCCCGCCAGGTCCGGATTCGCATCGCCGCGGCCCGGGAGCGCCTTGCCGAGGCCTGATCGCCCCCGGCGATTTCCATGAATGGATCCCGTTACGCCCCCGCCAAGGGGGCATGACGCGCTTGCGTCATGACGCTATCAGTCGCCTGTGCTATTTTGAGCTTATAGCCATAGGTTAAAAAGATATTGAGGCAGGCCGTTCGTGCCGGTTTCAAGAAGGATAATAAGGAGGATGAGATGGCGCCCCAATCCGTGCTGGTGGTGGACGATGAACCCAATATCGTCCTCTCATTGGAATTCCTGATGAAAGAAGCCGGTTTCGACGTGCGCGTGGCCCGGGATGGCGAAAGCGCACTGGAAGCCGTGCGGCAGCATCCTCCCCATGTGATCCTGCTGGATGTGATGCTGCCCAAGCGGGATGGCTACGATGTCTGCCAGACCATTCGTGCCAATCCCGAGTGGAAGGACATTCGTATTCTGATGCTTACCGCCAAGGGGCGTCAGATCGAAAAGGAAAAGGGCCTGGCCATGGGGGCTGATGATTACATCACCAAGCCCTTCTCCACCCGCGAGGTGGTGGAACGGGTGCGCGCCTACATGCCGGACACCGACAGCTAGGTTGGCGGCCCCGTGGACAAGCGCACCCTTGTTGCACTGCTCCTCTGGTCCCAGGTCCTCTTTGCCTATCTGGGCATGGTGGTGGTGGCCAATTTCGATGCCTTGACTCAGGGGGCGTTGCCGACCCAGTTGTTCGGGCTGCCCTTGCTGGCGGCACTGATCTTTGTCGCCCCCATCTACCTGACATGGTTCGCCCTGCGGCGCCTGGTGTTTCGCCCGGCACGGGTACTGAGTCGGGACGTCCGCGCCTTGCTGGAATCCCGTTCTGCCGAAGCGGAGATCAGCCTGCCCGCCCGTCACGCCATGGGCAGCCTGCCGGACAGTGTCGGTGCCCTGGCGGTGGCCTTGCGCGCCTCACGGCGGGAGATCCGCAGCGCCATGGCATCCGCCACGGCGCAGATCAATGAGCAGAAGACCTGGCTGGAAGTCATCCTTCAGGGTCTGACCGAAGGCGTGCTGGTGTGCAACCGCAACCACCAGATGCTGCTCTACAACCAGTCGGCCATCACCATCCTCAACGAGCCCGAGCGGGTCGGCCTGGGGCGGCCCCTGTTCGATGTCATCTCGAAGGCACCGGTGATGCATACCCTGGACCGCCTGGAATGGCGCCGCTGCACCCGGGGCGAGTCCCAGGCCGATCTGTCTGAATCCTTCGTCTGCACCAATGCGGAGGCCACCCGCATCCTGCAGGGGCGTATGGCCCTGATCCTGGATCCGCGGGGCGAAACCAGCGCCTATCTCATCACCCTGGTAGACATCTCCGCCGACGTGGAGACCCTGACCCACGTGGATGCCATCCGCCGTGCCCTGACCATGGAGCTGCGCGGCGCGGTAGGCAACCTGCGGGCCGCGGCCGAGACCGTGGACGCCCATCCGGAGATGTCCACCGGGGTCCGGCGTCAGTTCGAGCATGTGATGCGCAGTGAAAGCGAGCAGCTCAGCCGTCGCCTGGAAGATCTGGCCGCCATCTTCCGGGGCCATGCCCTGGGTCGCTGGCCCATGTCCGACATCTTCAGCTCCGACCTGATCAGTTGCGTGGCCCGCCGTCTGGAGGATCTGCCGAACCTGCGTCTGGTCCCGGTGGGTCAGCCCCTGTGGGTGCAAGGGGACAGCCTTTCCCTGGTGCGGGTGCTGGAGTGCCTGCTGCGGGAGCTGCACACGTTCTCCGGTGCCGACACCTTCCACGTGGAAACCCTGCTGGGGGACCGCCGTATCTACCTGGATCTTTCCTGGAAGGGCGAGGTGGTGCCGGCCAAGCAGCTCGACCAGTGGCTGGACATCTCCTGCGGCGAAGAGTTGGGCCACCGCACCGTGCGCGACGTGCTGGACCGCCATGGCATCGAGCTGTGGAGCCAGCAGGCGGGACTGCCCGGCGAGGCGCTGCTGCGCCTGCCCCTGATCGTGCCCAAGCGACCCCAGTTCCTGCCCGAGGGCGAGCGCCTGCCGCCCAGGCCCGAGTTCTACGACTTCGGCATCATGCGCGAACACGAAGGCACCCCGGAACTGGCCGATGTCCTGCTGGAGGACCTGACGTTCGTGGTCTTTGACTGCGAGATGACCGGCCTGGACCCGGTGGGGGGCGACGAGATCATCTCCATTGCCGGCATTCGCGTGGTCAAGGGTCGTGTGCTCACCGGCGAGACCTTCGAGCGCCTGATCAACCCGGGTTTTTCCATCCCGGCTGCATCCATCCGTTTCCACGGCATCACGGACGATCAGGTGCAGGACAAGCCCCCCGTCACCGAGGTGCTGCCCCTATTCAAGGCCTTTGTGGGCGATGCGGTCATGGTGGCGCACAATGCCGCCTTCGACATGAAATTCATCAGCATGAAGGAAGCCCGGTGCGGCATCAGCTTCCCCAATCCGGTACTGGATACCCTGTTGTTGTCGGTGATGGTGGAGGACGAGGAGGAAGATCATTCCCTGGACGCCCTGCTGGAGCGTTACGGCATCCAGATCTCGGGGCGTCACACCGCCCTGGGGGATGCCGTCGCCACCGCCGCACTGCTGGTGCGTCTCATCGAGCGTCTGCAGTCCCAGGGCTTCAAGACCTTCGGCGAGGTCATGCGCTCTTCCAACATGGCCGCCCAGCTGCGTCAGCGGGAACATACCCTGACCCACCAGAACGGCAACGGGTCAGCCGTGGGGGCGTGAGGCCATGAAGCCGCCGCTGTCGCCGGAGGATACCCAGGGTGATCGGGGCCTGCGGATGACCCCGCCCAGCGGCGCCCGGGAGCGGTATGTGGCCGCCTTCATGCTGGGTCTGGCCCTGTTCTTCCCCCCCTTGCTGGCGGTCTTCGACGTGCCAGCCACCCTGTTGGGCATTCCGGTCCTGTTCCTGTATCTGTATCTGGCCTGGCTGGTCGTGATCCTGGTAGTGCTGTTGATCGTGCTCCGGACCCGCGGGGACGAGCCGGATGACCCGGCAACGGGGCGGGAGGAGGACACCCGGTGAACATGGGGCTGGTCATCGGCGTCTCCCTGGGCTACCTGCTGATCCTGTTCGGCATTGCCTACTGGGGGGACCGCCGGGCGGACCAGGGCCGCAGTGTCATCAACAACCCCTATGTCTACGCCCTGTCCATTGCGGTGTACTGCACCTCATGGACCTTCTACGGCAGCGTGGGTCTGGCGGCCCAGGGCGGCATCCATTACCTGCCCATCTATCTGGGACCCACCCTCATGGCGGCGGTCTGGTGGATCGTGCTGCGCAAGATGGTGCGCATCTCCAAGGTCAACCGCATCACCTCCATCGCGGATTTCGTGGCCTCCCGCTACGGCAAGAGCCCCTTGCTGGGGGGGTTGGTCACTGTCATCGCTCTGGTGGGGCTGATCCCCTATATCGCTCTGCAGCTCAAGGCAGTCTCCGATACTTTCACGGTGATGGTCATGTACCCGGAGGTGACGGCCCAGGATCTGATGCACAGTGTCCCGTTCTACATGGATACCGCCTTCTACGTAGCGCTGATCCTGGCCCTGTTCGCCATCCTGTTCGGCACCCGGCACATCGATACCGCCGAGCATCACCAGGGCATGGTGGCGGCCATCGCGTTCGAGTCCATCGTCAAGCTGGTGGCCTTCATGGCCGCCGGCCTGGTGGTGACCTTCCTGATCTTCGGCGGGCCGGGGGATCTGTTCGGGCAGGCGGCGCAGCACCCGGACCTGGCCGAGCTATTTCGCGTCGGGGAGCTGGCGGACTACGGTAACTGGGTGGCGCTGATCCTGCTGTCCATGGTGGTGATCCTGGTCCTGCCGCGCCAGTTCCAGGTGGCGGTGGTGGAGAACGTGGATGAGCGCCATGTGAGCAAGGCCGCCTGGCTGTTTCCCCTGTATCTGTTCCTGATCAACCTCTTCGTGCTGCCCATTGCCTTTGCCGGGGTGCTCATGTTCGGCCAGGGTTCGATCCACCCGGACAGCTTCGTGCTGGCCCTGCCCCTGTCCCAGGACCTGCAGTGGCTGGCACTCATGGTCTTCCTGGGTGGGTTGTCGGCGGCCACAGCCATGATCATCGTCGAGACGGTGGCCCTGGCCACCATGCTCTGCAACGACCTGGTGATGCCCGTGTTGTTGCGCATCCGCTGGCTAAAGCTGCAGCAGCGCAAGGACCTCACCCGCCTGCTGCTGCATCTGCGGCGCTGGGGCATCCTGGTGGGCATCCTGCTGGGTTACGGCTATGTCAGGATCACCGGCGACATGGTCGCCCTGGTGGGGATGGGGCTGGTGTCCTTCTGCGCCGTGGCCCAGTTTGCCCCGGCCCTCATCGGCGGCATCTTCTGGAAAGGGGCCACCCAGAAGGGGGCGCTGGCGGGTCTGGTGGCCGGTTTTGCCGTCTGGCTCTACACCCTGCTGTTGCCGGCCTTTGCCCAGTCGGGCTGGCTGCCCATGGACTTCATTCACCAAGGCTGGCTGGGCATCGCCTTGCTCAAGCCCTATGCCCTGTTCGGACTGGAAGGGCTGGACCCCATCACCCACGCCCTGATCTGGTCCATGCTGGTGAACGTGGGGGCCTATGTGACCGTCTCCCTGCTCACCCGCCAGAGCACCATGGAGCGCATCCAGGCCAATCTGTTTGTGGATGTGTTCCGGCTCTCCGCCGATCGTTACGGCAGCTCCCGTTTCTGGCGGGGCACCGCCACCGTGCGGGATCTGCTGGACCTGCTGAAACGGTTCGTGGGCGAGGAGCGGGCGGTCAGGGCCTTTCATCAGTATGCCCGCACCCGGGGACTGGATTTTCGCCGGATGCGGGAGGCGGACGGCGAACTGATCCTCATGTGTGAACGCATGCTGGCCGGTTCCATCGGTACCGCCTCCGCCCGGGTGATGGTCTCCAACGTGGCCAAGGGCGACGTGGTCAGCCTGGAAGAGGTGATGGAAATCCTCGACGAGGCGAGCCAGGTGATCACCTACAGCCAGCAGCTGGAGGCCAAGTCACGGGAACTGGAGGCGGCCACCGCCGAGCTGCGGGCCGCCAATGCCCAGCTGCAGCAGCTGGATCGCATGAAGGACGACTTCATCTCCACCGTCACCCACGAGCTGCGTACCCCGCTGACCTCCATCCGCTCCTTTACCGAGATCCTGCATGATCATCCGGATCTGGCGGCGGAAAAGCGCCAGGAATTTCTGGGCATCATCATCAGCGAGAGCGAGCGTCTGACCCGGCTCATCAATCAGGTACTGGATCTGGCCAAACTGGAGTCCGGGGCCATGCGCTGGCACATTCACCGGCTGGACCTGGTGGAGATCCTGTCCGAGGGGGCCACCACCACGGGCCAGTTGTTCCGGGACAAGGGGGTGGCCCTGGCCCTGGAGCTTCCGCAGGCCCCGGTCTACCTGCCCACGGATCGGGATCGACTGATGCAGGTGGTCATCAATCTGCTGTCCAACGCGGTGAAATTCACGCCGCCGCAGACCGGTCGGGTGGTGCTGCGGCTACGACCGGCCCGGGACGGGGGTGTACGGGTCGAGGTGGAGGACAATGGTCCGGGGATCCCGGCGGATGCACTGCCCACCCTGTTCGAGAAATTCCGTCAGGTGGGCGATGCCCTCACCGACAAGCCGGAAGGCACCGGCCTGGGGCTGGCCATTTGCAAGAACATCGTGCAGCGGCTGGGGGGGCGGATCTGGGTGGAAACCGAGCCCGGCAAGGGCAGCCGTTTCATCTTTACCCTGCCGGTGCCCGAGTCCCCTGAAGGTACCGGCGAATAAGCCTCTTTGGGACCTGAGAAGCCGTGTGCGACCTTTGCCGTATTCAGGCCAGCAGACCTGCAAACCAGCTGCTCAGATCCCGGATCTCGTCAGCGCAGACGCTATGGGGCATAGGATATTCGTGCCACTGCACCACCGCCCCCAGGTCGTCGAGCAGTTTTGAAGTGTGGCGACCGAAGTCCACCGGGATCACCGGGTCAGCGCTGCCGTGGCCCATGAACACCGGCATCCCCCGGGCCCGCTGGGACAGCCCCACACCGGCCTGCCGTGCGTCGGGCATGTAGGTGGAGAGGGCAAAGATGCCGTCTACCGCCGGGCCTTCCGACAGCCCCGCCAGCAGGGCCACCGCCCCGCCCTGGGAAAAGCCTCCCAGCAGCACCCGGTCGTGATCCCGGCGGGCCGTTTCCACCATGGCCTGGATCAGGGAGACCGCTTCGGCCACCTGGGCATGGTCCTCGCCCCGGCCCGGGTCCAGGCTGAGAAAGTCATACCAGGCCCGCATGGGCATGTGGTTGTTGATGGTCACCCGCCGCATTGGGGCATGGGGGAACAGGAAGCGCACCGGAAGGCCCGGCGGCAGGCTGAGTTCCGGCACGATGGGTTCGAAGTCATGGCCATCGGCCCCCAGGCCGTGCAACCAGATGACGCAGGACCGGGGCGAAGCGCCGGTATCGATGACGACGGTATCAAGGGATGTGTTTTTCATGACCGATAGCATAGCTGCTTTGCTTTGTCCGCACTACGGACCCGGCAAGCGACAGCGGGGCCGTGCCCGGCGGGGATGAATCCGCTATCCTGTGTGCGGTTAATTCATCCAGCCTCCGATCACAGCGTGGAGCGATCAATGTCCCAGTTCAAAGGTTATTATCCCCTGGTTCGTCCCCGTCGCATGCGTCGCGACGAGTTCTCTCGCCGCCTCATGCGCGAGAACCGGCTGACCCCGGATGACTTCATTTATCCGGTCTTCGTGCTGGAAGGCAAGGGTCAGCGGGAGCCGGTGCCCTCCATGCCCGGTGTGGAGCGTCTGTCCATTGATCTGCTGGTGGAGGAGGCCCGCGCCTGCGCCCGCATGGGTATCCCCGCCATGGCCCTGTTCCCCGTGGTGCCCATGGAGAAAAAGAGCGAGGACGCTGCCGAGGCCTACAACCCCAACGGTTTGGCCCAGAACGCCGTGCGTGCGCTCAAGGACGCCGTGCCGGAGATGGGCGTGATCACCGATGTGGCCCTGGATCCCTTCACCACCCACGGCCAGGACGGACTCATCGACGAGACCGGTTACGTGCTGAACGATGAGACCGTCGACGTACTGACCCAGCAAGCCCTGTCCCATGCCGAGGCCGGCGCCGACGTGGTGGCCCCTTCCGACATGATGGACGGCCGTATCGGCGCCATCCGCGAGGTGCTGGAGGAAGGCAGTCACATCCATACCCGCATCCTGGCCTATTCCGCCAAGTACGCCTCCAGTTTCTACGGCCCCTTCCGTGATGCCGTGGGCTCCGCCGCCAACCTGGGCGCCGGCAATAAGTATACCTACCAGATGGACCCCCATAACTCCGACGAGGCCCTGCACGAAGTGGCCATGGACCTGGAGGAAGGGGCCGACATGGTGATGGTCAAGCCCGGCATGCCCTACCTGGACATCGTGCGGCGGGTGAAGGAGACCTTCGGTGTCCCCACCTTTGCCTATCACGTGAGCGGCGAGTACGCCATGCTCAAGGCGGCGGGCCAGAACGGTTGGATCAACGAGAAGGCCTGCGTACTGGAGGCCCTGGTCTGCATGAAGCGGGCCGGCGCCGACGGCATCCTTACCTACTATGCCCGCCAGGCGGTGGAGTGGATGGACTGATCATCCCAAGGAGCTCCGGCCATGGACCGTTACGCCGTCATCGGCAATCCCATCGGACACAGCAAGTCGCCCCAGATCCACAGCCTGTTCGCCCGGCAGACAGGCCAGGACCTCAGCTACGAGGCCATCCTGGCACCGACGGACGACTTTGCCGGTACCCTGCGTCGTCTGATGACCCAGGGCTATCGGGGGTTCAGCATTACCGTGCCGTTCAAGCACGAGGCCTTCGAGCTGGCGGGCCGGCTCAGTGAGCGGGCCCGCCGGGCCGGGGCCGTCAACACGCTGAAGGTGACGCCGGAGGGACTGTTCGGCGACAACACCGACGGTGTGGGACTGGTCGGCGATCTGAAGCGCAATCCGGGCGCGGCCCTGGCGGGGGCCCGTATCCTGCTGCTGGGGGCCGGTGGCGCCGTGCGCGGCGTGCTGGCCCCGTTGCTGGCAGAGCATCCCGAGAGTCTGCACATCGCCAACCGCACCGCGGAAAAGGCATCGGCCCTGGCGCGGGACTTTGCCGACCTGGGGCCGGTCTCCGGCGGCGGTCTGGATGGACTGGCCGGGCGTCATTTCGATCTGGTGATCAACGGTACTGCGGCGGGGTTGAACGATCAGGTGCCGGACCTGCCTAAGGACCTGCTGGCGCCGGGGGGGGGGTGCTACGACATGATGTACGGCGACAGTCCCACCGCCTTCGTGCGCTGGGGGCAGGCACACGGGGCCGGCTGGACCCGGGACGGCCTGGGCATGTTGGTGGAGCAGGCGGCGGAGGCCTTTGCCCTATGGCGTGGCCGTCGCCCCGATGCCGCCCTGGTGATGGCGGCCCTGCGACCCGGTTCATGAGCCGTTCATCCGCCGGATGCTAAAACCGCGACATCAAGTAAAACATCAGGCTGGAAAGCCACAGTAACCCCAACGAGGTTCGACATGCGCAAATCACTGCTGATCCTGCCCCTGGCCGCCGCCATGGTGCTGGCAGGTTGTACCACCCTGGATCCCTATACTGGCGAACAGAAGGTCAGTACCTCCACCAAGGGGGCCGCCATAGGCGCCGCCGCAGGCGCCCTGATCGGCAACGTCACGACCCGTCGTGACCGGACCAAGCGTGCCATGATCGGCGCCGGTATCGGTGCCTTGGCCGGTGCCGCCGTGGGTAACTACATGGACCGCCAGGAGCTGGAGCTGCGTCAGCGTCTGGAAGGCAGCGGCGTGAGCGTCACCCGCGTGGGTGACAACCTGATCCTCAACATGCCGGGCAACATCACCTTCGACGTCAATCGTGAGGAAGTGAAGCCGGACTTCTACGAAGTGCTCAACTCCGTGGCCCTGGTGGTCAAGAAGTACGATCAGACCGCCATCGAAGTGGCCGGTCATACGGACAGCACCGGCAGCGTACAGTACAACATGGACCTGTCCCAGCGCCGGGCCGACAGCGTGGCCCGTTACCTGGAAGGCCAGGGGATCTCCCGCGTCCGTCTGGACACCATCGGCTTTGGCCCCCATCGCCCGGTGGCGGACAACGGCACCACCCATGGTCGTTCTCTGAACCGTCGGGTGGAACTGACCCTGATCCCCCTGGCCATGTAACCGGTGCCGGCCTTCCGGAGCTTTCCGGCAGGCTGACGTGATCGCATTCCTCCCTTCTCCCTCCGGGGGAGAAGGGCCGGGGATGAGGGGGCGCCTGTGACTACCTGCCCCCGGCGTGCCGGTTCTTCACCCGTACGTAATGTTCCGCCGAATATCGCAGGTGAGCCTTTTCCTCCTCCGTGAGCGGCCGCACCCGCCGGGCCGGGCTACCCCGCCATAGGTAACCGCTCTCCAGCAGCTTTCCGGGCGGCACCACGCTGCCGGCGGCCAGCAGTACCTCCGACTCGATCACCACGCCGTCCATGACGATGCTCCCCATGCCTACCATGACCCGGTCATGGATGGTGCAGGCATGCAGGATCACCTTGTGTCCCACCGTGACCTCATCACCTACCATCAGATCCCGTCCGCCGGGGGTATAGGGACCCTCATGGGTGACATGCAGCACACTGCCGTCCTGGATATTGGTGCAGGCCCCGATGCGGATGCGATTCACGTCCCCCCGCAGCACGCACAGGGGCCAGATGGAGCTGTCCTCGCCCAGGGTCACATCCCCGATCACCACCGCCGTCTCATCCACCCAGGCGCCGGCGGCGATCCGAGGCCGATGGCCTTCAAAGGCGCGGATCATCGTCATCAGGCCGCGTGCACGCTGCTGTGGGCGTGCCTTTCCTCCACCACCTGCGAGCTCAGCCCCAGACGCCGGAACAGGGTCTCGTCGTGGCTTTCAGTGGCGTTGGGGGTGGTGAGCAGCTTGTCGCCGTGGAAGATGGAGTTGGCACCGGCAAAGAAGCACAGGGCCTGCATCTCGTCACTCATCTCGCTGCGTCCCGCGGACAGGCGCACATGGGAATGGGGCATGATGATCCGTGCCACGGCCACGGTGCGCACGAACTCGAAGGGGTCCAGCGGCTCCACGCCATGCAGCGGTGTGCCTTCCACCTGTACCAGGTTGTTGATGGGCACGGATTCCGGATGTCGAGGCAGATTCGCCAATTGCTGCAGCAGGCCGGCTCGGTCGCGGCGGGATTCGCCCATGCCCAGGATGCCGCCGGAGCAGACGTTGATGCCGGCCTCGCGCACATGGGCCAGGGTGTCCAGTCGGTCCTGATAGGTACGGGTGGTGATCACCTCGCCGTAATATTCCGGGGAGGTGTCCAGGTTGTGATTGTAGTAGTCCAGGCCCGATTCCTTCAGGCGCCGGGCCTGCATCTCGGTGAGCATGCCCAGGGTCATGCAGGTTTCCAGTTCCAGCGCCCGCACGCCCTTGACCATCTCGATGATCTGTTCCAGGTTGCGGTCGTTGAGATTGCGCCAGGCGGCGCCCATGCAGAACCGCGTGGCGCCGTCATCCTTGGCCTTGCGCGCCTCGGCCAGTACCTCGGCCACGGGCATGAGCTGCTCCTTTTCCACCGCGGTGTCGTGGTGGGCGCTCTGGGAGCAGTAGCCGCAGTTCTCGGAACAGGAGCCGGTCTTGATGGACAGCAGACGGCTTACCTGAATGTGATTGGGATTGAAACGGCCCCGATGGATGGTGTGGGCCTCGAACAGAAGGTCGTTGAAGGGGCGTTCCAGGAGGGCGAGGATCTCGTCCATCTCCCAGTCGTGGCGCGTATCAGCCATGGTCAGGTTCCTCGGGAATTGCAACGTCGTGCCATTGTTCGCGGTTGATCCGGATGATGTCCCGGATCGACCAAGGGATGAGTATCGCGGCGGCCAACAGCCAGTAGAGCCGGTAATAGAGGATCTGCGGCGGGAAGAAGGTGCCGATCACGATGAGCGAGCCCATCAGGGCGTAATAGCGATAGGCTGCCTGCTGGGTGTAGTGCCCCACCCGGGGTTCCGGATGATGACGGTTGAGGGCGTAGACCAGCATGGAGCCGCCGAACCACAGCACCAGCGGGACGATGCCCATGATCGCGGCGATGATGGTGGCCATGCCCACGTCGCCGGTGACCAGGAACAGGGGCACGCCGGCGACGGTCACGGCAATGATGTTGCCGTAGTTGAACAGCTTGGCCGATCCGGCGCAGGCGCGGGCGGAGACGGTGCGGGGGGCGGCGGTATGGGACATGGGACCGGATCCGTGCCTGAAAGGGCTCTTGCGCTGTATCGAGCGGGTATCGTGAATACCCTGATCTGGTAGGCTATCGGGCCAATATACCGTATCAATCCACAAGGTGACAGGGATCGTGACCATGATTGCATCCTGGTTCGGGGGGCTGCGGGGCGCCCTGCTGGAAACCGCCTATCCGTCCACCTGCCTGCTGTGCGCGGCCCCCGGCCATGCCGGGCTGGACCTGTGTGCCGCCTGCCGGGCGGAATTGCCACGCCCCGAACAGGCCTGTGCACGCTGCGGCCTGCCCCTGGAGTACCCGGCTCCCTTCTGCGGTCACTGCCTGCGCCGGCTTCCCCCCTTTGACGCCACCTGGGCCGCCCTGCTCTATGCCCCGCCGGTGGACGGCCTGATCGCCGATTTCAAGTTCAGTGCCCGCCTGCCCCAGGGACGTCTGCTGGGGCAACTGATGGCCGAAGCCCTGGCCCCTCGGATCAACGTCCCCGACTGCGTGATCCCGGTCCCCCTGCACCGTCACCGGTTGCGGGAGCGTGGCTTCAATCAGGCCCTGGAGCTGGCCCGCCCCCTGGCGCGGGCGCTGGGATGCCCGCTGCACCATGGCGCCGTGATGCGGGTACGGGCCACGCCACCCCAGCAGACCCTGGCGGCCACCATGCGGCGGGACAATCTGCGCGGCGCCTTCCGGGTGCATCCGGGTTTCGAGGCCGGGCACGTGGCCCTGGTGGACGACGTGATGACCACCGGTTCGACCCTGCGCGAGATCGCCGTGGCCCTCAAGGTCCACGGCGTGAAGCGTGTGGATGTGTGGGTACTGGCGCGGGCAGCCTGATCAGCCGGCGCCGAACAGGTAGGCCCCGATGATGCCCGCGAAGATGGCCAGGCCGAACCAGTTGTTGTTCAAAAAGGCCTGGAAGCAGCCCCCGGGGTCCCGGCCATGGATCAGGTACTGCTGGTAGAGGGCCAGCAGGGCCGCGATCCCGAGTCCCAGGTAGAAGAACCCGCCCAGGCCGGCCTGCAGGCCCACCAGGGCGAGGGCCACCAGGGTCAGGGCCTGCAGGATGCCGATGATCAGGCGGTCGGCCTCGCCGAAGAGGATGGCGCTGGACTTGACGCCGATCTTCAGGTCATCCGGCCGGTCCACCATGGCATACATGGTGTCGTAGGCGGTGGTCCAGAGGATGGTGGCCAGGAACAGGAGCCAGGCCAGCGGCGGCGGAAACGCCCCCGTCTGGGCGGCAAAGGCCATGGGGACGGCCCAGCCGAAGGCGGCCCCCAGATGCACCTGGGGTAGATGATGGAATCGCTTCATGAAGGGGTAGCTGACCGCCAGTGCCAGAGCCACCACCGACAGGGCAATGGTCAGGGGGTTCATCAGCAGCACCAGGGCGAAGGCCGTCAGGGAGAGGGCCACCGTCACGCCCACCGCCTCCCGGCCACTGATGCGCCGGCTGGCCAGGGGCCGGTCCCGGGTCCGGGAGACATGGCCGTCGATGTCTCGGTCGGCAAAGTCATTGATGGCGCAGCCGGCGGACCGCATCAGGGCCACACCGGCCACGAACACGAACAGGATCAGCAGGTCGGGCATGCCCTCTGCCGCGATCCACAGGGCCCAGAGGGTCGGCCAGAGGAGCAGGAGGATGCCAATGGGACGGTGCAGACGCGTCAGCAGTGCATACTGGACGAGCCTGTCACGCAGATTCAGTGGGGCGGCGGCGGTATCCGGGTTCACGGGTTTCAAAGCGGGCTTGGTCCGTTATCTGCCAGGGGCTAAAGTGTAGCAAAGCCGAACGGAGCAGGAGAGCATCCATGCAAGATCATTATGACCTCATCGCCATCGGCGCCGGCAGCGGCGGCCTGTCCGTGGTGGAGCGGGCGGCCCACCACGGCGCGCGCTGCGCCGTGGTGGAGAAAGGCCCCCTGGGTGGTACCTGCGTCAATGTGGGCTGCGTGCCGAAAAAGGTGATGTGGTACGCCGCCGAGACGGCCCATCGGCTGGAGGATGCCCCCGGCTACGGTTTCAGGCTGGCTCGGGAGGGCTTTGACTGGACCGCACTGGTGACCAAAAGGGATGCCTACATTGCCGATATCAACACCTGGTATCGCACCTATCTGGAGGACTCCAGTGTCGACCTGATCCAGGGCACCGCCCGGTTCGTGGCGGAGCGCACCCTGGAAGTGGACGGGCGGCGGGTGACGGCGGATCACGTGGTGATCGCGGTGGGGGGGCGGCCCACGGTGCCGGATCAGCCCGGTGCGGAGCTGGGCATCACCTCGGACGGTTTCTTTGCCTTGCAGGCCCAGCCCCGGCGTGTCGCCGTGGTGGGGGCGGGCTACATTGCGGTGGAACTGGCGGGGATGCTGCAGGCCCTGGGTTCGGAGGTCTCCATGTACCTGCGGGGCGAGACCCTGCTGCGCCACTTCGACGCCATGGTGCGGGATACGCTGATGGAGCAGATGCTGGCGGCAGGCGTGAACCTATTTCCCCGCACCCAGGTATCCCGGCTCATCGCCCACCCGGACAGCGTGGAGCTGCGCTGCGATCAGGGGGAATGCCGCGGGGTGTTCGATCAGGTGATCTGGGCCATCGGTAGGACCCCGGCCACCGCAGGGCTGGACCTGGAGGCAGTCGGGATAAACCTGGATGAACAGGGCTTCATTCCCACCGACGCCTTCCAGAACACTAACGTGGCGGGGGTCTATGCCATCGGGGACGTTACCGGCCGCGTCGCCCTCACCCCGGTGGCCATCGCGGCCGGCCGGCGGTTGGCGGATCGGCTGTTCGGCGGCCGGCCGGATCGCCATCTGTCCTATGAAAACATCGCCTCGGTGGTGTTCAGCCATCCTCCCATCGGCACCGTGGGCCTGACGGAGGACGAGGCCCGCGCCACCCACGGCAGTGCGGTGAAGGTGTATGCCACCCGCTTCACCTCCATGTACCACGCCATGACCGACCACAAGGTCCCCACGGCCATGAAGCTGGTGACGGTGGGGGCGCAGGAGAAGGTGGTGGGCGTGCATATCATCGGGCCGGGGGCGGATGAGATGCTGCAGGGATTTGCGGTGGCGGTGCGCATGGGCGCCACCAAGCAGGATCTGGATGACACCGTGGCCCTGCACCCCACCAGCGCGGAGGAGCTGGTCACCCTGCGGTGACCGGGAGCATTCTTGATGAAAGACCTTACTCCCCTGCTCCAGCAACGCCGGGCGGAACATCGTTACCGGCAGCGGCGGCGGCTGGACGGCCCCCAGCAGCCGGAGCAGCTCATCGACGGCCGACCGGTGCTGGCCTTCTGCAGCAACGACTACCTGGGGTTGGCCAACCACCCGGCGGTGATCGCCGCCTTCAAGGCCGGTGCCGACCGCTATGGCGTGGGGGCCGGGGCTGCCCACTTGGTCAACGGCCACACCCGCGCCCATGATCAGTTGGAAGAGGAGCTGGCCGCCTTCACCGGCCGTGACCGCGCCCTGCTCTTCTCCACCGGCTACATGGCCAACCTGGGCGTGGCCCAGGCCCTGCTCTGCCGGGGTGACCGGCTGCTGCAGGACCGCCTCAATCACGCCTCCCTCATCGACGCCGCCCGCATCAGCGAGGCCCGGCTGCAACGCTACCGACACGCTGATGCCCACGACCTGGCCCGTCTGCTGGCCCATGACCCTGAGCGTGAGACCCTGGTGAGCACCGACGGGGTGTTTTCCATGGACGGTGATATCGCCCCCCTGCCCGCCCTGGCCGATCTGTGTGCGCAGGCCGGGGCCTGGTTCATGGTGGATGATGCCCATGGCCTGGGTGTGCTGGGTGCCACCGGGGCCGGCACGCTGGAACACCAGGGCCTGGATCAGGCCCGGGTCCCCATCCTCATGGGCACCCTGGGCAAGGGGCTGGGCACCGCCGGGGCGTTCGTGGCCGGTAGCGAAGATCTGATCGAGACCCTCATCCAGGCGGCCCGCACCTACATCTTTACCACCGCCATGCCCCCCGCCGTGGCCGAGGCGGCCCGGACCGCCCTGCACCTGGTGCATGCGGAGCCGGAGCGGCGCGAGCATCTGCGCCGGTTGGTGCAGCGATTCCGGGCCGGGGCAGCGGAACTGGGACTGGCACTCATGGACAGCGACACCCCCATCCAGCCGCTCCTGGTGGGCGACGCGGCCACCGCCGTGGCCCTGAGCGAGGGCCTGCTGGCCCGGGGCTTGCTGGTGCCGGCCATCCGCCCGCCCACGGTGCCTTCAGGTACGTCCCGTCTGCGGGTGACCCTGAGCGCAGCCCATACCCCGGCCCATGTGGACCTTCTGCTGGAGACGCTCAAGCGACTTCAGCCGCCGGCGTAGCGGAATTTTCCATACGCCCCTCTTTTGCCGCCCTTGCTACACTCCACCCCATCAAAACAGTCCGTCATTGCATCCAGAACCCAGGAGAGAAGACGTCCCATGCCCAAGAAAGAGATCGATCTGTTTTCCAACCTCTATGCCGGCGCCCTGGACCTCAAGAACCGCATCGTCATGGCGCCCATGACCCGCTCCCGGGCAGACGATGAGGGCGTGCCCGGCGAGCATGCGACAACCTACTACGCCCAGCGGGCCTCTGCCGGCCTGATCATCAGCGAGGGTACCTACCCCTGCCCCATGGGCAAGGGCTACCTGCGTACCCCCGGCATGTTCACCGAGGAGCACGTGGATGCCTGGGCCCGGGTGACGGAGGCGGTTCACGCCGCCGGTGGCAGCATGGTGCTGCAGGTCATGCATGCGGGGCGCATCTCCGATCCCTCTTTCCTCCCCGCCGGCGCCACCCCCGTGTCCGCCTCCGCCGTGCGCCCGGAAGGTCAGTCCTTCACCCAGGACGGTATGAAGCCCCATGTCACACCTCGTGCCCTGGAGGTCAGCGAGATCCAGGACGTGATTGAGGACTTCCGCGTGGCCACCTCTCTGGCCTTCGAGGCCGGCTTTGACGGGGTGGAGCTGCATGCCGCCTCCGGCTATCTGCCGGAGCAATTCCTGTGCTCCGGTACCAATCGGCGCACCGACCAGTACGGCGGCAGCGTGGAAAACCGGGCCCGTTTTATCCTGGAGATCCTGGAAGCCATGACCTCCGTGCGCAGTGGCGACTACATCGGCATCAAGCTGGCCCCGGAGATGGGCTTCAATGACATCCGCGACGACAACCCCCAGGAGACCTACGGCTATCTGGTGGAGCAGCTGGACTACTACCGCCTGGCCTATCTGCACGTGGCCCTGTTCGGTACCGAGGTGGACTATCACGGCCTGCTGCGGCCCAGGTTCAAGGGCGATGCCTACCTGGCCGGTGGCGGTCTGACCCGGGAAACAGGCGAGGCCCTGGTCAAGTCGGGCAAGGCGGATGCCGCCGTGTACGGCACGCCCTTCATTGCCAACCCGGATCTGGTGGAGCGCTTCCGACGTAACGCCCCCCTGGCGGAGGCGAACCCGGATACCTTCTACACCCCGGGCCCGGAAGGCTATATCGACTACCCCACCCTCTAAGGTTTTTGCGTCCGTGTGCAGGCGCAGCCCGGCTCGTTGTTCAGGTCGGGTTGCGCCACGCCGCTCAGGATTCAGGGCAAAGGTTGTGGTTTTTATGACCCAAAACCCCTTTTATGCCCTTGTAATACGATGGCATACCGCTCCACAATCGGAAGTCTCAGGCATTGTCATGCAGTCGAACAGTTGTACCGGGAAGGCGGTATCACTGCGTCATTGAGTAACCTGCCGTCCGTATCCCGGAACAGATCATCCAATCTGATGGAGGGGTATCAGCGATGGTGGAGTTTTCCCTGATTGTCCTGTTTTTGATTGCCGCGCTGCTGTTCTATCAGCAGTACAACGCCCGTGTCTCCCTGCCCGCCCCCCGACCGGACTGCTACGGCAAATCCGAATCCATACTGAATACCGAAGAAAAAGGCCTGTTCAAGGCCCTGGAAGAGGGCCTGGGCGCCGATCACTACGTCTTTCCCAAGGTCATGGCCGCCAATGTCTTGGAGCTGAAGCCCAATCCCGACCAGCCCCTCAAGCAGGCCTCCCGTCAGCGCATCGCACATGAGTACTTCGATTTCGTTCTCTGCCGAAAGTCCGATCAGGCCGTCACCTGCGTCCTGCGCATGGAGGCCGCCGGCAGGGGGTTGACGGCACTACATGACTCCAATGTGTTTCTGGGTTCGGTCTGCCGGCACCTGGAACTGCCCTATGCGGTGATCCCCACTGAGTCCGAGTATCAGGCCGGCGGCGTCAAGGCCCGGGTCGACGAGGCCATTGCCACTGCCAAGGCTCAAGCCAAGGCCAAGGCCAAGGCCAAAGCGGAGGCCAAAGCCAAGGCGGAAGCCAAAGCCAAGGCCAAGGTGGAGGCAAAAGCCAAGGCAGAAGCTAAAGCCAGGGCGGAAGCCGAGGCCAGGGCCGCGCAGAAGGCGGCGGCACAGAAGCCCAGGCCGCCCGCCCCTGAGCCCGCCCCAACCAACCCCGTCCCGGCTGTTGCCAAGCCCGACCCCAGCCCCGAGCCGGACACAAAGCCCCAGCCCATGCCTGAAGTGAAGTCCGCACCCAAGGCCCAGGCCCCCGCTCCGGTTGCCGCCGTCCCCGCCAAACCGGCCCAGGATGACCCGGCCACCAAGAAGGACGAGCCGCCGCCGAGCGCCTCGGCCTCGCGCAAGACCAGCGATGCGACGGCTGACGTGGTCAGTGCACCCGCCGGACAGGTTGCCTCCCCCCGCCAGCCCGCACCGGCCCGGCGCTCCGGAACGGCTGCAGCCAAGCCCCGTACGCCCGGCGCCAAGACCGGCCTCGCGGCCGCCAAGGCCAAGCGCACCCCCGCTACCCAGTCGGCGGCGGCCCGTGCCCGGAGCACTGCCCGGCGAGGCCCTACAACGAAGAAGGACTAGGCAAGCCCTGAGCCGGCATCTTGCAGTCACTCCCGCCTGGACTCCCGGTCGTCACTCCCGCGAAGGCGGGAGTCCAGGGTTTTGAGTCTCTCACTGACCCTTTCCGGGCCGGAATGAGCGATGAAGGGTCATGCCGAGCCGATGGCCTCCCCATGAGCATGGGTGTCTTTTGAACGTCGATCCGCGATACTGGCCGGTATCCGGCACATATAACAACCTGGGGGATGACCATGGAAGCCTTTGGAGTCTTCGCCACCACCATTGTGGTGGTTACCATCATTTTCATTGCCAAGGCGGTCAAGGCGGTGCCACAGGGAGAGAAATGGACCGTGGAGCGGTTCGGCCGCTATACCCGGACCCTGGAGTCGGGTCTCAGCATCATCGTGCCATTCATCGACAGCATCGGCCGCAAGTTGACGGTGATGGAGCAGGTGCTGGATGTGCCGGCACAGACGGTGATCACGAAGGACAACGTGGCCGTGGTGGCCGATGGGGTGGTCTTTTTCCGCATCGATGATGCCGCCTCTGCCGCCTATCAGGTGCGCAACCTGGAAGAGGCCATCGTCAATCTCACCACCACCAACCTGCGCTCGGTCATCGGCTCCATGGACCTGGACGATACCCTGTCCAACCGCAGCAAGATCAACGATGTCCTGATGGGCATCGTCGACGATGCCACCAATCCCTGGGGCGTGAAGATCGTCCGTATCGAGATCCGTGACCTGAAAATGGAGCCGGAACTGCAGAAGGCGATGAACATGCAGATGACCGCCGAACGCAAGCGCCGGGCCCAGGTGCTGGAGGCCACCGGCAGACGGGAGGCGGAGATCCTGCAGGCGGAAGGGGAAAAGCAGGCCGCCATCCTGCGGGCCGAGGGGGAACGGCAGGCGGCCTTCCTGGAAGCCGAGGCCCGCGAGCGCGAGGCCAAGGCCGAGGCCGAGGCAACCCGCGTGGTGTCCGAGGCCATCGCCGCCGGGAATATCCAGGCGGTGCAGTATTTCCTTGGCATCAAGTATGTGGAGGCCCTGCAGCAGATCGGCAAGGCCGACAACTCCAAGTTGGTCCTGATGCCCCTGGAGGCCTCCGGTATCACCGGGGCCGTGGCAGGTATCACCGAACTGGTGCAGCAGATGGGGGCGGACAACAAGGCCCTGCCCTCCGGCTCATCGGGCAAATAGGGCAGGGGGATGCTGCAGACCGTACTGACCAATCCCTGGTTCTGGCTGATTGCCGGCGTGATCCTGATGGGGCTGGAGATCCTGATCCCCGGGGTATTCCTGCTCTGGATCGGGTTGGGCGCCATGATCTCGGCCTTCTTCGTGGCCCTGCTGCCGGATCTGCCCTTTGCCTGGCATCTCATGGGTTTTTCCGTGACCATGCTCGGCTCCTGCGGCCTGGGTTTCTGGCTGCAGCGACGGGGCAGGGCGGCCCAGGGCGATGCCCCGGTGATGAATCGGGAAATAGATGCCTTGCTCAACCGGGAATACATCGCCGCCACGGACTTCGTGGCGGGCCGGGGCCGGGTGAGGGTGGGGGATACCACCTATGCCGCCCAAGGGCCTGATGATGTAAAGGCGGGGGACCGGGTGCTGGCCTTTGCCCGCGACGGCATCCGGCTCCGGGTCAGGCCACTGCACGCCGAGGAGGGTGTCGCAACCGACTGACGGCCGCGCTGCATTCCTTGCCAGACACCATCACACCCCCAACCACTGCAACAGCTGGTAATACAGGGGGATCCCCACGATCACGTTCACCGGGAAGGTGAGCCCCAGCGCGGCGAGCATGGCCAGGCCGATGTTGGCATCGGGAATGGCGGCACGAATGGCCGCCGGCGCGGCGATATAAGAGGCGCTGGCGGTCAGCGCTGTGAGGATCAGCACGGAGCCGGCGGGCAGTCCCAGCAGCAGGCCCGTGACCAGGCCGATGGCGCCCAGCAGGAACGGGGCGATCACGGCAAAGCAGAGCAGGCGCCAGTGCTGCCAGGGGATGGGGCGCAGGGTCTCGGCGGCCGTCAGGCCCATCTCCAAGAGGAACAGGGCCAGCACGACCATGAAGGCGTTGGTGAGCAGATCCGTCACCGCTGCACCTTCCTGGGGGCCGTAGAGCAGCCCGATGATCACCCCGCCCACCAGCAGGATCACCCCCCGATTGGTCAGGGTTTCATGCCACAGCCCGCGCATGCTGGCGGCCGCCTGGGCGCCGCAGTAGCGCCGGTAAAGGATGATGGCCACGACGATGGCCGGCAACTCCATCATCACCAGATACAGGGTCACTTCGGCGCTGATGGGTAGCTGCAGTCCTTCGGCAAAGGCCAACGCCACCGCAAAGGTCCCCGCGCTCACCGAGCCGTAGTGGGCGGCCATGCTGGCACTGTCGGCCACCGACAGCCGGATCACCCGCATCAGCAGCGGCATGAGTATCAGCGGAATCAGCGCCCCCAGCACCGCCACCGCCAGCAGATCCTGAATCACCGATAGACTGACATTGCCATGCAGCGCCATGCCCCCCTTCAGGCCGATGGTGAGCATCAGCAGCAGGCTGAGGGTGTCGTAAGCGGCCTTGGGAACGGTCAGGTCGGATTTCACCAGGCCGGCCACCAGGCCGAGCAGGAAGAACATCACCACAATATCGGGCATGGGCGTCGGAACGGTTGCTTGGGCTGGTGCGGATTTTGAGGCCAACGGCCGGCGGATGCCAGTACCGGGGGCCTGCCATCAGCCGGTCTTGATGACCACGATGGCCGTCACCACCAGCAGGATGCCTGCCCAGCCGATGGTGTTGAGCCGCTGGCCGAAGCACCAGAGTCCTCCCAGGGCGGTGCCCAAGATGCCCAGGGCCCCCCAGGTGGCATAGGCAATCGCCAGGTCCATGTAGCGGATCGCCTGGGCCAGGAGCGTGAACGCGCCCAGTACCAGCAGGATGGCCAGCACCCCCCAGAGCTTTTTGCGAAAGCCGTTGGACAGGGTCAGCAGCAGGTTGGCCGCCACATCCAGGGCCGCGGCGAGGGCCACCAGGGTGAAGGGCAGCAGATGTGTGGCTGACATATGGGATGATGCCTCTTTCTTGGTTTTGGTCAGACGGGTTTTTGGTCAATCAGGCTGACGCTTCAGGACGCTTTTCGCCGGCATTGATCATGATGATCCCCACCACGGCCAGACCCAGGCCGATCAGCTCCTGGGTAGACAGGGTACTGCCGAACACCAGCAGGGACAGGGCCGTGATCAGGGTGATGCCAAGCCCCTCCCACATGGCGAAGGCCACCCCCACGGGGATCTTTTTCACCGCAAAGCCTAGAAAAATATAGGAAAAAATGATGCATACATACATGATCAAATAACCGGTGATGCCGGCACCCTCACTCAGAAAGTTCATGGTGCTGACACCGGATACCTCGGTCACGATGGCCAGCATTAGGAACATCCATGCCAATCTCATGGCGCGTCTCCAAAGGTTGCGGGACCGGGGATGCTACCCGGCGGGTGCGATCGGGCATAATCGCTGAGCGTCGGAAAAACTGACTCATAAGCGCCCGTAACCCTGCTGGAGGACCGCCCGTGACCCTGGCCCAGATCCAAGAATTCGTGCTCGTTTGCCGCCATGGCTCCATTGCCGCTGCGGCTCGCACCCTGGGCAAAAGCCGGGGTGCGGTGAGCATGGGGATTGCTGCGCTGGAAGACCATTTGGGGGTGACGCTGTTCGAACGCAGCGGCAATCAGGTGAAGCCGACTCCCATCGGCGCGGACCTGCTGGACGACTGTCAGCGCATCGTCTCCCTGGCCCAGTCCCTGGAGCAGCGTTGTCGTCGTCATTTCCAGGGGGAAGAGCGGATACTGCGCATCGCCCGGGATGATGCTCTGCCCGAGGCCTTCTGGCGGGAGATCGTCATCCGCCTGTCGCGACGCTTCCCGAATCTGGATTTGTGCTTTGGGTTGTCCACCATGGCAGAGTTGGACGCCATGATCGCCAGCGGCGAAGTGGACCTGGGGATCGGCCTGCGGCGCGTATCCTCCAGACCATCAGCGTCGGAGGCCGTGGTGCTGAGTCCGGTGCAGGTGATGATGGTGGCCGCCGCCGGCCATCCCCTGACCCTGCTGCAGCAGGTCTCGGAACAGGATCTGAGGGACTATCCCTTCATCGGGCAGGCGCACTTCACCGCCCAGGGGCTGCGGGTGACGGACGGGCAGACCGCCAGGCAGGTCGGTGTGAGCCATTTTGAGCTGATGCGCGACATGGCGGCGGAAGGCATCGGCTGGACCTGGCTACCCCAGCCCCTGGCCGCCGACTACCTGGAGACGGGGCGACTGGTGATCCCGAAGCATGCCACCGCCGTACGGATGGATGAATACGTGGCCCTCAAATCCCGACACTATCGGGAGGGTCAGGTTACCGACTGGCTGCTGGGGCAGGTACGGGAGTATCTGCGCCGAAGCGAGTCCGGCGGATGATCAATGTCTCATCAGATGCTCGGCCACGGCCTGATAGGCGGGCAGCGAGTTCGGATCGATCTTGGCATTGCCTGCCGTGGGGAAAGACGAAAAACGCACGATCACCATCTCGGCGGTCGGATCCACATAGATGGTTTGCCCGTGGACGCCGCGTGCCGCAAAGGCACCATGCGGGTTGTGAAAAATCCACCACATGCTACGGTAGCTGCCGCCGTCAAGGGTGGCATACCCCGCTTTTGCAAAGGCTTCCTTGTCGCCACCGGCGCGAATGCGCGCCACAACCTCTTTGGGAAACAGCTGTTGCCCGTTGATCTCGCCGCCGTTGAGCATCAGCACGCCGATTCGCCCCAGGTCACGCAGGCCCGCGCTTAATCCCCCGCCCGCGAAGGGAGTGCCCTTGCCGTCAATGGTCATGTAGGCATCCTGCTCGGCGCCCATCCTGCTCCAGATGCGCTCTGACAGCAATTCCGCGATATTCCTGCCCGTCAGTCGCGAGATGATCCAGCCGAGGGCATCCGTGTTGATGGTCCGGTACCCGAAAGTCTGTCCATGAACCCCGTCCTGCCCCACGGTTTGAAGATACTCGAAATAACCGTTGGGGCCTTCATACCCCTCGGGTTTCGGCAGCGGACTCGCGGCGGCGGAATAGGCCCATATGTCGGCCTCGGGGTCGGCATAGTCTTCGCTGTAATCGAGAGCCGTTGTCATATCCATGACCTGACGCACGGTGGCCTCGCCAAACGCACTGCGGGAGAGTTCCGGGACAAGGTCGGCCACTTTGGCGGTGTCATCAAGCTCCCCCTCCGCCACGAGAATCTCGGCCAGCAGTCCCGTCAGAGACTTTGTCATGGACATCGCCGCGTGCTGGCTCATTTCGTCGAGACAGCCGAAGTACCGTTCGTAAACCACCCGGTCCTTATGGATGATGAGCATGCCGTCGGTGTAATTGGCCGATAGCGACGCCTTCCATGTCATTGGCTCATCACCATCAAGCGGTGTGAAACGCACGGCATCAATGCTATCGTCAAGGGCGTACGTCAGTGGTACCGGCGCACCGATGCCGCGGCTGACTTGCTTGGTCGGCAGTAGCTCGCGTATGTGGCACACCGTCCAGCGGAGCTTGGGAAAGCCGAAGTAATCGGACTCGGGGTGTGTGATCAGCTTTTCGGGGGGCGGCGGAAAACCGGTCATCCAGCCCAGCCTTCCCGGGTCCGAATGTTCAGCGCTCAATGGTGGGTCGGATTGCGCCACCGCGGGTTTGAGGCCGTCGGAAAAGGCCAGAACGATGATGAATGCCACAAGCGCTTTACAAATTGGACCTGACATGACGAGTCCTCCGTACAGCACTGATCACCGGAGTGATTGTTCGGGTTGGTTCGGGTTCTGAAACCCAAAGACGCCGTACGATGACAGGGCCGGATCAGTCGGTGAATGGTTGAGTGGTTTTGGTGCGAGACGGTATATCATCTTATTTGAACGGCCTTGTCCGTGGGATGCCGCTCCCGGTAAGTCCATGATGGCCCTTTGAAGGAAATGCCCATGCTGAAACCATTGTTGATGAGTGCAATTTTGCTGGCCACGATCGGTACCCTGTCGGCGTCCGAGATCGTGGATGCGAAGGATCCGGAAAAGATCCGCCAGCTTGCCCAGGGGTACGGTTCGGCGACCCTGACCACCGACAGCGCGGGTGATCCCATGATCCGCGGGCGCATCGACGGTACGGGTTATACCATCATGTTCTACGGGTGCTCGCAAAACCTCAATTGCAAGAACATTCAGTTCACCAGTGCTTGGCAGACCAATGGCCAGTACACGCTGGAAGACATGAACCAGTGGAACAGGATCGCCCGTTTCGGCAAGGCCTATCTGGATAATGAGGGTGATCCCGTGCTGGAGATGAACGTGAACCTGGATTTCGGCGTGACCGGGCGCAACCTGGACGACACCCTGGACTGGTGGCGCGTGGCGCTGCTCAAGTTCCGCAGTGAGGTGCTGACGAAGTAGCCGCTGCATGACACGAGCCTTCCGCGGGTCAATGGGTGCTGATGGCCACCTTGAGCACCCCGTCGCGCTGATGGGAGAACAGGTCGTAGGCGTCCACGATCTGATCCAGGTGGTAGCGATGGGTGACCATCGGTCCCAGATCCAGGCGGCCGTTGGCGATGATCTGCATCAGTCGACGCATGCGTTCCTTGCCGCCCGGGCAGAGGGAGGTCACGATCTTGTGGTCACCCAGGCCGGCACAGAAGGCATCCAGGGGAATGGTCAGGTCGCTGGAGTAGACGCCCAGGCTGGACAGGGTGCCGCCCGGCTTGAGTACCCGCAGCGCCGCTTCAAAGGTAGACGGCAGGCCCAGTGCCTCGATGGAGGCGTCCACGCCGCGACCACCGGTCAGTTTCAGAATTTCCGACACCACATCCACCTTGCGAAAATCCAGCGTCACGTCGGCCCCCATCTGCCGTGACATCTGCAGGCGCTCATCAACACCATCCACGGCAATGATCATGCCGGCACCGCGCAGGCGGGCACCGGCAGTGGCACACAGGCCGATGGGACCCTGGGCAAAGACGGCGACGATATCACCGATGCGGATATCCGCCGACTCGGCCCCGGCAAAGCCGGTGGACATGATGTCCGGGCACATGAGTACCTGCTCGTCGGTCAGTCCATCCGGCACCGGGGTCAGGTTGCCCTGTGCATCGGGCACCAGCAGGTACTCCGCCTGGGCGCCATCAATGGTGTTGCCGAAGCGCCAGCCACCCATGGGTTTGTAGCCATGGGCATGGTGTCCACCATCCTGGGCACAGCAATGGTCCTGGCAGGCGTAGGAGGTGAAACTGGGGCAGATGGCCCCCGCAATGACACGCTGCCCCTCCGCGTATCCTTGCACATTCGCCCCCAGCTTCTCGATGATCCCCACCGGTTCGTGACCTATCGTCAGGCCCTTGACGACCGGATACTCACCCTTGAGGATGTGCACATCGGTGCCGCAAATGGTGGTTGTGGTGATGCGTATCAAGGCGTCATTGGGTCCCACGGCGGGGATCGGTTTGTCCTTGATTTCAATGCGGCCGGGTTCCACGAACACGGCGGCCTTCATCATGCTGGCCATGGCTCCACCTCCTCGTTTGCGCTCACTACGAGTTAAGCAGAAAACGAGGGTACCGGTGGGCGCCGGCCCGCCGACGAATGCTGGCCATGGATAGGTATTGCTGCTTTTCCGGCGCTCCATGGTCATGTGAGGTACTGCATGGAACTCAATAAAGGTAGGACCAAAAAGTCGTTGCTATGGTGGCAGTGGCTCGCTAGCGTGAATCGTATGCGTTCCTGTTTGTGATGAGTCCCAATGGCGCTATCCCCAGAGCGGCAGCAGGTGCTGCTAGCCGAGTGATTGGCGGCCACCCTGTGGGTGAAGGTCCTGATCCGCATGGGCCAGGCCCTGGCCGACACCGTGCGCCGGGGGGATGTCATGTGCCGCTATGGCGGGGAAGCGTTCGTGGCCCTGTTGCTGGGGGCAGGCGAGGCACTTTACGCGGCCAAGTCCGGGGGGAAGGATCGGGTGGTGGTGGGGTAGCCGGCGCTGGAAGGGCTGGATCAGGTCAGCAAATCACCGTCCGCGTAATACCAGCGCCCATCGATGCGCACAAAGCGACTGCGCTCGTGCAGGCGGACACCCTTTCCGCCAATCCGGGACCGGGCCACGAATTCCACCTGACCGGTCTCATCCTCCAGCCCGCCCCCTGAAGTGGCGCGGACGCTCAGACCCAGCCACTGCTGGCCTGCCTCCAGTTCCAGCACCGAAGGACGGGTCCCCGGCAGCCAGGTGTCCAGCAGATAGTCCGTATGCCGCTCCACAAAGGCCGTGTAGCGCGAGCGCATCAGGGCTTCAGCGGTTTGGGGGATGGATTCACCGTCCAGAAAGGGACCGCAGCAGCCTTCGCGGTTAAGGCCGGAGCCACAGGGGCAGTGTGTAGGTCCACCCCGGCGGGGGTGCTTGCGTTTTGCCATGCCGTGGTTCCTGAAACTATCCAAGTTGGGATACGCTCGATCATCGCAGAGTTGATGGGGGCATCACCATGAAACTGGGATACACCATTTTGTACGTCGAGGACGTCCGCAGGGCGGTCGCCTTCTACAACCAGGCCTTTGGCTTTGACACCCGCTTCGTGCACGAGTCAGGAGACTTTGCAGAGCTGGCCACCGGCACGACCACCTTGGCCTTTTCATCCCGCCAGTTGATCCGGACCCTGGGCAAGACCCCACAGGCCCCGGATCCGGAGCAGCCCTGCTTTGAGATCGCCGTGGTGACCGACGACGTACAAGCCGCCCTGGACAGGGCACTCGCCGCCGGAGCCACCCTCAGACAGACACCGGAAGAGATGCCCTGGGGGCAAACGGTGGCCTATGTCTGTGATCCGGAAGGTTTCCTGGTGGAGATCTGTACGCCGGTGAGTACATGAGGGGGAGCCGCCTCCATTTTCGCATGGTCGATCCGCAGGGCAATGGCCAAACCCAGTTGCCCGGTCGTCCCGGATGGCAGACATGACCTGAAACAGGACATGCGTCACAAAATCGGCTAGGCTCGAATCCAGAATCACCCAGCGGGGCGACATGGAATACAGGGAAACCGTGCGGCCTGGACGGAGTAGGGCCGCAGGGAATGATGGCTGTCCCGGTTCTGCGGGCGGTTTTTGAAGATTAATCATGAAATTTGGCGAGAATTCGTCACGGATTCAGGTCAAAGCGCACAACCCTGAAATCGATCGGCTTGAAGCAGAAGTTGTTCGACTGCCCGGCGGAACATGCGGTCATCGCCACCAATAAGGGCATCTCGGCCTGTAGGCGAATGAAGTCCCCTGCCTTGCTAAGTGGCGGGAGTACGCGAAACGCTCCGGTTGTGGCGTCTATCGCCACATGCATGAACACGTTGAATGCGATGGGTATGCGATCCACTCCGATGTGGTAGGGGGCCAAGGCCGCCGCCAGATTGCCCTCGCAGCCCGGACGTCCCTCGGTCTCCCCATATATGATCCTGAAGGTGTCTTTCGAGCAGGGGGTCAAAGTGAAGTCGTGTCGGCCGCAGGTGTCCTCCAGAATCGTGAACATGGGGCGGCTGCGGTTGGAGTAGAGGACGTCGCCCGTGGTGAGCCATAGGCGGGAGGCATAGTCAAGAGATCGACCGGAAGACAGATACTCCCCATGATCCGAGCGCCCAAAGGCGACCAGGTCGCTCACCTGCTGGCCTTCGGGATCGATAATGACCAACTCATCACCCATGGACAGCTCGACCGTCTGCGCCGAGCAGGGCGGAATTCTCACTGTGGCCACACCCGATTTCACGGTTTTGGCTTGAAATCAAACGGGCACCGCCAACTGGCTTCCACCTCACGGCCACTGTACTGCCGGGCCTCACTCGCATCGCCGAAGGCCGCCAGATTGGGATTCACAGAGCCTTGCAACTCCATATCGCGTGACCGAGTGGCCGCCTGCATCTTCTCATAGCGTCCATCCTCTTTCAGCTTCTGGAACTGGCGGTGAGAATTGAACACCAGCACCGGATGGCTGAAACGCCTGGCGAGTCGCGAGGCATGCGGGTGGAGCCCAATCAGGAAGAACGGATGCCCGGCAATGCTCATGCTGAAAAGCGGGCTTTCAGCATCACTGCTGACATCCTCGGCAGGAAGGTGGCCCGCCAAGACATCAAGCTTGTGGACTTGCCATAACTGTGACCACATCAAGGACTCAAAACCTAGCTCACTCATATCGATCGGTCCGCGGAATATGGCGACGTAAGAATGCACTATATTCTTGTCGTCAGTACTCGCTTCGATCTTGTCAATAAACTGGGCAAGCCCATCGAGTATCACCCGGTCATTGTCGGGGTCACCCAATACACCGAACTCATGGGTTTCGATCGAGCCTTGGGCCAAGGCCAACCTGGCGCCCACGCAGGGGAAGGTGTCGCTACCGATGAACTCCAAAAAGCTTTCGCATAGATCGGGGATTGGTATGTGGGGGGATGTCTTAGCGCTCAGGGCTTCAGTACGGTTCATCAGCTTGTCTTTCATTCGCAAAGGGGGGAACAGCGATACGCAGTGGCTGTGACAGTCAGTGCGTGCAGGCGAGCCCCTATGGGAAAGGGAGATGGTCGCCATGCCGGTTGGTCGGCAAGCCGGCGCCGCGCTCAGCCTTGGGTCACTTCCCGAAAGCCTACCTGCCAGGAAAGACTAGCGTTATGTGCGAGCAAGGTCTGTGCGGTGTCCCACGCACTCCAGCGGGTCGCTGTGGCAACGGTTCAGCATCGACGCCCGGGTGCATGCTCTGCGGGGGGCAGGTACGTCCTGAATGATCACCCCCATGACGCCATGGGTGCCCAAATGCAGTAGTACAGGTGTACTTCCACAACTCACCCCGGCCGGCCATCCACCCGGGGGCGCCAGAGCATGGGGCCGTAGTAGAGCGCCCACGGGGTGATGAAGGCCAGCCAGATGAGGGCCGTGGCCAGGTTCATGGGCCCGATGGCTCCCGAGGGCAGCCAGGGCAGGTCGGCCATCACGCGGGTGAGGGTGGCCCCGGAGAGTGAGAGAAAACAGGCCCAGGTGAAGCCATTGACCTGGAGGGCGCGCCCCGAGTGCCCCAGGGTGACCCGGGTGGCCATGCCCAGGGTCATGGAGGTGATGAAGCCCAGGGCCAGTGCGTGCTGCGGGGAGTGACCAAACCACCATTGGCCGGTCAACATCAGTATCAGGCTCTGCACCCCAAAGAACAGCATGCCCACGGCCAACCAGGCCCAGGCGATGTGCAGCACGGCCAGGAGGCGGTGATCCAGGGCGCGGCGGAAACCCCAGTGCCAGGCGTGATGCAGCGCCAGGAAGGCGAGCGCGAAGTCGGGGATGAACCGCCATTGCCAGTGTCCCGTTAAGGTCAGGATCACATGGCCGACCACAGCGATGGCCATGAGTGGCAGGGACCAGCGGGGCTGCACCATGGTGTAGGGTTTGAGCACGAAGTTGGAGAAAAACGGGATCATGCGATGGCCAACGATCACCAGCACCGGGATCAGGAACAGCCAGAATCCCGACTGCAGGGAGAAGGCGTACCAGAATTGGGAACCCTCGAGCCTCCAGACCAGCCAGCTTGCGGCTCCCAGCCACCCCAGCATCAGGGCCGCGTTGAGCCAGGTCTCGTAGGTGCGGTCGGTGGTGGGGGCGCGAAGATACACCGCCCATAGGGCCGCCATGGCCCAGGCCCATCCGGCCAGATAGAGCACGATGCCTATTGTGACCCACGCGCCCTGGGTGAACAGCCCAAGATAGAAGAGCGCCATGCCGCCGGTGAGTGCGGCCCAGGCCGGCACGTAGCGGGACCGGGGGATTTCGTTACCGTTCATCCAGCGCGGATAGGTGGTCATGAGAAATCCGAACATGAAGAACGGAAAGATCCCATAGAGCATGAGAAAGGGGTGCAGGGCAAAGCCAGGCACGTTCAGGGTGAGGGGCGACCACCAGGTGGTGTATCGCCCGGCCAGCTCGATCCCCCAGTAGATGACGGTCAGTACCAGCTGGATCATGCCGGGCAGGAACATCAGCCGATGCGGGGCGGTGCTGTAGTGGTGCCAGGTCTGTTTCATGAAGGTGGGCATGCGGGCACCGTAGGCAGGGAGTTAAAGGGGAGGGTCAGATATCGTGGAGGATTGTCGCGAGTCTCTGACCCGGCAGCCCTTGACCTTGGTCAATCCTGCTGGGTAGCAAGGCGGGGATCTCCTTCGGGCCAATAAACCGGGCGGGTCTTGTCACTCGTTGCGCCGCGACGGGAATAAGATGTCCGCCAGGGTGGGCGATGTGCGGGTCGCGCCCACGATCACCGTGCGTATCAGCGGCTGGCCCAACGGCTGCTCCCGGCCGTTACAACCTGTACCTGGGCGCCGGCTTTGACGGCTCGCGGCTCAACCGACAGGCGCTGGATAACGCCAACGAGGCCGACATCCTGGAATACCTGGATGGGGCCTTTGCCCATTTCGCCGCCGGACGTGAGCGCGGCGAGCACTTCGGCAATTTCCTGGTGCGCTCGGGGTTTGTGGCCCCGGCGCACCATGGTCGCGACGTCAATCTCATCAGGGATCACCGGGAAGAAGCGGTCGACTCGTCAGCGCTATCGCCGCAAGCCACGTCCTGCTCAGTTCCGCTCCAGTGCCAGGGCCACCCCCTGGCCACCACCAATGCACATGGTGACCACGCCACGGGTCAGGCCGTCGCGCTGCATGGAATGGAGCAGTCGGGTGGTGAGGACTGCCCCCGTAGCGCCGATCGGGTGGCCATGGGCGATGGCTCCACCCTCCACATTGACCCGCTCCTCGTCGAGTCCCAGATCACGCAGGACGGCAACGGCGATCGCGGCGAACGCCTCATTGATCTCCCAGCGCTCCACCTCATCCGTCGACCATCCCGCCCGCTGCAGGCACTGCTTGACCGCCGGCACTGGCCCCATGCCGAACATGCCGGGCTCCACACCGCCAACACCATAAGCGGCGATGCGTGCCACCGGGGTCAGGCCGTGCCTGGCAGCGGCGTCTTCCCCAGCGATAACCATGGCCGCAGCGCCGGTATTGATGCCGGGGGCGTTTCCGGCGGTGATGGTGCCATCCTTGCGGAAGGCAGGGCGCAGCTTCTGCAGGCCTTCCATCGTGGTATCACCACGGTTGTGCTCATCGGCATCAAACTGCCGGGTGGTCTTTTTATCCGAGAGGTCGATCGGCGTGATCTCGGCGGCGAAATGACCGGCTGCCTGGGCCTGGCTGAAACGCTGCTGAGAGCGCACCGCCCACGCGTCCTGCACCTCTCGGCTGATGCCATATTGCTCGGCGAGATCCTCGGTGTGCCAGCCGGCATGCTCACCCGAAAAGGCGTCATTGAGACCGTCACTGAGCACCGCGTCCAGTAACTGACCATGGCCGAGGCGATACCCGGTACGGCCCTGCATGAGCAGGTAGGGGGCACGATCCATGTTCTCCATGCCGCCGGCAATGGCCGTGTCGACGAGGCCGAGTGCTATCTCCTGAAAGGCGCTGGCAATCGCCTGAACACCCGAGCCACAGACCCGGTTGACTGTGAGCGCGGGTGTCTGGGCCGGTATCCCGCCATGGATCGAGGCTTGGCGGGCAGGATTCATCTTGCATCCGGCCTGGATGACATTGCCCAGGATGACGGTATCAACGGCCTCTGGCGACAGCCCGGACCGCTCCAGGGTTGCGCGTACAACCGTGGCACCCAGATCGGTGGCGGGAATCTTGGCCAGGGAGCCGTTGAAGGTCCCAATGGCGGTACGCGTCGGGGCGCAGATCACTACCTGGCGATGGGCCATGATCGCCTCCTGTGTCGTGATGGATGAAAGACTCGGGATCCATGGTTCCACGATTGAGAATAGCACCGAGGTGCGGGTTTGCAGGGGCTTCGGGAAAAGGGAAAAGAAGGGAAAAGGGGTCTGTCCCCTTTATTTCTCGGGGGCAGGGGGCACGTCGTTGGCGGAACGCACGCAATTCTTGCCTGCTCGTTTGGCCAGATAGACGCTGTCGTCCGCCAGTTTGATGAGGTCATCCGGGTCTTTCATGGCTGGGCTGCGCACGGCGACGCCAATGCTGGCGCTGCCCTGCCAGGCATCATGGCCCGTGGGGACCCTCAGGGCGGCCACCGCATCCTTGATCTGCTCGGCGATGTGCATGGCGCCCTGGTAAGGGGTGGCTGGGCAGAGGACCAGAAACTCATCGCCGCCCAGCCGGCAGACGATGTCATCGTTGCGAAGCGCGTGCCGCAAGGTCCTGGCCAGTTCGATCAGTACGCGATCGCCGGCCTCATGACCGTGGGTATCGTTCACTTCCTTGAAGTGATCCGCGTCGATCATCATGCAGGCCAGGGGTTTCCCCAATCGGTCGGACTCTTCCCACAGGGCCTCCAGGTGCTGCATGGCGTGGCGCCGGTTGGGTAGGCCGGTGAGCACATCCGTGCGCGATAGCACTTCCAGCTGGCGATTGGCCTCCGAGAGTTCAAGGGTGCGGGCGGCCACCCGGGCCTCGAGGGAGTGATTGAGGTGATCCAGTTGTCGGTTGCGTTCCGATACCTGGGCAAACAGGTGGCTTACGGCGGTCAGCAGCGGCTCGATGTATTCATGGCTGGCCTTTTCCACGTCGGCATAGGCGGCTTCGGGGGCGACGCCCTTGCGTATTGCCTCGATCTGCCGGGCCATGTGCTGATCCTGCCCCAGGATGTGAAAGGCCAACCAGTGGATCAGGTAGTCGAGCAGGAATTTTCCCGCCTGCGGGGTGTCTTGAACCAGGGATTCATGTAGCCGGGTGACTTCCTCAAGAAAATCCCGGTGCATCTGGACATGGGCATCCACATGGCGGGCATCCAGGCCCATGGTCACCATCAGCCCTTCCTCTTCCCTGAAATGGTAGCCAGCGTAATCCACCAGCTGCCCATACAGCGTTTCCAGATCCTGCCGATGCACCTTGTTGGACCCCAGCAGGGTGCCCAGGCGGTTGATCAGTTCAACCAGGTGTTGATGCTGCTCATCAACCGTCGAGAGGCCGGTGACGAAATTGGCGTTCCACTGGAATGCGCGCATGGGAAGGGGCTCCCCTGAAGGGTCCGGAGCGCTGCTGGAAGGACACGCGCTGGAGGAAGGTCGATCGGGTACGACCCATCCATGATACATCTCCGAGTGAGGTATATCCTGTTTTGCGATTCCTGAAAGGGGCACGGTGGTGATCGAGTCATCTCCTTCCAGGCGCGCTGTGATGCGGCTACCTTTCGTCCCCATTGAGTGCCAGGATATGGGTCTGGAAAGCTCGGTGGGCCACGATGGGGGCAGGGTGAGAGATGGCTGAGCGTTCCACAGGCGCTCAGGATACCTGATGGCATCCATGCATGAAGCTTGAATCCAATCAATCGGACGGTGGTGGAATGACTCAAGACAGGAATTCAAGGCTTATCGTGATTGGAGTGTCCGCTGGGGGCATGTCAGCCTTAAGGAAACTCGTGGCGCAGTTTCCAGAGGATTTTCCAGCGCCCATTTTCATCGTCATGCACATGGGCGCAGACACCACCGGAGATGCGCTCGTCAAGGCGTTAAATGAGAGCGGCAGTCTCACCTGTGTGCATGCACACGACGAACAGGTATTCAAGAGTGGTCATATTTATCTGGCGCCATCAGACCAACATATGCTGATTGTGGAGGGGAAGATCCTGGTGACCAAGGGTGCCAGGGAAAACCGTTCACGGCCTGCGATTGATCCCTTGTTTCGTTCTGCGGCAGTGGCTTATGGGAACCGAGTCATAGGGATCATCCTTACAGGATATCTGGATGATGGTACCAGCGGTACGATGGCGATCAAAAGATGCGGCGGAGTCTGCATTGCACAAGATCCGGAGGATGCGTCTTATCCGGATATGCCGCGATCGGTGATAGCGAATGTTGAAGTCGATTATTGTTTGCCTGTTGTCGAGATGGGGGTGCTGCTATCTGATCTCTTAACGAGAGATCTACCGGAGAGCAGGCAGGTTCCCGAGGACATCATGATCGAGGCAAAGATTGCACAGAGGGTGTTAAGCGATTTACCGTCTGTTGAGGCGCTCGGTGATCAGGTTCCCTACAATTGTCCGGACTGTGGTGGGGTGTTATGGCAAATAGCGGAAGGAAAACTCCTCAGGTACCGCTGTCATACGGGTCATGCGTTTACCGCCTCGTCCCTACTGGCTCAACAAACAGAAAGGATTGAAGAAACGCTCTGGGTGGCACTGAGAATGTTCGAGGAGCGCCAGAATCTGCTCGTGACCATGGCCAAGAATGAAGGTGAAGGCAAGAGCTCTCCCTCATCGATCTCCCAGCGGGCTGCCGATTCCCAAGTCCACATTGAACGCATTCGTGCCGTGTTGAAGGCCACCGACAAAAAAGGGGGGAATAACTCTAGAACCAAATAATCGTTCCCATGCGACCATTGGCTCGATAGCGTGAACTGTACTTATTCCAGTTTGTGATGAATCACCATGGCACTATCCCCGGAACGGCAGCAGGTGCTGCAAGCCGAACTCGATCGCCTCGTCGCTCGTCTCGACGCCCCGGAGCTGTTGTGGGCATCCGGATACTTTGCCGGGCTCGCCTCGGCAGGCGGGCAGGCGCTGCCGCAATCCGTACCGGCCAATGAAGCCGACGCAGCCGCGACGCTGACCCTCTGGTATGGCACAGAGACCGGCAACGGGCGCGGCGTGGCCGAGCGATTGGCGGCCCAGGCGCGTGCTCAGGGATGGGCGGTGGACCTTGCCAGCCTGGCCGACATCCAGCCGCGGCGGATCACCAAGCTGAAACTCCTGGTGCTGGTGATCAGCACCCACGGGGAAGGCGATCCACCCGAGGAGGCCGAGGCCTTTTACAAGCTCATGACCTCGGATCGGGCCCCGAAGCTCGACGGCCTGAACTTTGCCGTCTTTGCCCTGGGGGATTCCTCGTATCCGGATTTCTGTCAGGTGGGGCGCGATCTGGATACCGCGCTGGAGAGGGCGGGGGCCCACCGCATCCTCGATCGGGTTGACTGCGATGTGGATCTCGATGCGTCCGAGGACGTCTGGCAGCCCAGGATCCTGGAGGCGGTCACACCGCTGCTGGAACCGACAAAGGCCACACAGCCGCGGTTGCAGGTGGTCCGTGACAGCGCCATCCCGGCCTCCGCTGCCATGGTGCATGGGCGTCGCAACCCGTTTACCGCTGAATTACTGGAGGTCTCGCCGCTGACCGTGTCGCCCTCGGCCAAGAGCGTCCATCATCTCGCTCTGTCCCTTGAAGGCAGCGGGCTCAGCTACCAGCCTGGGGATTCCTTGGGCGTGTGGCCAAGCCATGCCCCCCACTTGGTCGATGAGATCCTAGAGCGCACCGGGCTTAACGGTGATGAGGCCGTCGAGCGTGGCGGCGAGACCCGCCCGCTGGTGGAATGGCTCACTCACCGACTGGAGCTGACCCAGGTGGCGCGGCCCTTCGTGGAGCGCTATGCCGAGCTGGGCGGGGTCACGCAGCTCGCTGAGCTGCTGGAGGACCGTAACGCGTTTGCCGCCTGGTGCAAGACGCGCCAGGTGGCGGACGTGATTGACGAATACCCTTGCGAACTCAATGCTGACCCGTTCGTCTCCTGCCTGCGCGCCATCGCCCCCCGTCTGTACTCCATTGCCTCCAGCCCGCTGGTGGATGAAGACGAGGTGCACCTGACCGTCAAGCTCGAAGGCGGCGAGACCGACAATCGACTGCGCGCCGGCGCTGCCAGCTGGCAGCTGACTCGCTCGCTGCGACCGGGCGATGGCCTGCCGGTGTACGTGGAGGCCAACCCGAACTTTCGCCTGCCCGAGGGCGGCGAGACGCCCGTCATCATGATCGGCCCCGGTACCGGGGTGGCACCCTTCCGGGCCTTTGTCGAACATCGCGCCGCCCTGGGTCACGGAGGGAAGAACTGGCTCTTTTTTGGCGAGCAGCATCGCCAGACGGACTTTCTTTACCAGCTGGAGTGGCTGCGCCACCTGCGCGAAGGCACGCTCTCCCGGCTTTCGGTGGCCTTCTCCCGGGACCAGGCCGATAAGGTCTACGTGCAGCACCGGCTCGCCGAGCAGGGCCGGGAGGTCTTCGACTGGCTGGAATCGGGTGCCCATGTGTACATCTGCGGCAGCGGGCAGGGCATGGCCAAGGACGTCCATCGGGCGCTGGCCGGGGTGATCGCCGAGCACGCCGGGGTGAGCGCCGAGGTGGCCGAGGAACGCCTTGCCGAGATGAAGTCCGCCGGGCGCTACAAAAAGGAGGTGTACTGAAGATGTCTGGCCTGGATGTGGAAAAGATCAAGCGCGACAGCCGTCGCCTGCGTGGCTCCGTGGCTGAGGGACTTGAGGATCCGGTCACCGGTGCCCTTGCGGAGGCGGACACCGTGATCACGAAGTTCCACGGCATCTATCAGCAGGATGATCGTGACACGCGCAACGAGCGCCGGGAGGCCCGGCTGGAGCCGGCGTATCAGTTCATGATCCGGGTGCGGGTGCCCGGCGGGGTGATCAACCCAAAGCAGTGGCAGGCCCTGGACGAGCTGGCCGGTAGCGTGGCCAACGGCACCCTCCGGCTCACCACCCGTCAGGCGGTGCAGTTCCATGGCGTGGCCAAGGAAGACCTCAGGACCCTGATGCGCGGCATCGACGCGGTGTTGATGGACTCGCTGGCCGCGTGCGGCGATGTGAACCGCAATGTCATGTGCCACGTCCAGCCCGAGGCCAGTGAGGTGCACGCCCAGGCCCTGCAATGGGCGCAGCGCCTGAGCGCGCACCTCACCCCAAAGACCGGCGCCTGGCGGGAGATCTGGATCGACGGCAAGAAGGTCGCCGACAGCGAGACCGAGCCGGAGGCCGAGCCCCTCTACGGTGAGACCTATCTGCCGCGCAAGTTCAAGATCGGGGTCGCCATCCCACCGATCAACGATGTGGACATCTTCTCCCAGGACCTGGGGTTCATCGCCATCGAAGAGGAAGGGCGGTTGGTGGGCTTCAATGTCACCGTGGGGGGCGGGCTGGGCTGCACCCACGGCGAGCCCAAGACCTTCCCGCGCCTGGGTGATGTGATCGGTTTCATCCCGCCGGGGCAGTTGCTCGAGCTGGCCGAGACGGTGGTGACCATCCAGCGTGATTTTGGCGATCGCAAGGAGCGCAAACATGCGCGCTTCAAATACACCATCGAGGATAGAGGGCTGGACTGGCTGCGCCAGGAACTCCAGGGGCGCTTGCAGGCCACCCTTGAGCCCGCGCGCGCCTTCGAATTCATCCACAGTGGCGACCGCTATGGCTGGACCGAGGCCGTGGACGGCTCCTGGCAGCTCAACCTCTTCATCCTGTCCGGCCGGCTGTTTCCCCAGCAACGCCAGGGCCTGCGGGTGCTGATCGATGAGGGCGTGGTGGCCGATGTGCGGCTGACACCCAATCAGAATCTGGTGCTGGCCGGGGTGAGTGCCAGCCATCGGGCGCGGGTCGAGGAGACCCTCGCCGCCCACGGGCTTGATGAGCATCGCCAGGCCTCGCCGGTGCGCCTGAACGCCATGGCCTGCGTGGCGCTACCCACCTGCGGCCTGGCCATGGCCGAGGCCGAGCGTTATCTGCCGGATCTGGTCCGCCGCATCGAGGAGATGGCCGCCCGGCATGGCGTGGAGGAGCAGCCCATCACCGTGCGTATCAGCGGCTGCCCCAATGGCTGCTCCCGGCCCTACCTGGCCGAGATCGGCCTAGTGGGCCGGGCGCCCGGCCGTTACAACCTGTACCTGGGCGCCGGCTTTGACGGCTCGCGGCTCAACCGACTGGCGCTGGATAACGCCAACGAGGCCGACATCCTGGAATACCTGGATGGGGCGTTTGCCCATTTCGCCGCCGGGCGCGAGCCCGGCGAGCACTTCGGCAATTTCCTGGTTCGTGCCGGATTCATCGCCCCGGCGCATCATGGTCGCGACGTCAATCTCTGATTCAGGAGATCCCTTGCCGAAAACTCTCCCTCAGTAAACAGCGCCCCCCGGCTACCCCGTCGGCATCAGCCACGTCACCATCACCGGGATGAATCCCAGCGCGAAGATCGTGCTGAGCAGGGTGGTGCCGGCGGCCTGCCTGGGGTGGATGTCCAGGAGGGTGGCGATGACCACGGTGTTGGCGGCGATGGGGGTGATGGAGAGCAGGAAGATGGCTTGATGAACGGCCAGGTCATAGATGCCCAGCCAGTGGGCGTCCACCCAGGCAAAGGCCAGGGCCAGCAGGGGCCAGCTGATGAATTTACCGGCAAAGGCCAGGAGGGTAAAGCGGGGGTTGCCCGCCAGGCCCCGGAAGCTGAGGATGCTCATGCCGATGATCATCATGCCCAGGATGCTGTAGGCCCCGCGGAGGTTGTCGAACAGGGGTTGCAGCACGCCCGCGATGCCGACGCCGTTCAGGTTCAGGGCCGCGCCCAGCAGGAAGGCGTAAAGGGAGGGCAGGCGGGAGACCTTGACCAGGCAGTCGCGGACGCTGAAGCGCCCCCGCGCCGCCAGGTAGAAGCCCACGGAATGCTCGAACAGGGTGGTGCCCAGCATGCACAGGATGTACAGGCTCACGCCCTCCGCACCGAACAGCAAAAGGGCCACGGGAATGCCGAAATAGCCGCTGTTGCCGGTGCCCACCGACAGGGGAATGAGCGCGGCAGTGTTGTCCCCCAGCCAGCGCCGGGCCAGGTACAGGTGGCTCAGGGCGATCAGGGTGCAGAAGGCGAAGACCATCACCGGCAGCAACAGGACGCCGGGGCTCAGGGGGGCGTGCATGACCCCGGCAAAGATCACCGACGGGGTGATGATGTAGAGCATGATCCCGGCGATATGGCCGCCGCTGGCGTTGAGATAGCGCCCGGCCAGCCAGCCCAGCACGATGGTGATGTAAAGGGGCAGCAGCTGGGTGAGCAGGGAGAAGGTGGCGGTCATGCAGGCAGGATAAGGCCCCGCTCCCGGGAGGGAGCGGGGCTGTCAGGAGGGAGGGTTCAGCCCTTCTTGCCGGGCGGGATGTGCAGCGGGTGGCCCAGGGTGGCCAGGGCGGCTTCGTGCACGGCCTCGGAGAGGGTGGGGTGGGCGAAGACGGTGCGGCCCAGGTCTTCGCTGGAGGCGCCGAATTCCAGGGCGATGACGCACTCGGCGATCAGCTCGGAGGCACGGGAGCTGATCATGTGGGCGCCCAGCAGGCGATCGGTCTCGGCGTGGGCCAGCAGCTTGACGAAGCCGGTGGTATCTTCCATGGCGCGGGCCCGGCCGGAGGCGGCAAACGGGAACACGCCCACGGAGTAGGGGATGCCCTTGTTCTTGAGTTCCTGCTCCGTCTTGCCCACCCAGGCGATCTCCGGGAGGGTATAGATCACGCTGGGGATGGTCTCGTAGTTGAGGGTGCCGCCCATACCGGCGATGCGTTCGGCCACCATGACCCCTTCCTCGGAGCCCTTGTGGGCCAGCATGGGGCCGCGCACCGCGTCGCCCACCGCATAGACGTTGGGCAGGGTGGTCTTGCAATAGTCGTCCACATGGATGGCGCCGCGCTCGTCGATGAGCAGTTCCACCGGCCCACTGACCAGTCCGTCGGTGGAGGGACGGCGGCCGACACAGACCACCAGGCGGTCGAAGCGCTCTTCATGACGGCCGTCTTCGTCCTCGTACATGACGGTGACGGTGCCCTTGTCCTCGTCCACCTGGGTGTCGGTGACGCGGGCGGAGAGGCGGATGTCCAGCCCCTGCTTGTTGAAGATCTTCAGGGCTTCCTGGGAGACCTGGTCGTCGCAGAAGGACAAGAAGCGATCCTGCGCTTCCAGTACCACCACTTCAGCGCCCAGGCGGCGCCAGACGCTGCCCAGTTCCAGGCCGATGACGCCGCCGCCGATCACGCCCAGACGTTTGGGCACTTCGTCGAAGGCGAGGGCGCCGGTGGAGTCGACGATGTATTTGCCGTCGTAGGGGGCACACTTGAGTTCCACCGAGTGGGAGCCTGGCGCCAGGATGACGTGTTCCGGTTCCAGGATCTCCTCCTTGCCGTCGTGGGAGGTGAAGCATACCTTGCGCTCCCCCTGGAGCTGCCCTTGGCCCTTGAGCCAGGTGACCTTGTTGGCCTTGAACAGGCCCTGGATGCCCTGGGTGAGGTTGCCGATGAGACGGTCCTTGCGGGACATCATGCCGGCCAGGTCCAGTTCCACATCGCCCACATGCACGCCGTGGGTGCCCAGGTGCTTGCGGGTGTGCTCATACAGCTCCGAGGATTCCAGCAGGGCCTTGGAGGGGATGCAGCCCACGTTCAGGCAGGTGCCCCCCAGGCGTTCCTTGCCTGCGTCATCCCGCCAGCGGTCGATACAGGCGGTCTTGAGTCCGAGCTGGGCGCAACGGATGGCGGCCACATAGCCTGCCGGGCCGGCGCCGATTACTACTACGTCATAATCCTGCTGTGCCATGGTCTGGCTCCCGATCTTCTTGTCTTGTGTTCATGTGGCCCGTGGCCGCGCACAGGGCAGGCGAACACGGGCATGGTTCAGGTCCGGTGGTCCCTACACTTCCAGCAGCAGGCGGGCCGGGTCTTCCAGCATGTCCTTGATGGTCACCAGGAACTGCACGGCCTCGCGACCGTCGACGATGCGATGGTCGTAGGACAGGGCCAGGTACATCATGGGCCGGATCACCACCTGGCCGTTCTCGGCCATGGGCCGCTCCTGAATGCGGTGCATGCCCAGGATGGCACTCTGGGGCGGGTTGATGATGGGGGTGGACAGCAGGGAGCCGAAGACGCCACCGTTGGAAATGGTGAAGGTGCCGCCGGTGAGGTCTTCCATGCCCAGGCTACCCGCCTCGGCCTTCTTGCCGAAGTCGTTGATGGTGCGTTCAACATCCGACATGGTGAGCGTGTCCGTATCCCTCAGGATGGGGACCACCAGGCCCCGGGGGGCGGAGACGGCGATGCCGATATCGAAATACCCGTGGTAGACGATGTCCTTGCCGTCGATGGAGGCGTTCACTTCGGGGAACCGCTTGAGGGCTTCGGTGGCCGCCTTGACGAAGAAGGACATGAAGCCCAGGCGCACGCCGTGGCGCTTCTCGAAGCGGTCCTTGTACTGGGCCCGCAGGTCCATCACCGGCTTCATGTTCACTTCGTTGAAGGTGGTGAGCATGGCAGCGTTCTGCTGGGCTTCCACCAGACGCTCCGCAATGCGCGCCCGCAGACGGGTCATGGGCACACGTTTTTCGGGGCGGGCGCCGCTGGGGCCGGTAGACGGGGCCGGCGGCGGGGCGCTGGCGGGGGCCGGGGCGGCCTTGGTTGCGGGGGCCGGAGCCGCCGATGCGGGCGCCTGGGCGGCTTCGGCCTCCAGGGTCTCCAGGTACTTGAGCACATCTTCCTTGAGCAGGCGTCCGCCCTTGCCGGTGCCCTCGATCTCGGCGGGGTCCAGGCTGTGTTCGTTCACCAGGCGACGTACCGCCGGACTCAAGGCCGGGTCGTCGCCGTCATCGGCGGCATCACGCCCGGCGGTGGCGGTGTCCGGTTTCTTCGCGGCCTTCCCGGCGTCCTTGCCATCGTCATCCTTGCCGGCCTTCTTCTTGCCGCCTGCCTTACCGCCCTTGCCGGCCTTTTCCAAGTGGGCGATCACCTGCCCGGCGGTGACGATCGCACCTTCCTGTTCGATGATCTCTCCCATCACCCCGTCCTGGGGGGCGGGGACCTCCAGCACGACCTTGTCGGTTTCGATGTCGACCAGTATCTCGTCCCGCTTGACCTCGTCGCCGGGTTGCTTGTGCCAGGTGACGATGGTGGCATCCGAGACGGACTCGGGGAGTTGCGGGATCTTGACCTCAGTACTCATGGCGTGTGTGTCCTTATTGGTTCCGGCCTTGGGGCGCGGGCGCGGTCCGCGCCCGTTGGCCCTCTGTGTGTCTCTCGCCCTGGTGGTGGCCAGGTCAGTTCTGGCGCAGGGCCCGTTCGATCAGAGCTTCCTGCTGTTTTACGTGAACGTCCAGGTGGCCCACTGCCGGTGACGCGGATGCAGGCCGGGTGACATGCTGTAGGTGGCGGTCTTCGCCCAGCAGCGTGCGGATGTGATGCTGGCTGGAGTACCAGGCACCCTGGTTGAGCGGCTCTTCCTGGACCCAGTAGAACTCGGTGGCATTGGGATATTGCGCCAGAATCCCGCTCAGCTCTTCTTCCGGGAAGGGATAGAGCTGCTCCAGGCGCAGGATGACGATGCCGTGTTTTTCCTCGGTGCGGCGGCGTTCCAGCAGGTCGTAGTAGACCTTGCCGGCGCAGAGGATGATCCGGGTGACGCCCTGCGGGTCCAGTTCGTCGACCTCGTCGATGACGTTCTCGAAGCGCCCCTCGGTGAGGGATTCCAGGGCGCTTACCGCCAGTTTGTGGCGCAGCAGGCTCTTGGGGGTCATCACGATCAGCGGCTTGCGGTAGGGGCGGATCATCTGACGCCGCAGCAGGTGGAATATCTGCGCCGGGGTGGAGGGGACGCAGACCTGCATGTTGTGCTGGGCGCAGAGCTGCAGATAGCGCTCCAGGCGGGCGGATGAGTGTTCCGGACCCTGGCCTTCGTACCCGTGGGGCAGCAGCATCACCAGTCCGCACAGGCGTGCCCACTTCTGCTCACCGGAACTGATGAACTGATCGATCACCACCTGGGCGCCGTTGGCAAAGTCGCCGAACTGGGCCTCCCACAGGGTCAGGGTGTTGGGGGCGGCGGTGGCATAGCCGAACTCGAAGGCCAGTACCGCTTCTTCCGAGAGCAGCGAGTCGATGACCAGGAATTCTTCCTGATTCTCGGCCAGATTGCGTAGTGGAATCCAGCGGTTGCCGTCACGCTGATTGAACAGCACGGCGTGACGATGGAAGAAAGTCCCGCGGCCGCTGTCCTGTCCCGTCAGTCGCACCGGATACCCTTCGGTAACCAAGCTGGCGTAGGCGGAGATTTCGGCAAAACCCCAGTCCAGGGGCAGGGAGCCGGCGGCCATCTTGCGCCGGTCGTCCATGATCTTGGCCACCCGGGGGTGCATTTCAAAGCCTTCGGGCAGGTCCACCATGCGGCGCCACAGCCCACGCAGCGTATCCATGCTGACCCGGGTCTCGGTGGGCTCGCGCCAATCCTGGTCGATGAAGGGTTTCCAGTCCACCGCCTTGTCGTAGGAAGACTCGGACTTGTCGATGAGGAACGGCATCAGGCTGGCACCGGCATCCAGGCGGGCGCGGCAGGAGGTTTCCATGGCCCGGGCCTCTTCTCCGTCGAGGATCCCCTGCTGTTCCAGGCGTTCCGCATAGCGGGCGCGGGTGGTGGGCATGGACTTGATGCGTTGGTACATGACGGGCTGGGTGGCGGAAGGCTCATCGGCCTCGTTGTGACCATGCCGCCGGTAGCTGACCAGGTCGATGACCACATCCTTCTTGAAGGTCATGCGGTAGTCCAGGGCGATTTGAGTGGCGAACAGCACCATTTCCGGGTCATCACCGTTCACGTGCAGGATGGGGGCGTTCACCATCTTGGCCACGTCGGTGCAATAGGGGGTGGAGCGGGCGTCCTTGAGGGTGCTGGTGGTGAAGCCGATCTGGTTGTTGATGACAATGTGCACCGTACCCTTGGTGGAGAAACCCCGGGTCTGGGACATGTTCAGGGTTTCCATCACCACACCCTGACCGGCAAAGGCGGCATCGCCGTGGATCACCACGGGCAGGACCTCGTCACCATCGCGGTCGTCGCGGCGGGTCTGACGGGCACGCACCGAGCCTTCCACCACCGGACCCACGATCTCCAGGTGGGAGGGGTTGAAGGCCAGGGCCAGGTGCATGGGGCCGCCGGGGGTCTCGATGTCGGAGGAAAAACCCATGTGGTATTTCACGTCACCGGTGCCCGGATGGCGGCGACCGGTGCCCTCGAACTCCTGAAACAGTTCCGCCGGGGATTTGCCCAGGATGTTCACCAGCACGTTCAGGCGGCCCCGGTGGGCCATACCCATGATCATCTCCCGAACCCCCTGTTCACCGCCGCGCCGGATCATTTCGTCCAGCATGGGAATCAGGCTCTCGCTCCCTTCCAGGGAAAAGCGCTTCTGGCCTACGTAGCGATTGTGGAGATAGCGCTCCAGGCCTTCGGCGGCGGTAAGGCGGTCCAGGATGTAGCGCTTACGATCGGCGGTGAAGCCGGGTTCACCGCGCACCGGCTCCAGGCGTTCCTGCAGCCAGCGTTTTTCCGTGGTCTCGGTAATGTGCATGTATTCGGCACCCAGGGTCTTGCAGTAGGTGCTCTTGAGGATGCGGGTGATCTCCCGCAGGGAGGCTTCCCTGGGGCCGAACAGGGAGCCGGTATTGAAGACGGTGTCCAGATCGTCTTCCGAGAGTTCGTGGTGTTCCAGGGTCAGTTCCGGCAGGACGGTGTTGGGTTCGTACAGGCCCAGCGGGTCCAGGTCGGCCTGCAGGTGGCCCAGAAAGCGGTGGGCGTTGATGTACTGGAGTACGCGGACCTGCTTGCGTTCATGTTCCAGGCTGCCCATGGGCAGGCCGCGCTGGGTGCCGGCCTCGGCCATCTGGCGGAATTCCTCGCGGATCCGGCTGTGAATGACCTGGGGTTCCCGGCCGGCTCGGGTCATGTCTTCGAAATATGCTCGCCAGGCCTCCGGGACTTGTTGCGGATCTTCCAGGTAGGTTTCGTAGAGCTGGTCCAGGTAGGCGGCATTCCCGGCATCCAGGTGGGAGGTGTTCCATTGGGCCTGCATGTCGCGGGTTTGGGTCGCTTTGGTCATCGGCGCGTCCGCTGGTGGCGTGAATAGCGTGAGTTTATGGTTTCGGGGGTCCCTATATATGTAGACCTTTCCGGCGTTCTATCCAAGAGGATAACCCCGGATTCGCCCGGTCGCAGGTTTTGATAGACTCCCCGGGATGGATGCTGCCCCCTTGCTTGAATCACTGAACGAAGCCCAGCGCGAAGCGGTGGGTAGTCCCTGTGGTCCCCTGCTGGTGCTGGCCGGCGCCGGCAGCGGCAAGACCCGCGTGCTGGTCCATCGGGTGGCCTGGCTGATCCAGGTGGAGGGGCTCTCGCCCCACAGTATCCTCGCCGTGACGTTCACCAACAAGGCCTCCAGCGAGATGCGTGGGCGGTTGGAAGCTCTGTTGGGCCTTTCCCCCCGAGGCTTGTGGGTGGGGACTTTCCACGGTTTGGCCCACCGCCTGCTGCGTACCCACTGGCGTGAAGCCGGTCTGCCGCAAGCCTTTCAGATTCTGGATTCGGAGGATCAGTTCCGTCTGGTGAAACGGGTGCTCAAGTCCCTGGAGCTGGATGAGGCCCGCTGGGTGCCCCGGCAGATGCAATGGTACATCAACAGCCGCAAGGACGAAGGGGTGCGGCCCGAACACATGCAGGACACCGGCGATCCGGTGAACCGGCAGATGATCCGTATATACAGCGCCTATGAGGCCGCCTGCCGTCGCGCCGGTGTGGTGGATTTCGCCGAGCTGCTGCTGCGCAGCCTGGAATTGCTGCGGGATACCCCTGATCTGCTGGAACACTATCGCCATCGCTTCCGCCATATCCTGGTGGACGAGTTCCAGGATACCAATGCGATCCAGTATGCCTGGCTACGGCTGCTGGCGGGAGGGCGCACGCCGGTATTTGCCGTCGGTGACGATGACCAGTCCATCTACGGCTGGCGCGGTGCCCGCATCGAGCATATCCAGAAGTTCTGCCGTGACTTTCCGGGTGCCCGCACCGTACGTCTGGAGCAGAATTACCGCTCCACCAGGACCATCCTCACAGCCGCCAACGCCCTGATCCGAAACAACGGTGAGCGTCTGGGCAAGGAACTGTGGACCGAAGATACCGCCGGTGCTCCGGTCACCCTCTATGCGGCCTACAACGAGCATGACGAGGCCCGCTTCGTGCTGGAGCAGATCCGTGCCTGGCGGGCGGCGGGCGGCGCCTGCCGCGACGTGGCCATTCTCTACCGGTCCAATGCCCAGTCCCGGGTGTTCGAGGAAGTGCTGATCCAGGCCGCCGTGCCCTACCGCGTCTATGGCGGGCTACGCTTTTTCGAACGGGCGGAAATCAAGGACGCCCTGGGGTATCTGCGTCTGGTGGAGAACCGGGAGGATGACACCGCCCTGGAGCGGATCATCAACCAGCCGGCCCGGGGACTGGGGGAGCGGACCCTGGCCCTGATCCGGGGGCAGGCCCGCGAACAGGGCAGCAGTCTGTGGGTCGCCGCCGGCCACCTGCTGGCACAGGGCACCCTGACCGCCCGTGCCGGCAATGCCTTGCGCGGCTTCACGCAGCTGATCGAAGCCATGCAGCAGGCCGGCCAGGGGATCGAACTCCACGAGCAGGTGGAACATGTGGTGGCCCATTCCGGTCTGCGGGAGCACTACGCCCAGGAGAAGGGCGAAAAGGCCCAGACCCGGCTGGACAACCTGGATGAACTGGTCAGCGCCGCCAGGGGCTTCGTGCCCGATGCCGAGGCCCATGGGGACATGTCGCCCCTGACCGCCTTTCTCTCCCATGCCGCCCTGGAGGCGGGGGAAGGGGAAGCAGACCCCTGGGAGGACTGCGTTCAGCTCATGACCCTGCATTCCGCCAAGGGGCTGGAGTTTCCACTGGTATTCCTGGTGGGCATGGAAGAGGGGCTGTTTCCCCACCGCATGTCCCTGGATGAGCCCGGGCGTCTGGAGGAGGAGCGGCGTCTGGCTTATGTGGGCATCACCCGCGCTTGCCGCCGGCTGGTGATGAGTTACGCGGAGACCCGTCGGCTGCACGGCCGGGAGACCTATAACGCCCCCTCCCGCTTCGTTGGGGAACTGCCTACCGAGCTGTTGGAAGATGTCCGGCCCCGGGCCATGATCCGGCGTCCGATACCCGAGAGTCCCGCCCGGCCCCAGGCGCGACCGTCCCCGTTCCGCGCACCGGCGCAGGCGGGTGGGCTGGCGGTGGGTGCCCGCGTGACTCATCCTAAGTTCGGGGAGGGCGTGATCACCGACCTGGAAGGGCAGGGCAAGTCGGCCCGGGTCCAGGTACGGTTTGTCGGCGGCCAGGGCAGCAAGTGGTTGGTGGTGGGTTTTGCCAAGCTGGAACCCATCTGACACTTTGAACAACAGAACCGAGGTCATCCATGCATCGACGGGATTTCCTGGGCAAGGCCGCCCTCACTGCCCTGGCTGCCGGCGGCGCCCTGAGCGGTTGCGGTATGCCTCAGGGCAGTGACCATTCGGCGCCGGATACCGGCCGTCGCTTTCACTGGCGCATGATCACCGCCTGGCCCCATGAGTCTCCCGGCCTGGGCGCCGGCGCGCAGTTGCTGGCACGGACCATCCATGAGCTGTCAGAAGGTCGCATTCAAATCCGGATCTTTGCGGCAGATGATCTGGTGCCGCCCTTCGAGATCTTCGGTGCCGTCTCCCGTGGTGCCGCCGAGATCGGCCACGGTGCTGCCCATTACTGGCGGGGCAAGAGCGGGGCTGCGCAGTTTTTTACCGCAGTACCGTTCGGCATGAATGCGCTGGAGACCCAGGCCTGGCTGTACGAGGGCGGTGGTCTGGCCCTCTGGCGGGATCTGTATCGTCCTTTTGACGTGATCCCCTTCCCCTGCGGCAATACCGGTGCCCAGATGGGGGGGTGGTTCCGGCGCGAGATCGAGTTCATTGAAGATTTCCGGGGGCTACGCCTCCGTGCCGTGGGGCTGGGGGCCGACGTCCTGCGGCGCGCCGGGGCCGAGGTGATCCGCCTGCCTGGTGATGACCTGCCGGAGGCCATGGAGTCGGGGCTGCTGGATGCAGCCGAGTGGATGGGACCCCACGAGGACATGGCGCTGGGCCTGCATCGTCAGGCCCCCTATTACTACCACCCGGGTTGGCAGGCCCCCAGTTCGCAGGTGGAGGCCCTGATCAACCGGGATGCCTACGAGGCCCTGCCCCAGCACCTTCAGATCGCCGTGGCCCAGGCCTGTCGTCTGGTCGGCGAGCAGATGCTCCATGAATTCATGGCCCGCAACCAGCAGGCCCTGGACCGGTTGGTGAGTGAACATGGGGTTCAGCTCAGGCGCTTCCCGGATACCGTGCTGGAGAGTCTGAAGCAACTGAGCCGGGACATGCTGCTGGAGATGACGGCGGACGATCCCTTCATCCGACGGGTTCATGCCTCCTACATGGGGTTCGAGTCGAGGATGGCCCGCTGGAAGGAAATTAACTCGATTTGACCGTGCTGGACCCTTCCACACTGGGAGAGCCGTCCCCGGTGCCCTGCTGGCTTCTCTTCCGGTGGCCACTATGCAGCGTTGCTGCTATCTCTCAACCTGCCCGATGCCCAGCGCCAGGTTGCCGGCGATCGTACCGATCTACTGGCCCTCATCCATTAAGAAAGTATCCGATCATCAGGTTTATCGCCCGGATTCATGTCTCTGTTCCGGGCAGACGCGGTTACGACCTTCCTGCTTGGCCCGATACAGGGCCTTGTCCGCCCTGTCCATCAGCTGCACCAGACTCTCGCCCGCTTTCCATTGGGCCACGCCAACGCTAAGTGTGACCCCTTCGCCATGGGAGAAGGCATGCGCCGCCACATCGGCGCGAATGCGCTCCGCCGCCTCCATGGCCGCCTGAACGTCGCTGTCATGGAACAGCAGCATGAACTCCTCTCCCCCCCAGCGGCCGAGGCGGTCGCTACCGCGCCCGTTGCGGATCATGAGGGCGGCCACTTCCCGGAGCACCTGATCACCGATCACATGCCCCCGGCTATCATTGACGTGCTTGAAATGGTCAATATCGAACAATGCCAGTGAATAGGGACGTCCACCGCGCAGGGCACGCTGGCTGTCTTCCTCGAAACAAAGCATCAGACGAGCGCGGTTGTTCAGACCCGTGAGTTGATCAGTGGTGGCCGCCTTTTCCAGCAGCAGATTGAGCTGGCTTAATCGCTGGTTCAGGGCACGCTGGCGCAGGATCCAGAACCCGCTGGTCAGCAACACCACCAGCAACACACCCAACAACGGCCAGAAAATGGACTTTTCTATCACCTCCACCTCATGCCTGACCACATTGATATGACGGTTGATGATGGCTTCCCGTTCGCTTTGACTTATGCTGCGCACCCCGGCATCTAGCAGGGCATGTAGCATGGGATCATCCCGACGCACACCAATACGCAGGAGATTGACGTAATCGGCCTGCATCCCGGAAATGCGGAGATTGAACCAGCCGTCCTGGCGGATGGTGTAGGCGGCCACGATCAGGGAACGGATGGTCATGTCCGCCCGGCGGTCGGACACCAGCTGAAAGGCCTCGTTCTCGGTCTGCGTGAGAATCAATTGCAGACGAGGAAAGTCCCGACGCACCCATTCCTCCACGGCGGTGCCGGCCGGAACGGCAAGGCGTTTGCCGTCGAAGCGATCCAGGCTGACCACATAGGGGTGATCCTCCCGGGTAATGATGACGTTTTCATCGATCAGCAGGGGGGCTGTAAAGTGCAGCCACGACTCCCGGGCCGGCGTCCTGTTAAGCAGGCTGAGAAGGTCACAATCCCCCCGTTGCGATGCCGCCAGGGACGCCTCCCAGGTTGGCGTTGAATGGACCTGCAGGGTCAGTCCGACCCGCCCAGCCGCCAGCCTGAGCAGGTCGGCTCCGATACCCCGATGTTCTCCCGCGGCATCGATGTATTCAAACGGCGCCCAATCGGGATCCACGCAATACCGCACGATGCCTCGGGAGGCGACATGGTCCCTTTGTTCTTGGCTCAGCACCACTCGCTCTTGCGCCCACAAGGGGGAAATCCAGAACAGCCCGACAAAGATGAGGCTGATCGACGCACTGAACATTCCGGTTACTGGATTCAACGGGGAAATTCCTGCGCATGGATTGCACCGGCCAAGGGTACCAACTCCGGAAGCTTGTCACTGCCCATGACAAACTGGTCATTCGGGCGTTGCCCTCCAAGCGATCCATCTGCTTGATGCTCGCTTTTTCCGTGACCGGGCGGGCAGAGGCGCGTCCCAGTCCCGTCACTGAAGTGCATTGTCCTTTCACCGCCCCCTTGACCGTCGTCATCAGCGACTTCATCCGGCTACGGTGGACTGGTTGACACAGGGCACCCAAATTTGTCTCTATCACCTGCGTGGCATGCATCGGCTTCTCGCGCGCTTCTTTGATTGGTTGGTCTCCATGATCGAACGCGGCGAGCCCGCATCGGTGCGAGGTCGTCGCCCCATCGCACTGGGAAATGTCCTGTGAGGGCAGTCGGATCGCGACCTTCAGCATTCAGGTCAAGCCATGCTTTCCCCGCCTGTGAGACAAACCGACTAAAACCGGAAGATCACCCAGGCCGGCACCAGGATCTTGGCATCCAGCTCCGTCATGCGGGTTTCCAGCTGGCCGTCTCCGTCCGTGTCCACCAGGTAATAGGGGGGCGCGTTGGCCGGTGTCACCCGGATCATGTACAGCTCCCCATGGAGCCGGTATTCCTCGATCCGTTCCCCCTCCCGCTCGATGATGGTCACCGTGGGCTCCATCAGTTCCCGGGTGGCGATGTCGCTGTCGTCCAGCAGCGGCGGTGGGGGCGGTGCGGCCTGCTCCTGGGCCGACAGGGGGAGGGCGGCCGGCCAGAACAGGAGGGCGGCAAGAACAATGGGCAGGATGCGGTAGCCGTTCATAGGTCCATCAGCCTCTCTTTTTCTTCGGAGGTCGGTTCCAGCCCTCCGAATTCGTAGAAGTTGAAGATGGCATCCACCACGGACTTGGCGTCATCCACCAGGGTGTAGAGGTTCAGATCTTCGTCGCCGATGGTGCCTTCCGCCACCAGGGTATTTTCAAACCAGGCCAGCAGACCCTGCCAGAAGCTGCTGCCCACCAGGATGATGGGGATGCGCCGGGTCTTGTTGGTCTGCACCAGGGTGAGGATCTCCGCCAGTTCGTCCAGGGTGCCGAAGCCCCCCGGCAGCACCACGTAAGCAGAGGCATACTTCACGAACATCACCTTGCGGGAGAAGAAATGCCGGAAATCCAGCGAGACATCCTGATAGGCGTTGGCTGTCTGCTCATGGGGAAGCTGGATGTTCAGGCCGATGCTGGGGGATTTCCCTGCAAAGGCGCCCTTGTTGGCCGCCTCCATGATGCCGGGACCGCCGCCGCTGACCACGGCAAAGCCTGCGTCGGAGAGCTGTCGGGCGATATCTTCCGCCAGTGCATAAGTGGGGTGTCCGGGGGGGATGCGGGCGGAGCCGAAGATGCTCACCGACGGTTTGATGCGAGCCAGGCGCTCGAACCCTTCCACGAACTCTCCCATGATCTGGAATATCTTCCAGCTCTCCCGGGTGAGCATGGTGTCGTCCATGGGTTGCAGTCCCGGATGGCTGGCGCGTTCGTGGCTCTTCATGTCGGCCCCTTTTCATTGTTGTGTGCTCCGGCAAGGTTAGACCCCCGGGCGGCCACTGGCTAGTGCTGGCCTGATCCCGTGCGCACGGGTACCCTTTCAGGCCTGCCTTGGAAAACTGCTGAGAACCCGCCTGGTGAACACGTCATCTCCCCTGATCCTGGTGGACGGATCTTCCTACCTCTACCGCGCCTTCCACGCCCTGCCCCCCCTGACCAACTCCCGCGGCGAGCCCACCGGTGCGGTCTACGGTGTGGCCGGCATGCTGCGCAAGCTCATCGGGGAGTATCAGCCCAGCCACATGGCCGTGATCTTCGATGCCAAGGGCCGGACCTTCCGCGATGATCTCTATGCCGAGTACAAGGCCCATCGCCCGCCCATGCCGGACGAGCTGTCGGCCCAGGTGGCGCCCCTGCACGCGCTGGTGCAGGCCATGGGCATCCCCATGCTGGTGGTGCCCGGGGTGGAGGCCGATGACGTCATCGGGACTCTCACCCGTCAGGCCCGCCGGGCGGGCATGGAGGTGATCATTTCCACCGGCGATAAGGACCTGGCCCAGCTGGTGGAGCCGGGGGTGACCCTGGTCAACACCATGAACGGCACCGTGATGGACGAGGCCGGGGTGGAGGAGAAGTTCGGTGTCCCCCCGGCGCGCATCGTGGATTACCTGGCCCTGGTGGGGGATACCGTGGACAACGTCCCCGGGGTGGACAAGGTGGGGCCGAAGACGGCCGTGAAATGGCTCAAGGCCCATGGCGGTCTGGACGAGATCATGGCCCGGGCCGATGAGATCAAGGGCAAGGTGGGGGAGAACCTGCGCACCGCCCTGGCGTGGCTGCCCCTGTCCCGGGAGCTGGTCACCGTGCGCTGCGACGTGGCACTGGACCGGGGGCCTCTGGACCTTCAGTTGCAGGGGGCCGACACGTCACAATTGCGGGAGTTGTTGGCCCATCTGGAGTTCCGCCAATGGCAGGCCGAGCTGGAAGGGGGCGAACCGGTCCCTGAGCCCGACAATGCATCGGCACCCGAGGTCCGTTATGAAACCATCCTGGAAGCGGGGCAGCTGGAGCGCTGGGTGAAGCGGCTGGCCGAGGCGCCGCTGTTCGCCTTCGACACCGAAACCACCAGCCTGGACTACATGCAGGCCCGGGTGGTGGGGCTGTCCTTCAGCGTGACCCCCCACGAGGCGGCCTATCTGCCCCTGGCCCACGACTATGGGGATGTCCCGGACCAGCTGCCCCTGGACGAGACCCTGGAGAAGTTGCGCCCCCTGTTGGAAGACCGGAACCGCCCCAAGCTGGGGCATCACCTGAAATACGATCGCAACGTCCTGCTCAATCACGGCATCGAATTGCGTGGCATCGAGCATGACACCATGCTGGCCTCCTACGTGCTCAACAGCACCGCCGGGCGCCATGACATGGACAGCCTGGCTGAGCGTTGTCTGGGGCTGAAGACCGTCCACTACGAGGACGTGGCCGGCAAGGGGGCGAAGCAGATCCCGTTCTCCCAGGTGCGGCTGGACGAGGCCGCCCCCTATGCGGCCGAGGATGCGGACATCACCTTGCGGCTGCACCACCATTTCTGGGCCCGGCTCAAGGACCTGGAGGGGCAGCGGCGGATCTACGAAACCCTGGAGATCCCCTTGGTGCCGGTACTCTCCCGCATGGAACGGGCCGGTGTGCGGGTGGACCCGGAACTGTTGTTTACCCAGAGCCATGAGCTGGCCGACCGCATGGGCCGGATCGAGCGGGAGGCCCATGATCTGGCCGGTTGTACCTTCAATCTGAGTTCGCCCAAGCAGATTCAAGAGATCCTGTTCGAGCGCCAGCAGCTGCCTGTGATCCGCAAGACCCCCAAGGGCCAGCCCTCCACCGCCGAGGATGTCCTGGAACAGCTGGCCCTGGACTACCCTCTGCCGCGCCTGATCCTGGCGCATCGTGGGCTGTCCAAGCTCAAATCCACCTACACTGACAAGCTGCCGGAGCGGATTGATCGGGATACCGGGCGGGTGCACACCTCCTATCATCAGGCGGTGGCCTCCACCGGGCGCTTGTCTTCCTCGGAGCCCAATCTGCAGAACATTCCCATCCGTACCCCGGAGGGCCGCCGCATCCGGCAGGCCTTCATTGCGCCCGAGGGGCGCCGGATCCTGGCGGCGGACTACTCCCAGATCGAACTGCGCATCATGGCCCACCTGTCCGGTGACCGGGGGCTGCTGCAGGCCTTTGCCGATGGGCAGGATATCCATCGAGCCACGGCCGGCGAGGTCTTCGGGGTGGCGGTGGACGCAGTGACCACGGAGCAGCGGCGTGCCGCCAAGGCCATCAATTTCGGTCTGATTTACGGCATGTCCGCCTTCGGGCTGGCCCGGCAGCTGGGGATCGACCGGGGTTCGGCCCAGGACTATGTGAACCGTTATTTTACCCGCTATCCGGGGGTGAAGGCCTACATGGACGGCACCCGTGAGCAGGCCCGGGAGCAGGGGTATGTGGAAACCCTGTTCGGGCGTCGTCTCCATCTGCCGGATATCCGTGCCCGCAATGCCCAGGTGCGCGCCCAGGCGGAGCGGGTGGCCATCAATGCGCCCATGCAGGGCACCGCCGCGGACATCATCAAGCGGGCGATGCTGGCGGTGGACGGATGGATTCAGGCGGAATCTCCCGGTGTCACCATGATCATGCAGGTGCATGACGAGCTGGTGTTCGAGGTGGATGAAGCCGCGGTGGCATCGGCCCGGGAGCGGATCACCGCGCTGATGTGCGGTGCCGCCGAGCTGGATGTCCCGCTGCTGGTGGAAGTGGGGGTGGGGGACAACTGGGACGCCGCCCACGCCTAGGAAACACTGAACAAGTCCCCTTCCGTCACTCCCGCTTCTTCCGTCACTCCCGCGAAGGCGGGAGCCCAGCCCTTGCGTCAGTGCCGTCCGTCACTCCCGCGTGCGCGGGAATGACACATTCGGGGCGGGGCCCCCGCCCGGGGGTGAGGACCGGCAATGAATGAAGGGGCTGGTCCGGGCCGGGCATTTCTACAGGGTTGGAGTGAAAATGGCGCTGAATATGCTCTCATTAGCCCTTTTTTTGAGAGATCTTTCACAGATCCGCAAACTCCTGCCGGAACTGAGAACTTCCTGACGGGCATATAGTCTTTAATCAGTGAGCACCTTTTCCATGGGTGCTCCCCGTCTAACCCCCTAGGCGGGTAGCTCTGACTCCCCCAAGTCGAGCCCAAGCTGGCCCCGGACCACGCAAGTGCTCCGGGGCTTTTTTTCCTGCAGTTGCCGAAAAATTTTCCTTACCCGATTAATTTTGTGAACTATAGGCGGCGACGGGAGTCCCATTCATCAAGCGCTGCAGCCCGGCGCTTCCCGCTTACCTCCCTGAGCGGGATGGCTCGAACTCCCCCAAGTCGAGCCGGACCCTGCCCCGGTTCATGCCAACCCCCAATGGCCGCCGGGGCTTTTTTATGCCTCCTGCTCAGGGTGGGCGAGCCCTCCCTCACTGAACAGCCAGCCATCCAGCACGGAATGGGCATCATCCACCCCCTGCTTCTTCAGCGATGAAAACGGTTGCACCGTCGCCTCCACCCCTTCGTTGCCCAGCGCCCGCACCACCTGACGTACCGTATCCATGACCGGCCCCCGCTTGAGCTTGTCGGACTTGGTCAGCAGCACATGCAGGGGCAGATGCCGGGCATGGACCCAGCCGATCATCTGCCAGTCATGGTCCGTCAGGGGATGACGGATATCCATGACCAGCACCAGCCCCCGCAGGCAGGCGCGCTGGGCCAGATAGTTCTCCATCAACTGCCCCCAGCGCCGCCGCATCGCTTCCGGTACCTTGGCATAGCCGTAACCGGGCAGATCCACCAGTCGGCGTTCCCCGTCGAGGGCAAAGAAGTTGATCAGCTGGGTTCTGCCCGGCGTCTTGCTGGTGCGTGCCAGGGCGCGTTGCCGGCACAATGTGTTGATGGCGCTGGACTTGCCTGAGTTGGATCGGCCGGCAAAGGCCACTTCGTGGCCCTGCTCCGGTGGCAGGCCCTTGAGGCTGGCGGCGCTGGTGAGGAATTCCGCCTGGTGGTAAGCCGGGTTCATGGGTGACGTGACTCGCTGTGTTCTAATGGCTGGTTGACCTTCGTCGACTTTTGCGACGGTGGAGTTAGTATGATATACATTGCGGCTATTTTGAGGCTGCGCCCGACGCGCGAGTCAGTGTCAGGTTACCAACGAAGCGCTTTTGTTTCAGGTTCAGGAGTCAACCCACGATGAAAAAACTTGTCCTTATCGCCGTCGCCACACTGGGTATGAGCATGTCGGCGTCGCTGCTGGCCGAATCCGGTGACCCGGTGCGCGGCAAGGAACTTTCCAGCCCCTGCGTGGCTTGCCACCAGGCTGACGGCAATAGTGTGGTCCCGGCATGGCCGAAGATCGCCGGCAAGGACGAGGCCTATCTGCTCAAGCAGTTGCAGGACTACAAGGCCGGCCGTCGCAGCCACGCCCTGATGAATCCCCAGGTGGCCGCCCTGGAAGAGGAAGACCTGCCCCACCTGGCCGCCTACTTCGCCGGCCAGACCCCGGCGCCTGGCCGCACCGCCGCCGCTGCGGAAAAACTGGCCCTGGGCAAGCAGATCTACTTCGGTGGCAACACTGCCACGGGTGTGGCCGCCTGTGTGGCCTGCCACGGCCCCAACGGCAAGGGTAACCCCGCCGCCGTGTTCCCCAGCGTGTCCGCCCAGCACGGCGTGTATACCCTGGATCAGCTCAAGCAGTTCCGTGATGGTCTGCGTGCCAATGATCCGGGCCGCATGATGCGTAACGTGGCCGGCCGCATGACCGACGAGGAAATGTCTGCCGTGGCCGAGTACATCGCCAGCCTGCCGTCCAAGTAAGGCGAGATCGGTAAAACACTCGAAAGGGTGGCCCAGCGGCCACCCTTTTTTGATTCTGTCCGGCATGTCTTGAGTCCGGAAGGTATTTGACCCAGGACAACAAGACCTGCTGATCACGTGGTTTTTGTGCCCTGTGACACGAACTTGTGTGCCTTGCAGGGTCAAACAGGCAACCACTTTCCGACCCGAGAGACATGAGCAGCACACCCACCGACCCGACGCCGCCAGGCCGGCGTTCCACCTTTGCCGTCCTGATGGGTTTTCTTGGGTCCATGGGCCTGGCCATCACGTTGCTGGTCGCCCTGGCCGTGGCTTCGGTGGTCGGCACCGTCCTCCAGCAGAATCAATCCTATGAGACCTATCTGCTGGACTACGGTCCCTTCTGGCATGAGCTGTTTCGCACACTGGGGATCTACCACGTCTACTCCGCCGGCTGGTATCTGCTCATCCTCGTCTTTCTGGTGATCTCCACCAGTGTCTGCGTCTATCGCAGCACCCCGGCCATGATCCGTGACATGCGTCAATTCCGGCTGGGGGTCAAGGAAAAATCCCTGCGCAGCTTCCAGCATAACGTGCAGCGGGATACCCACCCCGAGACGCCGACGGCGCTGATGTCTCGTGCCGAGTCCGTGTTCAGGGCCCGTGGCTACCGGGTGCGTCAGGCAGATCATGGTGATCACCGGGTATTGTCGGCCATGCGCGGCAGTGCCGGCCGCCTGGGGTACTTCTTCACCCATGTGGCCATCGTGGTCATTTGCATCGGTGGCCTGGTGGATGGCCGTCTGCCGCTGATGCTGGCGGAATTCACCGGCCGGCTGGAGGTCGAAACCCGACAGGTGCCTGTCTCCGAGATCCCTGCGCAGAGCCGGGTCTCCGTTTCCAATCCGTCGTTCCGGGGTTCGGTGGAGATCCCCGAAGGGCAGCGGGTGGACGTGGCCTTCGTGACGATGCGGGACGGCTACGTGGTGCAGGAGCTGCCGTTTCACATCGAGGTGAAGGCGTTCCGGGTGGAGCGTCATGCCACCGGTCAGGAACGCGCCTTTGAGACCGATCTGATCATCCATGATGACTTGCTGGATGAACCCTTGGCGCATACCATCAGCGTGAACCATCCGTTGGTGCACCGGGGTTATACCATCTACCAGGCCAGCTTCCGTGATGGCGGCTCTCACCTGAATCTGGGCATGTATCCCCTGGGCCGGGGGGCCGACCGTCCCATGCCCTTCGATGCCCGCGTTTTCGGTACCTATTCCCAGACCGCAGGGGACGGCACCCGTCTGCGGGTGGAATTCACCGATTTCAAGGACACCAACCCGACTCTGATCGAGGAAGACGGCGTGCGCGAGCGCATGGACATGGGGCCGAGCTTCGAGTACGTGGTCCGGGACAGCAGCGGTGCCGGCTGGTTTCACCGCAACTTCCAGCAGCCTGTGGAGCGGGATGGCCGCCGGTATCTGCTCAGCGGCGTCAGGCAGAACCCGGCAGAACCCTTCAGCTTCCTCTACATTCCTCTGGACCCACAGGGCGGCGTGGACCGTTTCATGCGCTTTCTGGCCAAGCTGACGGACCCTGCCGTGGTGGCCGCTGTGGTTGATGAGTCCACCCGGGCCGCCGCCGGACAATTCACAGGCGTGGACGAACAGATCCGTAGCCAGGTGGCCGAGACCATGCGCGACTTGCTGGAGACGTTTGCCGTCGGCGGCTATGAGGAGGTCATTGCCCAGGTGCAGGAACAGGCCCCGGCCGGGCAGTGGGACCAGCTGGCGGATGTCTTTCTCCGGGTCCTCAATTCCGGTCTGGATGCCATCTACCTGCGGGTGCTGGCGGAAGAGGGCATCGAGGTGGTCAGCGAGGCGGATGACCACTTTCTGGCCGATGCGCTGCGGGCCATCAATGCCCTGCCGTTCTACGGCTCGCCGTTTTTCCTGCACCTGAATGATTTTGAGCACATCCAGGCTTCCGGCCTGATGATCACCAAGGCACCCGGGCAGGTGGTGGTCTATGCCGGCAGTGTCATGTTGATCCTGGGCATCTTTCTGCTTCTGTACGTGAGTCATCGCCGCTGTTGGCTCTGGGTGCAGCCTCGTCCCGACGGTTCGGGTCTGGTGTTGGCAGGGACCAGCAACCGCAGCACATCGGATTTCAACAGGGAATTTGATGAAATATCCCGGGCCGTTTTGGGTGAGCCACGGCCCACGCCCGCGGATCAGGATGCCCGCGCCTGACCATGATTCTGATTGCGAGGTAAGCACATGTCCGTCACCCAAGACTCCATGAGCGCCGAATATCCCGGTTTCTTCCGCCGCCTGTCACCGGCGGACTGGATCTGGGCGGCCGGCGTGGTGGTGGCCACGGTCTTCGTCCTGGCCGCCTACGGCAACCGCATGGACATCTACCAGTCCGGCACCCTGGTGGTCACTGCCGCTACCGGCCTGTGGTTGGGCTGGTTCTGGAAATCGTTCAAGGGTTATGCCCTGGCGGTGACCGGCATGAGCCTATTGGGGGTGTTCAGCTACGGCGACACCCTGGCCAGTGCGCAGACCAATTTCTTCCTCAAGTACCTGGTCTCCGGCGAAGCGGCGGTGATGTGGATGTGCGCCCTGCTTTACATGTCCACCACCGCCTATCTGGCATCGCTGTTCCGGCGCGAGGCTGGCCGCGGTGTGCTACCGGCCCTGATTACCGCCGTGGTGACCGGGGCCCTGGGGCTTGCCGGCCTCTGGCTGGGGCGTAGCGGCCTGGTCCCGGGCCTGGAATGGGCCAGTCCCCTGATCCTGCTGGTGGCCGTGGGCGCCCTGCTGGGTCCCATCGCCCGCACCGACTTTGCCGCCCGGGTGGGCAGTGTGCTGGCCTGGTGCGCCGCCGCCTTCGGCCTGGCGGGCCTGCTGGTGCGCTGGCGTGAAACCTACCTGCACGATCCCACCTGGGGCTATATCCCGGTGAGCAATCTGTGGGAGGTCTTTGTTCTATTCTGCATCGTCACGGTGCTGATGTATCTCTATTACCAGGGCCGCACCCGCAACCTGGGCATGGGCGGGTTTGTCATGATGGTGGTCAGCGCCGCCGTGGCCTTCCTGCTCTGGTACACCCTGGACCGAGAGGCCCATGTGGTGCAGCCGTTGGTGCCCGCCCTGCAGAGCTGGTGGATGAAGGTCCATGTGCCCACCAACTTCGTGGGCTACGGCGGCTTTGCCATCGCTGCCATGCTGGGGGTGGCCTATCTGATGCGGGACCGGGGCGAGCGGCGCCGGCCCGACGGCCTGCTGGTCCGGCGGCTGCCCAGCCGCGAGGTGCTGGATGACGTCATGTACAAGTCCATCGCCATCGGCTTTGCCTTTTTCACTATTGCCACGGTGCTGGGCGCCATGTGGGCGGCGGAGGCCTGGGGTGCCTACTGGTCCTGGGACCCGAAGGAGACCTGGGCCCTGATCGTGTGGCTGAACTATGCTGCCTGGCTGCATCTGCGCTTCACCAAGGGCTGGCGCGGTGTTCCCATGGCCTGGTGGGCCATCCTGGGCCTTCTCATCACCACATTCGCCTTCGTCGGGGTGAACATGTTCCTGGGCGGGCTGCATTCCTATGGCACGCTTTGAGTCAGGATGCATGCAAGGCAATCACGGACATGATCACCCTTCCGTGGTGGACACCCTGTCCATCGGCCCCAGTACCCCGCCGGTGGCGGGGGGGCAGCGGCTGCGGATTCTCAGCTACAACGTCCAGGTGGGTATCGCCTCGGGGCGCTTCCACCATTACCTGACCAACAGCTGGAAGCATCTGCTGCCCTACGAGGGGCGCATGGGCAACCTGAACAGCATCGCCCGCTTCATTTCGGGGTTTGATCTGGTAGGGTTGCAGGAACTGGATGCCGGCAGCCTGCGCAGTAACTTTGTCAACCTGGCCGAATACCTGGCCCATCGGGGAGAGTTCCCTTACTGGTACAGCCAGACCAACCGCAACTTGGGCAAGCTGGCCAAGCACAGCCTGGGGCTGTTATCCCGCTTCCGGCCCCACTCGGTGGTGGAGCACCGCCTGCCCGGGCGCATCCCCGGACGGGGCGCCCTTGAGGCCCACTTCGGCGCCCACCATGGCGAAGACTCCCTGGTCATCATGCTGGTGCACCTGTCCCTGGGCCGTAAGGCCCGCATGCTGCAGATGCAGTACATCGCCGAAGTGCTGCGCGATCATGAGCACGTGGTGGTCATGGGCGACATGAACACCCCGGCCCATTCCCAGGAAGTGCGGCGTCTGGTCAGCCATACCCGACTGCAGGAGCCCTTGGCCAGCGCCAAGACCTATCCCAGCTGGCGGCCCATACATGCCTTCGACCACATCCTGGTGACACCGGGGCTGGGGCTGGAGCAGGTCCATGTCTACAACCTGAACTATTCCGATCACCTGCCGGTGGGGGTGGAGCTGGTGATCCCTGAGACGGTGCAGATGGCCCATACCCGTATGGAACTCTTCTGCCAGTAATCCACCGGGTTGCACACGGCCACCCCCCCCGCCTAAGCTGAAGGGCCACTTACTGACGGCGGGAGGCCTCCTGTGACCCAGACATCCCGGACCCGGGCCGTGATCTTCGGCGAAGTCCTGTTCGATTGCTTCGAGGACCGCTCCATCCTGGGGGGTGCCCCTTTCAACGTGGCCTGGAATCTCAAGGGACTGGGGACTGATCCGCGCTTCGTCGGCGCCGTGGGCGATGACGCCCTGGGCCGTCAGGTGTTGCAGACCCTGACCCGCTGGGGCATGTGCCGGGAAGGGCTGCAGGTGGACCCCGGACATCCCACCGGCCAGGTCAGGGTGACCCTCAAGGGCGGTGAGCCCAGCTACGACATCCTCTCCGGCCAGGCCTACGACCACATCGATACCGCTCAGGCCCTGGCAGTGGCTCCGGCACCGGCCGGCGTGCTCTATCACGGCAGTCTGGCCCTGCGCGACCCTGTCTCCCGGCAGGCCCTGGAAGCACTGCGGGAGCGCCTGTCGGCCCCGGTGTTCATGGATGTGAACCTGCGCGCCCCCTGGTGGGATCGTGACACGGTGCAGGGCTGGATGGCCCATGCCCACTGGGTCAAGCTCAACCAGGATGAACTGGTGGCGTTGTCCCCGGTGCCCGATGAGCCGGACCCCTTGGTTCAGGCCCGTCGCACCCTTGAACGGTACGGGTTGTCGGCGGTGATCGTCACCCGGGCGTCGGAGGGCGCGATGGTGCTCACCCGCGAGGGTGAGTGCCACCAGCGATCGGCGCCGCCGGTGGCGGGACTGGTGGATACCGTGGGGGCAGGGGATGCCTTCAGTGCCGTCACCCTGACCGGCATCCTGCAGGGCTGGGACTGGGAAACCATCCTGGCGCGCGCGGCGGATTTCGCCGCGAAGGTCTGCACCCTGCATGGAGCGACCACGGAGGATCGGGAATTCTATCAGGCGTCCCGACAGGACTGGTGATCGAATCCCGGTTCAGATTCCCGGACCCGAACCTCTGGACTCCCGCTTTCGCGGGAGTGACGACAAGGCTGAGGTCGTCATTCCCGCGCAGGCGGGAATCCAGGCAGGGACCGGGCATTCTGGGCTCCCGCGTTCGCGGGAGTGACGACAAGGCTGAGGTCGTCATTCCCGCGCAGGCGGGAATTCAGTCACGGCCCGGAAATTCTGGACTCCCGCGTTCGCGGGAGTGACGGCAAGTGTTGAGGTCGTCATTCCCGCGCAGGCGGGAATCCAGACAGGGGTCGGGGCAGATCCGGTTCATCTTTCCCCGGCGTGAGAGTTTTCCCGCTGGAGGGGGGTGCAGGGGGAACGGGGGCCGCCTCGGCGCGGTTGAGCATCTGTGCCACCACCGGCGGGCTGGCGGCGCCGAAATACAGCGTCCGATGGGGGAACGGGATCTCCACGCCCTCGGCGTCAAAGGTCTGCTTCACCCGTCGCAGGAACTCCCGTCCCACCTCCCACTGCTTGATGGGCAGGGTCTTGATCCGTCCCTTGATGACCACCCCCGAGTCATCGAACTTGTCCACCCCGAACACGTCCACGTCTTCCAGCATGCTGCGCCGGAGTCTGGAATCGGTCCGCATCTCGGCGCCCACCCGCTGGATCAGCGCCACCACCCGGTCGGTATCCTCCTTGTAGGCCACCGGGATATCGAACACATAGGCCGACCAGCCGTGGGTCACGTTGGTCATGAAGGTGATGGTGCCGTTGGGGATGATGTGCAGCTTGCCCTCCAGGTCCCGCAGTTGCAGGGTGCGGAAGTTGATGGCCTCCACCAGTCCGCCGGTGCCGTTGATCACCGCCACGTCACCTACCCGCACCTGGTTTTCCAGGATGATGAAGAACCCGCTGATCACGTCCCGCACCAGATTCTGCGCGCCGAAGCCCACGGCCAGGCCGACCACACCGGCGGAGGCCAGGATGGGGGCGATGGAGATGCCCATCTCGTTGAGGATCACCAGCAGGGACATGATCCAGATGAGGATGACGATGGCCTGGCGCAGCAGCCGAACCAGGGTCTCGGCCCGTTTGTGGGCCTCGGAGGGGACGTCGCCCTGCTTCTTGCCCCGCTCCACCAGGCGTTTTTCCATGCGCCCCAGGCCGGCCCGGATGAGGGACATCACCACCCAGGCAATGATGAGGATGAGCAGGATGCGCAGGGAAGCGAAGATCAGGTGCTGCCATTCCACCTGGGTGAAGTACTCAAGGACGTGTTCCATGGGTGTCTCCTTGTCGTATGGGTTTTCCTTGTCGTATGGGTGTTTCCCTATCGGGTCGGCGCCCTCTTAATCTGGTCATTCCCGCGCAGGCGGGAATCCAGTCATGGCCCGGAAATTCTGGACTCCCGCGTTCGCGGGAGTGACGACAAGGTTGAGGTCGTCATTCCCGCGCAGGCGGGAATCCAGTCACGGCCCGGGCATTCTGGACTCCCGCTTTCGCGGGAGTGACGGCAGGGGGCTCCCCCTCATCCCCGGCCCTTCTCCCGAGGGAGAAGCCCTGATCAGACCCTCCAGCCCAGTTCTTCCGCCCGGCGCCGGGCCAGGGCGGGGATGTCCTGGGCCACGAAGTGGCTGTGCAGCACCTGCACCCCGATCATATGGTTGATCACCGCGTCCAGCTGCACCTGGGTGGAGGTGGAGGTGTCCGGGTCCTCGTGCAGCGCGAACAGTGTCTTCACCCCGGCCGGGTCCAGCAGGCCCGCATCCTGGATCGCCTGATCCGACAGGTACTGATCCGCCAGGGCCTTCATTGCCGCCCACTTCTTCGGGTCCGTGTGGGCCGGTGGGGCCATGAAGGCGAACTTCTCGCGCTCATACAGCACCTTGGGCAGCAGTCCCTTCATGGCCTCCCGCAGCACGTACTTCTCGGTCCGGCCCTTGATGCGCATGGACGGCGGCAGGTGCACCGCCAGATCCGCCAGATGGTGGTCCAGGAACGGTGGTCGCGCCTCCATGGAATTGGCCATGTCCACCCGGTCACCGCCCCAGGTGAGGATCTGACCTTCCAGCATGGTCTTGATCCAGACGTACTGGGCCTTGTCCAGGGGATGGCGGCCTTCGATCATGTCGCCGTCCAGGGCCTCGGCAATGGCGCGGCCCGGCTCGTAGCCCCTGACTGCGTCCCGGTGGTGGGCGGCCATCAGGCCCGGGGCGTGAGCGGCACTGGCCAGCCAGGGCTGCAGGCAGGAGGGGGTGAAACCCACCAGAGCGTCCAGGGCCGGGTCATGCAGTTCATTTTCCGCCAGCATGGCACCCTTGAAGAGCTGGTTGCTCTCCGCCAGCAGCTGTTCCCACCCGGCCCGCTCCGCCGGAGACAGGGTGTCCAGGCCGTGCAGGAACATGTCCCGACGGAAGGAGGGGTAGCCGGCAAACAGTTCATCGGAACCCTCCCCGGTGACCACCACCCGGTAACCGGCTCGGTTCACATGGCGGCTCATCAGGAGCTTGGCCACCCCGAGGGTGTTGTAGATGGTGCGTTCCGCGTGCCAGAGGGTTTCCACCAGATTGTCGTAGAGGTGGCCGGCATCCAGACGCATGATGTCCTGGTCCGCCCCCACGCTACGAGCCATCTCCTGGGCGATGGCGGTCTCGTCGTAGTCGGCGTTGTCGAAGCCGATGGTGAAGGCTTTGACCGCCGACTGCTGGTGGGCGGCCGACAGGCCCAGGGTGATGCAGGAGTCGATGCCGCCGGAGAGATAGCAGGCCACCGGCACGTCCGCCTCCAGGCGCAACTGCACCGCCTCCATGAGCTTTTCCCGGATCCCTTCGATGTAGAAATCCTCGTCCTTTTCCTCGCCCCGTTCCGACTGCAGGGGAAAGTCCATGTCCCAGTAGCGGTCGTCGCGGATCTGGAACTTGCCGTGACGACGCTCGATGGTGACCACATGGCCCGGCTTGACCTGATGAATGCCTTCGAAGGCGGTGCTGCCGGGGACCATGGTTTGCATCAGCTGGTGGTACAGGCCCTGGGACTCGAACCGGCGCGGCACGTCCGGATGGGCGAACAGCACCTTCAGCTCGGAGCCGAACACCACGCTGCCGTTGACCTCGGTCCAGTACAGGGGTTTGACGCCGAAACGGTCGCGGATGAGCATCAGGCGGTCCCGCTGACGGTCATAGAGGGCGATGGCGAATTCGCCCCGCAGGTGGGGCAGCATGTCCTCCAGGCCCTGGCGCTGATACAGGTGCAGCACCATCTCGGAGTCACTCTTGGTGCGGAATTTTGCACCCCGGGAGGTGAGCTCGGTGCGGATGCGCTTGTAGTCGTAGAGTTCACCGTTAACCGCCAGCATCAGATGACGGTCCTCGGACAGGAAGGGCTGGCGTCCTCGGTTTTCGTCCAGGTCGATGATGGTGAGGCGGGCATGGGAGAAGCCCACGCCGCGATCGTCCTGCACCTTGTAACCGAAGCCGTCGGGGCCGCGATGGTGCTGGATGGCGGCCATGGCCACGAGATTTCGGGGGTCAACGGGTTTTTGCGGGTCGGCATGAATGACGCCGGCGATACCACACATGGGCAACTCCTTGAGGCTGTGAATTCGAGGTCTGCGTGAGGGCCGGTCGGCCCCCACGCGGGAGGGATCAGGGGGTGTCCATCACTTCGCTGATGCGACGGACGATGCAGGTGAGCAGGGCCATGCGGATGAAGACCGCGCCCCGGGCCTGGGCGAAGTACCAGTTGTGGGAGGTGTCATCCAGGTCCGTGGAAAGCTCCTCCCCCCGCGCCAGGGGGTGCAGGATGATGGCCCCCGCCTTGAGGGGAGAGTCAGTGGAGAGCTTGAGGTCGGCGCCCATGGCCTCGTAGCTGTCGCCCACCCAGGCAATGGCGTTGATGTACACCACGTCCAGACCGGGCAACTCGGCGCCGAGGTCCTGGGCCACCCGCACCGACAGGCCCTGTTCGGCCAGTTCTTCCTGCTGGCCCGGATCGAAGGGCCGGGCTTCATCGGTGAGGATCACCACCTCTTCAAAGGCGCTGGAGAAGCGGGCCAGGAGCAGCAGCAGGCTGCGCACGGTACGCATGCGGTTGGGGACGCCGATGATCCCGACCCGGACCCGCCGGTCCGGCAATAGGTCCGGGTCCAGCAACTGCGGCCTCCATTTGAAAATGGTGTACAGGTCCGCCATGGCCTGGGTGGGATGCTCGTCGATACCGTTGCCGGCATTGACGATGGGGATGCGCAGGGTGTCGAGCATCTCGTAGATCGCCCGGTCCTGGTTGCTGCGCAGTACGATCACGTCGCCGTAGTTGTTGAACATCTCGGCGATGTCCGCCAGGGATTCTCCCTTGGCCATGCCCGTACTCTTGGGGTCGGTGATGGACATGATGTCGCCGCCCAGCCGGTGCCAGGCGCTCTCGAAGGAGAGGCGGGTGCGGGTGCTGGGTTCGTAGAAGGCACTGATGAGGATCTTGCCCTGCAGGGGTAGATGCATCAGCGCCGGGGTACTCTCGTACTGGGCCGACAGGCGGAACAGCTGGGTGAGGGTATCCCGGTCGAACTGGCGCGATGAGACCACATGGCGGCTGGAGAGTGTCACCAGGTGCCGGGGGTCTTCGGCGATGCTTTCCATGAGTGCCTTGGGCCGCTCGATGCCGGCGGTGCCGTCCTTGGGCCTGAGCGGCTTTTGCAGCTGGGCGTCGACTACCATCGTTGCGTATCTCCTGATGCATCTTGAAAGCCCCTCTCCCCCAGGGAGAGGGAGGAGGGGGGGGAGGGAATATCCATGTCAGGCGGCCCCTTCTACCTTGGCAATCTCCACCAGTGCCTGCTCCGTGCTCATCACCCGCGCATAGCGGTCCTTCATGGTGAGAATCGTGGCCCGGTCCAGTTCCGGGGTCACGGTGGCCACGGCGTCCTCGATCAGGGTGACGTAGAAACCCAGATCACAGGCATCCCGGATGGCGGTGGAGACACACTCGTTGCTGTACACCCCGACGACGAACAGCGCCGTCACCTCCAGGTTGCGCAGCACGTATTCCAGATTGGTGGCGGTGAACACCCCGCTGGCGGTCTTGTTGATGATGATCTCGTCCCCCTGGGGTGCCACCATCTCCAGGAACTCCGCCTCCTTGGACCCCGGCGCCGCATGCAGGCCCAGGCGCTTGTGTCCCGGTCCGCGGTCACGCCCGTCATGGGTCAGGGACTGGATACGGGTATGGATCACCTCCAGCCCCAGGGACCGGAAGCCATCCTGCAGCCGACGTACATTGGGCAGCACCAGCCGGTCCAGGCGGTCGAAGTAGTAGTCCTGGGATTCCGGCGGCAGGCCGGAGCGCTGGGCATCGGCGAACACCCCCCAGCCCCGGGCCGCATCCAGGTACTGCAGGTCGATGCACAGCAGGGCTGCGTGATGAGAGACCAGGGCCCGCGCCAGGGCGCGGTTGCTGATCAGGGTTTCCCGGTACTGCTCACGCAGCGGGTCGATATTGTCGTAGGCCGGATCGCGGCCGGAGGTCTTGTCGTTCATCGCAGTGTCTCCGTGTCCTGGGCCGCCAGCGACAGCACCGCCTGCAGCATGAGATTGGCGCCCCGTTCAATGTCTTCCCAGTTGGTCCACTCGGCAGGGGAATGGCTGCGCCCTTCCAGGCTGGGCACGAACACCATGCCGGTGCGGGCGATGCAGGACATGATCTGGGCATCGTGGGCGGCGCCGCTGGGCATGCGCAGATGGCGGAAACCCAGGGCATCCGCCTTGTCCGACAGCAACTGCACCAGGCCCGGATCACAGCGCTGGGGCGGCAGTTCCGAGAGCACTTCGAATTCGAACATCAGACCCCGCCGACGGGCCATGGCGGACAGGGTGCGGCGGAAGGCATCGGACAGCCCCTTGAGGGTGTCCGGGTCGGTGTCCCGTACGTCCAGGGAAAAACTGGTGTGACCCGGCACCGTATTGGCGGCGCCTGGGCGCAGCTCCACCCGGCCGATGGTGGCCCGGCTGTGGGGGCTGCCGTGTTCCTCCAGGATGCGGTCGATTTCGCCGGCAAACTCCGCCAGCCCCTGGAAGGTGTCGTTACGCATGTCCATCGGGGTGGTACCCGCATGGTTGGTCTGGCCCTTGAGCTGCGCCTCCCACTTGAACAGGCCGGTGATGGCCTCCACCACGCCGACGCTGATATCGCCGCGATCCAGCACCGGCCCCTGCTCGATGTGCATCTCCAGGTAGGCGTGGATGGATTCCTTGGAGCGGCGGGCGAACAGGGCGGCATTGGCATCCAGACCCCAGGCCGCCATGGCCTCGGTGAGACTGATGCCGTCCAGATCCCGGGCATTGTGGATCTGGGCCGGACTGAGTTGCCCCGCCATGGCCTGGGAGCCGAACAGGCCGCCGAAACGCCCTTCCTCATCGGTGAAGTTCACCACCTCCAGGGGATGGCGCAGGGCGACGCCGGCCTCCTGCACCGTGCGCAGTACCTCCAGCCCCACCAGCACCCCCAGGGCACCATCCAAGGGGCCACCGCCGGGGACCGTGTCCAGATGGGAGCCCATCATTACGCTGGGACGGCCGCCATCCCAGTCCAGGCGTCCGTACAGGTTGGCGGCGCCGTCCTCGTAAAAGTCCAGGCCGGCGGCCAGGATGCGCTCCTTGAACCAGCGCCGCCCGGCCAGGTCCCCCTCGCTGAAGGCCATGCGATGGATGCCCCGGTCGGCATCCCGGCCGATGGCGGAGAGATCCTGGATATCCTGCTGCAGTCGCTGGAAATTGATGCTGGCGTGGGTCATGGGGTCTCCCGGAAGGGGTGGCGGGGATTCAGTCGTCGGCGATGGGGCGCAGGGCGGCCTGGTCATCGCGGGCCTCCATGGTATCCAGCAAGATGCCCAGGCCGGCTTCCAGTCGGGCCAGTTCCGCCGCCGGCATGGCGCGCAGGGCCCGGTTCAGGGCGCCCTGGGCCGGGGCCGGGGCATTGTCCAGCAGCGTCTGCCCGGACTCGGTCAGATACAGGCTGACCACCCGCTGGTCCTTGTCCGCCCGACGGCGCTCCATCAGACCCTTGCGTTCCAGCTTGTCCAGCATGTTGGATGCGGTGGAGGCATGGATGGACAGGCGCTGGGACAGGTCGCTCACGTTCAGGCCCGGCTCCAGGTGCATTTCCCACAGTGCCCAGAGCTGGGCCGCACTCACCCCGCAGTCGGTGCTGATGCGCCGGGAATGGGCCTGCAGGGAACGAAACAGCACCCGCAGATGCCGAATGACATGTTGCACCCGGTCATCGCTGCCGGCGGGAGAAGCGGAGGTGTGGGGGTCGGTTTGCACCATGGCCATGGGCGTATCTTTTTGCACAAAGTGTTTTTGTACAATAACATCGGTCTGGTGGATGGCACAAATCTAAGGGGGCATACATGCTGGAATCCCTACGCAACGACATTACGACTCATCGGGAATTTTCCTACCTGCTGCTGCGGCGGTTTCAGGGCATGGGACGGGCCTTCGTCCTGCGCTCCGACCTTCAGGATGAATACCGGACTCTGGCGGCTGAACATGCCGAGCCGCCGCCGGAGCACAGTCCGCTGGTGCAACTGGTGGAGGATGTCCAGGAGGCCGTCATCGCCGCGCCCTGGGTCTGCCTTTCCGTGCGCCCCCGGGTGGGCCGTTGGTGGTACCTACGCATCCATGCCGACGAACTGGCGGTGGAACCCCTGACCGTCAGTGAGTTCCTCGCCTTCAAGGAACACCTGGTCAGTCCCCATCGGCTCCATGACAAGCCCCTCGAGTTCGACATCGGCGCCTTCCAGCGCAATTTCCCCAGCATGCGTGAATCCCGCTCCATCGGCCGCGGGCTGGAGTTTCTCAACCGCAAGCTCTCCAGTCAGCTCTTCGACCGGGATGGCGCAGGTCTGCACAAGCTGTTCCTGTTCCTGCGCGAACACCGCAGCAACGGCCAGCAACTGATGATCAATGACCGCCTGAGGGACGTGGATGCCTTGCGCTCCGCCATCCGCGCTGCCGAAAAACGGTTGCAGACACGCAGCCACGACGTCCCCTGGACGGAAGTGGCCCACGCCCTGCAGGTCCTGGGCCTGGAGCCCGGCTGGGGCAAGGACGTGGGCCGGGTGCTGGAGAGCCTGCGGTTGCTTTCGGATCTGCTGGAAGCCCCGTCACCGGAGACCCTGGAGCGCTTCCTGGCCCGTATCCCCATGATCTTCAGCATGCTGATCATGTCGCCCCATGGCTTTTTCGGCCAAGCCAACGTGCTGGGGCTGCCGGACACCGGGGGGCAAGTGGTCTACATCCTCGACCAGGTGCGCGCCCTGGAGCGGGAGATGCACCGACGCCTGGAAGAGCAAGGCCTGGACATCCAGCCCCGCATCCTGGTGATGACCCGGCTGATTCCCGAAGCCCGGGGCACCACCTGCGACCAGCCGGAGGAGGCCATCTCCGGCACCCAGAATGCCAAGATCCTGCGGGTGCCCTTCCGTAGCCGCGACGGCGAAGTGATGTCCCAGTGGATCTCCCGCTTCGAGATCTGGCCCTATCTGGAACGCTATGCCGATGACGTGGAGACCCGGGTCAAGGCCGAACTGGGCGGCCGCCCGGACCTGATCGTGGGCAATTACTCCGACGGCAACCTGGTGGCCACCCTACTGTCCGCGCGCATGCAGGTCACCCAGTGCAACATCGCCCATGCCCTGGAAAAGACCAAGTACCTCTACTCGGACCTGTACTGGAAGGACAACGAAGAGCAGTACCACTTCTCCTGTCAGTTCACCGCCGACCTGATCGCCATGAACGCGGCGGATTTCATCATCACCAGTACCTACCAGGAGATCGCCGGCACCGACCATGCCATCGGTCAGTACGAGAGCTATGACGCCTTCACTCTGCCCGACCTCTACCGGGTGGTGAAGGGCGTGGATGTCTTCGACCCCCGTTTCAACATCGTCTCCCCGGGGGCGGATTCGGAGGTCTACTTCTCCCATCAGGAAACCGAGCGACGCATCCGGGGTCTGCACGAGGAGCTGGGGGAGATGCTCTTCGGCGGCCCCCATCCGGAAGGGCGTGGGGTGTTGGCGGATCCGGACAAGCCGGTGATCTTCACCATGGCCCGTCTGGATCGCATCAAGAACATCACCGGGCTGGTGTCCTGGTACGCCAACAACCCCGACCTGCGGGAGAAGGCCAACCTGGTGGTGATCGCCGGCTATGTGGATGGCGCCCGCTCATCGGACCGGGAAGAGCAGGAGCAGATCGCCCACATGCACCACTTGTTCGACGAACACGGACTGGAAGGCCAGGTGCGGTGGCTGGGGGTGCGTCTGGACAAGGTGCTGTCCGGCGAGTTGTACCGCTTCATCGCCGACCGCAAGGGCGTGTTCGTGCAACCGGCCCTGTTCGAGGCCTTCGGCCTGACGGTGATCGAGGCCATGGTCTCCGGCCTGCCCACCTTCGCCACCCTCTATGGTGGCCCCCTGGAGATCATCGAAGACGGCCGTTCCGGTTACCACATCGACCCCAACCACGGCGACGAGGCGGCGCGGACCCTGCTGGAGTTCTTCCAGCGATGCGCCGAAGACCCCGGTCACTGGGCGCGGATCTCCGAGGCCGGCATACGTCGGGTGGAGGCCCGCTACACCTGGAAACTCTACGCCGAGCGCATGATGACCCTGTCGCGGATCTACGGCTTCTGGAAATACGTCACCAACCTGGAGCGGGCGGAGACCCGGCGCTACCTGGAGATGTTCTACGCCCTTCAGTACCGACCCCTGGCGGCCCGGCTGGAGGGGTGAGCTTGCCGGTCAATTCAGCAGCAATGCCTGCCTGACCCAGCTGTGAGGCAGGTCGGTGGCTTCCGCCAGAATGTCCAGGAAGGTGTCGCAGGTGTCGGGGCTTCTCTGCCGGAGGGTGGAGAAATATCCGAACACCAGGACCACCGACTTTGCTTCATGGATGTCGTCATCGCCGAGGGTATCGGCCAGGGCATCCCAGTTGAAGCCGAACCAGGCGGGCAGGGCGCAACTCTGATAGAGGGCATGCAGCAGGGTGTCTTTGTCGAATACTGGTGCCTGGTCTACCCGCACCGCACGGAGGCCGCGGGCCCGCAGGGCCTCCATCAGGGCCTCCATCTCCCCCTCCAGCGGGGCTTCGAGGATGGGTTTAGTGCCGTCCAGGACGGCCTCCACGATTTGTTCGGGCAGCATCAGCGTATCCTTGTAAACGTGCGGTAATGGTCCGCCGTATAGTAGACCTCCCCTCCCTGGCCGATCACCAGGCGCTGGGGTCCTGCATGTCGGATGCCGGGCGTTCTCACCACGTATTCCCGGTAATACCCCCTTTCCCTGGCCGGCAGCCTGCCTTCCCGGTTCTGGAAGACGCTGCCGTCATTGCGATGGGGATCGCGCTCACCGCGCTTGATGCGGGCCAGCTCCGGCGCCAGGTCCACATCGCCCTGAAACGCCAGGCGGCCGTCCATGTCATGGACCCGGACATCCTTCACGATCAGGGAAGTGTCCGCCCCGGCCCGGCTGCCCGGATCGGAGTCCGATGCCGAGAAGCATCCGGTGAGCCCCGTCATCAAGACGATGAGCAGGCTGAAAAGAAATGTCAGTGATCGTGTCATCACGCTACCTGGGTTTCGATGGGTCGGCTTCGGCTTCGGCTTCGGCTTCGGTTAAGGACGCTCTGAATACGTCATTCCCGCGCAAGCGGGAATCCATTCACAGCCTGAAAATTCCGGACTCCCGCCTTCGCGGGAGTGACGAGAGGGGGGCTTTGGCGTCCCGGCGTCAGAACCGGCTCCACTCGATCTTGAGGATCTGCCCGCCGCTGACGGTGATGGTGTAGTTGAGGTCATTGTGGCGATAGAACCAGGTTTCCGAGGCCCGCCATTCCAGGCAGCCGCGGCGATCCCGCCGCACGCAGGTTTCCTGGCTGCTGCGGTAGCGGGGCTCGCCCATGTGCTCCAGCAGCAGCCAGGCGGGGCTGCCTTCGCGGATGAGCACGCCGTCGAAACGCAGGCTGGAGGCCTGGGATGTGGCGGCTACCAGGAGTAGTAGCAGCAGGAGCCATGTCCAGTGTTTGATCATGTGCGCACAGACCTTGCCGGGAGGATTCTGCCGACATGATAGCAGCGGTCCCGTCGCATCCTCACCGCCCACGGCGACCGCCGCCGAGGTCATTGCACCACGATGGGGTGTGGCTGCCGGACCTCATAGCCTCCCGCGGGCCAGTCATGGTAGATCCTCAGTTCATACTTACCCGGCGGCAATGGATTGAAGATGGCTGTTCCGGCGGTTTGGCCCTGGGTATAAAACCACTGTGCATAACGGTTATCCGGCTGGCTGCTTTCAATCAGGGTGAGCCAGTCCTGCGGATGGCCGGGCAGCGTGTCGTAGTCAAGGGTGATCGGTTCACCCGCGGTGAAATACCGCACCTCACCATCGGTTTCCGTGCGGGGAGGAAGGTGTTCGAGCTGATGGTTCAGCTCCAGGATCGGCGGGTATTCCGGATAGGCCCGGCGCAGCCGCTGGACGATGGCCCGGGCTTCATCCTCCTGCCGGCTTGTCATCAGGCGCGAGGCTTCGGCCAGGTCGCGATCAACGGTGTCCTGCAGATAGCTGAGTCGTTGCAGGTGACGACCGGCCTCGGTGTGGGCCGGATCAATGGCCAGTGCGTCCTGGACGGACCGCAGGGCGGAATCCAGCCGTCCCGCGCGGGCGTGGTCCCGCATGCTGTCCAGGTGAGCCTGGATCTGCCGGGCTCGTTCGTCGTCATCATCCGGCGGGGTATTTGACAGGACGCTGAGGGTGCGCCGGGTACTGCCCAGCATTCTTCCTTCGGCATCGTGCACGGAGAGCTCGATGGCATAGGTCCCCGGGGCATGGGCTGAAAACCGCGTATCCCGACCGCCGGGGCTGAACAGCCGGGCGCCCGAGGGGCTGACCTGCCAGCGGTAGCGGACCTGATCCGCTGTCCCGGGCGCTATGTGGGCGCTGAGGTAAACCTCCTCATGGGTGACAACGGCACCCTCGGGGACCGGGGCCAGGCCGCCTCTGGCCGCGTCCCAGACCTGGGCCGGTGGGCCGGGCCGACGTGGATCGGAGATGGACACCCGATAACCACTGCCGGTGTAACTGCCGCGAACCGTTGCCAGGGTGTCGCCGTGGTGAGGGACCCGGGCATGGACTTCCAGTTGCACGGGCTTTTCGTCCTGGATCACGAAGGCGATCTCGGCGGTGTGGCCGCCGTATTCAAGACGATTACCGGCAGAGGGTTCCATCCAGCGATGATCCACCAGTGCGTCCGCGACGGCGGGGCGGCTGACGACCCGTGCATGCACGGTGTCGCCGATCCTGGCCTGGCCGTCCGGTCGCGAAAACTGCAGGGCAAACTCGGGTGCGGCCACATCCACCGCCACGGGCTGGGACTCGGCGTGCAGGCGCCAGGTATTGCCTTCGCGAGCGAGTACCTGCACCCAGACCAGGACGCGCCCCATGCGATTGTAGGTCACGGTGGTGCGGGGGCTTTCCGTGGTGGGCTGGTCGAAGTGAAGGTCAGGGCTGCCGTGCCACACGTAACGATAGGGTGCTGGCTGGCGGCCGGTAGGCCGGGATGACCGTGTTCCTGCATCGATTCCCTCGATCCGGATATCGGCGCAGTAGCGGAACGGGTTGCCCGATTCGTCGGCAACCGCAAAGGGTGATTCTGGTCCGGGTTCGACGCATTCCACCGGCTCGGGCGGCGGGGGTTCGGGGACGCTGACGGTCAGGGTGGCCTGGCTGCCGTAAAGCACCCGTCCCTGCAGGGAGGCGGTCAGGATCGCGGTACGCTGGGCCGAGGTGCCTGCACCCGCACTTGCGCCGCCCCGGTCGGAGGCGGACGGCGACCCGGGTGAGGGCGCGGTCGGTGCCGCCACGGTATCGTCCGGGGTTGTGGCGGCGGCCGGTTGCGGGCTTGCGGGCCGGGGGGCCGGTTGAGTTGCCGACGGCGGCGAGTCTTCGGGAGGGCGGTCGGGTTCCAGGCGGATCGGCAGAGCGGTCAGTGTGCCGTAGGCCTCCACGTGGTCGCGTTCGAAGGGCTTGTGATCCTTGGCGGTTGCGTGAAGGGTAAAAGGCGTGCGCCGGGTCACGACGGCAGAGAAGCGACAGCCTGATCGCGTGCATTCCAGGGGCTGGGTCTGGCCATCGATGCGCACCACCACATCGGCAAGCGGTACATCATGCGCGGTTGAAGTGACCTGTCCCGGTATGACGATCTGGTGCTGATGGGCTTCCACCCATTGGCTGATCAGGGACCGGAAGGGCTGACTGAAGAAGTTCAGGGCCGCAAATTCGTCCCGCCGGCCGCTGCGCAGCAGATAGCTGGTGCCGTCCTGGGCGGTCAACCGTTGGCCGTCGGTCTTGCCGGTCCTTTCCAGGACCTTCTGGAATTCATCGCTGCCGGGTCCGTCAACGATCTCGAAATACCGGCTGAAGGTCTGGTGCTGCTGGGTGATGGGCCGGGTCATCGCCATGGCGATGCTCACCAGGCGTTCGGGTGTGACCAGGTTGCGGTGTCGCTCTTCGGTGCTGCCTTGCAGGGCCCGGTAATAGGCATAAAGGATGGCGAAGCTGCCACCATCCACCAGGGCGTGCATGCGCTCGTCCAGATAGATAAAGTGGCTGTTGTCTTCCACCCCCTGCCAGACCCGGATCGGACTCAGCCCCGGGTACTGATCGTCCTCGGCCAGAAAGGCGGCGCAATTGCAGTTGCTGCCGCAGCTTGCCTCGAAGGCACGCTGTACGGCCTTGTCCCTGCCCATCTGACCGCACAGCGCACCCTGGCGGGCCTGGGCGATCTGTGCATCGAGCCGATCCAGGGCGCCGATGAAGGCATCGGCGGCCTCCACGTAAAAGTCGATCATGGCGTTGAGCGCCGGAACCTTATCGGTGAATTTTTTCGAGTAGGTCAATACGTCCCGGATCCGGCGCAGGCTTTCGGTGGGGACTTCCGGGTTGGAACTGGTGGGGTCGAACAGCTTGACGAATTCCACCATGCCGCCGGCCGTCTTCAGGTGGGCTTCGCCCCGGTCCAGATGCGCCTTGGCCGTGCGCAGATGCCTGACCGCGGCACTGTCCCGGTAGGTGCGTTCCAGTTCGCTCAGCCGGTACATATGACCAAAGGCCTCGGCGCGGTTGCTGCGAAACCAGGAGAGCAGGTCCACTTGGTCGGAAATCCTGAATCCGAGGGTGTCCTGGAACTGACTCAGGGCCTTGAAGCCTTCTTCCCCAAGTCCCAGTGCCAGCAGCTTGTCGATGGCATCCTGGTTGAGATCCTGCAGCAGGTCTTCCACGCCCTGGATGTTTTTGTCCTGGGCTTCGCGCGTGGTGGCTCGCCGCCAACCGTCGATGGCCTGCTGGAATCGCTCCATCTGGGTAGCCGCGTAATCCACCCGGGACTTGACCTCATCAAAGGCCGCCTTGACGTCCCCGTAGGACTGCTCGTAGATCCGTTTTTCGATGTCGTTGGAGGCTGTTGCCATGGTTGGCAGGAGCAGGAGCACCAGCAGTGCCAGGGTCCCGGCGAGGTTTCGGGCAAGGATCAGGGGCAGGACGGGCATCGGATCATGTCTCCCGGACGGCACATGCCGTGGCAGCAAGGATGGGCTGGGAAGTCAGCGGCCAGTGTAGGCAAATCCCGGCCTGCCGGCTGTCGTCCGCGTGTCATCCGTCGCGGCCTCGCCTGCTTGAGCACTGCCTATCATCCGGTGGCCCTGTCCCTCTCTCCCTGCTATCCCTGCCGGCTTGCCTCGCACAGGGCGCGCATCTGTTCCGGCACATTGTCCGGGCAGGCGCCGCACTGTTCGTTGCCGGGCAGCGCGAAATCGATCTTGCGGGGGTAGGGCAGGTCCATCTCGTGCATGATCTTCACGAACTCCGCCTCCGTGCGGCCCTTGCCCAGCCGGGGGTTGCGCAGCTTTTCCTGGGCGATGGTGGTGATGCGCCGGTCTTCGTAGTCATGGGCGGGATAGACCAAGGTCTCGTCGGGCAGGGTGAAGAACTTGTCATGGATGCTGCGATACAGCACATGAGCATCACCGGACTGGAAATCAGTGCGTCCGCAGCTCTCGATCAGCAGGGCATCTCCCGAGAACAGGAGCTTGAGGCCGTGATGATCCAGCAGATAGGCGTGATGGGTGTCGGTATGTCCGGGGGTGAACAGGGGGTGGAGGGTGATGCCGCCCACCTGGAAGGATTCCCCTTCCCGCAGCCCTAGGTCCCGGCAGGGCAGCGCGTCCAGGGCCGGTCCCGCGATCCGGCAGCCGGTGAGTTGTTTAAGTCGCCGCGCCCCGGTGATGTGATCGGCGTGGATGTGGGTTTCCACCGCGTAATCCAGGGTCAGCCCCATGGACTGCAGGACCTCCAGGTCCCTGTCCACCGTTTCCAGCACCGGGTCGATGAGGGCCGTGACACCGGTGTCGGGACAGGCCAGCAGGTAGGTGAAGGTGGAAGAATCCGGTTCGAACAGTTGCCGAAAATGCATTGGGTTTTCCTCTTCCAGTCGTGTGCCCGTTGCGTCGGTTCCAGTATAGCCGGTCAGGTGCCCTTCCTTGGCGGGAGAGGGGGCGCCTTTCCGCGCGCACCAAAAGACGACAGATGGTCGACTTTCGCACGCCGCCTGGGCGGGGCAGTATGGCCTCGAACCTTCATGATACTTTTCCGACCCTGGGAGCGTCCCGTTTGCACATGGTCTTTCCAACCGCCTCGGTGCCTCTCCGGTATCCGGTCACCGCCCTGCGCCTGGCGATGCTGTCCATGCTGCTCCTCTGTGCTGGTGCCGTTCAGGCGCAGCCGATACTGAGCCTCCTGCCGGAATCCACCGGCTGCGTGTCGGTGCTGACCAGCCAGGCCGGCGGTTTGTATCGGGCCTGCGGACCGGACTGGCGGTTCCGGCGCGTCGCCGGTGCGCCCGATGCGTTACCGGTGGCTCTGGCCGAGAGCCACCGTTCGCTGATCCTCGGCACACGCACCGGCCTCTACCAGCGCTCATCCGACCAGACCGGGTGGCAACGACTCAGCGATCAGCCCACCGGCGCGCTGGCCTGTCACGGCGCTCGCTGCGTGGTCCGGCCCTTCGGCCAGGGGCCGCAGCGGTTATCGGATGGCCGGTTCTCCCCGCCGCAGGTCCGGGGCCTTCCGGATCAGCCCCTGCAACAGTTCGTCATCGCCGGAGACGGTGCCCTGTATGGCGCCGGCATGGGCGCGGGTGTCCTGCGGCTCAAGCCCGGCAGTGATGCCTGGCAGCCCGTCGGGTCCGGTCTGGGCAACGGCAACGTGCTGGCTTTGGTGCTGGCGGACGACGGTACCCTCCATGCTGGAACCTATGGTGGCGGCCTTTACCGTCTGCGCCCCGGTGAGGTCCGCTGGCAGCGCCTGTCGGGTCTGCAGGCCGTGAAGGTAACCGCCCTGGCGGTGTCCGCCGATGGCAGCCGGGTGCTGGCCGGTGTCGGCGACGGGGTCCGGGAATCGTGGGATGGCGGCGACAGCTGGCGGAAGGTGCCTGAATTGGCGGGTATCCCCGTGCTCAGCCTGGCCTTCGACGGGGCGGGCCGCGCCTGGGCCGGGACCCGGGAGGGACGACTGTACCGTCGACAGGGCGAGGAGTGGGTGCGGGCCCGTTTCGGGAATGATCTGATCGTCCACCAAGTGGCGTCGGTGGGGTCGGGCGGGTTGTTCGTTCTCATGGGCGATCGGTTGTACCGGCGCCCGCATCCCGGTGCGGACTGGCAACGGATCGAGACTCCGTTTCCCCTCACCGATGGGTCGGTGTCCCTGGCCGTGGACGCCGTGGGTCGCCTTTATCTGGGCAGTACACGGCATCCGCCCCGGCGTCTGGACAGCCGGACCGGGGAGTGGGGAATGTCGGCATCGGGATGGCCGGGGCCGGGGGGGGTACGTGCCCTGCGCACCGGCCCGGAGGGTGTCGTGTACGGGATACATGCCGACACCGGCCAGCTCCACCGCCTGGATCCGGAACAGGATCGCTGGACGCCGGTCGAGGTCGGTGGGGCTCTGGGCCATCAGCTACGGAATCTGCGGTGGCTGCCGGGGGGGCATGGGGTGGCCTGGGGTCCCAATGACCTGGTGTGGCTGCGGCCCGGTGAGCCTTGGGGGCACAGCCGGTTTGCCCAGCTTGAGCGCGGGGCGCCCGGACTGGACGCCGACGGGATGTTGTGGACTCGTCGACAGGTCACGGTGTTTTCGCTGGCACCCGGCGAGGATCGCTGGCGCGACGACGCCATCCGACATCCGCTGTATGGGGAAGCCGTAGTCCTGACCGACGGCACGGAACTGGCGCTGACCGAGGACGATCGTCTGGTGCGCCTGCGGCGTCGGGAGGATGGCACCTGGGTGGAACGCAATGCCTACGCACCGCCTGGGCCGCCGCCTTACGCACTGACTGCCGCGGGAGGCCGGGTCTATCTGGGTACCCTCGACGGTCTTCACGAACTGGACCCGGTGCATGGCACCTGGCGGGACATCACCCCCCCACACTGAGGCTGGCCATCCACATGTTGCTCGTGTTTCGCAGTCTGATCGTTGCCATGCTTCTGGCCCTGAGTGTCACGCTCTGGTGGTATCCCGCCGCCACCCTGGTGATGGTGGAGCCGGTTGCCTGGGGACAGTTGCACGAGCAGCAATATGCCCCCCGGCAGCGGGCGTCGCCATTTCTGTCTTCCGCCGTGATCGAGCAGTCCCGGCAGTCGCGTCCCTTCATGCCGATGGCGGAGTTCATCCAGAACCAGGTCGGCGGGGCGATGCTGGAGGTCGAGGCCGGTGAGTGGAGTCGAGAGCTAACGGGTTTCGATGGCGACCGGACCTGGATGGCACCGGACCGGGTGCCCGTCACCGATCCTCCGCGCGGCTGGGTGCATCTGGCCCTGCGGGACGGGGAGGCGCTGGATTTCTACCGCCTGCAATGGGTGGATCCGCTGCAGCGTCTGGGTGACATACCCTCGGCGCAGGCCCATCCTTTCCGGGGTTTTCCGCTGCTCTGGGCGTGCGTGGGCATCGTCCTGGTGGTGATGCTCGCGCTGCCGGTTCGTGAATCGCCTGCCCAGGCCAGCAATTTGGCCAGGGGCATGCGGGCGGGACTGGGCCTGCTGTTTTTTTTCCTGCCGCTGACCCTGGTGAGCCTGTGGCTATCGCAGCGTTCGGCGCCGGACGCGGTCTACGCCCTGATCGTGATCGGGGGCATGCTGGCATTGACCGGTCTTGTCACGGCCCTGATCTTCGGTCGGCAGTACGCCTGGCTCAGGCGACTCATGGCCGGTGAGGGTTTGCTGGCCCATTGGCAACTGGCGCCCGAACAGTGGCGGGATTTCGTGCAGCGGGACATGCGGCGCAGCCGGGGGGAGAAGCTGGCCAGGCTGGTGATGGTGGCGGTGATGGCCGTGGTGGTGGGCCTGGGGTTTGTGCTGTTTGCGCCGGACCGGGGAGCGGGTCTGGTGGTGGCGGGGGTGCTGACGGGCATGGTGGTGCTGCTTGCACTGATCGTGTTGCTCATGCCCCTGTGGACCCGTCGACGTCTGTTACAGGCGTTACCGCAGGTCTGGCTGGGGCTGGAGGGTGTCTGCATCGGCCATCAGGCCCACCATTGGTCGGGACTGGGCTCACGGCTTGAGTCGGCGCGATTGCAGAGGGGCAAGCAGGGCCGTCCTGCCCGGATCGAGCTGACGTATTCCGGATTGCGCGGGGTGAGCAGTGGTCGAGGGGTGTATGTCTATCGTGACCAGCAGAACGTGGTGGTACCGGTCCCCCCCGGAAAGGAAGCGGAGGCGGAAGGGGTCATTGCCCGGCTGCGAGCCGGCAGGGGGAAATGAGGATGGGCATGAACACCCTGTTGCTGTCCCGGCGCCGCGGAATGTCACGGCTTGTTGTCGGCATGATGGGTGCCTGCACCCTGTCCCTGCTCCTGGAGTGCACTGCGCCCGCGAGGGCCGACACACCGGCTCTGGCCCCGGAACTGCAGACGCTGGCGGCCCAGGGCAAGCTGACCGTGCGCGCCCTGCGGGCCTGGGGGCTGTTGCCGGATGCCCATCAGGGTCTGGTGATGGCGCTGCATGGCCGTTCGCTGGACCTGCTGGCGGCGGATCAGGCGCAGGTTGATCGCTGGGTTGAGGATGCCGATAGTGGGCGCCTGTCCTTGTCGGCGGATCAACTGGGCCATCTCAGGGATCTGCAGGCCCTGATGGGTCGTATCACGACCCTGAGCATGGAAGCATCCGGCGCCGACTCCGCGCTGGCGGGTGCGCTGGATATCGAACAGACCTGGACCCTGGAGGACTGGGAATCTCTCGAAAAGGCCCCGGCCTCGATGCCGGGCGGGGGGTTCGGTGCCGTTCTGTTCGCCCAGGACCCCATGGAGGCGGCGATGCTGGACCGGCTGGAACGTCCGGAGGGTTTTGACCCTCCGCTGCGTCTGGATGCCCGGGCCACCCGTGAGTTGCTGTTCCCACCGGAGAAGGACACCCCGGATGTCGCTGCTGCGCCGCCCCCCAGCGTACCCGCCCCGCCCGCGGGGTTGATCCGCGCCGACCTGGCCCAGGGCGTCAATACCCTGGGGGATACCTACTGGGCAGGGCAGGTGATCTTTGCCATGCAGGGCATGCGCATGCTTTACGGCGTTCTGTCGGAAGCCGATGAGGCGGCCTTCAGCCGTCTCTGGGCACCGTTGTTCGAGCATCCCAGTGAGACCGTGCTGGCCTGGCTGCAGGCCCTCAACCCCTTGCTGATGGAGTTTCTGGCCGCGCAGCAGGAAATGGCGGCGCTGCTGGAGGGCCTGGACGAGGCAGATTTTGCCGTGGAACTGGCCATGGCCTACGGCGAGGACGCAGACATTGCCGCAGCCATGCATCGGGTGGGGTTGCTCAACGCCCGTATCGGTGACGTGAAGCGGCACATGGAACAGCTGGTGGCGGCCATTGATGCCCTGGGCGATCCACCCGATGTGCGGCGGGAACAGGCGCGTGCCCGGGCCAGAACCCGGCAGGCTGTCGAGCTGGTGAAATCCCTGGCCCCGCCCGCCGAGGTCCGTCACGTCCCCCGTCCCGGCTGGTCGGCGGAGACGGCCTGTGGGTTTGCCGGCGGTTGCCCCCGTCACGAGGACTTCGGTGAACTGAAGACGGTGTTTCACTACGCCTTTGAACATCGCCATTTGCGATGGGATGGTTCCATTTCCCGGGACCAGATCACCGCGCCGCTGATGCTGGCCTTCGTGATCCACGATCCGGTGCCGGCGGAGACAATCGTGCAGGGGCGCTGGGCCGGATGGCAGTGGATTGATGAATGGATGATTCCCCATTTCATGAGCCCGGACGCCGGTGACTGGGTCCGGACCCACCGGATGCAGGGGCGGTATGACGATGCCATGACCGGGCTGACGCAGACCACGGTGGATGGCCGTCCCGCCCTGCGCTGGCCCTATCCGTGGCTGTACGGCATTGAGCTGGTGAACTATCTGATCCAGCCGGGTGGGGATGAAGATCCGCGCATCCTCCTGATCCAGGTGCCGAACTGGGCGGTGATCGGCAATGCGGGGGGATTGCGTGATCAGATTCAGCGCCATCAGCTGTTTGAACTGGAGGCGATGATGGGGCATCTACGCCTCGGCCCCGATGGGGGTGGGGACGGTACGGATTCACGTTTTCCCGATATCGCGCTGGAATACACCCAATACCGGCAGCAGACCCTGGAATGGCTTGCAGAGCAGATGGCCGGCCTGCAAGGCGTGCTGGAGGTGGAACGTCGCCACGACATACGGCGGATACAGGAAGCCGGATTACACGAGTTACGGGATCTGATGGAGATCCTGCGCAGCGGGCGTTATCACTGGACGCCCACCTTCATGCACGAGCGCTGGGCCGAGCACGGATACGGCAGTCATGGTGAATACGGCCTGCGCGATGCCCGTCTTGAGCAGGCCCCGGCATCCTGGCTGCCCACGGCAAGGGTCGTGCTGGAGCCCGGCGCACCCCTGGATCTGCTGCCCCAGCCCATTGATGAGGTGGGAGAAGTGGCGCCTTGTATCGAGTGCCGTGTGCTCATGCCCGAGGTGATACCAGGATTCCCCTCGAACAATGAGAACGAATATCTCACGGTGCGTGAATTGGTGGCGGCGGGCCGCCTGCGCCTGTTACCAACGGATCACAGCCTGCCGGTGGGCAATCTCTTCGGCGTGGGTGATCTGGATGTGGCGCGTATCGACATCCCGGTGGCGCCGGAGGGATCATCGGCCCCGGCGGAGGATGATCCGCTGCAGGCCCGGGTGCGCTTTCACGAGAACAACATCGGCTGGCTGCAGGGCGACATCCAGCGCCTGGAACAGGCCATGCGCGGCAGCGGCAATGAGGATGAACGCCGGTTTCTGGCCCATCAACTCACCATCAAGCGGGCCGATCTGCAGGGAGAGCGGGATGCCATCACCACCCTGCGGACGGGCAATTTCGTCCGCACTCCCACTGCCTGGGATCAGCTGGTCAAGGAGCAGATGCTGGCGCAGGGGCGGGAGATGGCGGCCCGGGTGGAGCGGTCACGGCGCAATCTGGACCGCATCGAGCACATGGTGGATACCCTGCCGCCGGAAGAACGCCGCGACCTGAGGGACTGGGTGGATCGCCAGTTGCGGGATACCGGGATGGATCTGGAGCGGCAGGTGCAGGTGGGGCATGTGGTGGCCAGGAACCTGCAGGCGCGGGCGGAACAGCAGCGTGCCGCCGCCCGGGAGGATGAGGCCTGGGCTCAACTGGCGGTGGACATCCTGGAGAATTATCAGCAGGCAGCCACCTACGCCATGTATGCCACGCCCTTCGTCAGCGGAGGCGGCGTGCTGTCGGTGGCCTATGGCATCACCAGCGGCGGCATCGCCGGTTATGCGGAGCAGGGTGATGTTCACGGCGCCATCCGGGGCGCGGCGCTCACCTCCCTGCGTTACTGGTCGCCCAAGGCGGACTATGCCCTGACCGCCTATGAAGGCTACCAGGCCGGTGGCGTCGAGGGCGCCGCCCGGCGCGTGGCCTCCACCTATGTGCAACGCAAGGTGGTCCAGACCGCCACCCAGGCCGCCCTGAACGTACAGGGGCAGATCCAGGCTTCCCATCGGCAGGCCCGCCGGGAGGCCTGGCGCGAGGCCCAGCGCAAGGTGAATTTCCGCGAGGAGCGGGCCGCGGGCCGCGCCCTGGCGGAGCAGCACCAGGCCCAGTTCGCGCAAGTCCGCCGCCTTGAACGGAGCATGCGACAGCAGGGTTACATCGAAGTGGATGGCGTGCGCTACAGCGGTGACCTGATGTGGCGGACCCGCACCTGGACCGACGCCAACCGGGCGCTAATGGACACCACTGCCGCCATCAAGCACGCCCCCCACGCCAAGCTCTGGATGAAGCGGGGCGCCGATCCACTGGCCCAAAGGGACTACAACTTCACCGATCGGTTGCACACCCGCCAGGTGGTCAGGGATCTGCGTGCCGACCTGCAGGCCCAGGGGATTGCCCCCGATGCCCTGCAGTTTCGACCCATCCGCAACGCGGGCAATAGCTCGCCAGGCATGGACCTGGACCTGGCGATGCGTTTCACGGGCGATGCCAGCCATCTGCGGCGGGTCGATCCCGCCACCGGGCAGGCACAGCAACTGAGCCTGGCCGAGGCCAACGCCTTCGTACAGGGACGTTTCAATCGGGTCTACGCCCGCAATGCCGGAGGGAGAACCGCGCAGGGGTCCTGGCAGATGGTCACCAGCAGTGCCCATGCCGAGGCCTACCAGGACACGGCATGGCTGCATGTGCGTGACATCGTGCGTTCCGGGGTGGACCCGAATTCGGTCATCAACCCACGGCATGCGGCCCAGGCAGGCGGCGTGACCGTGCACAAGGCACACGAGATGCGCCGTTTCACCGGCATGGGGACGGACAACCAGAACTTCGAGATCTACCGCGGCACCGCCAAGGATATCGATTCCAAGGTGGTCCCGTTGCTGCAGTCACGGGTGCGGCAAGCGCCCGATGCGGGGCAACGTCAGGCCGCCCAGGAGTCGCTGGATTTTTACCGGGGTTTGTCTCGGGCGATGAACCGGGCGGTGATGGATCCCATCGCCGCCGACAAGGAGGTACGACAGATGACCGGCATGGATACGCTGGGCGCGGTGGAACTGGTGGGTGGGGCCATACAGGCCCTGGGGCAGGGGCTTCGGCACTGACAGGGCACGAGATTTGCTCGCCCAGTATCGGCATACGTAGGGAGAATCAATGATGACCCGGTTCAAGGCATGCCATCGCGCCCGTTGCCGAATGATGATGGCTATCACGCTGGCTATGTTGTGGCTGGCCGCAAGTGCATTCGGGCAGGAAATTGAAACTGCTGTCGGTACGGAGCGAGCCGAAGTGACGGCGAGGGAAAAAGGCGCCGAGACCCGACAGGCCGATCTGCCGGCAGAGCTGGTGGGCCTTGCAGCCAGGGGTCAACTTACCGTCAGAGCCCTCCGTGGTTGGGATCGGCTGCCGGAGCGTTTCAGTCAGTTGGCACTGGAGTTGCGATCTTATGATATCGACCTGCTCGGTGCCGATCGGATCATGGTGGAAGCGCTTGTCGCCCGTTCGAGTGAGGCGCCTTACCTGTCCTCCCGTATCAATGAACTTCGCGCCCTGGCGCAACTGCTGGCGAGCTTTGATCCGGCGGAAACTTCCTTGGCCGCGTCGATTTCCGAGCGGGCAACGCAGCACGGTGAAACGCTCACGCTCGACGGCGTTCCGGGCTGGGTGATGGTTTCCGCCGAAGAACGCTCGGGACAGAATCGCGATAGCCATCAAAGGACATTCTCTTTCAGTCTTCGATCTGATGGTGCTGTTGATCGGGCGCAGGTTAAACAGTCCAGTCAAGGCTACTTGCGTCAGGTTGGCCTCGCCTTCGACATGAACTGGGACGAACCGCCGCGTTATGTCTTCAACGGAAGCGCCTGGGACGGTCGAATTCGGGTGATCGACGCCGGTAGCGGCGTGGAATACCTGAGCGGGGCGTCGCCAGGGACGGACCCTCGGTCGGGCGGTTTCGCCGTTAGCGCTCAATACCGGTCCGGTAGCCGGCCGGTCTCGGATCGTGGTCGCGCGGCGACCGGCAGGTTTTCTCCAGACAACCCGGATTCCATCGGCAACCCCCAGGGAGAAGCCACGATTCGGTGGCCTGACCAGGGCTGCCCGGGTGATCAGTTCACCGTTGAAATACGGGCCAATGGCTGGTCTGGTCGCGGCACCGTGACCTGGGTCTATGAGTATCACCCCAATCTGCTGCGTTCGCCGGCGTTCAGCGGGCAGTTGGAAGCCCAGCAGAAGGCCAGTCCGTCGCCCTCCAGTCAGGCGGGAACCAATTTCGAATATTTCCGGGATTGCCCGGAATGTCCGGAGATGGTGGTGATTCCGGCCGGCAGTTTCCTCATGGGTGCTCCCGAGTCCGATCCCGGCCGCACGGAGCACGACTGGCCACGGATCAGGATCACCATCGCGCGACCCTTTGCCATGGCTAAAACGCCGATCACCCAGGCGCAATGGTCTGCCTTGATGGATGAGGAGCGTTCCCGCTTCAAGGATTGCCCCGATTGTCCGGTCGATAGTGTTTCGCATCGTGATGCCGAGGTGTTTCTCTATCACCTGAGCAGGAAGACCGGCCACGAGTATCGGCTACCCAGTTCCGCGGAGTGGGAATACGCCTGCCGAGCCGGTACCGAGTTGCGCTACTGCGGGAGCAATCAAGTCGACGAGGTGGCCTGGTATCGATGCAACAGTGACGGTCGAACGCATCCCGTTGCGGCCAAGGCCGCCAACACCTTCGGCCTGTATGACATGAGTGGCAATGTCATGGAATGGACCCGCGATTGCTCCTCCGGCAATGTTGAGCTGATGCCGACGGATGGCAGCCCGCTGAGGGAGAGCGCTTCCTGCACGCTGATGATATCCCGTGGAGGTAGTTGGCTCAGGTCTGAAGCGGATGTTCGTTCAGCCGCCAGAAGCTCGGGGGGCATGATGGGCATGGGGGAAGACGGGTTTCGGCCGGTGCGAGTGCTGCCCGGGTCGGACGCCATGAGTCCTGAAGGCGGTGGCAGATAGAGGGCGCTGAGCATTATCGTCCCTTGGCACCCGGCGCCGGGTGCGGTTCGGTCGGGGCGATAGTGTTCGGTTTCAGGCCAGGGTGCTCAGTCCAGGTCGTCCTCTTCCATTTCAAACAGCGCGTTGAGTTGATCCAGGTAGGGCAGGATGGCGCGGATCTGGGCGGCGGGCACCGCAGCGAAGCGTGCCCGGGTGTCATGGAAGGTCTGGAAGAAGGGCATGGCCATCAGGGCCTTGCGCTCTTCGGCGGGCATGTCCTGCAGGGCGGTCTGGAACTCGTCAATACTGATCATGCCGATATGGGCGATGTAGGCCCGCGTGATATAGGCGGACTGTTCCGCGAAGGTAGACACCGAGGCATAGCCGTTGCGACGGATGATGTTCTCGGCTTCCCGGTTGTCGGCAAGGATTTCCATGAACTCGCTTTTCATGGTGTCGATGTCCAGGAAATTCAGATCGTCATCGTCGTCATCATCGTCATCATCGTCATCAAACTCATGGTCATCGATATGGGGTATGAGCTGTTCAAAGGTGCTGATGAACCGCTCCATGTCCGATGAGGTGATGTTCATCGCCAGGGCCTGGCCTGCCAGCAGGAAGAATACACTGGCAATGATTGCAATCCGCTTGAGCATGGTGGTTTCCTTTGGTTCGGGGGTGGGTGTGTCTCGCCGTCAGTTGTTCTTCAAGATGTTTCGATCACGTCATTCCCGCGCAAGCGGGAATGACGTGACGGAAGGTGGCCCGCGCAGTATTTCCATGAGCACTGGAATGTCGATCTCCGGATCAGGTGCGCGGCGCGGCCAGGGTCATGTTCCGACAGCCGGTTTCCACCAGTCGCCAGGAGGCGATGACAGCCAGGGCGGCAAAGCCGGTGAGCAGCCACAGCCCGCGCTGGTAATCGGCCGCCGTGTACACGGGGACACCGCCGCTCACCAGGCCCTCCCAGCCCAGGTCCATGGCCCAGCCGAACAGGGGCTGGAACAGGGCGGCTCCCAGGAACAGGCCGGTATTGACCAGGGCGATGGCCATGCCCGAGAGGGCCGGGTCCGCCACTTCCTTGGCATGGGCGTAGGCCACCACGAAACAGCCGGCGCTCAGACCCATGAGGGTGAACAGGGTCAGCCCGGAGGCCCCCGGACCCCAGGGCAGGAACAGCAGCCCCAGGCAGACGGTCAGGTAGACCAGGGCACCGGCCTGCAGCACGGGACGGCGCCGACCCAGGCGGTCGGAGAAACTGCCCGCCAGCAGGCAGCCGACGGCAAAGGCGACCGTGGCCACGGTGGTGTAGACCGAGGCATCTCCCCGGCTCAGGCCGTGCACGTCCCGCAACAGGGGGATGGCCCAGAGTCCCAGCATGCCGAACAGGCTGCCGGTGATGCCGAAGTCATAGACAAACCCCGGCCACAGCCGGCGGTTGGCCAGCACGGCCCGCAGATCCTTGATCCAGTGCTGTTTTCTGGGGGCATGGGGCGGCAAGCCTTCCATCTCCCGCACCGAGGGAAAGCCCAGTTGTTCGGGACGGTCCCTGACCAGCCACCAGGAGAGCAGGGCGAGGACAATGGCGACGATCCCCAGAGCCACGAACAGGCTGCGCCATTCCACGTAGAGCAGCATCAGGGCCAGGGGGCCGGTGGCGGCAATGGCGCCCAGATTGCCCAGCAGCAGGGTGAGTCCGCTGATGCTGCCGTACTTGCGCTCGCTGAACCAGACGGTGTTGCTCTTCATGAGACCGACGAAGACCACCGAGACCCCCAGGCCCACCAGGAAACGGCCCACGCTGGCGGTGGCCAGGGTATCCGCCAGCCCGAAGACGATGGAACCGCTGCCGGCCACCAGGTTGCCCAGGGTGACGGCATAGCGGGATCCCAGGGTGTCCGCCAGCACCCCGGCGGGGATCTGCATGGCGGTATAGATGTAGAAATACATGGCCGATAACGATCCCAGGGCCGCCGCCGTCACGCCGAACGCGGCACTCAGTTCGCTGGAGACCATCGCCGGTGCAAAGCGGTGGAAGAACACCAGCATGTAGGCGGCGATGAGGACGCTGTAGATGGTCCAGCGGATCCGTTCGAAACGGGCCGGATCGTAATGGGGGGGCATGCTGGCGCTTCCTGTAAACTTGGGCAAAATAAGCGAAAGCTAAGGTATGCACGATTGCCACCGGATGTTCAACCATGCCGGGTGGTGTTCAGGGCGACCTTATGGCACGTTGATCAGGCCAGCTCCCGCAATGTGGTCACCAGGAGCGCCATTCCCGCGCACGCGGGAATCCATGGCCGTGGTGAGGGAGCCGAGAGATGGATTTTACGGCCCTCCGTCATACACTCGCTCCAGGATGATGGAGACATTGTTCACCGGCATGTCGATCACGGATTGCAGGGAAAGCCCATGTTCCCGCCCCGCAGTTTCGATGTCGGCGATGTCCCGCACGCCCCAGGCCGGGTTCTGCGTCCGCAAATACTGGTCAAACCGCTGGTTGCTGGGCGCGGTATGCCTCCCATCGCGGGAGTAGGGGCCATAGAGGTAGAGCAGGCCGCCCGGCATCAAATACTTGCCGGCATTCCTGAGCAGGCCCGCCGTGGTGGCCCATGGGGAGATGTGCACCACGTTGATACACACCATGACTACAAAGCCATCGCCGGGCGGCCGATTGGATTGTCCCAGTTCCCAGTCAGTCTGACTCGCATCCAGCCGCACCGGTGCGTTCAGGTTGGGCAGGGAGACATACTGCCGCCAGGCCTCGATGCTTTTCAGGTGATGCGGGTCAATATCGGTGGGCCACCAGGTGATCCCGGGGAATTCGCGCGCAAAGTCAACCACATGCTGACCGGTCCCGCTACCGACTTCCAGGGCGTGGCCTTCCAGATCCTGGAAGGCATCCCGCAGTACCGCCAGAATGGGCGTGATGTTTTCGTGGTAGGAAGCTGAATCCAGGCGGGTGTCGGTGGGCATCGGGTTGCGCTCATCTTGGCGGTATGAACGGAAACCGCTCGCTGGTGGCGAAGCCATGGATGATGGTCTGCATCTCCGTGGCTTGCAGATAACCGATGTAACGGTACCAAGTCCGCCCATCGGGACCGATCAGCAGGTGTTGTGGCAGGGTGCGGATGCTGTGCCCTTCTGCCAGTACCCGTTCGGGGGGAAGGCCAAAGCGGCCGGCCCAACGGCGGGCCTCAGCGACCCCCGCCGGCTGAAACGGTTCATCGGCACTGGTCAGCACGGTGTAGACCTGCAGTGAAGGCCCGGCCGACCGGAGCAGTTCACGAATGGCGGCAGCCTGGGTCTGACTAGCCCCGCACCAGGCCGCCGCGTAGGTCACCCAGATCCAGCCTTCCTCCACCTTGTCGCACACATCTACCCGGCGCCCCGTTCCATCCACACGCTCGTCGGCTACCAATGGAACAGCGGCACAGCCACCGGCACGATCCCAGTCGGTATAGAACTCACCGGTCTGATCCCTGGAAGAACCACAGGACAGCAGGGGCAAAGCCATCAGGCAGCCGAGCAGCCCGGCATGACGGCGTAGACGCTCAAAAAGTCGGAACGGAACGGACGGATGGTGCATCTTCCCGGCTCACGGAAGCGATAAGGAATCCCCTACCCGTATAGCACGGATCAGGGGGGCTGTTTGGTGGATATGAGGCTGGGTACTCTCGTGCGCCGGGAACACGGCAAAATGCTTCTGGATTGCCGGGTTTTTCCGTAGACTCTTCCCATGTCACTGACAGGCAAACATATCCTTCTGGGCGTTTCCGGCGGCATTGCCGCCTACAAGGCCTGCGAGCTCACCCGGCGGCTGATGGATGCCGGTGCCGAGGTCCGGGTGGTGATGACCCCCCACGCCACCGAGTTCGTGGCCCCGCTCACCTTCCAGGCCCTGTCCGGCCATCCCGTGCGCACGGCCCTGTTCGACGCCGAGGCCGAGGCGGGCATGGATCACATCAGTCTGGCCCGCTGGGCCGATGTCATTCTCATTGCCCCGGCCACCGCCGGCCTCACGGCCCGGCTGGCCCAGGGTATGGCCGATGACCTGCTGACCACCCTGTGTCTGGCCGCTGAGGCCCCCGTCTGCCTGGCCCCGGCCATGAACCGGGTCATGTGGGCCAATGCCGCCACCCAGGCCAATGTTCGCACCCTGTTGGAACGGGGCGTCCGCCTGTTCGGCCCCGGTGCCGGTTACCAGGCCTGCGGTGAGGTGGGGGAGGGGCGCATGCTGGAGCCGGGGCAGATCGTCACGGCGGTGGAGGATCTGTTTGCCGGCGGTGCGCTGGCGGGGGTGCGGGTGATGGTGACCGCCGGTCCGACCCGTGAGCCTCTGGACCCGGTGCGCTATCTCACCAACCGAAGTTCCGGGCGCATGGGGTTTGCGGTGGCGGCGGCGGCGGCCGAGGCCGGGGCGCAGGTGTGTCTGGTGAGTGGCCCGGTCCATCTGGATACCCCTCGCGGGGTGACCCGTGTCGAGGTGGAGACGGCCTTGCAGATGCATGAGGCAGTGATGGCGAGAGCCGGTGAGACGGATCTGTTCATTGCCACGGCGGCGGTGGCGGATTACCGGATGGCGGCGCCGGCGGAGCGCAAGATCAAGAAACAGGCGGATGAGCTGCAACTGACCCTGGTGAAGAATCCGGACATCCTCGCAGCGGTGGCGGCCCTGCCGGACGGGCCGTTCACGGTGGGTTTTGCGGCGGAAACCGATGATCTGGAGACCTACGCCCGGGGCAAGCTTGAGGCCAAGGGGCTGGACATGATCGCCGCCAATGATGTCTCCGGCGGGCGGGGGTTCGATGTGGCGGACAATGCCCTGACGGTCTTCTGGCGAGGTGGTTCCCTGTCTTTGCCGCAACAGTCCAAATTGCAACTGGCCCGTGAGCTGGTGGCATTGATTGCCCGACAGCATGGGGGCGGCTGACCCCGTGGGAGCGGCCCTCGGCTGCGAAGGTTTTGCCCGGCGTTGCCGTTCGCCGGCAGGCCGGCTCCCACGGTTGCGGGATGCTCATGGGGGCTGTCTTCCCTACAATTCCTGTTTCCATCTGACAATCGATCATCGACATCATGCGCGCCATCCAGATCAAGATCCTTGACCCCCGTGCCGGCACGGACTTTCCCTTGCCGGAACCGGCCACCCCGGGCTCCGCCGGCATGGACCTGCGGGCCTGCCTGGACGGACCCCTGACCCTGCAGCCCGGGGAAACCCATCTCATCCCCACCGGCATTGCCATGCATCTGGCGGACCCCGGGCTGGCGGCGATGATTCTGCCCCGGTCCGGGCTGGGCCATAAACACGGCATCGTCCTGGGGAATCTCGTCGGCCTCATCGACTCCGACTATCAGGGCCCGCTCATGGTCTCCTGCTGGAACCGGGGGGCGGAGCCGTTCGTCGTCCAGCCCGGCGAGCGCATTGCCCAGTTGGTGGTGGTGCCGGTGGTACAGGCCCGTTTCCAGGTGGTGGATGATTTCGAGGCGAGCCACCGGGGCACCGGTGGGTTTGGGTCCTCGGGCAGGGGTTAGCCCGGGCCAGACATGACCAAACACCGGGAGCGCAGGCACATGCCGAGGAACAGATCATGAGCATGAATGTGGACCCCGGCATCTTCCGGGCCTATGACATCCGCGGCGTGGTGGGTGAACGCCTCAATCCGGATACCGCCCGGGCCATCGGCCGGGCCTACGGTGCTGAGGCCCGCGAGCTGGAGGTGCGGGAGGTGGCGGTCGGACGTGACGGCCGACTGTCGAGTCTCGAGCTGGAGTCTGCGCTGATAGAGGGGTTGCTGGCGGCGGGGTTGCGGGTGATTCAGGTGGGTTGCCTGCCCACGCCGGTGACTTATTACGCCGCACTCAAGGAGGCCGGCGGCAACGGTATCATGGTCACCGGCAGTCACAATCCTCCTGCCTACAACGGCTTCAAGCTCATGCTGGCGGGGCGCACCCTGCACCAGGAAACGGTGCAGCGTTTGCGTCGCCGGATTGACGAGGGGCGCCTGCCCACCGCCCCCGGCGGCACCCTGGAGACCGCGGATGTTTGCGGCCGGTACCTGGATGAGCTCTGCGCCGACATTCACCTGGTCCGCCCCCTGCGGGTGGCGGTGGATTGCGGCAACGGCGCCGCCGCGGTGGTGGCGCCGGAGGTGTTCCGGCGGCTGGGTTGCGAGGTGGTGCCCCTCTACTGCGAGGTGGATGGGCATTTCCCTCACCACCATCCTGACCCGTCCCGCCCCGAGAATCTAGAGGATCTGCGGCAGGCGGTGGAATCCGGCGGCCTGGATCTGGGGTTGGCCTTTGACGGTGATGGGGATCGGCTCGGCGTGGTGGATGGTCGGGGGCGCATCCAGTGGCCGGATCGCCTGATGATGTGCTTTGCCGCCGATGTCCTGGCCCATCACCCCGGCAGTACCGTGGTGTTTGATGTGAAATGCTCTCACCATCTGGCCGCCCGGGTGCAGGAACTTGGCGGCGTGCCGGACATGTGGCGCACCGGCCACTCCTTGCTCAAGGCACGCATGGAAGAGACCGACGCCCTGCTGGCTGGAGAGATGAGCGGTCACATCTTTTTTCGCGATCGCTGGCTCGGAGTGGATGATGCCATCTATGCGGGGGCGCGGCTGCTGGAGTTTCTGGCCCGTGACCCTCGTCCACCGTCCCGGGTGTTCGATGAGTTGCCCCAGGGCTGTCACACCCCCGAACTGCTGGTGGCGCCCGGGGGAGAAGAGGGGCATGCCGCCTTCATGGCCCGCTTCTTGTCCGAACCGGACCCGGACGGTGCCCGGGTGAATCGCATCGACGGATTGCGGGCGGATTTCGACGATGGCTGGGGGCTGGTGCGGGCTTCCAACACCACCCCCTGCCTGACCCTGCGCTTCGAAGGGAGCAGTCCAGAGGCCCTGGCCCGGATCCAGGCATTGTTCCGTGACCGCCTGCTGGCGGTGGATCCGGAACTGGAACTGCCGTTCTAGAGCTCTCTCGTCGCCGTCATTCCCGCGCAGGCGGGAATCCAGTAGCATACTGAAACCCCTTGATTCCCGCCTGCGCGGGAGTGACGGCAACGGGTTGTTTCAGAATTTCTTCAACACCAGCCCGGTCTGAAACCGGAGACTTCCTGAATGTCCGAAAACACTGCCATGGACCACACCAGCCCTCAGACCATCGCTCGGGTCCTGACCGAGGCGCTGCCTTATATCCAGCGCTTTTCCGGCAAGACACTGGTCATCAAGTATGGCGGCAACGCCATGGTGGATGAGGCGCTCAAGCGTGGCTTTGCGCGAGATATCGTCCTGCTCAAACAGGTGGGCCTGAATCCCGTGGTGGTCCACGGCGGAGGGCCTCAGATCGGCAAGATGCTCAGCCAGCTGGGCAAGGAATCCCGTTTCGTGGACGGTCTGCGGGTGACGGACCGGGAGACCATGGACGTGGTGCAGATGGTGCTGGGCGGCCTGGTGAACAAGGAGATCGTCAGTCTCATCAACCAGTTCGGTGGCCGCGCAGTGGGCCTGACGGGCAAGGACGGCGGGCTGATCCGGGCCCGGCGCCTGACCCATCGCCGTGCCGGGGAGGACCCGGAGGCCTCGGAGATCATCGACCTGGGCCACGTGGGGGAGGTGGCCTCCATCGATCCCGCCGTGGTGCACATGTTGGATTCGGGGGCCTTCATTCCCGTGATCGCCCCCGTGGGCGTGGGCGAGGATGGGGCGGCCTATAACATCAATGCCGATCTGGTGGCGGGCAAAATGGCCACGGTGCTGGGGGCGGAAAAGCTGATCCTGCTCACCAACACCGCCGGGGTGCTGGATGGGGAGGGCAACCTGCTCACCGGCCTGACGGCGCGTCAGGTGGACGAACTGATCGCCGCCGGGGTGATTCACGGCGGCATGATCCCCAAGATCCAGTGTGCCCTGGACGCGGTGAAGTCCGGCGTCAAGACGGCCCATATCATTGATGGCCGGGTGCCGCATGCGGTGATGCTGGAACTGCTCACCGACAAGGGGGTTGGCACTCTGATCCGGGGCTGACGGTCTTCAGCGCGGGGGCTGTGGGTCGGCCTGTCGCCGACGCAGCTCCCGAAATCGCGCCAGGTCCCGGGCGAATCGGTCCAGCACGGCATCCCGCTCCTGTCGGCGTTCTTCCAGGTACTCCTCCTGCCCCCGGATCTGGCGGCGCAGGGAATCGGTTTGTTCCCGCAGGCCTTCCGGTACCGGTCTGCCACCCGCCTCAAGACCGGCAATGCGGGTCTCGGTCTGTGTCAGCTGCTCGCGCAGATTAACCAGCTTGTCCCGGGTGAGGTTCATGTTGGCCTCGATCAGGGCCACCCGGTCATCCCGTGCGTGCAGCAGTTCTCGCTCCGAGCCGAAGGACTGCAGCAGAATCCGGTCGATCCGCTCCTGCTCCGCTCGTTGTTGTTCCAGGGCCTCCAGGCGCTCCCGTTCCGCTTGTTCGGCCGCCAGTTCTTCCGATGTCCGTGCCCGCTCCAGGCGCTGGATCACCAGCCCCCGGCGATCGAGGACTTCGCGGTCATAGCGGGCGCTGTCCGGGGGAGGGGTGTCGCTCAAGTGGAGCTGGCCGGATTCATCCACCCAGCGATAGACCTGGCCGGAGGCAATGCCACTGACCCCGGCGGCCAGCAAGGCCGTCAGTATCAGTGTGGTTCCTGCTGCTGGAGAGATCCTGGGCATGCCTCTTCCCATCGGGGTTCAGGGGTGCCGTTGCCCGTGCGTCTCCGGCACGGCTATACGGCTAGATGCCGAACTCTTCCCGATAGGCCTGCACGGCGGCACGATGCTGTGCCATGTCCGGCAGGTCTTCCAGAAAGACGATCAGGTCCGACAGGGACGCAATAGCATGGACCTGCAGACCGTAATCCCGTTCCACTTCCTGGATGGCGGACAGTGCGCCGCGCCCCCGTTCCTGGCGATCCAGCGCGATCAGTACGCCCGCCGGTTCCGCGCCGGCGGCCTTGATGATCTCCACGGATTCACGGATGGCGGTGCCTGCGGTGATGACATCGTCCACGATCATGACGCGCCCGGACAAAGGGGCGCCCACCAGGGTGCCGCCTTCGCCGTGATCCTTGGCTTCCTTGCGATTGAAACAGTAGGGATAGTCGTGGTCGTGTTCCTGGGCCAGGGACACCGCGGTGGCGGCCACCAGGGGAATGCCCTTGTAGGCGGGGCCGAACAACATGTCCACTTGGGCGTTCGATTCCACCAGGGTGCGGGCATAGAAGGCCCCCAGGCGGGCCAGGTCCCGGCCGGTGTTGAATAGGCCTGCATTGAAGAAATAGGGGCTGGTGCGGCCGGATTTGAGGGTGAAGGAACCAAAGCGCAGGACGCCGCGTTCCAGGCAGAACTGGAGAAACTGGGTGCGATAGGTATTCATGATTGAGAAATTACAAGTTCCTGTGGGAGGGCACAAGCAGGGCCGGGCGCCCCCTGTCGGGGGGCTGTGTTAAGTTGTCGGATTGTACCCGGACCTCGTGAATACTGCCCTGCCGATCCGATGCGAATCATCACACTCAATGCCAACGGCATTCGTGCCGCCGCCCGCAAGGGCTTTTATGCATGGCTCAAGGCCCGGGATGCGGATGTGGTCTGCCTCCAGGAGACCAAGGCCCAGATCCATCAACTGACCGATGAGGCCTTTCATCCCGCCGGCTATTTCACCTGTTACCTGGATGCCCGAAAGAAGGGTTACAGCGGGGTGGCCCTGTATGCCCGGCGCAAACCCGATGAAATTGTGATGGGGATGGATTCCGAGGAGTTCGATCCTGAAGGCCGCTATATCGAGGCGCGTTTCGGTAACTTGAGTATTGCATCCGTTTATGTGCCGTCCGGATCTTCCGGCGAACCGCGCCAGGCGGCCAAGTACCGTTTCATGGACACGTTCATGGGGCAAATGCGACAAAAGCGGGCCGATGGGCGCGAATACATCCTGTGCGGGGACTGGAACATCGCCCACAAGCCCATCGACTTGCGCAACTGGCGCAGCAACCAGAAGAACTCCGGCTTCCTGCCTGAAGAGCGGGCCTGGCTGGATGTGCTATTTGATGAGGTAGGCTGGGTGGACACCTTCCGGTGCCTGAATCAGGCGCCGGAACAGTACACCTGGTGGGCCAACCGGGGGCAGGCCTGGGCGAGGAACGTGGGGTGGCGACTGGATTACCAGATTGCCACGCCGGGGGTGGCGGCATCGGCCCGTGGGGTGAGCATCTACAAGGACGAGCGCTTCTCGGACCATGCCCCGGTCATCACCGACTACGACTGGCCGTTCCCATAGGGATATCCCTGGCAGGTCATTCCCGCGCAGGCGGGAATCCAGGCAGGGGTCGGTATTCTGGTCTCCCGCTTTCGCGGGAGTGACGACCTGAGAGTATCGGGAGTGAGGACCTGAGAGTATCGGGAGTGACGATAGGGGCGCTGATTCAGCACCTTCAACAGGGTATGCCTTCAAAATCCCAGGTGAATGCGGTGCCAAGGCCGGCCTTGCTGGCTATTTTTTAACCAGTTCGCATTATGTCAAAGGTTCATGTTAGCGTAAAAAAGGCTTGCGGGAGGTTTGCTTTCCGCTGAATTCCGGCGATCAAACCCACGAAGGGAGGTTACATGACCGAACAGAGTGCATCTTCAGCCCGTGCTCCACGCATCCTCATGAACCCGCCGGTGTTCATCACCTCGGCAGTACTCACTCTGGTCTTCGTGCTGTTTGCGGCCATCTTCACCGAGACGGCCGGTACCGTCTTCAGTGCCGTGCAGGGCTGGATTTCCGAGTCTGTGGGCTGGTTCTATGTGCTGGCGGTGGCCGGGTTCGTGGTCTTCATGGTCGGGGTGGCGGTTTCCAGTTACGGCACCATCAAGCTGGGTCCGGATCACAGCCGGCCCGATTACAGTTATGCCTCCTGGTTTGCCATGCTGTTTTCCGCCGGCATGGGCATCGGTCTCATGTTCTTCGGCGTGGCCGAGCCGGTCATGCACTACGTCACCCCGCCGGTGGGAGACCCGGAAACCGTCGAGGCGGCCCGCCAGTCCATGCGTATCACCCTCTTCCACTGGGGGGTGCATGCCTGGGCCATCTATGGCGTGGTGGCCCTGTCCCTGGCTTATTTTGCCTTCCGCCATGATCTGCCGCTGACCATCCGCTCCTCCCTGTATCCGCTGATCGGTGACCGCATCCATGGGGGTATCGGCCACACCGTGGACACCTTTGCCGTGCTGGGCACCATCTTCGGCGTCGCCACCTCCCTGGGGTTCGGCGTCATGCAGATCAACTCCGGCCTGAACTATCTGTTCGATATTCCCAATACCCTCTCGGTGCAGGTCATCCTGATCGTGGTCATCACCGCCATCGCCACCCTGTCCGTGGCCCTGGGCCTGGATGGCGGCATCCGCCGGATTTCGGTGCTGAACATGATTCTGGCCGGGGGGCTGCTGGCCTTCGTGCTGGTGGCCGGACCCACCGTCTATCTGTTGCAGACCCTGGTGCAGAACACGGGCAATTACATGTCCAACCTGTTCTCCATGACCTTCAATCTGTACGCCTACGAACCCACCTCATGGATCGGTGGCTGGACCCTGTTCTACTGGGGCTGGTGGATCGCCTGGGCGCCCTTCGTGGGCATGTTCATCGCCCGTGTCTCCCGGGGGCGCACCATTCGTGAGTTCACCTTCGGGGTGTTGCTGGTGCCGGTGGGCTTCACCATCATGTGGATGACCTTCTTCGGCAATACCGCCCTGCACATGATCATGGAGCAGGGCATCACCGAGCTGGCGGATGCGGTGGCGGCGGATACCTCGGTGGCCCTGTTTCAGTTCTTCGAGCATCTGCCCCTGTCCTCCATCATGGCCATGGTGGCCACACTCCTGGTAGTGACCTTCTTTGTGACTTCTTCGGACTCCGGCTCTCTGGTTGTGGACATCCTCACCTCCGGTGGCCGGGAAGAGTCGCCCACCTGGCAGCGAATCTTCTGGGCCGTGATCGAAGGTGTCGTGGCGGCGGCCCTGCTCATCGCCGGCGGCCTGGCGGCCCTGCAGACGGCCACCATCGCCAGCGCCCTGCCGTTCGCCATCATCATGTGCTTCATGTGCTGGGGGCTGCTCAGGGCACTGCGCATCGACACCATGAAGCGGATCAGCCTGCAGGCTCGGGTCTTGCCCATCGGCCCCCACTCACCCCTGAGCTGGCAGTCGCGCCTGCGCGCCATCGTCCATCAGCCCCGGCGCAACGAGGTCATGCGCTATATCCAGGAGGCCGTGAAACCGGCCCTGGAGGCGGTGGCCGAGGAACTGCGCAAGCAGAATCGGGATGCTCACACCGGGGTGGGCGAGGATGGACGCTGCTGGGTAGAGGTCCGCCACGGCGAGGAGATCGACTTCTTTTACTCAGTGCGTCCCCGTGCCTATGAGCCCCCCACCTTCGTCATGCGCGATACCCGCAGCCAGCGCGCCGAGGCACTCAAGTATTTCCATGCGGAAGTGCATCTGAGCGAAGGCGGCCAGGACTATGACGTCATGGGCTGGAGCAAGGACGCCATCATCAACGACGTTCTGGAGCACTACGAGCGTCACATGCATTTTCTCAGCGCCGTGCGTTGACCCTTGCTTGATATCGCGGGCCGTGGATCGGTCTGATCCGCGGCCTTTTTCTTTTTCCGGCATCCGATGATGCCCGTCGTCAGACACTGACACCGACCCACCCCTTACGGGGGGAAGACAGGACAGTAGCCTTGCAACCCAAAATAGCAGTCAAAAACCTCACCAAGGTCTTCGGCGACCCGCCGGCCCCGGCCTTGAAGCTCATGGAGGAGGGATACGACCGTAAGGAGATCCAGCAACGTACCGGGCTCACCCTGGGTGTCGCCGACGTCGGTTTTGATGTGGCGCAAGGGGAGATCCTGGTGGTCATGGGCCTGAGCGGATGTGGCAAATCCACCCTGATCCGCTGTCTCAACCGCCTGATCGAGCCGACGGCGGGCCAGGTGCTCATCGATGGGGAAGACATCACCGTATTGAGCAACAAGGATCTGCTGGCGTTACGGCGCAGCAAGTTCGGCATGGTGTTCCAGAACTTTGCCCTGTTCCCCCACCGGAACATCCTGCAGAACACCGCCTTCGGACTGGAGATCTGCGGCATGGAGCAGGCCGAGCGTGAGGAGCGGGCAGACCAGGCCCTGCAGCTGGTGGGTCTGGACGGCTGGGAGCAGGCCTGGCCCGCGCAGCTCTCCGGGGGCATGCAGCAGCGGGTGGGGCTGGCCCGGGCACTGGCCGTGGACCCGGACATCCTGCTCATGGACGAAGCCTTCAGTGCGCTGGACCCGCTGATACGCCGGGACATGCAGCAGGAGCTGATCAATCTCCAGGCGCGGGTGAAGAAGACCATCGTGTTCATTACCCACGATCTGGATGAGGCCCTCAGGCTTGGTGATCGCATCGTGCTGATGAAGGATGGGCGGGTGGTCCAGATCGGGACCCCGGAAGAGATCCTGAGTTCTCCGGCCAGCCGCTATGTGGAGCGCTTTGTGGAAGATGTGGACAAGACCCAGATCCTCACCGCCGGCGGGATCATGCGCGATGCAAGGGTGTTGGCCCTTCCCTCGGACGGCCCCCGCACGGCCCTGCACAAGATGGAGAAGGAGAGTTTCTACAGCCTCTTCGTGGTGCAGCGGGACGGCACCCTGGAGGGCTACGTGTGGGCGGATGACATGGGGCGGGCGATCGAGCAGGGAGACAAGCAGATTGCGGCCCACATCCAGCGGGACCATCAGACGGTGGGGCCGGATGAGCCGGTCAGCACCCTGATCGGGTTGTTGGCGGACAGTCGTATTCCAGCGGCGGTGGTGGACGACGGTGGGCGTCTGCTGGGCACCATCGTCAAGAGCAACGTGCTGGCGGCCCTGTCGGCCGGTCAGTCGGATCATGTAGCGACGGCACCGGAAACCGCCGCGGACCGAACCAGTGAAGCACTGTCATGAATCATGATTTTCCTTTCTTTGGCAAGTTTCCCCTGTCGGACTATATCGACGATGGCCTGGACTGGCTGACCGATACCTTCTCCGGTCTGACCCGGGCCATCAGCACCGTCCTGAGTGACGGAGTGGACGGCGTGGTGATGCTGCTGAGTTTTCCGCCCCCCTGGGTGGTGATCCTGGCCTTTGCCGGCATTGCCTGGTGGGCGGCGGGGCGTCGGGTGGCCATCGGGACCGTGGCCGGCCTGCTGTTCCTGTGGAACCTGCAACTCTGGCAGGCCACCATCGAGACCCTCACCCTGGTGCTGTTTGCGACTGCGGTCGCGGTGGCCATCGCGTTGCCTATCGGCATTCTGGGCGGTCTGTCGGAGCGCTTCCATCGGGCCACCATGCCGGTACTGGACTTCATGCAGACCATGCCCGCCTTCGTCTATCTGATTCCGGCGATTCCCTTCTTCGGTCTGGGGCAGGTGTCGGCCATGTTCGCCACCGTGATCTTTTCCATGCCACCGGCCATCCGTCTCACCATTCTGGGTATCCGTCAGGTGCCTCGGGAGCTGGTGGAAGCCGCGGATGCCTTCGGCGCCAGCTGGAAGCAGAAGTTGTTCAAGGTCCAGCTGCCGCTGGCGGTACCCACCATCATGGCGGGCATCAATCAAACCATCATGCTCGCCCTGTCCATGGTGGTGATTGCCGCCATGATCGGCGCCGGCGGTCTGGGTGGCGAAGTGTGGCGGGCAATCCAGCGGCTGCAGCCGGGCAACGGCTTCGAGGCCGGTATTGCCATCGTCATCCTGGCGATGATCCTGGACCGGGTGACCCAGCGCATCGGGCAGAAGCCCGGGGCATAGCCGTCGCCATATTTCCCCCGGCTCGAGTTCGGGGGGGGCTCTCTTCAGGATTCATAGAGAGCAGTCCTTTCCAGGGAACGGTTCTTGAGGGAGGTCCTGAATAAGTCATTCCCGCGAAGGCGGGAATCCGGTCATGGGCCGACAGTTGAGCCCGTCATTCCCGCGAAGGCGGGAATCCAGTCGCGGGTTCAAAACCCTGGGCTCCCGCTTTCGCGGGAGTGACGACCTGGGGGGGGCGTGACGACTTGGGGCGGGAATGACGACTTGGAAGTATCGGGAATGACGGCGGGAGGGCCTTCATCGGGGGTCGCGATAGGGACCCTTCGCGGAAGTGACGGCAAGAGGCTTTTTCAGGACTTTATGAGTATCCATGCAATTTTCCGGAGGAAGATGATGACTTCAACAACAAGGCCGGGAATCCCGGCGATCACCAGTCTGATCCTGGTGGCAACCCTGGTATTCGCTCCCCTGTCGGCCATGGCCGGCGACAAGGGCCGGATCAACATCCCCTATGTGGAGTGGGCCAGTGAAGTGGCCAGTACCAATGTGATCCGGGTGGTACTGGAAGAGGCCGGTTACGACGTGCGGCTGACGTCCGTCAGTGCCGCAGCCATGTGGCAGTCCGTCGGCACCGGTGACCAGGATGCCTTCGTGGCTGCCTGGCTGCCTACCACCCATGAGCATTACCTGGAGCGGGTGAAGGATCGGGTGGAAGACCTGGGTCCCAGCCTGGTGGGTACCCGTATCGGTCTGATGGTCCCGACCTATGTGGAAATTGACTCCATCGAAGAGCTGAACGACCACGCACGCCGTTTTGACCGTCGCATCATCGGCATCGACCCCGGCGCGGGCCTGATGAGCAGCACCGAGCGGGTGATCGACGAATACGGCCTGAGACTGCGCCTGATCGAAGGTTCCGATGCCACCATGACCGGCGTGCTGGCCAATGCCGTCCGCAACAATGACTGGGTGGTGGTCACCGGCTGGACCCCCCACTGGAAGGAAGGCCGCTGGGAGCTGAAATACCTGGATGATCCCAAGGGTATCTATGGCGGCGAGGAAGCCATTCACACCATCGTGCGTGCCGGGTTGAAAGACGAGATGCCCGAGGCCTACGCCATCCTCGACAACTTCAGCTGGACCCCCGCCCAGATGGCGGCGCTGATGATCATGAATGAGGAGGGTGGTGATCCCTACCAGAATGCGAAGCGCTGGGTGGAACAGAACCGGGATCTGGTGGAGACCTGGTTGCCCTGATTGTTTTTGGTGGCGGGTGGCCCCTGTTTTTCCGGCCGCTCGCTACCCGTGTAACCATCGATATACTTGACTGGAAATTGACCCATGAACAGAAAGACCCTGATCGCCTCATCCGTTGCCGCAGCCATGGCCGTGCCGGCGGCCGTACAGGCGAGTGACCTCAACTTTGATTTCTACGGCTCCGCCCGGGTGCAGGTGGAGTCCGTGCGGCCCGATAACCGGGAGCATCTGGACTCCTATACCGGCGTGCGGGATGCCTATTCCAACATCGGTTTCAATGCGGACTATCCCCTGATGGAAGGCCTGACCCTGATCGGTCAGCTGGAACTGCCCCTGGATCTGGCCAACAAGGCCGTTCAGGACCCGTGGGACCAGGAGCAGGATGTGCGCGTGGCCCAGATCGGTGTCCAGGGCGAGATGGGGACCCTGCTCTATGGCCAGATGTGGCTGCCCTACTACAATGCCATTGCCGCCCCGGTGGACATGTTCAGCACCTACTACAGCGGGTTTGCCACCTATACGGCCTTTCGCCAGGGTGACACTGTCAGTTACTACAGCCCGGACATGAGCGGCCTGTCCTTCGCCTTCGCCTGGAGTGAGGACAACGGCGACAATGATGATAATCGCGTTCAGCTGACCGGCAGCTACAACTTCGGTGATACCACCTTGGCCATCGGCATGGATGAGCTGAATGGAAATGACAATACTCGAATCGTGGGTGTTTCTGCCGCTCATGCCATCGGTAATCTGTATCTGGCAGGCAAGTTCGAGCGTATCAGCAGCGATGATGATGCGACTGACGGGAACAATGCCGTCAATGTCTATGCCGGCTACACCCTGGGCAAGAACACCTTCAAGCTGATGGTGGCCGAGGTGGAAAACTACGGTGAGAGCATCGTCCACGTGGGCGTGGATCATCAGTTCAATCCCAGCCTGACGTTCTTTGCCGAGTACTATTTCGAGCAGGAAACCGCCGCGATTACCGAGAAGCGGGGTGGACGGCAGCAGCCTTATGACAGCAGCGAGGGTACCCTGGGCGATGTTCGCGGCGGCCAGGTCTTCGCCGCCGGCGTGCGTTTCGACTTCTGATGGACCCTTTCGTCGGCAGGCCGGCTCCCACGGGTGCCGGCCTGCCGCTTCCCGTCCACGTTTTTGCGCTGCAATACCTTTACCCCGCTGCCTCCCTTTCACTATCCTGTGTGCAACATCATCACAGGCCCGTAGGGCATCATCCACCATGGCCCATATTCTCGGCATCGGCGTCGCCACCCTGGACATCATCAACATCGTTGACCACTATCCGGTGGAGGATGAGGAGATCCGCGCCCGAGAACAGCGCGCCTGTCCCGGCGGCAATACCGCCAACAGCCTGTATGTATTGCAGCAACTGGGTCACCAGTGCGACCTGGCCGCCGTGGTGGCCGATGATCCGGACGGCGAATACCTCCTGTCCTTGCTGGGGGAGCGGGGGATCAACGTGGAAACCTGCCGCCGTCGCACCGGGCGCACCCCCTGTTCCTACATCACCCTCAATGCCGCCAACGGTTCCCGCACCATCGTCCACTACCGCAACCTGCCGGAACTGGACGCCCCTCATGTGGCCAAGCTGAACCTGGACAAGTACCAATGGGTGCACGTGCAGGCCCGGGATACCCACACCACCAGCCGCATGCTCCAGGCCCTGCGCAGCCAGCAGAAGTCCCATCAGCCTATCTCCCTGGAGGTGGAAAAGGACCGGGACGGGGTGGACATGTTGTTCGGACAGCCCGATGTGATCATCTTTTCCCGCCCCTTCGTGCTCGGGCGGGGCTACGAGGAGCCGGAGCCGTTCCTGCGCAGCGTGCATAAGCGCGTGCCCGGCGCCGTGCTGATCTGCACCTGGGGGGAGGAGGGCTCCTGGGCCTGGGCCAGTCGGGACGGTCTGTTCCATGCCCCGGCCTGGCGCCCACCCCGGGTGGTGGACACCCTGGGGGCCGGGGACGTGTTCAATGCCGGCCTGATCCATGCCCTGGCCACCGGCAGTTCGGTGCCGGAGGCCCTGGCCACGGCCACCCGCCTGGCGGGTTACAAGGTGGGGCGGCAGGGGCTGGACGGACTGGATGCCGCGCTGATAGTGCCCGAGGAGGACTGATCCGCGCTACACTAACGGGGTTTTCCTCACTTCCGGCCCGGCTCTTGACTATGCAATACCAGGCACAATACGACGTCATCGTCGTGGGCGGCGGCCACGCCGGCACCGAGGCCGCCCTGGCGGCGGCCCGCATGGGCTGCAGGATCCTGCTCCTGACCCATAACATCGACACCATCGGCCAGATGAGCTGCAACCCCGCCATCGGCGGCATCGGCAAGGGCCATCTGGTCAAGGAGATTGATGCCCTGGGCGGCCTCATGGCCCGTGCCGCCGATCTGGGCGGCATCCAGTTTCGCACCCTCAACAGCCGCAAGGGTCCCGCCGTGCGCGCCACCCGCGCCCAGGCCGACCGCGCCCTCTACAAGGCCGCCGTGCGCCACGCGGTGGAAAACCAGCCGGGCCTTGAGCTGTTCCAGCAGGCGGTGGACGATCTGATCGTGGACGGGGACCGGGTTACCGGCGTCGTCACCCAGGCCGGCCTGCGCTTTGATGCCCCCTGTGTGGTGCTCACCGTGGGCACCTTCCTGGGCGGGCTCATCCATGTGGGCGAGGCCAACTACGCCGGTGGTCGCGCCGGTGACCCACCGGCCATCCGTCTGGCCCAGCGGCTGCGGGAGCTGCCCTTGCGGGTCGGGCGTCTGAAGACCGGCACGCCGCCCCGCATCGATGCCCGCAGCATCGATTATTCCCGCCTGACCGAGCAGCCCGGGGATACCCCCGTGCCGGTGTTCTCTTTCCTGGGCAAGCCTTCCGATCACCCGTCCCAGGTGAGCTGTCACATCACCTGGACCACGCCCCGTACCCTGGAGGTGATCCGCACCAACCTGCACCGGTCTCCCATGTACAGCGGCGTGATCGAAGGGGTGGGGCCGCGCTACTGCCCCTCCATTGAGGACAAGGTGGTGCGCTTTGCCGACAAGGAACGCCACCAGATCTTCATCGAGCCGGAGGGGCTCAGCACCCACGAGGTCTACCCCAACGGCATCTCCACCAGCCTGCCCTTTGACGTGCAGGTGGCGGTGGTGCGTTCCATCGAAGGCTTCGAGCAGGCCCATATCACCCGGCCTGGCTACGCCATCGAATACGATTTCTTCGACCCCCGGGACCTGCGCCCCAGCCTGGAGACCCGTCCTCTGCAGGGCCTGTTCTTCGCCGGCCAGATCAACGGCACCACCGGCTACGAAGAGGCCGCGGCCCAGGGCCTGGTGGCCGGGATCAATGCCGCCCTGCGGGTGCAGGGGCGCGAACCCTGGCATCCGCGTCGGGAGACGTCCTACCTGGGCGTGATGATCGACGATCTCATCACCCAGGGCACCCGGGAACCCTACCGCATGTTCACCAGCCGGGCCGAGTATCGCCTCACCTTGCGGGAAGATAACGCCGACCTGCGCCTGACCCCCGTGGGCCGGGAGCTGGGTGTGGTGGATGACGCACGCTGGACGGCCTTCGAACGTAAGCGGGAAGCGATCGAGCAGGAAACCCTGCGTCTTGAGACCGTGACGATGCGCCCCGGTGATCTGGCGCCGGAGGATGGCGAGCGCCTGTTCGGCGGTCCCCTGAGTCGGGATTATGCCCTGATGGATCTGCTGCGGCGCCCCGGGGTGGGCTACGAAGACCTCATGTCCCTGCCCGGTGCGGGGCCGGCCGTGGCGGATGGCCGGGTGGCGGAGCAGGTGGAGATCCAGGCCAAGTATGCCGGCTATATCCAACGCCAGCAGGACGAGGTGGACCGGACCCGGCGCCTGGAAGACACAGTGCTGCCCGATGATCTGGACTACGGTGCCGTCAGTGGCCTGTCCCACGAGGTCCGTCAGAAGCTGGCGGACCATCGCCCCCATACCGTGGGGCAGGCTTTCCGCATCCCCGGTGTGACCCCCGCCGCCGTTTCCCTGTTGCTGGTGCACCTGAAGAAGCAGGCCCTGAGCCTGAAGCGCAGTGCTTGATCCCCGGATGTCCGACACCATGTCCCATACCCTGCCGTTCGGCGCGGCCGATCTGCTTCACCGTGGCCTGAACGAACTGTCCCTGGATCTGACCCTGGCCGGGCCTTTGAGCCGCTACCTGCGCCTGATGGAGCGCTGGAACCGGGCCTACAATCTCACGGCGGTCCGGGATTTCGAGGACATGGTCCGGCTGCATCTGCTGGACAGTCTGGCGGCCCTGCCCCGGGTGAAGGGGCCGCGCATCGCCGATATCGGGACCGGCCCCGGTCTGCCCGGGATTCCCCTGGCCCTGGCGCGTCCCGACTGGCAGGTGGTGTTGCTGGACTCCGGCGGCAAGAAGACCCGCTTCCTGCGCCAGGCGGTGATGGAACTGGGGCTGTCCAACGCCGTCGTGGTCCAGGCGCGGGTGGAAAGCTATCGCCCCGACGGGGGCTTTGATACAGTCGTCAGCCGTGCGTTCGCCGCTACCACCACCTTTACCCGTCTGGCCGGGCACCTGTGCGCCCCCGGGGGCCAGCTGCTGGCCATGAAGGGGCGGGATGCGGACGACGATCCCGAGGCGCTGCCTGCCGGCTGGCGCGTGGTGGCCACCCATTCGCTCCGGGTGCCGGGCCTTGAGGCCGTGCGGCATCTCGTCGAGATCACCAAGGACTAGCACACATGGTCAGAATCATCGCCGTGGCCAACCAGAAAGGCGGGGTGGGCAAGACCACCACCAGCATCAATCTGGCCGCCTCCCTGGCCGCTACCCGACGCCGCGTTCTCCTGATCGATCTGGATCCCCAGGGCAATGCCACCATGGGCAGCGGGGCCGACAAGTACGACCTCACCCACAGCGCCTGCGATGTGCTCATGAAACGCGTCAGCGCGGAACAGGCCATTCTGAAGCTGGACCCGGTGGGTTACAGCCTGATGCCCGCCAACGGGGATCTGACAGTGGCGGAGGTGAGCCTGATGACGGCCCTGCGCCGGGAATACCGGCTGCAGGAGGCCTTGGCGCCGATCCGGGATCAGTACGATTTCATCTTCATTGACTGCCCTCCCGCCCTGAACATGCTCACGGTGAACGCCCTGGTGGCGGCCCATGGGGTGATCATCCCCATGCAGTGCGAGTACTACGCCCTGGAGGGGCTGTCGGCCCTGGTGCAGACCGTCGACAGCATCCGTGAGTCGGTCAATCACGAGTTGCACATCCACGGTCTGCTGCGCACCATGTTCGATCCGCGCAACAACCTGACCACCGAGGTGTCCGAGCAGCTCACCCGCCATTTCGGTGACAAGGTCTATCGCACCGTCATTCCCCGCAATATCCGCCTGGCCGAGGCGCCCAGTCATGGTCTGCCGGTGATCCTTTATGACAAATCCTCCCGGGGCGCCCTGGCCTACCTGGCGCTGGCGGGGGAGATCCTGCGCCGCGAGGGTCGCGGAGCCGCACCGGAAGGGGCGGTCGAGGCAGTGTCCGTTTCTGGAGAGCAGTAAGTCATGACAAAGAGAAAGACAGGGCTGGGGCGTGGTCTGGACGTCCTGCTGTCCAGTGCCGGTGCCGCCGGCACCCGGTCCGAGTCGGAGGCCCGCGAAGAGGGCGGTAACGGCCTGCGTCATATTCCCGTGGAGCAGGTCAGCCGCGGGCGTTATCAGCCCCGGATGAACATGCGCCCCGAGGCACTGGAGGAATTGGCCGAGTCCATTCGTGCTCAGGGCGTGGTGCAGCCGGTGGTGGTACGCTCGGTGGCCGGCGGCTACGAGCTGGTGGCCGGTGAGCGGCGCTGGCGGGCGGCGCAGATGGCCGGGTTGCGGGAGATCCCGGCCGTGGTGCGGGAGGTGCCGGATCAGGCGGCCGCCGCCATGGCCCTGATCGAAAACATCCAGCGGGAGGATCTCAATCCCTTGGAAGAGGCCAATGCCCTGCAGCGGCTGATTCACGAATTCGGCATGACCCACCAGCAGGCCGCCGAGGCGGTGGGGCGTTCCCGGGTCGGCGTCACCAATCTGCTGCGTTTGCTGGACCTGGAAGGGCCCGTGAAGGCGCTGCTGGACGAGGGGCGTCTGGAGATGGGCCATGCCCGTGCACTACTGGCCTTGGTTGAGGGTGAGCAGGTGACGGCGGCCCGGGAGGTGGCGGAGAAGGGCTTGTCGGTACGGGAGACGGAGCGCCTGGTGCAGTCGCTGCAGAAAAGCGCGCAGCAGGAGGCAGCGCCTCCGCCGCCGCGCAACCCGGATGTGGCCCGGTTGGAGAGCGATCTATCTGATCGGCTGGGGGCGCGGGTGAATATTCAGTACAACACCAAGGGCAAAGGGCGGCTGGTGATCCAGTACAACAGCCTGGACGAGTTGGACGGGATTCTAGGCCACATCCGCTGACCCCGGACTTCCATATGAGATCATTAACAGTCACTGATACATTGACCCCCCGTCCATGGACTCTTATAATCCGCGGCTGCCGTCGACCGTGGGCGCCTGTCCGGCGCCGGGAAGAATGGGTGAACTTCATCAGCGAGTCAGACAATCAGTTCGCCCGGAGCAGTCATGATTAATCGGACTGCCGGAACGGTCCTCGGGCTGCAGATGATCGTGGCGATCGCCGGATGGCTGATCGCCTACGGGCTGGCCGGACCACAGGCCGCCTGGGCTGCACTGACGGGGGGCATGATCAGTTTTATTTCGACGGCCTATTTTGCCCTGCGCGTCTTTTCTGGCCGGAGAGGGAAGCCGGCGAAGATCATCGTGAGAAGTTTTTATGTCGGGGAGGCACAGAAGATCCTCCTGACCGTCATCCTGTTTGTGGTTGCAATCGTGTGGCTGAAAGTGGACTTCCTGCCCATGTTCCTGACTTACATGGCCGGTCTCTTGGCCTTCTGGCTGGCACTGCTGCCGATGCTGTCCGGCGCGAACGAGTAAAAGCGAGCGAACACCATGTCAATGGAATACGAATCTGCTGGGGATTACATCAAGCACCATCTGGGGCACCTGACGCTGGGTAATCCCGAGTCGTTCTGGTCGATCCATGTGGATACCATGCTTTTCTCCCTGCTTGCAGGCGGGGTGTTCCTATACATTTTTATGCAGGTGGCCAAGAGCGTCACCACCGGTGTCCCCGGCGCCCTGCAGAATTTCGTCGAGATCATCGTCGGCTTCGTGGACCAGCAGGTGAAGGACACCTTCCACGGTCGCTCCGATCTGATCGCCCCGCTGGCGCTGACCCTGTTCGTGTGGATTTTCCTCATGAACTCGCTCAAGCTGCTGCCCTATGACCTGCTCCCCTATCTTGCGCACGCCATCGGCATCGAATACCTGCGCATCAATCCCACGTCGGACATCAATGCCACCTTCGGCATGTCCATCGCGGTGTTCTTCCTGATCATTTTCTACAGCATCAAGATCAAGGGTGGTGCCGGCTTTGCCAAGGAGATGATGTTCCATCCCTTCGGCAAGTGGTTGCTGCCCTTCAACCTGGTCCTCAAGGTGGTCGAAGAGATTGCCAAGCCCGTCTCCCTGTCCCTGCGACTGTTCGGGAACATGTACGCCGGCGGCCTGATCTTCACCCTGATCGCCCTGTTGCCCTGGTACATCCAGTGGACCCTGGGGCTGTCCTGGTCCCTGTTCAAGTTGCTGATCATCACCCTGCAGGCCTTCATCTTCATGGTGCTGACCATCGTCTATCTGAGCATGGCCCACGAAGACCACTGATGAATGATGCCTTCCCGGTCGGTGCTGAACCGGCCGGGGTTCATTCAAACCAAGTTGTTCTTGCATTGTTTTGACCTTTCACATTTGGAGGAAGTTATGGAACTCGCACTTGCTGTCGCTAACGTTCAGGGTATGACCGCCATCGCTGTTGGCCTGATCCTGGGTATGGGTGCTCTGGGTACCGCCATCGGCTTCGGTCTGCTGGGTGGTCGTTTCCTGGAAGGCGCAGCCCGTCAGCCGGAAATGGTGCCGATGCTGCAGGTCAAGATGTTCATCGTGGCCGGTCTGCTCGACGCCGTGACCATGATCGGTGTGGGTCTGGCCCTGTTCTTCACCTTTGCGAACCCCTTCCTGGGTGCGGTGACCGGTTAAGGCGCGGATCTTTCCCGCACATGCCATCCGTTAAACCGTCTCAAGGGGAGGTAGCAACGTGAATATCAATCTCACGCTGCTCGGCCAGATGATCACCTTCGCCCTGCTGGTGTGGGTCACCATGAAATATGTGTGGCCCCCCATCATCAAGGCGATGCAGGAGCGTCAGAAGCAGATTGCCGATGGCCTCGCCGCTGCCGAGCGTGGCAAGCATGAGCAACAGCTTGCCGAAGAAAGAGCCAAAAAGGTTCTTCAGGAGGCCAAGCAGCAGGCCGCAGATATCGTCGCCATGGCCCAGAAGCGGGCCAACGAGATCGTGGAGTCCTCCAAGGACACCGCGCGTCAGGAAGGTGATCGCATCAAGGCGGCTGCCCAGTCCGAGATCGAACAGGAAGTCACCCGTGCGCGCGAAGAACTGCGCAAGCAGGTGGGTACCCTGGCCATCTCCGGTGCTGAACGCATCCTGAAGAAGGAAATCGACGCCAAGGCCCACAATCAGGTGATCAAAGACCTGGTGAGCCAGATCTAGGTGAGCCGCCATGTCTGAAAACACGACGGCCGCAAGGCCTTATGCCAAGGCGGTGTTCGAAGTCGCTCGTGATGCCGGTAATCTGGCCGGCTGGTCTGACCAGCTGGCCTTCATGTCGGCGGTTGCGCACGATCCGAACATGCGTGCCTTACTCGACAGCCCCAAACTCACCCGCGAGACGATCGCCAAGGCCTTCACCGAAGTGTGCGAGGGCAAGGTGGATGATGGCGGACGCAACTTCATCCGTCTGCTGGCTGAGAATGGCCGGCTTGCGTTGCTGCCGGAGATCACCGCCCTGTTCGAGGTGATGCGTGCCGATGCCGAGAACAAGGTGGAAGCCACCGTGATCTCCGCCCAGGCGGTGGACGCGGAGCAGCAGAAGTCCATCGCCGCAGCCCTGAAAAAGCGGCTCGGCAAGGAAGTGGATTTGGTCTGCGAAGTGGACGACAGCCTCATCGGCGGCGCCATCATCCGCGCGGGAGATCTGGTCATCGATGGCTCAGTCCGTGGGCGCCTGACGCGCCTGGCCTCCAATCTGAGCCGCTAAGAGGATTCGAAATATGCAACTCAACCCGTCTGAAATCAGTGAACTGATCAGCCAGCGCATCAAGAACTACGAGTCCGCGGCGGAAGCACGCACCGAGGGCACCGTGGTCAGCCTGTCCGATGGTATCGTCCGCCTGCACGGTCTGGCCGATGTCATGCAGGGTGAAATGATCGAGTTCCCCGGCAACACCTTCGGCATGGCCCTGAACCTGGAGCGCGACTCCGTGGGCGCCGTGGTGCTGGGTGACTACAAGCACATCACGGAAGGCGACACCGCCCGCTGCACCGGTCGCATTCTTGAAGTCCCGGTGGGCGAGGCCCTGCTGGGTCGCGTGGTGAACTCCCTGGGCGTGGCCATCGACGGCAAGGGTGCCATCGAGACCAAGCACAGCTCCCCCATCGAAAAGATCGCGCCGGGCGTGATCGAGCGCAAGTCCGTGGATCAGCCGGTGCAGACCGGTCTGAAGGCCATCGACGCCATGGTGCCGATCGGCCGCGGTCAGCGTGAGCTGATCATCGGCGACCGCCAGACCGGCAAGACCGCCGTAGCGGTCGACGCGATCATCAACCAGAAGGGTACCGGCATCAAGTGTATCTACGTGGCAGTGGGCCAGAAGGCCTCCTCCATTGCCAACGTGGTGCGCAAGCTGGAAGAGCACGGCGCGATGGATCACACCATCATCGTCGCTGCCACCGCCTCCGACTCCGCCGCCATGCAGTACATCGCCCCCTACGCCGGTTGCGCCATGGGTGAGTACTTCCGTGACCGCGGCGAAGACGCCCTGATCATCTATGACGACCTCACCAAGCAGGCCTGGGCTTACCGTCAGGTCTCCCTGCTGCTGCGCCGCCCGCCGGGCCGCGAAGCCTATCCGGGTGACGTCTTCTATCTGCACTCCCGTCTGCTGGAGCGCGCCTCCCGCGTCAACGCCGAGTACGTGGAAGCCTTCACCAACGGTGAAGTGAAAGGCAAGACCGGCTCCCTGACCGCCCTGCCCATCATCGAGACCCAGGCGGGTGACGTGTCGGCCTTCGTGCCCACCAACGTGATCTCCATCACCGACGGTCAGATCTTCCTCGAAACCGACCTCTTCAACTCGGGTATCCGTCCGGCCATCAACGCCGGTCTGTCCGTGTCCCGTGTGGGTGGTGCGGCTCAGACCAAGATCATCAAGAAGCTGGGCGGCGGTGTGCGTCTGGCCCTGGCCCAGTACCGTGAGCTGGCTGCGTTCTCGCAGTTCGCCTCCGATCTGGACGAGGCCACCCGCAAACAGCTGGAGCGTGGTCAGCGCGTCATGGAACTCATGAAGCAGAAGCAGTATGCCCCGCTGTCCATTGCCGAGATGGCCTTCTCCCTGTATGCCGCCGAACAAGGCTTCCTGGACGATGTTGACGTGAAGAAGGTGGTGGATTTTGAGCACGCCCTGCACGACTATCTGCGCTCCAGCCAGGCGGAACTGCTCGCCAAGATCAATGAGAAGGGCGACTACAGCGATGAGATCCAGGCCGGCATGAAGGCTGCCCTGGAAGACTTCAAGGCAAACCACAGCTGGTAACCGGGAGCTGACTTATGGCAGGCGCAAAAGAGATCCGCGGCCAGATCAAGAGTATCAAGAATACTCAGAAGATCACCAAGGCCATGGAGATGGTGGCCGCCAGCAAGATGCGCAAGGCGCAGGACCGCATGCTGGCGACCCGCCCCTATGCCGACAAGATCCGTCAGGTGATGGGGCACGTGGCGATGGCCCATGCCGAATATCGGCACCCCTACCTGGAGGAACGCGAGGTCAAGCGGGTGGGCATCATCGTCGTCTCCACCGATCGCGGCCTGTGCGGCGGCTTGAACATCAACCTGTTCAAGAAGACCGTGCAGACCATGACCGAATGGCGCAACCAAGGCGCGGAGATCGAGTTGTGCCTGATCGGCAACAAGGCGCTCGGATTCTTCCGGCGCCTTGGCGGCGAAGTCGTGGCCAATGTGGGCAACCTGGGCGACCGGCCCCGGTTGAATGACCTCATCGGCAGCGTCAAGGTCATGCTGAACCACTACGACGAAGGTCGTATCGACCGGCTGATCCTGATGGAAAACGAGTTCGTCAACACCATGAGCCAGCAGCCCAAGGCCACCACCCTGCTGCCCATCGTGCCGACCGGCGAGCAGGAGCTCAAGCATCACTGGGATTACATCTACGAACCGGACACCGTGCCGGTGCTGGATACGCTGCTGACCCGGTACATCGAGTCGGTGATCTACCAGGCGGTGGTCGAGAACGTTGCCTGTGAGATGGCTGCCCGCATGGTGGCCATGAAGTCCGCCACCGACAACGCCGGAGATCTCATCCATGAGCTGCAGCTGGTCTACAACAAGGCCCGCCAGGCAGCCATTACCCAAGAGATCTCCGAGATCGTCGGCGGCGCCGCAGCGGTCTGAGGCCGACCCCGGTTCAAGATTTGAGAGACTAGAGGATTATCAACATGAGTGCTGGAAACATCGTTGAAATTATCGGCGCGGTGGTGGACGTAGAGTTCCCCCGTGACGCCGTGCCCAAGGTCTACGATGCCCTCATGGTGGAGGAGGTCGGCCTGACCCTGGAAGTGCAGCAGCAGCTGGGTGACGGTATCGTGCGTACCATCGCCATGGGTTCTTCCGACGGCCTGCGCCGCGGCATCAAGGTGTCCAACAGCGGCAAGCCCATCTCCGTGCCCGTGGGCAAGGCCACCCTGGGCCGTATCATGGACGTGCTGGGCCAGCCGGTGGACAACGCCGGTGACGTCAAGGCCGATGAACACTGGTCCATCCATCGCGCGCCCCCCAGCTATGAAGAGCAGGCGGGCTCCACCGAACTGCTGGAAACCGGCATCAAGGTGATCGACCTGCTGTGTCCCTTCGCCAAGGGCGGCAAGGTGGGTCTGTTCGGCGGCGCCGGTGTGGGCAAGACCGTGAACATGATGGAGCTGATCCGCAACATCGCCATCGAGCACTCCGGCTACTCCGTGTTCGCCGGCGTGGGTGAGCGTACCCGTGAAGGGAACGACTTCTACCACGAAATGAAAGACTCCAACGTGCTCGACAAGGTGGCCCTGGTGTACGGCCAGATGAACGAGCCGCCGGGCAACCGTCTGCGCGTGGCCCTGACCGGTCTGACCATGGCCGAATTCTTCCGTGACGAAGGCCGTGACGTGCTGATGTTCATTGACAACATCTACCGTTACACCCTGGCCGGTACCGAGGTGTCCGCACTGCTGGGCCGCATGCCTTCCGCGGTGGGCTACCAGCCGACCCTGGCCGAGGAAATGGGTGTGTTGCAGGAGCGCATCACTTCCACTAAGAAGGGTTCCATCACCTCCATCCAGGCCGTGTACGTGCCTGCGGACGACCTGACCGACCCCTCTCCGGCCACCACCTTTGCTCACTTGGACGCCACCGTGGTGCTGTCCCGTCAGATCGCCGAGCTGGGCATCTACCCCGCCGTGGACCCGCTGGACTCCACCAGCCGTCAGCTGGACCCGCTGGTCATCGGTCAGGAGCACTACGACACCGCCCGTGCCGTGCAGAACACCCTGCAGCGCTACAAGGAACTCAAGGACATCATCGCCATCCTGGGCATGGACGAGTTGTCCGAAGATGACAAGCTGGTGGTGGCTCGCGCGCGTAAGATTCAGCGCTTCCTGTCCCAGCCCTTCTTCGTGGCCGAAGTGTTCACCGGCGCACCGGGCAAATACGTGTCCCTCAAGGACACCATTCACGGCTTCCAGGCCATCGTCAACGGTGAGTACGATCATCTCCCCGAGCAGGCCTTCTACATGGTGGGCAGCATCGAAGAGGCCGTCGAGAAGGCGGAGAAGCTCAACAAGTAATCGGGGGCACCCATGGCTATGACGTTTCACGTCGACATTGTGAGCGCGGAGGAGTCCATCTACTCCGGTACGGCTCACATGCTGGTGGCGCCGGCAGAACAGGGCGAGGTGGGTATTCTGCCTCGTCACTCCCAGTTCGTGGCATTGCTCAAACCCGGCGAAATCCGGGTGAAGGTGTCCGAGTCCGGAGAAGAGCATCACATCTTCATCTCCGGTGGTCTGCTGGAAGTGCAGCCCCATGTGGTGACTGTACTGGCGGATACGGCCATCCGCGCCAAGGACTTGGACGAGGCCGAGGCCCTGGAGGCCAAGCAGCGGGCGGAAGATGCCCTGGCCAACCGCCGGTCCGACTTCGACTATGCCAAGGCACAGTCGGAGTTGATTGAGGCTGCGGCGCGCCTGCGCATGATCCAGAAGTTGCGCAAGAGCACCAACCAGTAAGCAGTACCCGGGAACACACGGTCATGCCGACGGCATGACCGTGTTTCCGTTTCCGCGCACAACCCAAGGCAGGACTGCGGGTGACTATGGAAACCACCATCATCATCCTTGCCGCCGGGCAAGGGACACGTATGCGATCGGCACTGCCCAAGGTGCTGCATCCGTTGGGCGGACGCCCACTCCTTTCTCACGTCATCGAAACCGCGCACTCACTCAGGCCCGAGCGGCTTGCGGTGGTCTATGGCCATGGCGGCGACCAGGTCCGTGAGCGACTGACCGATGCCCCCGTCACCTGGGTGGAACAGCGGGAGCAGCGGGGCACCGGTCATGCCGTGGCCCAGGCCCTGCCGGTGGCCGGTCCCGATGACCGGGTGCTGATCCTCTACGGCGATGTCCCCCTGGTGAGTGCCGCGAGTCTGCAGGCCCTGCTGGACGGCCTGAACGACCATGCCCTGGCCGTGCAATCCATGATCCTGCCGGACCCCGCCGGCTACGGACGCATCATTCGCGACGACCGGGGCAGGCCCCTGCGCATTGTCGAACAAAAGGATGCCGATGCCGGAGAGCGGGCCGTGAATGAGGTCAACACCGGTTTCATGGCGGCCCGTCGCACCGCCCTGGCGAGCTGGCTGGACCAGCTCTCGCCGGACAACGCCCAGGGTGAGTTGTATCTCACCGATTGCATTGGTCTGGCGGTGGCCGAAGAGGTCCCGGTGACCGTGATCCCGGCCACGGATGCCGATGAGTTCATGGGCATCAACGACCGGGTGCAACTGGCAGCCATGGAACGCCTGTATCAGCGTCGTCAGGCCGAGGCCCTGATGCGCGCCGGTATCACCGTCATGGACCCCGCCCGGCTGGACATCCGCGGTACCGTCACCGCCGCCCGGGATGTCACCCTGGATGTGAACGTGATCCTGGAAGGCCATGTGGTGCTGGGGGAGGGGGCGCATATCGGTCCCCACTGCGTGCTGACCAATGCCCACGTGGGTCCCGGCGCGGTGATCCGCGCCCACAGTGTGATCGAAGACGCCCGCATCGGCCCCGGCTGTACCATCGGCCCCTTCGCCCGCCTGCGCCCCGGCACCGAACTGGACGACGGTGTGCATGTAGGCAACTTCGTGGAGATCAAGAAGAGCCGGGTGGGGCAGGGCAGCAAGATCAACCACCTGAGCTACGTGGGTGACACCCGGGTGGGCCGTCAGGTCAATATCGGCGCCGGCACCATCACCTGCAACTACGACGGGGTGAACAAGCACCAGACGGTGATCGGCGACCACGCCTTCATCGGCTCCAACACCGCCCTGGTGGCCCCGGTCACCATCGGCGAGGGCGCCACCATTGGTGCCGGCTCCACCATCAACCAGCCGGCTCCGCCGGGCCGGCTCACCCTGACCCGCGCCCCCCAGGAGACCCGCCCGGACTGGCAGCGACCGGTGAAAAAGCGCTGAGGTAGAAAACGCCCTTCTCCCCTCGTGGGAGAAGGGCCGGGGATGAGGGGGGAAGCCAAACCCAGCCACCCGGTCAAACCCATCCCTCACCCCAACCCCTCCCGAAGAGCGAGAGGGACCCGAAGACCAGCAGAGGCCAGCAAACCATGTGCGGAATCATCGGCGCCATCGCCCAGCGTGACGTAGAACCCATCCTTATCGAAGGCCTGCGCCGCCTGGAATACCGCGGCTACGACTCCGCCGGCCTGGTGGTCCTGAACCCGGATGCCGGCCTGCAGCGGGAGCGGGCCGTCGGCAAGGTGGAAGCCCTCGCCCAGCGCCTGGCCGGAGCCGGCCTGCGCGGCACCCTGGGCATCGCCCACACCCGCTGGGCCACCCACGGCAGCCCCACCGAATACAACGCCCACCCCCACATGAGCCGGGACCACATCGCCGTGGTCCACAACGGCATCATCGAGAACTACGCCGAGATCCGCGGCGAACTCAAGGCCAAGGGCTACACCTTTACCTCGGACACCGACACCGAGGTGATCGCCCACCAGATCATGGATTACTGCCTCCAGGGGCTGGACCTGCTGGAATCAGTGCAGCGGGCGGTGACCCACTTCACCGGCGCCTATGCCCTGGGCGTGATTGCCCGCGACCAGCCCGACCGCCTCATCGCCGTGCGCCAGGGCAGCCCCCTGATCATCGGGGTGGGCATCGGCGAACACTTCATCGCCTCCGACATCCAGGCCATGCTGCCGGTGACCCAGCGCTTCATCTACCTGGAAAACGGCGATCTGGCGGAACTGCGCCGGGACCAGGTGCAGCTTTTTGATGCCGAACTGCGTCCCGTGGAACGTCCGGTCACCGAAAGCAGCCTCACTGCCAACGCCGCCGACCGGGGCCGCTACCGGCACTTCATGCTCAAGGAGATCCACGAACAGCCCCGGGCCGTGGCCGAGACCCTGGAGGGCCGCCTGTCCGGTGACGGGGTGCTGGAAGGTATCCTGGGTCCCGACTCCGAGGCCCTGCTCAAGCGGGTGAGGTCGGTCCAGATCCTGGCCTGCGGCACCAGCTACCATGCGGGTATGGTGGCCGCTTACTGGATCGAGGGTCTGCTGGGTCTGCCCTGCCGGGTGGAAGTGGCCAGCGAATTCCGCTATCGCCGCCATGCCGTACTGCCCGACTGCCTGCTGCTGACCATCTCCCAGTCCGGCGAAACCGCCGACTCCCTGGCCGCCCTGCGGCAGGCGCGGGAAGATGACTACCTGGGTTCTTTGGCCATCTGCAACGTGCCGGAAAGCTCCCTGGTGCGGGAGTCCGACATGGTCCTCATGACCCATGCCGGGCCGGAGATCGGCGTGGCCTCCACCAAGGCCTTCACCACCCAACTGGTGGCCTTGTTCCTGCTGGTCCTGGCCCTGGGTCGCCACCACGGCCTGGATGCCGCCCGCATCCGCCACTTCGTGGAACAGCTACGCGCCCTTCCGGCGGTGATGGAAAAGGTACTCCACCTGGACGGCCCCATCGAACGCCTGGCCATGACCCTGGTGGAAAAGCAGCACGCCCTGTTCCTGGGCCGGGGCTGTCATTACCCCATCGCCCTGGAAGGCGCCCTCAAGCTCAAGGAAATCTCCTACATCCACGCCGAGGCCTATCCCGCCGGCGAACTCAAGCATGGCCCCCTGGCCCTGGTGGACGCGGACATGCCCGTGGTGGTGGTCGCCCCCAACAACCCCCTGCTGGAAAAGCTCAAGTCCAACCTGGAAGAAGTCCGGGCCAGGGGTGGGCATTTGCTGGTCTTCACCGACGACGTGGAAGCCCTGGGCCACGATGGCGCCATCCAGAGCCTGGCGGTGCCGCCGGTGGACGATTGGCTTTCTCCCATCATCCACACCATCCCCCTGCAACTGCTGGCCTATCATACCGCCGTGCTCAAGGGCACCGACGTGGACCAGCCCCGTAACCTGGCCAAGTCAGTCACGGTGGAGTAGGGGGCGACGTCTTCGGTCCTATTTGTGTGGGATGAAACTTTATTTTCATCCCACAACCGTTGTCAGGATTGCGGGAATTGAAATCTGTCTGGCAGGTAGATACATATGTTGACACCTGTTTTCATGCCGACTATGGTAGGCGCATTGTGCGTCCATGGCGGTTGGCCGGGGGGGGGGGATATGCAAAGCCAAATCAAGCGTTGGGGAAACAGCGCGGCTGTGCGCCTGTCCAGCAAGATTTTGGCTCAAGCCAAACTGGACATTTCCAGCCCGATCACCATTGATGTGAAGGCCGGAAAAATTGTGATCGAGGCTGCCGAAAAGGCGCCGCGCAAGGTCAACCTTCCCTTCTCGGAAGCCGAGCTGCTGAAAGGGCTTGATGCCCATGGTGCTCACGCGGACGAGCTTGCCCGACCCTCCTCGGCCGAGGTGGGGGATTGATGGTTCAGTACGTTCCTGATCGAAACGATATTGTCTGGCTGGACTTCGAGCCCACCAAGGGCAAGGAGATCGGAAAATACCGACCAGCGCTGGTATTGTCATCCAGGCAGTACAACGGGCAGACTGGATTGCTGATCTGCTGCCCAATCAGCACAAGCATTCGCGGTACTGCCACCGAGGTTCCCGTGAGTAATCTGGACAAGCCTTCCGTAGTCGCGTCAAGCCTGATCCAGACCCTGTCCTGGAAAGACCGGAAAGCCGATTTCATCACCAAGGCCGAGAACGGCGTAATGGATCAGGTGCTGGTCCGCATTCTCCCCCTGATCGGGGCGGACAGCGTGATTGAGAAATTCGTTTCCTGACCCCGTTTGCAAACGCCACCTACCCGGCATGATCGGGCAGGAACGCTCCGTGAAAGCCGAAGGGCAGGGGGATGGGCAGGGTGGCCCGCGCCCGTTCCTCCAGGGTGCGGGCATCCAGGATCAGCAGGTGACTGGTGCCGGCGGCGGCATCCAGGACCACGCTCAGCAGCACGCCATCGTCCTCCTCGGTGGCGCCGGGTCTGGGCACGAACACCGGTTCGCCGGGGTAGCCGTCGGCCTCGCTCCAGGTCAGGTGCGTGCCGCGTCCGACATCTAGCTTCACCAGTTCATCCATCAGCGCCCCGGGGACATGGTTGCCGGTTCCGTAGACGTAACGATAGTCCCGGCCACTGCATCGGGTGGCATGGATGCGGGGTAACTCCAGACCGCGTTCACCGAGCACGGTGCGGGTCGCGGTGCCCCGGCGGACATCCAGCGTGAAGCGCCAGGCCTCGCCGCAGGCCGGCTCCGTCCAGCCCCGGCGCAGGGGTTCCAGGTACAGGCGGCGGATGACGTCGGCATCCGGATAGGCGGCCAGATCCACCTGCAGCCGACCGGCCTGGTCCTCAAAGGCGTTGATGTGATGAAAGGCAAAGCAGGGCTCACCCACGCAGGTGGCCAGGTGGGTGCCGCGCTGCCGGTCGAAGACCTGGAAGCGGGTGCCAAGCTCCGGTAGCCAGCGGAAGTTTTCGATGAACGGCCGGCCCGTGATCAGCATGTCCAGGGGCGTGACCACCAGCGGAAATTCGCTCAATACCAGGTGGTGACGGGTGAGGGCAAAGCTGTGCATGTAGGCGGGGGTCTTCACCGGCAACCGGGCGATGATCCGGCGCCGCCGTGTGCCGGCGGGGATGCGGAACAGCAGGTATTCACTGTTGAGGCCGAACCGTATCCCGAAGCCGTAGAGATCCCCGCTGTGGCTGTCTGCCATGGGGTGGGCCGTGCTCAGGTGCAACTCGGTGGTGTCGGTGAAGGGCAGGGGGCCCCGGGTCTCCAGGGTGTCCGGGTCGAAGGCCATGGGGAGGGGCGTTTCGGTCAGGCATACGACCTGGCCGGCCAGATGGGCAATGTTCACGTTGGCGTTGTCCGTGAGGACGGGCCGCACCAGACCCCGCAGGCGCTTGAGCAGGGAATGATGGGTGTCGGTGGCGAATCCCGAGCCCTGGATACGTCCGTTGTGCCGGGCCTGTTCCAGGGTGCGAGTGGCCAGATGCCGGTTGCGAAACCCCACGCGCCCGCCCCGCAGGGTGAAGGACTGCAGCATGGCCAGCCCGTCGAACCAGTGACGGCAGTGGTAGTCGCCGGTCTCGAACAGGCCTGGACCGTTGCGCAGCAGTACCCCCTTCAGCCAGTCGGGCAGGTGCCCGCGCAGGGGCAGGGCGTCCTGATCCACCTCCCGGCCCTGGGACGTGACACCCAGGTGATAGCCAACCCTTGCTGCCGTCATATCAAGCTCCCGTTCCGCCAACTGTCAAGATGCATGAGAGTCAACGCGAAAGAACCCGGATTCCATCGCAGATACGCCCCTCTCCCCGAGGGGCTTGGTGCAGCAACCCTGTTGTCTTCTTTCATCAAGGGTACATCGCCATCAGGATATATGAGGGTTAGAATGGTTCTACAGGATTTCCGCAAATGAATGAATCCGGAGGTGACCGTGTCGACCGAATCGCAACCTCGTCTTTACTATGACGCCTCCTGCGGGCTGTGCCGGAAGGAAATCAACAAGCTGCGTCCCCGTCTGGAGCCACGGGTCAGTCTGATAGACATCAGTGCCGCCGATTTCCGGCCGCCCGAGGGCTATTCACTGGAAGCCCTGCTGACCCGCATCCATTATTTCGACGGTGAACGGATGCGGGTGGGCTTTGCCGCCACCCTGGGTTACTGGCGCGCGGCGGGCATGGGCAGGACCGCCGCCCTGTTGAGTCTGCCGGGGCTTTTCCATTGCGGTGACTTTGCCTACAACCAGTGGGCCAAATGGCGCCGTAGACACAGCAGTCAGTGTACGATCTGAAGATCATGCCCGCACCCGGTTCCTCCCATGAGTTCAATCTTGAATCCCGCCGTTCCCGCCTGGCTGAACCTGTTTCGCCGTGCCCCCATCGTCGACGACACCACCTGCGCCTGGATCCGGGACGTTCACGCGTGGGCCATGGCACAGCAGGATGACCTGCGTCCCCTGGACCAGGCCCACCTGGTCATGCCTATCCGCGAACATTTCCCGGCCCAGGTACAGTCACCCCACGAGGCCGCCGTGGCCACCTTTGCCGCCATTCGCCGCCATGCCGGGCTTGAAGCGGTACCGATGCAGCTGGTGCCGGCCGGTGACGGCACACGGTTTCCGGCGGTACCCAGCGAGACGGAGCCGCTGGTGCTTGAGTACGACCCGTTGCTGTGGACGAACCGTCAGGCCCTGGTGGCCCAGTTGGCCCGGGACCTGGCCGGCTGGTGGATGTACACGCGCTCCCGACCGGCACCGGCCCAGGCGGGCAACGAGACCCATGTGGCGGAGCTGATCGCGGTCTGGATGGGATTCGGGATTTTTATGGCCAACACCGCCTTCATCAGCCGGGTGGGCGGATGCGGCAAATGCGCCGGCCCGGCCATCGACCGGTCCGCCTCGCTGGGGCGCCCGGAGATCGTCTATGCCCTGGCCTGTTTCTGCCGCGACAGGAAGATTGCGCCCGGCGAGGCCAGATCCTTTCTGGAGCCCCCGTTGAAGGGACTGTTCCGCCAGGCGCTGCGGCTGGCGTAGGGAAGGCGATCTCTCAAAGCGGCCACACCACCAGCAGCAGGGGTATCGAGACCGCCACCACGATGATCTCCAGGGGCAGGCCCAGCTTCCAGTAGTCGCTGAAGCGAAAACCGCCGGGACCGAGTATCAGGGTGTTGTTCTGATGGCCGATCGGGGTGAGGAAGGCGCAGGAGGCACCGATGGCCACCGCCATCAGGAAGGAGTCGGGGCTCACGCCCAGCGCGGCGGCGGTGCCGATGGCAATGGGGCACATCACGGCGGCGGTGGCGGCATTGTTCATCAGGTCGGACAGGAACATGGTGACCACCAGGATCAGCGCCAGCCCGACAACGGCATGACCCTGCGCCACGTTCTCGATCAGAAGGCGGGCTATCAGGTCCGCCGTGCCGGTGGCCTCCATGGCGCCAGCTACCGGGATCAGGGCGCCCAGCAGCACGATCACCGGCCAGTCGATGGCATCGTACACCGCTCGCGGCGGCACGGTGCGCAGGGCCATGGAAGCAAGCACCCCAATGGCGAAGGACACCGCCGCCGGCAGCAGCCCGAAGGCGGCACCACCGATCGCAAACAACATGATCAGACTGGCCTCCCAAATCTTGCGCTTGTTGGGGATGCGCAGCTCCCGCTGGGCCAGGGGTACACAGGCATTGTCGGAAGCGAACTCCGAGATGGACTCGGGGGGACCCTGCATCAGCAGCAGATCGCCCGACTGGATCGCCATCGAACGCAGCCGCTTCATCGAACGCTTGCCCTCCCGGGACAAGGCCAGCAGGTTCACCCCATAGCGTGTGCGCAGAAGGATGTCGCTGGCCGAGCGTCCGGACAGGGGCGAGTTGGGCAGTACCGCCAGTTCCATCAGCACGATGTCACCGGATTTCAGCGGGGCTTCGGCGGCCTCGATGTCATCGCCGTCGCCGTCGCCGTTGTCCCGTTTGCCGGCCGTGTCCGCATCCTTGCCTTTTTTGTCCTTGGCCGCGGCGGCATCGGCCTTTGCATCCGCTTCGGGGAGGGCGTCCTTCTCGGGCTTGACCTCCTCTTCCAGCTTGAGACCGAGGATGGACAGCACATCGGTCAACGCATCGGCCTCGGCCTCGATCATCAGGATGTCGCCGGCATGCACCTTGCGCCCTGAATTGGCGGCGATGATGCGCACTTCCCTCTGTACCAGGCCGATGATCTGGGCATCGACATCGGCAAGCGCATTCTCGATCTCCCGTAGCCGCATGCCCGCGGCCTTGCTGTCTTCCATGACGCGTACCTCGGTGATATAGGCGCCGGATTCGAAGCCCTCGATGCCTGATTGCTTGCGCGCCGGCACCAGTCGCCAGCCGATCAGGGCAACGAACAGCACACCCGCCAGCGCGACGGCCAGGCCGATCGGGGTGAAGTCGAACATGGCAAAACTGCCCGGCCCGGTTTCGGCGCGAAAACCGGAGACGATGAGGTTGGGTGGGGTGCCGATCAGCGTGGTCATGCCGCCGAGAATGGTGCCGAAGGCCAGCGGCATGAGTACCTGACCGGGGGTGAGTTCGAGTCGCTGGGACAGATGGATCGCCACCGGCATGAGCAAGGCCATGGCCCCCACATTATTCATGAACCCCGACAGGAAGGCCCCCAGGCCCATCAGCGCCATGAGACTGAGCATGCGTCCGGACTGGGCCGGCAACACGGTGCGCGCCAGCACGTCGACGGCCCCCGAGGTTTGCAGGCCGCGACTGAGCACCAGCACGCAGGCAACCGTGATCACCGCCGGGTGGCCGAACCCGGCGAAGGCCTCGCGGGCGGGCACCAGGCCCACCACTACGCAGGCCAGCAGGGCACCGGCCGCCACCATGTCGTGGCGCCAGCGTTCCCACAGGAACATGGCGACCGTTGCGGTCAGGATGGTCAGAATGAGCCATTGATCCTGTGTCATCGCGCGTCAGGTCCCTGGTGTCCGGGATGAATCAACTCAGCATTGCCCGCGGGCGGAGGGCAAATGTGTGTTGGGGGGTACGTCCTGTGCTGGGGAGCACGCCCACCATGTTCCGGGGCGCCCCCCTACCGTCACTCCCGCGAAAGCGGGAGTCAAGGACTTTCAGTGGATCACTGGATTCCCGCCTGCGCGGGAATGACTGTGTGCGTCTGGATTCCCGCTTACGCGGGAATGACGGGCCCGGAGCATTCAAAAGGGGGTATGCCCCCGCCCGCCCCCGCATGACCAGGGCAGCGACCTCCTGAAATACCCGCTTCGGCAAGGCGCCTCAGGCCGACAGTTTTGACGACACCTGTCCAAGACGCCCGGAGAGGGTATGCAGATGCCGGCTGGCCTGCTCGGTACGCTGCACGCTGTCCTGGTTGGTGGTGGCGATGTCGGTGATCTCCACCAGATTGCGGGAGATATCCTCCGCCACCGAGGTCTGCTCCTCGGCCGCCGTGGCGATCTGTCGGTTCATGTCCCGGATGGCTTCCACGGCGGCGGTGATCCGCTCCAGCATCGCTCCGGCCGCATGCACCTGCTCCAGTCCCGCGGTGCTGCTGCGTTGGCCTGTCTCGATGGCGCTCACGGCATCCAGAGCGCCGTTCTGCACCGTATCGATGATCTGATGGATCTCGGCGGTGGATTCCGCCGTGCGCCGGGCCAGGGTGCGGACCTCGTCGGCCACCACCGCAAAGCCCCGGCCCTGTTCCCCGGCCCGGGCCGCCTCAATGGCGGCGTTCAAGGCCAACAGGTTGGTCTGTTCAGCGATGCCCCGGATCACCTCCAGCACCTTGCCGATGCGGGCACTGTCCTCCTGCAGGCGGCGGATCACCTCGGCGGTGTTGCCGATCTCCCCGCTCATGGTGGTGATTCGTTCAATGGTGGTCTGCATCACCCGGTGCCCCTCGCCGGCGGCACGGTCGGCCTCATCGGCGGCGTCGGCGGCCTCGGCCGCGTGGCGAGCCACCTCCTGGGCGGTGGCGGACATTTCGTGCATGGCAGTGGCCACCTGGTCGGTACGGTCAAACTGATCCCGGGTGCCCTGGGCCATGCGTCCGGCAATGGTATTGAGTTCGGAACTGGCGCTGTCCAGGGCACTGGTGCTTTCTTTGAGGCTCTGAAAGGTCTCGGCCAGAAAATCCCGCAGCAGATTGGCGGCCGAGGCCAGACGCCCGAGTTCGTCCTTGCGCCTGACCTCCACCCGCCGGGCCACCCGCCCATGACTGAGTTCGTCGATATGATCGACGAGGTGATTGATGGGCAGGACGATGGCCCGGTTCACCATCCACAGGCTGAAGGCGGCCACCCCGGCAATGCCCGCGATCAGGATGATCCAGCCCAGCATCAGGGTCCGGCCGGCGGCATCGCTGATCCTCCCTGATTCCTGGGTGGCCCGCCGATGCAGGGTCTCCACCAGCGCGGTCATCTGCTCGGAGGCCGCCCGGTCGATACCCCGCACGGCGGCATCGCCAATGGCGGGATTCGCGCCCGCGGCCAGGAAACGCTCATTGCCCTGGCGATACGCCTGCCCCATGCGCTGGTGCTCGGTTCGCAGCGTCTCGATCTGGCGCAGAAGTTCCGTGTCGCCCATCTGCCGGGCGGTGGCCGCCGCCGCTTCCAGGCGCTGCTGTACCTGGGTTTCGTGGTTCTGGAAGCTGCGCCAGTAACGGTCATGGTCGGCGGGATTGGCCCCTCGGATCAGGACGTTTTTCCATTCCTGCACCTGTACCTTGAACTCCACATTGGCGGCGTCCACCTGGGTGGCAACCCGAATGGTTTCTTCCACCAGGGACCGGTACTGGCCCAACCCTTGCCCCAAGGCCACGAAGCAGGCGGCGGCCACGATCAGCACCAGCAACAGACCGCCACCCAGGAGGCCGACCAGCTGTGCACGAAGGGAGCGGAGCAAGGGCATGACGATACATCCAAGCTGTGGGTTATATCGGAAGTATAATCCCTCCGATCCGGAAACCAGGTTGCCGGCGCATGAATTTTCCTTTGGCTCTGATCAAGGGCATCTTTCAGCCGGCTTCTCCCGGGTCATTCAGCCTGGAGAATCACAGGCATGCGCTGAAGCATCACAGGCACACGCGTCATTCCCGCGAAAGCGGGAATCCATCCAGTGGCCACGATGTGAAAGGGGCCGCCACCCTAACGCCAGAAATAAACCATCACCACCCCCCCGATCATCAGCGCCACATTCACACCGACCCGCGGCAGCGTGCCATGCCGACCGATACGATAGATGGCAAAGCCATAGGCAATGGCGGCAGCCAGACCCACCACCCCCGCCAACAGCAGAAACACCATCGACCCCGCATGGGCCTGGGCCCCGGGGTTGGCCTGAACCAGCGACTTCAGCGTGAGCCCGGCCACCAGCACGAACACCCACTGCGACAGCAACCTGCTCTCAATGTAGTAAAAGCCCTGATCGAAGGGATTTTTGAACCGGCGCACCGGAAAACGATGGAAAAGAAGCGACATGTTCAACGCATCCCGGATGGGGAAGAAGAACAACGCCAGCCCGGCCGCGATCAGCGCCCCCATCCAGAGATCCCTGATTGCGCCGCTTTGCAGAATCAGGATCTGCAGGATGGCGCCGAGCAAAAGGAAGGGTACCGGCGAGTAGTGGCAGGCCAGTTCCGCGTGGCAATGGGTACACTCGAACCGGTTGGCCGCGGAGTGGGGCCACCTGCCCCAGACATGCAATAGCACGGTGGGGAAAAAGATGGTCTTCCGCTTGCAGGCAGGGCAGGTGAAGAGCATGAGGCACCGGATCGGAGGCGTGGGATGAGGCTCGGAAAAAAGATTACCGACAAACATGCTTTCGGGATATCGGCAGCCCACTCTCCAGCTGCCGAAAGCACATGGCCATGATCGCCATGTGCTCCCGAGGTTCCTCAAACTATCCGGATTGCCGGACCCTCATCACCGCGCCATCAGAGCGAATACCCCCCATCCAAGGTACTCACGCGTGTATGCGACGTGGCGCCTGGGGGCGTCATTCAGCTGGGATCGAATCTCTTGTGCAAAGTCGTCATCGGGATTCGCTTCAAGCCACCGGCGCATGGTGAGCCATTTGGCCGCCTCGTATCGGTCCCAACCTTCCTGATCCGCCAGAACCATTTCCACAACGTCGTAGCCGAGCTCGTCAAAAGACGCAACCAGCTCCGGAAGCCCATGAAAGTCCGAGATGGAATTGGCAAAGCACTTCTTGGCAACCTCTTCCGACGGCGGTAACTGACGCCAGTAGGGTTCACCGATGAGGATGATCCCGTTGCTGTTGAGACTCTTTTCCAAAAGCTCAATGGTGCCGGCAACTCCGCCACCAATCCATGTGGCACCGACACATGCAGCCACATCGCACTTGATGTCGGCGACATAGCCGGCAGCATCGCCATGAATGAATTCCACTTTATCGGTGACACCGAGTTCTTCAGCGCGGAGTTTCGCTTGCTGGCTGAACAACTGACTCATATCGACACCGATGCCGGTAATCCCGAAATCCCGTGCCCAGGTGCAGAGCATTTCGCCCGAACCGCTGCCGAGATCGAGCAGACGAGTTCCGGGTTCAAGGCGCAACACGGCGCCGAGGGTGGCGAACTTTTCTGGCGTGAAAGGATTATGAATGCGGTGAGCACTTTCGGTAATGTTAAAGATACGTGGGATATCCAATGTGGAAAGCCTCTTTAACGAACATGAATGGATGCCGGCATGGTTCAACGCCAGTGGGAGCGGGGGTACCGAAGGGGTGCTGCAACCTGGATTGGTGTCTCTGCGAGAATCGAACTGAATGGTAGTCGAACTGAGGTCTTACTGAAAGAGCCGGAATGACCAATGCTCCGTAATGGCTGAGACACGGTGAAGGCCCGAACCTCCGGCAACGAGAGAGACCCGCGTGCGGGTATTGTGGAAGTCTGGGGAGAAAAAACCCCGGTTATACGATTAGGCTGCTTCAAAGTTCAGAGGGTGAATGTCATCCAGGTTGACCGTTTTGCGGGCCACCCAAAGATCGTACATATCCTGCATCGCGAGCCAACTTTCAGGAGTACGCCCAAGAACCTTGGATAACCGCAGAGACATTTCGGGACTGATACCACTGTCTCCTTTGAGCAGCCTGGACAACGTGGAGGGGGAAACACCCAGACTTGAAGCAAGCTGACGAGAGCTAATACCGAAAGGCTCCAGATACACCTGGCGAATGAACTCACCAGGATGCGGCGGATTATGCATAGTCATTAGTGATAATCCTCATAATCAAGAATGTAGGCGTTGCCGTCCTGAAATTCGAACGTTATGCGCCAATTTCCGTCAACCCGAATCGACCACCGGCCTTTGTCCTTTCCCTTCAATGAATGAAGCCGAAAACCAGGGATGTCCATGTCTTCCACCGAAGTAGCAGTATCCAGAGCAGCCAGCTGCATACGCAGCTTCTTGGCATGATCCGGCTGTATGCCAGACGTACTGCCAGTCGCGTAGAACCGCTTCAGTCCTTTGTGACGGAATGATTTGATCATGAGGCAATGCTAGCACGTTGCGCATCACGCAACAATAAGGCTTCCTGCTGGAGCATCTGAGATGTCCACAGTGTGGACCAACGTACCTATGGCGTTGAAGGTCACCATGGTTGCATGGTCCTTTGAACTCCGGAGGAAACGCCCCGTGCGGACCCGCATGCGGGGTGTTGTGGAGGCCGGGGGAGAAAAACCCCCGGCTATCCGATTAGGCTGATGTGTTACCACTCGCGCCATTCCTCAGTTAGATCATCTTTACCATTGCCAACCCCTACATCAGCAGCTGCTTTGATAATCAATTCAGCCAAGTCTTCGCGTTGATCTGTTTCGATGAGAGATTCGCCAGACTCCAAATTTAATATGTTTAGTGCTAAGACCGTGTCCTTGACTACTGACATTACGGCTTGTTCGTCTCCATGGTCACTGGATGAGACTCTTTGAATGTATGAATCAAGTATCTCACCACACTTTTCTATATCCGCCTCGGTGTAGCCAGGATCGCCTTTATCCTCAAGAACCGCCTCCATATAACTGCGCATTCCATCAAGGGTTCTCTCCCGAATTCTTAGAATTTCTACATTCATTTACAACTCCCATAGTTTGCAATATTGGGCGGTGCCTAACGCCCGTAGCACGCGCGGCCTTGTAGTGGAGGCGCAGCCGCAACGAAAAGGCCGTCGCTGTGCCTGCGCCGGTTAAGAGGTAATCTGCTTGCACATAACATCGACCGCGACTCCTTTATATTTGCATCTTTCTAGATGGCGCCACCCAAGCTTCTCATAAATTTTCGAGGCGAATTCAGTATAGAGGTACCAAGTATCAGCACTGGAGCGAACTGCCTCAGCTTCGCACCGAGCGATCAATCCAGTTGCTATTCCGTGATGCCGGAAAGACTCTTTGACATAAACGGCAGCCAGCCAAGGGGATAAATCCGGTTTAGTGTCCATGTCGTTCTGTACTAGAGCAGCCGAACCAATAAGCTGACTCCCTGAAACAGCAACAAAGATTGAAGGAATACCCTCTCGTCTTGCAGCTTTGGAAATTGCTTCGGTTCGACCTTCCAGTGTAAGCGAGGGGTTCAAATGCCTCCACTCTGAATGGTGGAGCTTCGCCAACTCCGTAATGAACTCTTTCTTGTCAGCCAGAGGAACGATTTCCACAGTCTTTGTCTCTTAACGCTTCAAGCAGAGGCGCCAGCTCCGCTGGCGTCCTGCTGCCTTGATTTGTGTACGCCCGACATGGGCATGAACTGATGGGGTGAAAGTCCCCCGTGGAGTACCTGTGATGTCCACACTGCGGACGACTGTAACTACTAGCCGACGGCAAGGGCAAACCCGTGAGGGAATGTCTGAAGGAAGCCCGAGCGCAAAGGTGTGAGCCGACGGACAGACAAAATCGCCGGGAGCGATTTTGGACAGCCGCAGCCTGGCCCGAAGGGCGAGCCCCAGGGATGGGGCGAGTAAATCGCATATAAGGCTCAGTCCCCGGGCAAGTCAGCACAAGGTGACGAAGCCCATCAGGTGCAGGGGATAGGGTAAATGCGGCGGTTGTGCACTGAAAGTTCATGTTTTTATTCGGGGAGATCTGTCTCACTTGCGGTCCGTGTCCCTATGGGAGTCGAACTGAGGGCCAGCCCGAAAGAGCTGGAATCACCACCGGACCCTACCGTGACCCGGGCAGCGCGCCAATCGGCAACGCTTGGCGTGATGAGGCAGAAGCCAGCAGACGCTGGAGTATCCCCACGAAATCATGCAGGGATCCCGGCGGCAAACACGGATCGTATGGCCGATCTGATGCGGTGTAAGGTGTCGTCGAGGATGTTGGCGGATTCTCGCCGCAATACCCTCAAGCCCAGGAAAAAATGGGATAGCACCCGTCGCTTGGCAGTGTTCGGTTGGTAATGTCGATGGCGCCCCTCATGCCCTGCTGCCAGACCCACCAACCAGGCCGCGAAGCTGGCCAGGGCAGCAATCAGCAGCAGCACGTCAAATCGTTGCGCAGAGCGGGAACGGGAACGATTCACGCCAAGTCCATAATGCTCGTTCTTGCTGGATCTGAAATCCTCCTCAATCTGCATCCTCAACGAATAGAGCTCTGTCACCCGTTCGGTGATCTTCGACCCTCCAGGCAGGGAGGTGGCAATCACCCAGGGTTCCCGTTTGCCAGCGGCATGCGCACGACTTTTACTGCTCTGGGACCGCTGGCCAGACCGGGTCGCATGAATACGCCCCTGGAGAGTCTTGCGCAGGCCATACACCTGGCACACCAGCGAATCGTTGCGGGTCATGGCAAAGGCACCCATGAAGGTCGGCTGATTCTCATCCAGCAAGCTCCCCAGCTGGCGGGTATTGAGCCAAGTATCCTCGCCCGGCCGCGTCATCTGGACCAAGCCTCGCGCTCGGCCCACCCAGTCCCAGCCCAAGGCTTCCACGGCGCGGAACCAGGGTTTCTTGAAACCGGCGTCCGTGACGATCACCGGGCAGACTCCGGTGGGCAAAACCTCCGAGAGGCGCTTCAAAAAGTCCTCCTGGATCTCTCGGTTAGCGTACTTGGCCTGAGGGTGACACTCCTGGTACAGGGTTCTTCCCTGGCCGCCCACGGGCAGCGATGCGCGCAGCACGTGAATGCTCTCATTCACCGCCACCGGCGACCAATCCACCAGAATCACCGGGCGCCCTTCCTGCCCCACCAGCCAGTGGGTCATGGCCTGATAAACCGTCGTTGCCTCCCGATGCATCCTGGGGTTACCGACAAGCCGATCCATCTGCTTGATGTTCGCCTTTTCGGTGATCTTTCGCTGCGATGCCCGGCCAAGACCGGTGACCGAGGTGGTCTGCCCGTCCAGAGCCGCCGCCGTGGCGATCAGCAGCGCGTTGAAGCGGGTGCGGTGAATGGATTGACAAGCAACCCCCAAGTTTGCGTGAATCAGGTCCGTGGCGCGCATCGGTGTGTTTCGTGGCTCTTTTTTGGCTTCGTCACCTTAAAGAATCACGATCTTGCCGGTGCATGTCCACCCCCATCTCCCCTTATCCCCCTGTTTCACAAGGAATTCCGCCCGCAAAAACGTGGGGATAGCCCAGGCTCAGAGCTGCAGCCACCAGGGGGTATTTATGCCTCCACCGGCTCCAGCAACTCAATCAGCAAAATCGGGATGGGCGTGTCCAATGTGGTGGTTCAGGCCGGCCTGGGGTGGTTTTTTCTCTCAGGATCATCCGCCTGCCAAGCTCTTTATTTCGATCTATACTCGGTCTGCTTGGCCCGAGTGTCGATTTGCTTCGGCGAACGACCTCATGGCAGTGCGTGAAAGCGCAGAGCCGCGTGCGGCCGGTAAGGTTCGACCTTCCGGCCGCTTTATTCCGCGTCCGTGATTGATAGTCTCGGAGGGATTCGATGCTGATCCTTTTCGCCTTCCCCATCACGGACTTGCGATCCTTTACGACATCCAAAACCTATCGCCTGCCCAAACCGACGGTTCCCGCGCAACCGGGAAAGCACTTCATCCGTGATACCGGCATGGTGCATGTGCGTCTGCAGGGCGGCAGCCAGGTTGCTCAGGGGGAGGATATGTTCTGTCGCGCCCGCGGTGCTTGCCTGCTGCCGCGGGACGCTGCCTGGAGCTATCTGTCGTGGAATGGCTGTCAGGTGCGGTTTTACCATCTGTTTCGGCGCTATTTTCGTACCGGAAAGGCAACATCCCGCTTCGAAATCGGTTTTCGCGTTGCCACTGGTGACGCAGCTGGCTGCACGCATCTGCCGGCAATAGAGCTTGTTAAAGCCTTGGCGGTCCTACCGGTCAGGGTATCGACAGGACGTGACGGCAGACGCAATGTTGCACTGGCTGCAGCCGCTGATGCCTTGGCTGACCATTTTCGGATCGCCACCACTCGACAGGATCGCAGCGGCCAACCCTATCCTACCGAACGTTGGTGGTGTGCGGCCGGGGAACCCTTGGTCGTCATCGAACTCGATGCCTCGGAGGTGCTTGTGCTGCCGGAATACAGTGTCGGTGTGGATGCCATTCCCGACCCCGGTAGCAATTTGCGTTTTTTTCGCAAGACCTTGCCGAAATGTTCCACGCCAATCGGTTGCTGGGTCTTGCAGATTGGCAGGGGGGCTCGGAGGGATCAGGCACGTCAGCTACGCATGCATTTGATACGTGTCCATAGCGAAGTGCAATGTCTTCAACGCGTTGTCCAGGCTACCCAAACGAATCTCAGACCCGCGCCACTTTCCGATGCGGCAAATCATCTGATCACGTATCTGGAGACGCTGTCGAAGCTGCTCGGAAAGGAGAAGCGCTATGGCACCAGACAGCGGAACATCCTCGACGTGGCGTATGAGTCCCATAGCACGGCCTGGACTGGAGAGCTGACAAGCTTGCTCACGGCCTCCGAAGGACTGTTAGGTGATCTCAAAAAACAGGAAGAGGCGGAAAAAATCATGCAGGAAAGGTGGCATGCTAAGCCTTGGGAGCGCATGTTGGGCGCGATCACAGCCCTGTTCATCGTCGGCCTGGTGGGATATCTCGTGATTCGCAACGAGCCTTTTGCCGACCAGAACTTTGTAGTCATGCTACGGATTCTACTCAGCTTGGCGGTATCCGTGGTCGGCGCCGTGATACCTGGGTTTCTCCAGGTGGGCTGGAATGGTTCGGGTCTTGCGATCCGTGCCGGTGGTGCGTTGGCCTTGTTTGTGCTGACCTTCCTGCTAACGCCCCAAGTGCTGCCATAGACCGCGGGGAATCCCCACGAAGGATGGCTGGTCATCACTGAATTGCGCACTTCGGCCGTTAACTACCCCGGCGCCGGAACCGGCTGGATTTCTCGCCACGCCATCTGGACAGGCATGAGTTCCAAAAGCTACTGGCACCTGTCCCGATCCCTCGGCACCCAGACCGGGATGACCAATGACTGGCTGCAATGCCAGGGCTTGATCAGCATCCGCGATCAATGGATGAAAGCGCATGGTTGCGCCTGAAATCGTCGTGTGCTCCCTTCTTATGAACCGCCTAGTGCGGACCCGCATGCTAGGTGGTGTGGGGAGGGCGGGCTAAACACCTACCCTTACCCGATTAGCCTATTTTGATTTTGCATACTCTTTAACCTCGTCTAAATGTATAAAAACACAAGTCTTGATATTTGCTTCAATACTCGCTGCCGCTTTTAATAAGCGGTGATCCATCGTTACGAATGCATTGCACTCTGAAAGAAGAGCTGCCACAACGATTTCAAAATCTTCATTTGGAATCGTTGAGCGCTGGCTTATGCCTTCCATAATTTCAAGCCTGCGCAAATATTCAGATTGCCTGTACAGCTCTTCATACGAAGTAACCGCGCATTGAATGGTTTCAAGGAAGCCCCTGAACTCTGAAAATAATAACTGGTACTTTCTGTGATTTTGAAATATCAGTTGATATTTCTCCCAGTCTAGCGAAGCCGCATCCCAATCTTCTTTACGCACATATCTTTTCACTCTTTCCATGTACTGGTCATAATTCTCTGGCAGCACATATTGAGTTTCGTCAGCCTGACCAACCCAATAGTGGGCATGAAAGATGGAACCTTGATGAAGCTTCCCTGCTGCATCTCCTAACGGAATGGGGTCTGATTCTTTCTTTAGAAATCTATTTGCCCAATCCTGCCTCCCTTCATCTGGTTTTTTCCCTCCAATCCCTCTGAATGCTAAATATGATTCGTAAGTACATTTCTCAAAGGTAATCCGTTTAAAGTCTTGGGAGTCCATTATGAACGACTCTTTGCACCCATTCCGGTAACGGCCAAATATAGAAAGTAGTACGTTCGTATCCAAAAAGATTGCGGTCTTTTTCATAGGCTAACACCAAAGCACGCGCAGCTTTGAAGTGGAATCGATAGCCGCAACGGAAAAGCTGTCGCTGTGACTTTGCTTGTGTACGCCCGACACGGGCATGAACTGATGGGGTGAAAGTCCCCTGTAGGAGTACCTGTGATGTCCACACTGTGAACGACTGTAACTACTAGCCGACGGCCAGGGCAAACCCGTGAGGGAATGTCTGAAGGAAGCCCGAGCGCAAAGGTGCGAGCCGACGGACAGACAAAATCGCCGGGAGCGATTTTGAACAGCCGCAGGCTGGCCCGAAGGGCGAGCCCCAGGGATGGGGCGAGTAAATCGCATAGAAGGCTTAGTCCCCGGGCGAGTCAGCACAAGGTGACAAAGCCCATCAGGTGCAGGGGATAGGGTAAATGCGGCGGTTGTGCACTGAAAGTTCATGTTCTTATTCGGGGAGATCTGTCTCACTTGCGGTCCGTGTCCCTATGGGAGTCGAACTGAGGGCCGGCTCGAAAGGGCCGGAATAACCATCGAACCCTACCGGGGCTGTGGTCGCCATGGGAGCCGGACTGAGGGCCAGCCCGAAAGGACTGGAATCACCACCGGACCCTACCGTGACCCGGACAGCGCGCCAATCGGCAACGCTTGGCGTGATGAGGCAGAAGTCAGCAGACGGCATAGTAGCCAAATGCTCACCGTAATGGGTGAGACACGGTGAAGGCCCGAACCTCCGGCAACGAGAGAGACCCGCGTGTCTCAACGGCCGTAATGCGCCCGACCGGGTGAAACGGCCTTGGCGATTCGTTGGGTAACCAGCGTTGAAGGTCACCATGGTTGCATGGTCCTTTGAACTCCGGAGGAAACGCCCCGTGCGGACCCGCATGCGGGGTGTTGTGAAGGCCGGCGGAGAAAAACCCCCGGCTATCCGATTAGATGCTTTTTGCCAACATGGCGATAGCACTTGAGAAGCCGTCCCCATGACCAACCCTTGATATTTCAATTCGTTCATTTAACCCTGTATCACTTGTGAAGTTCAGGTCTTCGTATAAGGTTATTGGCAATTCAAGATTATCTTTGAAGCGTTTATCTGGGCCGCCTCGCTTATTAACATATTTCCAAGTTCTATCAACAACCTTTGCATCTTTTGGGACACTTCCATCCTCGATAAACCGTGTGCTTTCCACCGATATTCGAAGATTTGGATAACTCACAGCGCCAACACCATTTGGCTCAAAAATAAGCACCTTATCAGGGAAAAAATATAAGGTTTGCCTGCCAACTGGTATGGATGGAATTGATACATTGGTTTTTACATACGGAGGATTCCCTATGCCCAGTGATATTGAGGTTCGTTTGATTACGTTCGTTGCGCCAGCATTACGCTTTCTGTCTTTGATAGCCCCCTCCGCCTCTATATGCCATTTGCTAGACGATGATGAAAGCTGCTCGAAAGAATGATGAAGTTTCTGATAAAGCGATTCTATTTCTGGCTCAAGATCAAAGAATAAAACCGTGGTTTTTCTTAAATTGTCTTTGACCGATGCAAAAACAGTGAGCGCGACTGAAACGGCTGCTATAACAAGAGCAAGAGTTGGTGTTTCTGAATTCTTAAAGGCGATGAAGGTTAAAATAGCACCAAGCACTGCTACAAACGGCCAGATTCTTACCTTCTTTCTATTGGCATTCATTTCAGCGACGAGATCAGCCGATGATGAGTCAACCATCTGTGTGATATGCGCGCTCTCTATTTCTCTTAATGGTTCATGCCCAATCTCGGTGTTACTTTGCTGCAATTCAGGGCTATTTGGAGCTTGATTTCCTCCAGTGGAACCAGAGGGTAAGGTTTTTCTGTAATACAAAACTCCCCTTCCCATATGGACGTAGTTACCCCGAGGCCCAGTTCCAAAACGTAACCCTTTGACTCCAGCTGATACGCCAACGCCGGATTTCGATAAATTGAACCTGAAGGGTCCGACACTAATTGCTTTGCGAATATAAAATCCCATCTATGGAACTCCCTTCTTTTGCATCTAACGCCGCAATCACGCGCTTGTCGCGTGCATTGCATGGTTAGTGTTTCTCTTTCTTGCGATTAAATAATGCATTTAGTTTCATCAGGTCGTATGTGTTTTTTATTAGGCTGTAAACATTAATCAATCCCAAAACAGATAGCCATAGTGATAAAATTGACACTAAGCTACTTGTGATATTCATCACTAATATTAATGACACAACCAGGAGGACGTAAACTCCGATAGAAAATAAGAATGAGCGCGCATAAATTTCAAATGCCTCTTTTTCATGCAGCCACTGCACAAAAGGAGAGTCAGATTTAGAATAAAAAGTCCAAAAAAGCCCCAATGAGGCCGCCAACAAAACTACCGCGAAATTGCTTGCAACGTCCTTGGAGGAAGAGTTAATAAATCTGATAATTTCTGAGAATTCGAAGACAGAGAATGTCAAAATAACTATAACCGTTGATGCGATAATCTCAACGAGATAGGCCCAGAAAACGAGTAAGTTTTTACTCATCCATCTCGCCTTTCGGGTGGAGCTTGTCAATTTCATTTATGATCGCAGATAGTGCTGCCTGAGCTTCTTTTGTCTTGGCAGTAGTATGCATTCCTCGCACGAAATCCCGCACTTGCTTTATTGATCCCCTGGCCGAGACCGAACCCGACCACACAGTTTCTTCTGCGTCATTTCGAATACCAGTAAATTGAACATCTCCTTTTTTATAACCTTGCTCTGCAAGGTAAGCAGATGCATACGGTCGTGCGTCTTCAGATTTAGATAGCCCATTCGGACTCTTCATATCTTGCGTATATTCACGAACCCCACTTTTTACTAAATCGTCATACAAAGATTTGGTGTAACGTGTTAGTTCGGGATTTGGTATGCGCAAAGTAACCTTCATGCGTGTGAGCTTATCAAAAGACCTGAAGAGCCCGATTATTCCATGCTTTTCGGATACAGGCTCTAGCTCAAAAGAGGAAGTAAACCCCAGAGATAAAGCAGTTTCAGATATAATCTGCTCAAAAAAATCCTTCCACGCCGTCTGACTCAACTCACCTGTATGTTCAACCGCCACCAAATGTCTGGATAGATCGAAGAAAACCGTCGCCGCAGAAGCCAACGGAGGGGTCGCGGCCGATTTTCCTGCCGATAGGCCTTCTTCAGTTACTATGAGGCCATCCTTGCTTATTGTGCTTCGGGCCAAAATTAGTGAACAAAACGCACGCCCATGAATTAACGGATAACAATGGAACTCTCTGACGCTCCAAAGAAACTCCGCCGTCCGTGTCTCTTGGGTTTGGTCACGTTTTGAATCGCAAGACGCCTCGAGCACCCGCTTTATTTCAGTGTCAGACCTTATTCTCGACTGATCCGCGTCTTCTAGAAAAAGATCCTCGAAATCAACGACATTCAACCTGTAGAGGTCAAAATTAAACCTTCGTGACAAAACCATTCTCCATTTATTAAAATGCGTCCGAACCTAACAGAATCAATCCCCGCCATCTGCCTCCCCCATCCGGGCACCGGACACCCCCTGGCCCCAGCCAGTCCCGCCGGTAAACTCATGACTCAATGAAAGGAAACCCAAAGAAAAAAACCGCCGCCGAAGCCCACCCGCTTCACCGGCACGGTTCCATCGCCACCCGGGGCGGGTGGCGGGAAGATGCGTCAGCACACAGTTGGCCGGTATTGCACCGGCCCTGTTGATCTCCATGTCTCCGGCTCCTTGCCGAAAATCCACACTGCTACCAAGGCTAGTTCATTTTGTGACGATTTTCACGCCTCCACCGGCTCCAGCAATTCCATCAGCAGTTGTGCATGGGCGCGTCTGAGGTCTTTCAGGCTGGCCTGGGTGGCTTCTTCTCCAAAGATCATCCGTGTGATGGCGGCATACAGGGCCGGGGCCATGAGTAGTTCCGCCTGTTGGGTGAGGGGGCTGTGGCGTACGAGGCCCCGGGCGCGGCAGTGCTCCAGCATGGTCTTCTGTTCCTTCAGATAGATGTCCAGCACCTCGCGGCGCCAGTAGTCCACCAGGTGGGGGGCGCGGTGGCTCTCGGTGATGAGCAGGCGCAGGGCGGCGATGAAATCCGGGTCGGTAACCCGGTCGTAGGTGTGTGTAATGAAGGCGTCCACCACCTCTGCCAGGGTGTCGCCATCGTCCAGCATCCATTTGCGGTTGTTGAAACTGGGGCTGAGCACCTTGAACAGTAGGCTCTCGAAAATCTGGTCCTTGCTCTTGAAGTGGGCGTAGAGGCCGCCCTTGGACAGGCCGGCCCGGGCGGCGATGTCATCCATCCGGGTGGCGGTGAAGCCTTTCTCCGAAAACTCGATCAGGGCTGCCTCGATGATCTGCCGCATGCGTTCTTCGGCGGCGAGGCGGCGGCGTCTGGCGGGAGGCCGGGGGGCGACGGTGCTGGACATGATGACTTTCCGGTTGCCGGTATGGGTGGCGCGCGTTCTTCAGCCCATGCGTCCCAGGGTCTTGCGGAAGCGGGCCAGGGAAACGCTGAAGAGTACCGTACCGATCAGGAGCAGGAACAGGCACTGGGGCCAGATCACGTCCAGGCCGGCGCCCCGGTAGAGGATGGCCTGGCCCAGTTCCACGAAGTGGGTGGTGGGGGCCACCAGCATCACTTGCTGCACCAGCTCGGGCATGCTTTCCCGTGGCGTGATGCCGCCGGAGAGCATCTGCAGGGGCAGCAGCACCAGTACCATCAGCATCCCGAACTGGGGCATGTTGCGGGCCAGGGTAGCCATGAAGATGCCCATGGAGGTGGTGGCGAACAGGTGCAGGGCTGCGCCCAGCAGGAACAGGGACACCGAGCCCTGGATGGGCACGCCCAGCAGGCCCCGCACCACCAGGAACAGGGACGCCGTGGCGGCCAGCAGGACCACCAGGCCCATGGACCAGATCTTGGCCAGCATGATTTCACCGGGGGTGACCGGCATCACCAGCAGGTGTTCCACCGTGCCGTGCTCCCGCTCCCGGATCAGGGCGGCGCCGGTGAGGATGATGGAGAGCAGGGTGACGTTGTTGATGATCTGCATCAGGGCGCCGAACCAGACCTCGTCAAGGCCGGGGTTGAAGCGGGCGCGCAGTGCCAGATCCACCGGTGGCCCCGTGGCGTCACGGTAGCGCTGCACGAATTCCTGCACCTCCGCCATGACGATCTGCTGGATGTAGGTGTTGCCGATGAACGCCTGGCTCATGCGGGTGGCGTCCACGTTGAGCTGGATGTCCGGCGAGCGTCCGGCCAGCACGTCCCGCTGGAAGTTGGGCGGGATGTTGAGCACGAAGGTGTAGCGTCCGGCGTCCAGGCCCGGGTCCATCTCGGCCCAGGTAATCAGCGCCGGTCGCTCGAACATGGGCGGATAGAAGGCCGAGGCGATGCGGGCGGACAGGGGGGACTGGTCCTCGTCGACGATGGCGATGGCGGCCATGTTGATGCCGGAGGGGAGGGCGGTGGCGGCGGTGTACACCGAGATGGTGACGGTGTAGAGGATCAGGACCAGCATGATCGGGTCCCGCAAGAGGCTCCACAGTTCCTTGACGCCCAGGCGATGAATGTTCATGAGGCGGCGCATGGTCAGCGCTCCTGCTTTTTCAGCAGCAGGATGGACAGTCCCATGATCACCGGCACCGCCAGCAGCATGGGCCAGAAGATGGTGTACAGGTCGCTCAGGCCCAGGCCCTTGCTGAAGATGCCCCGGGTGATGAGGAGCATGTGGGTGGCCGGGTAGATTTCACCGACGAGGCGGCCGGCGCCTTCCAGGGAACTCACCGGGTGGATCATGCCGGCAAACTGGATGGCGGGGATCAGGGTGCCGATCATGGCCAGGAACATGGCGGCCACCTGGCTGCGGGTGACGGTGGAGGCCAGCAGGCCCATGCCGGTGGAGATGATGCTGAAGATGAGCACCGCCAGCAGCAGGGTGGGGAAACTGCCGGTGACGGGCACGCCGAACAGGGTCACTGCCAGCAGGGCCATGAGCAGGAAGTTGATCATGGCCAGGGCCACATAGGGGATCTGCTTGCCCAGCAGGAATTCGACGCGGGTGACCGGGGTGACGTAGAGGTTGGTGATGGAGCCCATTTCCTTTTCCCGCACCACCGACAGGGCGGTGAGCATGGCCGGCAGCATGAGCAGCAGCAGGGGGATGACCGCCGGCACCATGGCGGGCAGGCTGCGCACGTCCGGGTTGTAGCGGAAGCGGGTTTCGATCCCGGCGACGGGGGTGGCCGCGGCGGTGCCCAGGCGCAGGGCCTGCTGTTCCAGCAACCATTGCCGGTGGATGCCCTGGACATAGCCGCGGACGGTCTCCGCCCGTCGCGGCATGGCGCCGTCGATCCACATGCCGATCTCCACCGGATGACCCCGCAGCAGGTCACGCCCGAAGCCGGGCGGAATCTCGATGGCAAGGGTCAGTTCGCCGTTGACCATGCGCCGGTCCAGGTCGGCGTAGTCCCGGATCGGGGGCCGTTCGTTGAAGTAGCGGGAACCCGCCAGGCTCAGGGTGTAGTGCTGGCTGAGGGTGCTCTGATCATGGTCGAGGACGGCGTACTGCAGGTCTTCCACGTCCAGGCTGATGCCGAACCCCATGATCACCATGAGGATCAGCGAACCCAGCAGGGCCAGGGAGGCGCGGACCGGATCGCGGCGCAGTTCCAGGGTCTCCCGCCACAGGTAGCTGAGTAGCCGTTGCGGGCTGAACTGGGGGCTGCGGCTGTGACCGCGGGTGGGGGCGGGGGGCGTCTGGGGCGTGGCCTGGGGTTTGTGGCCGTCGTCCGCCACGGCCTGATCGGTGCCCGCGCCGGCCTCGATCAGGTAGTCGATGAAGGCCTGCTCCAGGGTGTCGGCACCGCGTTTTTCCACCAGTCTGGCGGGGACATCGCTGTCCAGCACCTGGCCGGCGTGCATCATGGACATGCGGTCGCAGCGTTCGGCCTCGTTCATGAAGTGGGTGGAGATGAAGATGGTCACCCTGTCCCGCCGGGACAGGTCGATGAGCAGGCGCCAGAAGTTGTCCCGGGCGACGGGGTCCACCCCGGAGGTGGGTTCGTCCAGGATCAGCAGTTCGGGGCGATGGACCATGGCCACCGCCAGGGAAAGCCGCTGGCGCATCCCCAGGGGCAGTCTATCGGGCAGGCTGTTGCGCACGTCTTCCAGGTCAAAGCGCCGGACCATCTCGTCCACCCGGGCCGGTATCTCCGTTTCGGGCACCTGGAACAGACGGGCGTGCAGCACCAGGTTCTGCTGCACCGTCAGTTCCCCATACAGGGAGAAGGCCTGGGACATGTAGCCCACCCGGCGGCGGGTGTCGATGTCCCGCGGGTCTACCTCGTGTCCGAACAGCCAGGCCTGACCCTCGCTGGGGGGGAGCAGGCCGGTGAGCATTTTCATGGTGGTGGTCTTGCCGCAGCCGTTGGAGCCCAGAAAGCCGAAGATCTCCCCCCGGCGGATGCGCAGGCTCACTCGGTTCACCGCGACGAAATCACCAAAGCGCATGGTCAGGTCCCGGGCCTCGATGGCCACGTCGCGGGCCTCGCCATCCTCCAGGGGCGGGATGCGTACCGGTTCGTGGCCCCGTGTCTTTTCCTCCGGCAACAGCTTGATGAAGGCCTCTTCCAGGTGCCGGCTGCCGGTATTGGCCAGCAGGGCCGCCGGGGTGTCCGTGGCCAGAACCCGGCCCTCGTCCATGGCCACCAGCCAGTCGAAACGCTGGGCTTCGTCCATGTAGGCGGTGGCCACCAGCACGCTCATCTGCGGGCGATCCCCGCGGATGCGGGTGATCAGGTCCCAGAACTGGGCGCGGGCCAGGGGATCGACGCCGGTGGTGGGCTCGTCCAGGATCAACAGGTCGGGATCGTGGATCAGGGCGCAGCACAGGCCCAGTTTCTGTTTCATGCCGCCGGAGAGCTTGCCCACCGGACGGCTCAGGAAGGGCTGCAGGCCGGTGCTGCCGGTGAGGTCGTCGATGCGGCGGCGGCGTTCGGGGGCGTCGTGGCCGAACAGGCGGGCGAAGAACTGCAGGTTTTCTTCCACCGACAGGGTGGGGTAGAGGTTGCGCCCCAGTCCCTGGGGCATGTAGGCGATGCGGGGGCAGACCGCCTCACGGTGACGGCGGTCTGCCATGTCGCCGTCCAGGACCGTGATCTGTCCTGTCTGCATGGCCCGGGCGCCGGCCAGCAGGGCCAGCAGGCTGGACTTGCCCACCCCGTCCGGCCCGATCAGGCCCACCATGCGGCCGGCGGGGATATCCAGGTCGATATCCCGCAGGGCGATGACCGGGCCGTAGCGCAGTCCCACCCCTTGCAGTCGGGCGACCACGGGGGCGGCGTTCATCCGCGGGGTACCCGGGCAGCGAGGGCGTCAGGCCAGGGGGTTTGCGGGTCCAGTTTCACCCAGACCACGCCGGGCAGGCCGGTCTTCACCTGGGTGAGGTGCTGTTGCAGCAGTTCCCGGTCGATCTGGGCCCTGACCCGGAACATGAGTTTCTGGCGTTCGGAGGCGGTTTCCACGGTTTTGGGGGTGAACTGGGCGGTGCTGGCCACGAAGGAGATGCGGGCGGGAATCACATATTGGGGGGCAGCGTCCAGAATGATGCGGGCCTCGCTGCCCAGGGCCACCCGGCCGGCCTGCTCGGTGGGCAGGAAGAAGGTCATGTATACGTCGCTCAGGTCCACCAGGTTGAGCACGCGGCCACCGGCTCCCAGCACCTCGCCCGGCTGGGCCACCCGGAACTGTACCCGGGCGTCCCGGGGGGCGGTGAGCCGGCTGTCCAGAATGTCTGCCTCGATGCGAGTGATGGTGGCGGCGGCGGCGGTCACGCCGGACTCGGCGCCGGTGACCTGGGCCTCGGCAGCGGCGATGGCGGCACGTACGGCTTCCGCCTGGGCCTTGGCCGCATCCACCGCCGCGCGGGTGCTCTGGGTGCGTGCGCGGTCGTCATCCAGGATCTGTTCGGAGATGGCGCCCCGCTGGGACAGGCTCTCCGAACGGACCAGCCGGCGCTGGGCGGCGTCCAACTCGCTTTCCCGCTGCACCACCAGGGCCTGGGCGGCGGCCAGGTCGCTGCGGCGCAGGGCCACCTGGGCCCTGGCGCTGAGCACCGTGGTGAGGGCCTGCTGGTGCTGGGCGCGGGCCTCGGCCAGTTGGGCCTCCAGGGAGCGGGTGTCCATCTGCGCCAGTACCTGTCCGGTGGTGACGAAATCCCCTTCGTCCACGAAGATCTCCGCCACCCGACCCGGCAGCTTGGTGGCCACGTCGACCTCGGTGGCCTCGATGCGGCCGTTACCCGAGGCAAGACCCGGGTGGACAGCGCCGTCCTGAAACTGCATCCAGGCGTAGAACGTGCCGGCGGCAACCACCAGCAGGGTGGCGACAATGCTCAGTGTCTTGAGTGGGGGGTGCATGATGCAGACCTGTGTGGCGTTGCAGGGGGGATGCTGTGGTCAGTGTGGCACGCTGCGTTGCCCCCGGGTCTTGATCTGTATCACGTTAAAAACCGACTGGTCGGTTTTTAACTGGGCCGGACCGAGTGCTTCAGCCGCCCCGGCGCCGGAACCGGCTGGATTTCTTGAGTTCGCCGAGGATCATCCGCTCCAGTCCGTCCAGGTCTTCGCTGCGTACCTGGGCCACGTCGCTGATCCAGGCGGTGGTCTCGTTTCGTTTCTTGCTGAAGTAATCGAGGATGAACTGCTCCGACAGGAGCATGAAGCGGATCGCCTGGGCCGGGTCGACCTGCAGGAACGGGTTGCGGGCGATCTGCATGGCGGAGGCCTCCTGCTGCTGACAGTAGCGGTTGAGCAGGGCGTAAAGGGCCACGCGGGCGTCGGACTGATGGCCGGACATGGCCTGGCGGGTTTTCGGGTGCAGCGCGGCGTCCACCAGGGCGTCCAGCCACAGGGTCAGCTGGTTTTCCGAAATGCTCACCTCGCGGGCGCGTTGCTCCGCCACCAGGGCGCTGATGCGGGACTGCAGGTGGTCCGCCTGATGATTGGTCTGGTTTTTCTTGAGCGTACGGCGCCACAGGGTCTGGGTCTGTTCCAGTTCCGTGCGCAGGTGTTCGATCTGTTCCCTGAGTACCTCGGCTTGCTGATCCAGGCGGCTGATCTGCTGGAGCTTGCCGTGCATTTCATGCCGAACGATGTCCAGCCGCAGGCGAAAGTAACGACCGAGCAGGCCTTCGATGCGTTCGCTATGGGTGCGGAGTTCGGTGATCGCCTGCTGGATCGTTTCGGTGTGTTCAGCGTCGACGGTCCGGGTCCGCAGCAGCTGGGCGGCCATGCTGGTATCGCTGTTTTCCGCCCTTACGTCCAGCAGCAGGGCGTTCAGCGTGCGGATACCGTTGCCCAGTCGCTCCAGAATGATTGGTTCCTCGTCCGCCCGCCATTGGCTATGGAGGCGTTCCAGGTCTTCCAGTTTGTAGTGGAATATCTTCACGTTGGCGGTGTTGCCCGTCACCTTGGACTTGTCCAGTGCGGCCATCACTTCGTCGCCATAGCGGTCCTGGAGGTCCAGCCGACGTCCCAGATGATAGGCGTTGGCCGCCAGAATGAGGCTTTCCAAGGTGCGCCTGGAGTAGAGCGGGGCGTCTTCCACCAGATCCAGGGGGATGTTTTCGGGCAGCTTGTCCGGGGGCAGGCGGGCGAGTTCCTCCGGCGTCAGCGTGGCCACCAGTTTCCTGAACACTCCCATGGGGATGGCCGGTTGATGCGCTGCCGGAGGTGTCATGGCGCGGGCCGCTGGTGGGAGAGGGCGCCTAGGCGTCCCCGCGTCCCAGGACGGGTGTCTGCAGTTGCTTGGCAAAGTCCAGCATGCGTTGGGTGGAGCGCAGGGCGCCCTCGCGCACGGACTCGTCCACTTGCACTTCGTTGCCCCCTTCTTCCAGCACTTGGAGCAGGTTGTGCAGGCCGTTCATGGCCATCCAGGGGCAATGGGCGCAGCTGCGACAGGTGGCACTATGGCCGCCGGTAGGGGCTTCGATGAAGGTTTTGTGCGGGGCCGCCTGGCGCATCTTGTAGAAGATGCCGCTGTCGGTGGCGACGATCAGGGTGGGGTGGGGCAGTTCCCGGGCCGCCTTGATCAGTTGGGAGGTGGAGCCCACCGCATCTGCCTGGGCGATGACGCCGGCGGGGGATTCCGGATGGACCAGCACGGCGGCTTCCGGGTGGGCCTTTTTGAGGTCATCCAGGCCGCGGGTACGGAATTCGTCGTGGACCACGCAGGCGGTGTCCCACAGCACCATGTCGGCACCGGTGGTTTCACGGATGTAGTGCCCCAGGTGGCGGTCCGGTGCCCACAGGATCTTCTTGCCCTGAACCTTGAGGTGTTCCACCAGCTTCACGGCGATGCTGGAGGTGACCACGTAGTCGGCGCGGGCCTTTACCCGGGCGGAGGTGTTGGAGTAGACCACCACGGTGCGGTCGGGGTGGGCGTCGCAGAAGACCTCGAACTCATCCGCCGGGCAGCCCAGGTCCAGGGAGCATTCCGCTTCCAGGGTGGGCATGAGCACGGTCTTTTCGGGGCTGAGGATCTTGGCGGTCTCGCCCATGAAGCGTACCCCCGCCACCACCAGGGTGGAGGCCGGGTGTTCCTGGCCGAAGCGGGCCATGTCCAGGGAGTCGGAGACGCAGCCGCCGGTCTCTTCGGCGATCCGCTGCAGGTCTTCATGGACATAGTAATGGGCGACCAGCACGGCATCCCGTTCCTTGAGTAGGGTTTTGATCCGCTCGATCACTGCGTCGCGCTCGGCGCCGGTGAAGCGGGGCATGTGACTCTCCACCCAGGCGGTTTCAGGGACCTGGAAGCGGTGGAGGGGTTGTGCGGTGACTGCGGTCATGAATCTTGAATCCCCTTGGGCATGCAGGGTGCTACCTTAATTGATCTTAATCGATCCTGGCCCGACTGGAGGCCCGAAGCGCCCCTCGGGTGCGGAAATCGGGTGTGTTTGTTTACGGTCATTGTGTTTGGACCGGAAGATATTATGCCCGTTCAGTGGCGTTGTCTGCTGAATCCGTGGCGGTGTCTCTTAATGTTGTTAATCAAAAACAATAGGTTGCCCATATGAGTAAGCCGCAGTTGTCTCCCGCCAAGGGGCGCCGCTGGTGGCGGCCGGCCGTCGAACTGCTGGTTGTGCTGCTGATCTTCCTGGCCTTGAAGGCCTGGCTGCAGCGGGACATGATCAGTGGCGAGGCACCCGACTTTCAGGCCCGGCTACTGGACGGAACCCCGGTGAGCCTGGCCGATTACCAGGGGGCGCCGGTACTGGTGCATTTCTGGGCTACCTGGTGCGGGATCTGTCGTCTGGAGCAGGGCAGTATTGAGACGATCAGCCAGGCATGGCCGGTACTGACCGTGGCCATGCAGTCCGGGGATGCCCAAGCGCTGGCAGCTTATATGGCGGAGCATGGTTATGCTCAGGCGGTGATCGCCGACGAAGACGGTGCCCTGGCGGCCCGTTTCGGCGTGGGGGCCGTACCGGCCAGCTTTGTGCTGGATGCCGACGGCAATATCCGGTTCCGGGAGCGAGGGTTCACCACCGGCTGGGGCTTGCGTGCACGGCTGTGGATGGCCCGGTTGCTCTGAGGTGATGGAACGGTAAATCCGTAACAGCTGTGCGCCCTGTCATGGAATTTTAATCCGGTAGCTGGGCTGCGGGGCTTTAATCACGTTATATTCACCCCCAAAAGATCCGGGACACTGCTCCTCCGGGGCCGGCCCGGCGATGCGCCTGTGAGCGCTGAATGAGATGGGGCGTCAGACCCCTGCAAGAGGAGTAGACATGCACGAGCCCAAAGACGTCGTTTCGCCGGAGACCGCGGGCAGCCTGGCGGGACTGTTCAGGGAGCGAGTCAAGAGAACACCAGGAGCGGTGGCCTATCGTCAGTACGACACGGTTTCTGCCAGCTGGCAAACCCGAACCTGGGACGAAGTGGCCAAAGAGGTGGCCCGTTGGCAGGCGGCACTGCTCAAGGAGGGGTTCAAGCCCGGCGACCGGGTTGCGGTCATGCTGCGCAACTGCCGGGAATGGGTCGTCTTCGATCAGGCTTCCATGGGGCTGGGGTTGATTACCATCCCGCTCTATACCGACGACCGGCCCGATAATATCGCCTATATCCTTCAGGACGCCGGTGCCCGGATGCTGCTCCTGGGGGGCAAGGCCCAGTGGCGGCGGCTGCAGGAGGTGCGGAATCGTCTGGAGACGGTACAGCGCATCGTCTCGGTGGAGGCTGTTCCCAAGGGGGATTTCCCCGAAGAAGAGCGCCTGGTTTCCCTGGATGACTGGACCCAGGGACTGGAAGGGGAACTGATCACCCACGAGGCGGACCCTCACGGCCTGGCTACTATTGTCTATACCTCCGGCACCACCGGACGTTCCAAGGGTGTGATGCTTTCTCATCACAATATCCTCTCCAACGCCTACGCCTCCCAGCAGTGCGCGCCCATGGGCGCGGATGACCTGTTCCTCTCCTTTCTGCCGCTCTCCCACACCCTGGAGCGTACTGCCGGTTGCTACATGCCCATGATGGTGGGCGCCCAGGTGGCCTACGCCCGCTCTATTCAGGGGCTGGGGGAGGATCTGCTCACCTTGCGTCCCACGGTGATGATCTCGGTGCCGCGTATCTATGAACGCATCTACGGGCGCATCAACGCCGGGTTGGAGGAAAAGTCGCCCTTGGCCCGCAAACTGTTCCTGACCACGGTGAATATCGGCTGGCGGCGGTTCGAACATCAGCAGGGGCGTGCCGGCTGGCATCCCGGTCTGCTGCTCTGGCCGATCCTGAAGAAGATCGTGGCCGACAAGGTCACTTCTCGCCTGGGCGGCCGCCTGCGCTATGCGGTCTGTGGTGGTGCGCCGCTGCCGCCGCCCATTGCTCGTTTCTTCATCGGCCTGGGGCTGCCGGTCTTCCATGGCTTCGGCATGACCGAGTCCAGCCCCGTGGTGAGCGTGAACCGCCCCGATGACAATCTCCCCGCCAGTGTGGGCGCGCCCTTGCCCGGAGTGGAGGTGAAGATCGGCGCCGATGACGAGCTGCTGGTGCGTGGTCCTTCGGTGATGCAGGGGTATTGGAATAACGAGGAGGCCACCCGGGAGACCATTGATGCCGATGGCTGGCTGCACAGCGGCGACAAGGCCCGGTTCGACGAGCAGGGCCATATCTTCATCATCGGCCGCATCAAGGAAATTCTGGTGCTGGGCAATGGGGAAAAGGTGCCGCCCGCCGACATGGAAATGGCCATCACCCTGGACCCGGTGTTCGAACAGGCCCTGGTGCTGGGGGAGGGTAAGGCCTATCTGAGTGCCCTGGTGGTGCTCAACCCCGAAGAATGGGAGAAACTGGCCAAGACGCTGGAGGTGGACCCTCGGGATGCCGAGGCCCTGCGCAGCCGCAAGGTGGAAAAGGCCTTGCTGGAGCGGGTGGGCGTTCAGCTCAAGGAGTTCCACGGCTATGCCCAGGTGCGGCGTCTGACCGCCTCTCTGGAGCCATGGGAAGTGGATGGCGGGTTGCTCACGCCCACCATGAAGATGAAGCGCAACCTGATCATGGCCCAGTTCCAGCGGGAGATCGAGCAGATGTACGAGGCGCACAGCAATCGCTGAGACCTGTGCTGGAGCGATCTGCGGCTGCGATTGGAATGATTCGGCGGTGCGATTGAAGCGATTGACGGTAAGGGGGGGAGAGGACTTCCTCAAAGCGATGTATTGAGTTTTTCACCAAAGTGATGCACTGAGTTTTTCACCAAAGTGATGCACTGAGTTTTTCACCAAAGTGATGTACTGAGTTTGTCATTCCCGCGAAAGCGGGAATCCAGTCATGGATTGACAGTTCTGGGCTCCCGCTTTCGCGGGAGTGACGTCAAGGGGGCGGGAGTGACGGCAAGGGGCATGGGTGACGACAAAGGGCAGGAGTGATGGCGAAAGCAGGTGTGGTAGCAAGGGACGGGAGTGGTGGTAGGGGGCTTTTCAGAACGTATTAACCCGGCAATCAAAAGTCTTTGACTTAAAATCTCAAGCCATTGATTTCAATCGTTTAAAGTTGAAAATGGTCATGCTTGTTTAATTGCCGGTTTAATAATATCGACGACACTACAAAGACGACATTAAAAATAGGGGATGCAGGGGATGACGATGCAGGCAGTTCGTATTCGTAACGGCCTTTCACTGGGGGCGGCCGTTTCACTGGCGTTGGCGGGTGGCGCCATGTGGTCCGAGCCGGTCAAGGCGGCCGGGTTCTATATTCAGGAGCAGAGTGTCAGTGGCTTGGGGCGGGCCTTTGCCGGGGATGCCGCCATCGCCTCCGATGCCAGTACCATCTTCTTCAATCCGGCGGGCATGACGTATCTGTCGGGGCCGGAGGTCCAGGTTGCGGCGCATCTGCTGGTGCCGAAGGCGGATGCCCGGAACAGCAATTCCACGGCCGCCACGCCGGGGACGTTGGATAATCCGTTGCCCTATGGGGGCGGCAACGGCGGAAATCCCTATGATCCGACGCCGGTGCCCAATTTCTTTTATGCCAGACCCTTTAATGATCAGCTCTGGTATGGCTTCGGCATCACCGCGCCATTCGGTCTGGCCAATACCTACGACAAGGACTTTTTCGCCCGCTACGATTCCACGGAGACGGAGCTGAAGGTCATCAACTTCCAGCCTTCCATTGCCTACCAGGTCAATGAGCGGTTTTCCGTGGGTTTTGGCTTGGACATCCAGTATGCGGATGCCACCTTGAAGAATGCCGTGCCGGATCCGACCCGCCCTGGTGGTCCCTCGGTGGATACCGATGGCGAAGTCAGTCTTGAGGCCGACAGCTGGGATTATGGTTTCAATCTGGGGGTGATGTTCCAACCCACGCAGGACACGCGCCTGGGCATTCACTACCGCCAGGGCATCAAGCACACCCTCGATGGCAAGGCGCGCATTACCGCCCCGAATTTTTCCAGCCCGAACCCCCTTCTTCCCGATCCGGGTTCTGTGACCAGTGAAGGTGGGGAGGCGGCCCTGCGTCTTCCCGACATCGTGACCCTGGGTGTGATGCACCGGCTGAATGACCGCTGGACGTTGCTGGGTCAGTACAGCTGGTTCAAGTGGTCCAACTTCGACGAGATCCGGGTGAAGTTCGATACTGACCGCAATGATAGCGAAACTCTGCAGAACTATAAGGATACCTGGGCGCTGTCCATCGGTGCCGAATACCGCCTGGATGATCGCTGGACCCTGCGTGGGGGCATGCAGTATGACCGTACCCCGACCCAGGACGATTTCCGCACCACCCGGACCCCGGATGGTGATCGGACCTGGTTCTCCTTCGGTGCCAGTTACCAGCAAGGATCCCACTGGGGCTTTGATCTGGCCTATACCTATATCGATATCAGCAAAGAGTCTCTGGTTTTGACGCGGCCCTTCTTCGAAAACACGCCCGTCGCCAGTGAAGTCAACATCAACGGCACCACCCGCGGCCACGTCCACATCCTGGCTGCTGCCATGCGCTACAACTTCTGAGGTCTCATGGACGCCACCTTCCCGGCCCTGCTGATACGTGACCAGGCTCAAGGGCCTGAGCGCATCGATTTCATCCGTATGGATGAGGCCGATCTCATGCCCGGGGACGTGGAGGTGGCGGTTCATTATTCCTCGCTCAACTACAAGGACGCCCTGGGTATTACCGGCAGCGGTCGGGTGCTGCGTCGTTCTCCCATTGTGGGCGGCGTCGATGCGGCCGGTGAAGTAATCGCTTCTTCGGATACCCGCTTCAAGCCCGGTGATCCGGTACTGGTCACCGGGGCGGGCCTGGGGGAGTATCACCACGGGGGGTTCGCCGGTCGCATCCGGGTGCCCGCCGACTGGGTGGTGCCCCTGCCTGCCGGAATGGATTGCCGTCAGGCCATGATCCTGGGCACGGCGGGGCTAACCACCGCCCTGATTTTCAAGCGTTTTCAGGAAAACCATCAGCGCCCTGAAATGGGTCCGATCCTGGTCACCGGCGCCAGCGGCGGGGTCGGCGCCCTGACGATCAGCCTGCTGGCCGCCCAGGGCTACGAGGTGGTGGCCCTCACCGGGAAGCCGGAGATGGCCCCCTGGCTCAGGTCGTTGGGGGCGTCGGAGGTGCTGGACCGGCATGGTGTGTCCATGGGTTTTCGCCCGCTGGAGACGGCCCGCTGGGCGGGCGCCGTGGACGTGCTGGGTGGTGAAGTCCTGGGCTGGTTGGCTCGCACCGTGGATGACTGGGGCAATATCGTGGTGGTGGGGCTGGCCGGTGGCGCGGATCTGCGCACCACGGTCATGCCCTTCATCCTGCGGGGCGTGTCACTGCTGGGGGTGACGTCCGCCAACTGTCCCCTGCCCATGCGAGGTCCCCTGTGGGAGCGGCTGGGCAGTGACTGGGCGATTCCTCATCTGGATTCCATCTTGAGTGAGGAGATTGTCCTGTCGCAGCTGCCCGAGTTCAGCCGCCGCATGCTGGCGGGTAGGACCTGGGGGCGAATCCTGGTGAATCTTCGCTCCGAAACCTGATTCGGCGATCAGGGTTGGCCGATGCCCGAGAGGATGGAATCCCGAGTGATCACTTCCCGCATCACGCGGCTTTCGGGATGCCGGCCGCCACAGATATCCAGCACCCTGCCGTCAGCCAGGTGGGCCTCGATGTTGTAGCCCAGGCCCGGTTCATGATTGAGGGTGATGGTGCGGGTCTCTCCGGCCCGTAACTGCAGGAGGGTGGTGTGCTGCTCGGTATCGACGTTGGCGTAACCGATTTCCACCGTGGGGATGGTCTCGTCGGTGCGGTTCTGCACATGCACGATGATGGAACGCTCGGGCAGGGATAGCTCCGGGGTGGTGGCCCAGAGGGTGATGCCGATACCTGCAACCAACGCCATGGGTACGAGCAGCCAGAGTGTCCAGGAGCCTGAGTCATTCATAAGCGCATACTAATGCATCGGCCCCGGCCGTGTCATTGATAACGCCCAAATCAGGCCTTTCCTGTCAATTCGATTTTGTAGCCGTCTCGAAGCGCCTGCCATCCCTGTTATTCTGGCCCCATATCCCGGTTTGACCTCCATGTCGATCTGCCAAAGGAAAGAACGGATGCCTCCTCTTGCTCCCAACCGGCCCTGGTTTCCTTTCGTGTCTTCCCTGCTTGCTGTCTGCCTGCTCAGTGCCTGCGGCGGCCCGCCCGAACCGGAGCCGGAACCCCGGGCGCGTCCGGTGATGGCGGTTGCCCTGGAAAGTCCGACGGGACTGGCGGCGCGTAGTTTCAGCGCCCGGGCCGAGGCGGCGGAACGAACCGGCCTGGCCTTCCGGGTGTCCGGCCAGGTGGTCTCGGTGCGGGCGGATCTAGGGGATTATGTCCTCGCCGGCACCGAGCTGGCGCGCCTGGATGACCGGGATTATCGGCTCAAGGTGCGTGAGTTGGAGGGACAGCTGGCGGCGGCCGAGGGGCAACTGGCCGAGGCCCGGGCCAATTTTGAGCGGGGTCGGACTCTGGTGGCCGACGGTACCATCAGTCGCGCCGATTTTGATCGTCTCCAGGCCGGTTTTCGCCAGGCCCGGGGGCAGCGGGATGCGCTGACCGAAGGACTGGCAACGGCCCGGGCGGCCCTGGAGGACACCGTGCTGCGGTCGCCCTTCAATGCCCATGTGGCGGTGCGTGCCATTGAGCCTTTCGAGCAGGTCAGTCCCCAGCGGGTGGTCTTTGTGCTGGATCGCCTGGATGTGATCGAGCTTCGGGTGGGTATGCCGGAGACCCTGGTGGTGCATCGGGAGCGCCTGACGTCGGTAGATGTGCATTTTGCCGCTCTGGACCGCGACTATCCCGGACGCCTGAAGGCCATCGGGGTGGATGTGGATGAGGACACCCAGACCTACCCGGTGCGTATCGCCGTGGCTAACCCGGACCGGCAGATCCTGCCGGGCATGACCGCTCGAGTGGATTTTCGCGCAGGCCTGCCGGAAGGGCGCATCGCCGATCATTTCCTGGTGCCCCTGACGGCGGTGCTGGAGCACCAGGGCGAACACCATGTCTGGCGTCTGGATGAGGCGGATGAGCGGGTACACCGGGTCCCGGTGAGCCTGGGTCCCCTGGAGCGCGAAGGCATGCGCATCAAGGGGGACCTGCAGGTCGGGCAGCGGGTGGTGGTGGCCGGGGTGCAACATCTGGAAGAGGGCCAGTGGGTGCGGTTGCTGACCGAGGATGATATCCGGGGCGCGCGCCGATGAATGCCGCCGTCTGGTCCATTCGCAATGGCCGTTTCGTGGGCTTCGTGGTGGTGTTGCTGGTGCTGGTCGGCATGATCGCCTACACCCAGCTGGGGCAGCTGGAAGACCCGGAGTTCACGGTGCGTACCGCCGTGGTCTACACCGAATATCCTGGCGCCCGGGCAGTGCGGGTGGAGCAGGAGGTGACCGAGCGCATCGAGCTCAAGATCCAGCAGATGGGGGTACTGGATCAGGTGGAGTCCTACAGTCGGGACGGGGTCTCGGTGATCTTCGTCGATATCCAGGAGCGGCACGGGGCCGAGCAGCTGCGCCAGATCTGGGATGAACTGCGCCACAAGGTCAGTGAGGCGGCCCTGGCCTTGCCGGAGGGTGTCGTCGGCCCCTTCGTGGATGACGAGTACGGGGATGTTTTCGCCATGCTGCTGTCGCTCACGGGGGAAGGGTACGGCTACGATGACCTGGACCGCATCACCGATACCGTGCGTCGGGAGCTGCTGCGGGTACCCGGGGTGGCCAAGGTGGAGATCTTCGGTGCCCAGGGGGAGCGGGTGTTCGTGGAGACCTCCCGGGACAAGATCGCCGAGATGGGGCTGACCCCCCATCTGGTGGTGCAGGCCCTGAACCGTCAGAACGTGGTGGCCCCGGCGGGGTTTGTGGAACTGGGGCCTCGGCAGGTGCGTATCTTTGCCAGCGGAGTATTCGAGTCTCTGGACCAGATCCGGGACCTGGCCATTCGCAGTTCGGTTACCGGCAATCTGGTCTATCTGCGGGATTTTGCCGAGGTGCGCCGGGGCTTTGCCGACCCGCCGGAGGCCCTGCTGCGCTATGACGGGACCCCGGCCCTGGCCATCGGCATCGTGCCCACGTCGGGGGTGAACGTGGTGGATCTGGGACGCCTGGTGAACGAGCGCCTGGAGGCGATCACCCGTACCCTGCCGGTGGGCATGGCTTTCGGCATCATCGCCGACCAGCCCCGGGAGGTGCGCACGGCCATCAACGAATTCATGGTCAATCTGGCTATGGCGGTGGCGATCGTCATCGCTGTGCTACTGATTTCCCTGGGGTTGCGCACCGGGCTGATCGTGGGTTCCGGGGTGCCGTTCACCATCCTGGCCACTTTTATCGCCATGTGGATCGCCGGTATCGATCTGCACCGGGTTTCTCTGGGGGCGCTGGTGATCGTACTGGGCATGATGGTGGACAACGCCATCGTGGTGGCGGAACTCACCTATGTGAAGATGCAGCGGGGTCTGGACCGGTTGGAGGCGGCGCGGGAGGCGGTGGCCGAGACGGCCTTGCCGCTACTTTCGGCCACTCTGGTCGCGGTGCTGGCCTTCTCACCCATTGCCCTGACTAATACGGCCACCGGTGAGTTCACCCGCTCCCTGTTCTGGGTGGTGGGCTTCAGTCTGTTGCTGAGCTGGGTGCTGGCCATCACGGTCACGCCGGTGATGTGCCATCGCTGGATGAAGGTCCGCTCCGGCGGGGAAGGTCAGGACCCCTATGGGGGACGTCTGTATAGGGGCTTTCGCCGGCTGCTTGACAAGCTGCTCGTCTGGCGGCGCACGGCTATGGCCACCTTCGTGGGTCTGCTGATCGTGGCGGTGCTGGGTTTCATGCTGGTGCCTCAGATTTTTTTCCCGCCGGCGCAGCGGGCGCAGTTCATGGTGGACTACTGGTTGCCGGAGGGCAGTCGCATCACCCACACCGCCGCCGACATGGCGGCCATTGAGGACTGGCTGGGTTCACACGAGGAGGTGGACACGGTGACGGCCTTCATCGGCGAGGGGACGCCCCGTTTCTATCTGCCCATGTTGCCCGAAAGTCCCAATCCCGCGTTTGGTCAGATTCTGGTCAATCTCCATGAGGTCAGGGACCTGGAGCCGATGATGGCCCGGACCCTGAGCTTCATGCGCGAGGGCTTTCCCGATGCCGAACCCCGGGTGCGGCCCATGCAGTTGGGCGACCCGGTGCGCTATCCGGTGATGCTGCGCATCCTGGGGCCTGACCGGGTGGTGCTGCGGGAACTGGCGGAGGAGGCCGCAACACGGCTGCGTGCCGATACCAGGGTGGCCCATGTGTACCCTAACTGGCGGGACAAGACACCGCAGATCCAGGTCCAGGTGGACCAGGAACGCGCCCGCCGAGCCAATATCACCAGTGCCGCCGTGGCCGAGGCCCTGGCCACGGCCTTTGCCGGCCAGACCATCGGCGTGTATCTGGAAGATGACAAGCGCATCCCGATTGTCTGGCGTTTTCCCCTGGAGGAGCGCACCGATCCCACCCGGGTGGAGACCATGGTGATCTGGCCCGAACAGGGAAACCGGCCGGTGCCCCTGCTGCAGGTGGCCGATATTTCCGTGGTTTGGGAAGACGCCGTGATCTGGCGCCTGGACCGGGAACGGGCGCTGACCCTGCAGATGGATCTGGTGCCCGGCGCCACTGCCCATGAGGTGGTGCGGGATCTGGCCCGTGCGGTGGAGGATCTGCCGCTGCCGGTGGGCTATCGCTTGGCCTGGGACGGGGAGGCGGCCAAGTCTGCCGAGGCCCAGCGGGGCGTCCTGCAGCCGGTGCCGGTGGTGCTGGGGCTGATGGCGTTGGTGCTCATGGCCCAGTTCAACAGCTACCGCCGTTCCCTGATCATCCTGCTGACCGTGCCTTTGGGGGTGGTGGGCGTCAGCGCGGGCCTGCTGTTGCTGCAGCAGCCCTTCGGCTTCATGGCGCTGCTGGGGGTGATGAGCCTGTCAGGCATGATCATCAAGAACGCCATCGTGATGGTGGAGCAGATCGATCTGGAGATGGAGCGGGCGGAGGATACGCGCCAAGCCCTGGTGGAGGCGGCGGTGAGCCGCGTCCGCCCGGTGATGCTGGCGGCCCTGACCACGGTGCTGGGCATGATTCCCCTGGCCCTGTCCGGTCCGTTCTGGGCCCCCATGGCCATCGCCATCATGTTCGGCCTGGCCCTGGCATCTCTGCTGACCCTGTTGGCGGTGCCGCTGTTCTATGCGGTCCTGTTCGGCAGCTGACGGCGCTTGATGAGGTTCAGAGCCGCTTGCTCACCACCTTGATGCCGTCATCCTCGTGGCTATTGCGGGAGGTGAAGCCCAGCCGGTGCATGAGGGCGATCATGTTGGTGTTCTGGGACAGCACCTCCCCTTCCATGGTGCGCAGGCCCCGGGAGCGGGCGACGTCCATGAGTTCGTTCATCAGGTGCGACCCGATGCCCCGGCCCTGCCATTCGTCCGCCACCACCAGGCCGAACTCGCAGCTCTGCTGGTCCGGGTTGGCGGTGTAACGGGCCACGGCGATCTGCAGTTCCGAGCCGTCCGGCTGCTCACGTACGGCGATCAGGGCCATCTCCCGGTCATAGTCGATCTGGGTGAAGCGCACCAGCATGTGGGGGGTGAGTTCATGCACCGCCTGCATGAAGCGGAAATAGCGCGCCTCCGGTGAAAGGTTGCGCACGAACTCCTGCTCGATCTTGGCATCCTCCGGTCGGATCGGGCGAATGGTCAGGTTGACACCGTCCGGCAGTTGCCACTGGTTCACCAAATGGGCAGGGTAGGGGTGGATGGCCATGTGGGCATAGCGGTCCGGCATCGACGGGGGATAGTCCACGGAGAGGCGGGCATCCACCGCAGCCAGTCCCCGCTCATCGGCGATCAGGGGGTTGATGTCCATGTCCTGGATTTCCGGTAGTTCACAGACCATCTCCGAAACCCGCAGCAGCACCTGTTCCAGGGCTTCGTCGTCTACCGCCGGCATGTTGCGGAATTCCTTGAGCAGCTTGGCCACCTTGGTGCGGGCGATCATGCCCTCGATGATGACCTCGTTCAGGGGCGGCAGGGCCACGGCCCGGTCCTTGATGACTTCCACGGAAGTCCCGCCGGCGCCGAAGCTGATCACCGGGCCGAACACCGGGTCCCGAAGTACACCCACCATCAGTTCTCGACCATAGGTGCTCTTGTGCATGCGCTCGATGGTGACGCCGTTGATGCGGGCGTCGGGGCGCAGGCGCCGGGTGTCCTCGATCATGGTCTGGAAGGCGCTGCGCACGGATTCGGCGCTGGCGATGTTCAGCCGTACCCCCTGCACGTCGGATTTGTGGGTGATGTCCGGGGAGTCGATCTTCATGGCCACGGGATAGCCCACCGTGCCGGCGGCCACCAGGGCCTCACTGGCGGTGTTGGCGCGCATGGTCTGGGTGACCGGAATGCGAAAGGCGGACAATATCGCCTTGGATTCCATGGTGCTCAGGACCTTGCGGCCTTCGGACAGGGCGCTTTCGATGATGAGCCGGGCACCCTGCACGTCGGTGCGGGTGCGGTCGGAGAGCGGGCCGGGCACCTGCAGCAGCAGGCGCTGGTTACGCTTGTGGGCGGCCAGATAGGCAAAGGCCTCCACCGAGGCTTCCGGGGTAGTGAAGTGGGGTAGCCGTTCCCGGGTGAAGTGTTCCCGGGCGGCGCGAACCTGCTTGTCTCCCATCCAGCAGGCCAGTACCGGTTTCCGTGCCTTGCGGGCCATCGGGGTGATGGTCTTTGCCACGCCCAGGGGATCGGTCATGGCCTGGGGGGTGAGCATGACGATGGTGCCGTCCACGCCTTCATCATCCAGGCAGGCCTTGAGGGCCGCATCGAAACGACCATCATCCGCATCCCCCAGAAGGTCAATGGGATTACCGTGGGACCACTGGTCCGGCAGGGCCTTGTTCAGCTTTTCCATGGTGGCGGCGCTGAGTTGGGCCATGGTGATATCCAGTTCCACGGCCCGGTCCGTGGCCATCACGCCGGGGCCGCCCGCGTTGGTGACGATGGCCAGTCGATTGCCTTCGATCTTGTAGCCGCTGGAGAGGATGCGGGCCGCGGAGAACAGTTGCTGGATGGTCATGGCCCGCACGGCGCCGGCGCGCTCCAGGGCGGCGTCGAAGACATCGTCGGCCCCGACCAGGGCGCCGGTATGGGACATGGCCGCCCTTGAGCCTTCCGCATGACGACCTGATTTGATGACAATGACCGGTTTCATGCGGGCCGCTGCCCTCAGGCCGCTCATGAATCGTCGGGCGTTGCGGACCCCTTCCACATAGACCAGGATGCTGCGGGTCTCCCGGTCCAGGGCCAGGTAGTCCAGCACCTCGCCGAAGTCCACGTCCGAGGCATCGCCCATGGAGACCACGGCGGAAAAGCCGATCTCCTGGCTTTCCGCCCAGTCCAGGATGCCGGTGCAGATGGCGCCGGACTGGGAGACCAGGGCCAGGTTGCCGGGCTGGGCCCGGTTATTGCTGAAAGTGGCGTTCATGCCCCGGCTGGGACGCATGATGCCCAGGCAGTTGGGACCGAGGAGACGCAGATCGTACTCCTTGGCGATCTCCATCACTTCCTGTTCCAGGCGCTTGCCCACCCGGCCACCCTCGCTGAACCCGGCGGACAGGACCACGGCGCCTTTTACCCCGTGTTCGCCGCAATGACGCAGGATGCCGGGCACCGTGCGCGCGGGCGTGGCCACGACCACCATGTCCACCGGACGACCGATGGCTTCCACATCCGGGTAGGCCTTGCGACCCTGGACGTTCTCATGCTTGGGATTGATCGGGTAGAGCTCGCCATTGAAGCCGGCATCGATGAGGTTGCTGAAGACCAGGGTGCCGAGGGCGTTGGGCCGCTCGCTGGCGCCGATGACGGCCACGCTGCGAGGGGTGAAGATGCGGCTGAGAAAGTGAGGTCCCATGATTCGACGGTCGATGCCCCTGAGTGAGTGTTCGTCCGAGTATAGTACGGTGGATGCTGCGGTGCGGCGAAACCGCTTTCCGAGTAGGGCTTTCATCAGTTTGCGCGCCTCTTTTTGCTGCACTGCTTCGCGGTAGTATGGTCACGACTATCAAGGAGTCCATGACCATGACCATCGCATTCATCACCCATCATGACTGTACCCTGCATCGGGTTGCCACACATCATCCTGAGGTGCCTGAGCGTCTGGCGGCCATTGATGATCGCATGCTGGCCTCGGGGCTGGGTATGTTGCTGCGCTATTACGACGCGCCCCTGGTCACCCGGGAACAGCTGCTGCGCGTCCATGCCGAGGATTATATTGACTGGGTGGAGGCCTCGGCACCGGGCGTGGGCGGGATGGTCTGTCTGGATGAGGGGGACACGGTGATGACCGAGCATACCCTGCAGGCGGCCCGGCGCGCGGCGGGGGCGACCATCCTGGCGGTGGATCTGGTCATGGGCGGTGAGGCCAACTCGGCTTTCTGCAGCGTGCGCCCCCCGGGTCACCACGCGGAGCGTGCCCGCGCCATGGGTTTTTGCATCTTCAACAACATTGCAGTAGGGGCCGCCCATGCCTTGGCGCGTCACGGTCTGGAGCGAGTGGCGGTGGTGGATTTTGATGTCCACCACGGTAATGGGACGGAAGAGATCTTCCGGAATGAGCCACGGGTGATGTTCTGTTCCACCTTCCAGCACCCCTTCTATCCCTTTACCGGCACGGAGGCGGATACCTCGCATATCGTCGGTGTGCCGCTGCCCAAGGGGACGACGGGTACGGATTTCCGAGAAGCGGTGGCGGAGCACTGGCTGCCGGCTCTGGAGGCCTTCCGGCCCCAGCTGATGATGATCTCAGCCGGTTTTGATGCCCATCGGGAGGAGGACATGGCCGACTTCATGCTCATTGAGGACGACTACGCCTGGGTGACGCGCAAACTGCGGGAGATTGCCCAGCGTCATGGTGAAGGGCGGGTGGTGTCCTGTCTTGAAGGGGGGTATGCCCTGTCGTCCCTGGGGCGGTCGGCCTGTGTGCACGTGGATGCCCTGATCGGGCCGTGACGGCTCTCCATCCCCGACCCTTCTCCCCAAAAGGGGAGAAGGGTGGCTGGTACTATTCCTTCCACTTGATGTTACAGCCCAGACTGGGCTTCTGCTCCTGCGGCGCCGGCTGCCCTGCCAGCAGGGCATCGGCGGCGGCGCGCAGGTCTTCGCCGGTGACCGGGATGTCGCTGCCGGGGCGGGAGGCATCGAACTGTCCCCGGTAGAACAGACGGCGGTCTGCGTCGAACAGATAAAAATCCGGCGTGCAGGCGGCATCATAGGCCCTGGCCACCGCCTGGGTCTCGTCGAACAGGTAGGGGAAGGTGTAGCCGAAACGACGGGCCTCGTCTTGCATCTTCTCCGGGCTGTCTTCCGGGTAGTTCTCGACATCATTGGCATTGATGGCGATGACCGCCAGCCCCTTGTCGGTATAGGTTCGGCCGAAACGGGCAAATTCATGACGGATCAGCTGCACGAAGGGGCAGTGATTGCAGATGAAGGCGATAACATAGCCCCGGGCATCGGGGAAGTCATCCAGGGATACCTGCCGGCCAGTGCTCGGGTCGGGCAGGTGGAATGCCGGGGCCGGGGTGCCCAGTTCCAGCATCTTGGATTCTGTTCTTGCCATGGTGTGTGTCCTCCTCGTGATGACGTCATGGGCAGGGGATGGTGTGGCGCTGGTGCACCGCCTCGATCTCCACCAGGACGGCTTCGCTCAATGTGATGTCCAGGCTGGCGATGTTTTCTTCCAGTTGATCCAGTCGGGTGGCGCCGATGATGTTGCTGGTCAAAAAGCCGCGGCTGTTGACGAAGGCCAGTGCCATTTGGGCCGGTGACAGCCCGTGGCGCCGGGCGATGTCCACATAGGCGCGGATGGCCGCTACGCCGTGTTCCCCGGAGTAGCGGGAAAACCGGGAGAACAGGCTCAGGCGACCATCTGCGGGCGGGGACTCCAGATATTTGCCGCTCAGGGCGCCGAAGGCCATGGGTGAATAGGCCAGCAGCCCCACTTGTTCCCGGTGCGCCATTTCCGCCAGCCCCACTTCGAAACTGCGGTTGAGCAGGTTGTAGGGGTTCTGGATGGAGACGACGCGAGGCAAGTCCTGGCGCTCGGCCACGCGCAGGTATTCCATCAGGCCCCAGGGTGTCTCATTGGAAATGCCGACGGTGCGCACCTTGCCCGCCTTGACCAGATCTCCCAGCACTGCCAGCGTTTCGGCGATGGGAGTGTCATCCGTTTCCGGTTGGTGCTCATAGGCCAGCTTGCCGAAGTAGTTGGTGCTGCGCATGGGCCAGTGGATCTGGTACAGGTCCACGTAGTCGGTCTGCAGACGCTGGAGGCTGTCGTGCAGGGCCTGCTCCAGGTGGGCGCGGTCATGGCGGGGGCCGCCGCGGATATGCCCCAGCTCGCTGCCGGGGCCGGCGGCCTTGGTGGCGATCACCAGGTCATCACGGCTTCCCCGCCGGGCCAGCCAGTTGCCCAGGTAGGTTTCGGTACGGCCCTGGGTCTCCGCGCCGGGAGGGACCGGGTAGAGTTCCGCCGTGTCGATGAAGTTGATGCCGTGGTCCACTGCCATGTCCAGCTGGCTGTAGGCCTCGGCTTCGGTATTCTGTTCGCCCCAGGTCATGGTGCCCAGGCAGAGTTCGCTCACCGTGATATCCGAGGTGCCCAGAGGCCTGTATTGCATGATCTTCTCCTGTCCGGTTCAAGCGTTCAGGGCATGGTAATCCAGGATGTGCGCAATGACACGGCAATGGGTCTGTCCGTGATGGGTATTCGTCGGGGACTCCCGCGTGGAAGTCCCCTGCGATGCCGGGCGTGACGGGACTTATCTGCGTTTTTCCAGCAGGTCGCGGATGATGGGGGCCAGGATGATTTCCATGGCCAGCCCCATCTTGCCGCCGGGCACCACGATGGTGTTGCGCCGTGACATGAAGGAGTCATGGATCATGTTCAGCAGGTAGACGAAATCCACCCCGAAGCGCTTGGGATCGCGGAAGCGGATCACCACCAGGCTTTCGTCCGGGGTGGGGATGTCGCGGGCAATGAACGGGTTGGATGTGTCTACCGTGGGCACCCGCTGGAAGTTGATGTCGGTGCGGGAGAACTGCGGGGTGATGAAGTTCACGTAGTCGGGCATGCGCCGCAGCATGGTGTCGACGATGGCCTCGGCGGTGTAACCTCGTTCCGCGTTGTCACGGAAGATCTTCTGAATCCACTCCAGATTGACGATGGGGACCACGCCGATGCCCAGGTCCACATGCCGGGATACGTCCACGTCACCATCCTTCACCAGGCCGTGCAGGCCCTCATAGAACATCAGGTCCGTACCGTCGGTAATATCTTCCCAGGAGGTGAATTCGCCGGGCTTGAGGTTGCTGTTGAGGCGGGCATTGTGATGGGCGGCCTCATCATCATTGTGGATGTAGTAGCGCTTTTTGCCGGTACCCGTTTCGCCGTAGGTCTTGAACAGTTCCTCCAGCTTGTCGAACAGGTTGGCATCGGGGCCGAAGTGGCTGAAATGATTGTTGCCCCGGGTGCCCGCCTCTTTCATCGCCTGCTTCATTTCCGTCCGGTTGTAGCGATGGAAACTGTCACCCTCGATGACCACCGGGTTGATGTGTTCGCGGCGGAAAATGTGCTCAAAGGCGTTTTTGACGGTGGAAGTGCCGGCGCCGGATGAGCCTGTGACGGCCACGATGGGATGTTTCTTCGACATGTTCTGACTCCTCTTTGCTTGATGGTAAAAGTCTGCGACCCATTATTTTTTGCGGCGCACCAGTGGCCGGGGCCGTGCGCCTTGTTATCGTGTGCACGTCGTGAGTCCTGCCTCGTATCGGGATGCGCCTAGAACACCAGGTTCAGCATCACCAGCGATACGATCAGGAACAGAATCGTCATGATGCTCCCCGCCCTCACGAAGTCCATAACCCGGTAGCCACCGGGACCCATGATCAAGGCGTTGACCTGGTGCGTGGGGATGAGGAAAGAATTGGAGGTGGCGATGGCCACGGTGAGGGCGAACACCCTCGGGTCCGCGTCCATGCCCATGCCTTGTGCCGCGACGGCAAAGCTCACCGCCAGCGGAACCAGTAGCACCGTGGCTCCCACGTTGGACATCACCAAGGTGAAGAACGTGGCCAGTATGGCCATGGTGGCCTGCAAAATCCAGGGAGATACCTGGCCGAGCAGAGACAGGGTCTGTTGGGCGATCCAGGCGGCGGTACCGGTCTGATCCACGGCGGCGCCCAGGGGGATGAGGCTGGCCAGCAGGAAGACCGTCTTCCAGCTCACTGCCCGGTAGGCCTCATCGATGCTCAGCACGCCGGTGAGGATCATGCCCACGGCCCCCGTGAGCAGGGCCACCGACAGACGCAGCTCGGTGAACAGGATCAGGGTCAGGGTGATGAGAAAGAAGGTCAGGGCAAAATGCACCTTCTGGGGGCGCAACTCCTCGTGGGGGTAGTCGCTGGTGATGACCACGAAGTCCCGGTCCTTCTCGATTCGGGCCAGCGAGTCCCAGCGGCAATGGCAGACCAGGGCATCCCCCGCCTGGAGTGGAACTTCTCGCAGGCCCTGGCGGATGGTTTCCTCGCCCCGATGAATGCCCAGCACCGACAGCCCGTAGGTCTTGCGCATGGCAATGTCGGTGACGGAGCGGCCCACCAGGTGGGAACTGGGCGGGATCACCACCTCGCCGATCCCGGACCGGTTGGGGGCCAGGGCATCGGCGAAGATATCCAGTCGGTCGCTGAGCCGGTTGCCGGTCCTGGCGGCAAAGGCCTCCAGCGCCTCATGGCGCCCCAGCAGGGCCAGATGGGCATTGGGCTCGATGGCCAGGCCGCTCCAGGGGCCGATCCGGCGCTCGCCGTTCATGAACGTGGCCACGATGATGATGGGAAACTCCCGTTCCAGATCACCGACGGTCTGGCCTGCCAGGTGGCTACCGTCGCTCAGGCGCATTTCCCGGATCACGAAGTCCAGGCCGTAGACCCGCTGGAAATAGGCCTCGGTACTTTCCGCGTTGGTGCTTTCCCCCTTTGTGACAGGCAGGACGTAGCGCCCCAGCAGGACGAAATAGAGAATCCCGGTGGCTACCAGGGCGAGCCCGATGGGGGTCACGTCAAAGAGCTGGAAGGGCTCCATGCCCTCCGGCAGCAGGTCGTTGAGCAGGATCAGGGGGCTGGAGCCCACCATGGTGATCGTGCCCCCGAGAATGGCGCAAAACCCCATGGGCATGAGCAGGCGGGACATGTTTAGCCCGGTACGGGCGCTGATCCGGGAGACCACGGGGATGAACAGGGCGGCGGCGCCCACGTTCTGCATGAAGCTGGAGATGACGCCCACAGCGCCGGACACCATGGGCAAGATGCGTCGCTCCGTGTGCCCGCCGATCTTCATGATGAAGCCGGCTACATGGGTCATGACGCCGGTCTTGTCCAGCCCGGCCCCGATGATCATGACCGCGATGATGGACATGACCGCGTTGCTGGCAAACCCGTTGAACAGGTTCTGGACATCGGTGACGTCGTGCAGGCCCGGTACCAGGCTCATCAGGCCCAGCAGCACCATGATGCAGATGGCCGCCACGTCCACTCGAACCACTTCGGTGACAAAGAGCACGACGGTGAGTCCCAGTAGCCCCAGGACCACCATCATCTGCGGTGTTAGAACCAGTGATTCCATATCGATTATATGCGTATTAGATTATGGTATATATGCGCCAAACCTTTCCATTATTTCACTGTATTCCCGAAATGCAACTGTTCTCTTGGCGCCTCGGGTGCGGCGTCGCCTCTGGTCCGAAGGTCTGCAAGTTCGCTATGCTCATCTGACAGAATCCTTTGTTAAGAGACCCCTGCCATGGACTCACAGCTCTCCCCCGTGGGGCGGTTCCAGACCCTGCTGCTGGCAACCGACGGTACGGAATGCAGCGCCGGTGCCGAGGCCGTGGCGCTGGGCGCGGCATCCCGGTGCGAGTCCCGACTCATCCTCATGCGGGTGGTGCTGACCAATCCGGAATACGAATCCATGGCGCCCGACCGGGTGGCGGATGAGACGGCGGCCGCTCGGGATGATCTGGAACTCTTGCGTAAGCGAGCCGTGGATATGGGCATTGGCTGCGAAACTGTGATCCGCCACGGCGTGGATGCCTATCTGCCCGTGGTGCAGGCGGCGGAGGAAAAGCGTGTGGACTGCATCGTGGTGGGGTGTCGGCAGCGCAGTGACCTGGCCCGCCTGATGGTGGGGGATTCCACCGCCAGGATCATCGGTCATGCCCCCTGCAGTGTGCTGGTGGCCGCCCAGGGAGCGGATCGTCCCCGCCGCCGAATTCTGGTGGCGACGGATGGGTCCCGCCTGGGGGATGCCGCCTGCGTGGCGGCAGCGCACCTGTCTGAGGTTTGTGAACTGCCGCTGACGGTGCTGACGGTCACTTCAGCGGATCTGGACGAGGAGCGCCGTGCAGAGGCCGGTCAGACGGTGCAGCGCGTACTGGATACCCTGATGCGGGAACGTCGGGGGCGGGGTGCCGGGCTGGAGGGTATGGTGGAACAGGGGCGGCCGGATGCGGTGATCGTGGATGTGGCCCGCGGCCGGGGTGCGGATCTGATCGTCGTCGGCAGCCACGGCCGCACAGGTCTCAAGCGCCTGTTCATGGGCAGTGTCTCCGAACGGGTCATCGGTCATGCCCCCTGTCCGGTGCTGGTGGTCAAGTAGCGCCCGGTTCCCTGGTGAACATGACATCCCACACGCCGTGTCCCAGCCGTTGCCCTCGTTGCTCGAATTTGGTCAGCGGGCGGTATTCGGGGCGGGGGCTGAAACCCTCGCCGGCCAGGTTGCGGAATCCGGCGGCCTGATTCATCACCGTCAGCATGTGTTCGGCGTAGGGTTCCCAGTCGGTGGCCAGGTGCAGCAGGCCGCTTGCCCGCAGGCGTGATCCCAGCAATGCCACGAAGGTCGGCTGTACCAGGCGCCGTTTGTGATGGCGCTTCTTCGGCCAGGGGTCGGGGAAATAGATCTGTATCCGGTCCAGGGATCCTGCCGGGATCTGCAGCTTCAGGACTTCCACCGCATCGTGGCAGGCTACCCGCAGGTTGGTCAGCCCCAGGGTTTCGATGTGTTGCAGCAGATGGCCGACGCCGGGGCGATGGACTTCCACGCCGATGAAGTTCCGGTCCGGGTCTTCGGCGGCCATCCGTGCCAGCGATTCCCCGTTACCGAACCCGATCTCCAGCGTGACCGGTGCTTGTCGGCCGAACAGGGCGGGCAGATCCAGGGGTTCCGGCGTGAATGCCAGCCCCCAGCGCGGCCAGAGGTCATCCAGGGCGCGCTGCTGACCGGTGGTCAGTCGTCCTTCGCGGCGGACGAAGCTGCGGATCCGGCGACGGCCGTCAGTGGTGGGCATGAAAGGCAGTGAGTTGGTCATGAGGCGGGATCAGGCCATGGCGGACCCGGGTGGGCCCGCCGATAGTAACGATGGATTAGAAGAAGGTGCCGTCGATGGGGGACGAGGCGGAGGCATAGCGCCGGCGCGGCATCCGGCCCGCCAGGTAGGCTTCGCGACCGGCCAGGATGGCGTGTTTCATGGCCGAGGCCATGAGGACCGGGTTGCGGGCGGCGGCGATGGCGGTATTCATGAGCACGCCGTCGCAACCCAGTTCCATGGCGATGGCCGCATCCGAGGCCGTGCCTACGCCGGCGTCCACCAGGATGGGCACATTGGCGTTTTCCACGATCTCCAGCACGTTGTAGCGGTTCTGGATGCCCAGGCCCGAGCCGATGGGGGCTGCCAGAGGCATGACGGCCACACAGCCGATGTCTTCCAGGTGCTTGGCCAGGATCGGGTCATCGCTGGTATAGACCATCACCTTGAAGCCTTCGGCGACGAGGGTTTCCGCAGCCTTCAGGGTTTGTACCACGTCGGGGTAGAGGGTCTTTTCGTCGCCGAGCACCTCGAGTTTCACCAGGTCGTGGCCATCCAGCAGTTCCCGCGCCAGGCGGCAGGTGCGCACGGCATCTTCGGCGGTATAGCAGCCGGCCGTATTGGGCAGAATGGTGTAGCGATCCGGCGGGAGCACATCCAGCAGATTGGGTTCGCCCGCATTCTGGCCGATGTTGGTGCGGCGGATGGCCACCGTGACGATCTCGGCACCGCTGGCCTCGGTGGCCTGGCGGGTTTCTTCCAGGTCCTTGTATTTACCGGTCCCTACCAGCAGGCGGGAGCGATAGGTGGTGCCACCGATCACCAGGGGGGAATCGGTAGCCGTATCCGGGGAGTGGCTTGTGGTCGACATGGGGATACCGTGTATGTGTTGAGGATTAACCGCCACCGATGGCCTGCACGATCTCGATGCGATCGCCGGCGTTGAAGCGGTATGTGTCGAACCGGCTGCGTGGCAGCAGCTCACCGTTCACTTCCATGGCCAGGCGCCGTCCGGTCAGACCCAGCGCTTCCACCAGAGTGGCTGCGGTGGACGGCTCCGGTAGCTGGCGGGCTTCGCCATTGACAATGATTTCCATTATGGAATGTTCTTCAAAAGACGGATCGTTGGGGGCGAACATCTTAACGTAAAGCAGCTCCGGGGCGCAGAGTGCCCCGTGCATATAGCCGTTGAGAAGCGAACCCCGAGCGCATACACTATGGCCACTGCGCGGGTGTAGTTCAATGGTAGAACCTCAGCTTCCCAAGCTGATGACGTGGGTTCGATTCCCATCACCCGCTCCAATTCCCTTTCGTATCCTTCCTCCGGACTCAGGCTTTAGTGCCTTCACGTTCTTTGTGCTGGCCGATGCGCCCAGGTTTCTGTGCTAGACTTTGTCTAAACGCAATCGTGATGGTTATGCCCATGAGACAGGTACATCCCAACGCAGCTCTGGAGCGGGAGGCCGTGATAAAGATGCTGCGCGAGCACCACATCACGCCCACCCAGCAGCGGGTGGACATCGCCATGGCCCTGTTCGAGAGGCCGCAGCATGTCTGCGCCGATCAGGTGCTTGTGCAGGTCAACGCAGTAGAGTCTCTGGTGTCCAAGGCCACCGTCTATAACACGCTGGGCTTGTTTGCGAAGAAGGGTCTGATTCGGGAGGTCTTGGTGGACCCGGCCCGACTCTTCTACGACTCCAATATGACCCCCCATCATCATATGTACCACACCGACTCCGGCATACTGGAAGACGTGGCGCCGGGACAGGTGCAGCTGGGGGCGTTGCCTGATGCGCCGGAAGGCATGGTGGTTGAGGGCGTGGATGTGGTCATCCGGGTCCGCCGGGTTTGAAGGCGGCAAAGACCTCTATACGAAGTTCGTTGGGGCGGGCATAAAAGCGCCCCTCCCCGGGGTGAGGGGAAGGTTTCGGCACGGTGACTTGGTTGTGCCTCCCCCTCATCCCCGGCCCTCCTCCCCCGAGGGGAGAAGGGAGTGAAGGTGGCCCCCTATCCCAAGGCGAGAGGCGTGAAGGTGGTTCCCTATTCCAAGGAGAGAGGGGGCGGTGTTTCATGGATTGCCTGCC
>NZ_JAJNQN010000049.1 GCF_022227845.1 Ectothiorhodospira lacustris | reverse complement strand
TTGCCGAGGCGACTGGGGGCCTTTGGTCTCCAGGCGGCCTCGGAGAAGACGTGCATTCACCGCTTCAGCCGTTTTCACCCAACACGGACCCGGCGATTCACCTTCCTTGGTTTTGAATTCTACTGGGAAGCGGATAGCAAGGGGACGCCGCGGGTATGGCGGCGGACCAGCCGCAAGACGCTGCGCAGTAGCATCCGGGCCTGCAAGGACTGGCTGAAGACACACCGGCATCTTCGTCTGCCGATACTGTTGGCGACGATGAAGCGCAAGGTACGGGGGCACTACAATTACTTCCGTGCCATCGGTAACATCAGCTCACTGCGGTGTTTTCACACC
>NZ_JAJNQN010000048.1 GCF_022227845.1 Ectothiorhodospira lacustris | reverse complement strand
GCGGCACCCGTATGGTTCGCCTTGCCGATCTTATAACGCAGCTCAGCCATGCCCTCGTTGATGCGGTCTACAGACATGAGCTCAAAAGTAGGGCTTAAGACTCGGCGCGGGAAAACAGACTTGCCATGACCGAGAGAAACCGAACCTATCTGGACAATAAGCTCATCTAGAAGACCGGCGTCAAAGAACTGCCCTGCAAGATCGCCGCCGCCCATGATCCAAATGTTTTTCGTACCAGCGGCATCCTTCATCTGATCGTGGACCGGCCGGACATCACCTCGAACGAAGCGGATGTCTGCCCCTGCAGGGGCGTCAAGTTTACGGCTAGAGAAGATCCATACGGGCTGTGAGTAAGGCCAGACGCCCTCATCCACAGCACCGGGCTTTACAGCGTTCTTTAGCAACCATTCGTAGGTTGAGGAGCCCATTGCTATGGCGCCAACTTCTGAAACAAAAGCGGGATAACTAGTTTCTTCAAGGTCCGCTAGCGGAAACAACCATTCTAGCGAATCGTCTTCTGTGGAAATGAATCCATCAATGCTGGATGCAGTGTAGTACTGAGTCGTCATTCCTTTCCCTTCGGTATAGTACGAAAGCGAGTTGTGCCG
>NZ_JAJNQN010000047.1 GCF_022227845.1 Ectothiorhodospira lacustris | reverse complement strand
TTGTGTACGCCCGACATGGGCATGAACTGATGGGGTGAAAGTCCCCTGTAGGAGTACCTGTGATGTCCACTCTGTGGACGACTGTAACTACTAGCCGACGGCAAGGGCAAACCCGTGAGGGAATGTCTGAAGGAAGCTCGAGCGCAAAGGTGTGAGCTGACGGACAGAAATCGCATATAAGGCTCAGTCCCCGGGCGAGTCAGCACAAGGTGACAAAGCCCATCAGGTGCAGGGGATAGGGTAAATGCGGCGGTTGTGCACTGAAAGTTCATGTTCTTATTCGGGGAGATCTGTCTCACTGGCGGTCCGTGTCCCTATGGGAGTCGAACTGAGGGCCGGCTCGAAAGGGCCGGAATAACCATCGAACCCTACCGGGGCTTTGGTCGCCACGGGAGCCGGACCGAGGGCCAGCTCGAAAGGGCTGGAACCACCACCGGACCCTACCGTGACCCGGACAGCGCGCCAATCGGCAACGCTTGGCGTGATGAGGCAGAAGTCAGCAGACGGCATAGTAGCCAAATGCTCACCGTAATGGGTGAGACACGGTGAAGGCCCGAACCTCCGGCAACGAGAGAGACCCGCGTGTCTCAACGGCCGTAATGCGCCCGACCGGGTGAAACGGCCTTGGCGATTCGTTGGGTAACCAGCGTTGAAGG
>NZ_JAJNQN010000046.1 GCF_022227845.1 Ectothiorhodospira lacustris | reverse complement strand
CTGAATTTTAGGCATCGCTAATTCCATGCAGCTGATATCGCTTTAAAACACCATCTTGAGATGTGACACGAGTAACAATTGCGTTCAGTGGCTCGAATATTCCCCTAGCAACCTTTCCCAGATTATCGGCCATAATTTCTTTTTCGTAGTCAGTCAGGTCATTAATAGGCGAAAAGCCATGAGAAATGGAGTCAATATCTTCGATGAAACGGCCTGTTCCAGTTCTTGCATTGAATCTACTTACTGCTACTGGAATAACTTCGCTATCAGGATCTACGATTTCAGTTTCGAGATAACTTAAAGTATTTTCATCGAACTTTATAATTGGGGTTCTCCCCAACATCATTACAGTAGAGTAACCCTGATGCTTCACTGGGAGGTGCGCAGATATCAGTGCGCTTTCCAAGCGTTTATGCAGATCTTCGTTTTGCTGCATTAATGCATTTAGTTTTTTCTTTGCCTTCCTGTTTTGCAGGGCGAAAGGAATGCCAAGTAAACTGCAAAGCATATATTTTATAAGATCATAAAGTCCGTTTTTACCCAAATCAGTCATCAAAGACACAGTTTGAGTATCTGTGATAATCATCTGAATAATCTGATCGTATGAACCTATTGAGGCCCTCTGAAGAACCATCCTAAACCCCTTCGCTGCAGGTGCTTGGAGAATGATTTCTTCTTTCAGAAATGCATGGACAGAAAGGAGTAAAAACTCTGAGATTGCTGCCAATGATTTCGATCCGTAGTACATATCAAGACCGTCAAACTCTTTAGTGCCGGTGTCATATTTAATTCGAAAACTATATTCCATGTTAAATTCTCATTAGTGTGAACAATACA
>NZ_JAJNQN010000045.1 GCF_022227845.1 Ectothiorhodospira lacustris | reverse complement strand
GGTGGGGGTGGACATGCACCGGCAAGATCGTGATTCTTTAAGGTGACGAAGCCAAAAAAGAGCCACGAAACACACCGATGCACGCCACGGACCTGATTCACGCAAACTTGGGGGTTGCTTGTCAATCCATTCACCGCACCCGCTTCAACGCGCTGCTGATCGCCACGGCGGCGGCTCTGGACGGGCAGACCACCTCGGTCACCGGTCTTGGCCGGGCATCGCAGCGAAAGATCACCGAAAAGGCGAGCATCAAGCAGATGGATCGGCTCGTCGGTAACCCCAGGATGCATCGAGAGGCGGCGACGGTTTATCAGGCCATGGCTCACTGGCTGGTTGGGCAGGAAGAGCGCCCAGTGATCTTGGTGGACTGGTCGCCGGTGGCGGTGGATGAGAGCATTCACGTGTTGCGCGCCTCGGTGCCCGTGGGCGGCCAGGGAAGAACCCTGTACCAGGAGTGCCACCCTCAGTCCAAGTACGCTAACCGCGAGATCCAGGAGGACTTTTTGAAGCGCCTCTCGGAGGTCTTGCCCGCCGGAGTCCGCCCGGTGATCGTCACGGACGCCGGTTTCAAGAAACCCTGGTTTCGCGCCGTGGAAGCTTTGGGCTGGGACTGGGTGGGCCGAGCGCGAGGTCTGGTCCAGATGACGCGGCCAGGCGAGGACATCTGGCTCAATACCCGCGAATTGGGATGCTTGCTGGATGAAAATCAGCCGACCTTCATGGGTGCCTTTGCCATGACCCGCCACGATTCCCTGGAATGCCAGGTGTATGGCCTGCGCAAGCGCCTTCAGGGTCGTATTCATGCGACCCGGTCTGGCCGGCGCGCCCAGGCTGGCAAGAGTCGCGCGCATGCAACTGGGCAGAGAGAGCCCTGGGTCATTGCCACCTCCCTGCTTGGAGGGGCGAAGATCACCGACCGGGTGATAGCGCTCTATTCGCTGAGGATGCAAATTGAAGAGGATTTTCGTGCCAGCAAAAATGAGCATTATGGACTTGGCGTGAATCGTTCCCGCTCCCGCTCTGCGCAAAGATTTGATGTGCTGTTGCTGATTGCCGCCCTGGCCAGTTTTGCGGCCTGGTTGGTGGGTCTGGCGGCAGAGCATGAGGGACGCCACCGTCATTACCAGCCCAACACCGCGAAGCGACGGGTGTTATCCCATTTTTTCCTGGGCTTGAGAGTGCTGCGGCGAGAATCAGCCAACATCCTCGACGACACCTTACAGCGCATCAGATCGACCATACGAACCGTGTTTGCCGCCGGGATCCCTGCATGATTTCGTGGGGATA
>NZ_JAJNQN010000044.1 GCF_022227845.1 Ectothiorhodospira lacustris | reverse complement strand
GCGCGCGGCAAGCCCCGCCGTTCAGGGCGGGGAAGGATAGCGCGGACGGCGTAGCCGTCCTTGGGTTTTGGTTTCAGTGTGGGGTCTGCTGCTGTTCGATGTACTGGCGCACGATGGAAATCGGCGCACCACCGCAGCTTGAAGCGAAGTAGGACGGCGACCACAGCACGCCTTATTTCGCCAAAAGGACCAAGTGGCCGTGCATATTGAAAACGCAGTGCCGTCCGCGTCTAATTTCGTTTTCGTCGCTCATGGACCAAGGGTATGATTGAGCCATGCAACGCCTTCAAGCCTACAAGTACGAGCTGAGGCCCAACGGTCGGCAGGAGCGGCAAATGCGCCGCTTCGCCGGCTCGTGCCGGTTCGTCTACAACAGGGCGCTGGCGTTGCAGAAAGAACGCTACGAGCACGGCGAGAAGAAACTCGGCTACGCTGGGCTGTGCAAGCGGCTCACCGAGTGGCGCAACAGCTTGGACACCGCTTGGCTGGCGGATGCGCCAGTGCATCCGCTGCAACAGACTCTCAAGGACCTGGAGCGGGCTTACAGCAACTTCTTCGCCAAGCGGGCCGACCTGCCTCGTTTCAAGAAGAAAGGCCGGTCGGACAGCTTCCGCTACCCCGACCCGAAACAGATCAAGCTCGATCAGGTCAACAATCGTCTATTTCTGCCCAAGCTCGGCTGGCTGCGCTATCGCAACAGCCGGGAGGTACTGGGCACGGTGAAGAATGTCACCGTGAGCCAGTCGTGCGGCAAATGGTTCGTGAGCATCCAGACCGAGCGCGAGGCGGCGCAGCCCCTCCCACAGGGCGGTGCGGTCGGTATCGACATGGGCATTGCCCGGTTTGCCACGCTCTCGGACGGCACGTTCTACGGACCACTCAACAGCTTCAAACGGCATGAGACGCGCCTCTGCAAGGCACAGCAAGCCCTCTCCCGCAAAGTGAAGTTCAGCAACAACTGGAAGCAGGCGAAAGCCCGCGTCCAGGGTATTCATGCCCGCATCGGCAACGCCCGCCGCGACTTCCTGCACAAGACCTCGACCGCGATCAGCCAAAACCACGCGATGGTGTGTATCGAGGACTTGCAGGTACGGAACATGTCCAGGTCGGCGGCAGGCAGCACCGAGCAGCCGGGTAGAAACGTTCGGGCCAAGTCCGGCCTGAACAAGTCCATCCTCGATCAAGGCTGGTTCGAGTTCCGCCGCCAACTGGATTACAAGTTGGCATGGCAAGGCGGCTGGCTGGTTGCAGTGCCGCCACGGAACACCAGCCGCACCTGTCCGTGCTGC
>NZ_JAJNQN010000043.1 GCF_022227845.1 Ectothiorhodospira lacustris | reverse complement strand
GAGTTATTGTCAAATCTGGTGTACGACGGTCAGGCGGCCTTCCTGTCTGACTGATCGATTACTTGCTCCCCGTCCTGGAACTTGACGTTGTTGACGACCAGTTCCAGCTTCTGGAAATGCTTGATGCGTCTCCAGCGCTTCTGGGCGCTCTGAAGCAGCTTGAACACCATCGCCAGGGTCGTCGCCCGGGATCCACAGTTCCGGCTGCGTTTGGTCCGCAGGCGAACCGTGGAGAAGGTCGATTCAACCGGGTTGGTGGTGCGGATGTGCACCCAATGCTCCGCCGGGTAATCGTAAAACGCCAGCAGTTCATCCCGGTCCTTGTTCAGGCATGCCATCGCCTTGGGGTACTTGGCCTCGAAACGCTTCAGGGTGCGATCAAAGGCCTTGTGAGCCCCTTCTCGGGTCTGCGCCATCCAGATTTCCTGGAGGTCAGACTTGACCTTGGGCTGCACCGACTTGGGCAGCTTGTTGAGCACATTCGCCGTCTTGTGAACCCAGCAACGCTGATGGTCCGTCTGTGGATAGATCTTACTCAGCGCCGCCCAGAATCCCATGGCACCGTCACCCACGGCCAACTTGGGACCGGTGGTGAGGCCGCGTTCCCGCAGGTGGGTGAGTAGCGCCTCCCAGCTATCTGCCGACTCGCGGAACCCATCCTCAACAGCCACCAGCTCCTTGCGACCGTGCTCGGTGACTCCGATGATCACCAGCAGGCACAAACGGTCATCCATGCGCACCTTGCTGTAGATGCCGTCGGCCCACCAGTAGACGTAGCGACGGTCTGACAGGTCCATCTGCCGCCACGTGGTGTGCTCGTCCTCCCACTGCTTCTTGAGCCGTGACACCGTGTTGGCCGAGAGTCCCTTGGCCTTCTCGCCAAGCAACGCCCCCAGGGCCTCCTGGTAGTCCCCGGTGGAAACCCCCTTCAGGTAGAGCCAGGGGATCAACTCCTCAACACTGCGAGCCCGTCTCAGGTAGGGCGGCAGCAGACTGCTGTTGAAGCAGGCGCCACCCCCGCTGCGGTCACGCACCTTGGGCACTTTGACGCTGACATCACCGATCCCGGTCTGAACCGTGCGTTCAGGCAGGTGACCGTTACGAACCACGGCCTGACGCCCATCCTCGAGGCGCTTCTCGGCATACTGCGCCAGGAAGGTGGCCAGCTCGGCCTCGACCGCCTGGGTGATCAGGTCGCGGGCACCCTGGCGCAGCAGCTCGTGCAGCGGATCCGTGGCCTGCGGTTCTGGTTGTGAAACAGCTTGAAGGGTAGACTTGGTCATGGCGTATCCGTTTTTGTTGATTGAGATCTTGGTCGTGATCAATCAACAGGATACGCCACCCTTCCTTCCCCCCCCATACACCAGATCTGACTTTAACTC
>NZ_JAJNQN010000042.1 GCF_022227845.1 Ectothiorhodospira lacustris | reverse complement strand
GCGCGCCGCGCAAAGCGCGGCGCATCTGGCCGGGTGTAAGTCCTGGCATGGAAAGGGTTAACCACCCACCATTACCGAGTGTTGCGCCTCTGGCGGAGCGGTGGCCGCGGTGAGAACTGAGGCTACAGGCGAACAAGAGAGGTGAAGCGTACACAGGGTACGTCACAGACCGGATGGGGATGCAGCCCCTTAGAGCTGGAATCGCTTCGAAAAGCCGTTCCGGATTGGCGAGCGTTGTAACGCGCGTGAAGCCTAAACGAACCGGGCGCATTGGTGAGCCTGGAGAGAGCCGGCGGAGTTCTCAAGCTACGGTATGTGACGAGAGATGCGTCGTGAACGCGGGAGGCCCTTGTGGCTCCTGAACAGTAAAACCTTTGGTAAACAATGACATATGGCTATTGAGGCACGAAGGAGAAATCTGGATACAGGGCTAGGCCGGAGTCAGGGTGAGCCTGAAAGGCCCGGTACAGGTAAGGAAAGCGGACCCCGAGAAAGGGAACGTGACCTGACGGCCACAGGGGAGTCGGATCACCTCATAATACTCCGAGACGGTAGAGCCGATCACATGGGGAAGGGGGTGACAGTCATACACAGTCCGCAAAGGCCACTCGCGCCGGACACTGTCGGGCCGGAGAACGACGAGCCAACCTTCCTGCGGGCGATATCCATCAAGGCGGGCACTGCGAAAGCCCACCGATTCCAGAACCTTTATGGCCTTCTGAATGAATCACTACTGCACCATGCATGGCGCACCCTGAATCAAAGGGGAGCCCCGGGCGTGGACAAGGTGACCATGGCCGAATATGGCAAGAACCTGAGTGAAAACATCAGACAACTGGTAGAACGCCTGAAACGTAACGAGTATCGAAGCCGGTTGATCCGGCGCCGGTACATTCCGAAGGGGAACGGCAAGGAACGACCGCTGGGAATTCCGGTGGTGGAAGACCGACTGCTTCAGGCGGCAGCACGCCTGCTGCTGGAGGCTATCTACGAAATGGATTTTCTCCCCACCAGCTACGGCTACCGGCCGAAGCGGGGTGCACAGCAGGCGGCCAAGGATCTCACCTATGAGCTGCAGTTTGGACGCCACGGTTATGTTGTCGAAGCCGACATCAAAGGCTTCTTCGACAATATTGACCATGACTGGCTGCTGCGGATGCTGGCGGAACGGATTGACGATAAACCATTCGTTGGTCTCATTGCCAGCTGGCTGAAGGCCGGAATCCTGGAGCGAGATGGATCTGTACTCCACCCGCATACGGGAACCCCACAGGGCGGTGTGATCTCGCCGATACTGGCGAACATCTATCTGCACTACGTGCTGGATGTGTGGTTTGAGAAGCGGATCAAGCCGAGCTGTGCCGGACAGGCGTACATCATCCGCTTTGCGGATGATT
>NZ_JAJNQN010000041.1 GCF_022227845.1 Ectothiorhodospira lacustris | reverse complement strand
TTCCTCCCGCGATTGAAATCGCGGGTTTCCTTGCGGAGATTCTATGAACACCGCCACCCAAGATACAGCGCCTGAAAACTGCGAGCTCACCCATCTGGCCAGGGCCAGCGCCACCGAGCTTAGCCAGTTGCTCCGTGAGCGGCCCGAGAGCGACCGGGCGCATATCAAGCTGGATGGAGCAGACCTGGTGCTGCCCCGTCAGGCGCTGGTGCTGCTGCGCGACCTGCTGACCGAGATGGCCCAGGGCAATGCCGTGACCATCCTGCCTACCCATGCCGAGGTGACGACCCAGGAAGCCGCCAACATGCTTAATGTCTCGCGGCCGCATCTGGTCAAGCTGCTCGAAGAGGGCACGATTCCCTTCACCCGAGTGGGCACACACCGGCGGATTCGCCTGCAGGATCTGTTGGCCTACAAGCGCCAGCAGGAGGAGGCCTCCGAGGCTGCTCTACAGGAGCTGGCCGACCAGGCTCAGGACCTGGACATGGGCTACTGATGCGCTTCGTAGTCGTCTACGACGCCTGCGTGCTCTATCCCGCGCCCCTGCGGGACCTGTTGATGCGCCTGGCCATCTCGGGACTCTATGCCGCGCGCTGGACCGAGCAGATCCACGACGAGTGGACGCGCAACCTGCTCAAGAAGCGTACCGAACTGGCGGACGCGCTACCGCGAACCGTCGGACTCATGAATCAAGCGGTGCCAGATGCCCTGGTCACCGGACACGAGCCGCTGATCCCGGCGCTTCAGCTACCCGATCCTGACGACCGTCATGTGCTGGCCGCAGCCATTCGTGCCGGGGCGCAGCTAATTATCACCTTCAATCTGAAGGACTTCCCTACCGACACCCTGGCCAGCTTCGGGGTCGAGGCTGTCCATCCCGATACCTTCCTGGAACAGCAGTTCGAGCTGAACGAGGGGCTGGTGCTCAGGACCGTCCATCGCCACCGCGCAAGCCTCCGAAAAGTGCCAAGGAGTATCTCGATACTCTGGCGGCCTGTGGCCTGGTCGTCACCGCCGACCGATTGCAGGACTTCATCGAGCTACTTTAGCTTGTTCAGAAAGCTGCTTGGGCGAACTTGCACAACGACTTCTTGCCCATGGCCTTTTCGATGATCTCCAGCAGGCGGCGCTTGCGCTGCTGATAGAAGGCGTCGAAGTCATCGTCACGCAGCGTCGCGGCGGGGATGCGGTGGCCCTCAAGGATCGCGTTCATCGCCTCATCCTCGAGTTGGACCTGCTGATGATCCTGCAGACGCACTCCAGCTGGCAGGTGGAGAGGTCGATATCCACGTCGCGGCTGAAGTTCTTGCGGGCCTGGCGATGCTCGTCCACCGCGATCACCGCATCCTCCAGGCGATCCTCCCCCTCCAGGGCAGTGCGGATATCGAAATAATAATGGCGCTTGATGGGCTTGCCCTTGGCGGTCCGGTTATCTACCGGGGTGTCCAGGCC
>NZ_JAJNQN010000040.1 GCF_022227845.1 Ectothiorhodospira lacustris | reverse complement strand
TTGCGGGTGCGCGAAGCGCACCATGTGGCGTAAACTTTGACCCATGGTCGATGTTGTCACGAAACGTAATTGTGTCTATCAAACGGCGTACCATGTGATCTGGTGCCCGAAGTATCGGCGCGACGTACTGATTGGAGCGGTGGCGGAGGAAACAGGGGCGATGCTGGATGCGATTTGCGCGGAACGGAGTTGGCCGGTGATTTCCAAGGAGATTCAGCCGGATCACATCCACCTGTTCGTCAGCATCCCGCCTGCCATTGCCGTGGCCGATGCCGTCAAGGTACTCAAGGGCGTCACGGCTCGCCGTCTGTTCCAGCAGTTCCCGGCGCTGAAGAAACGGCTGTGGGGCGGACACCTGTGGTCGCCGTCGTACTACGTCGGCACGGCGGGAAACGTCAGTGCCGAAACCATCCGTCGCTACATCGAGCGTTCCGAGCATGTCACCAAGAGGCGATAAGCGATGATGCGCACGGCGTCGATCCGGCTGGAGGTGAGCGCGGAGCAGGCCAGAGCGCTTGCTGCGTTGCGAACAGCCTACGCGGATGCGTGCAACCGTCTGGTTCCCATCGTGCGTGAGTATCGTCTGTGGAACCGGGTTGGGCTGCACCAGCGAACGTACAGCAACCTGCGGGAGGCCACGCCGCTGGGCAGCCAGATGTGCTGCAACGTCATCTTCTCGGTGTGCAAGGCCTACAAGGCGCAAAAGGAACTCGGGCGCATCAGGAAAGATGAGCCGATCCCGGAAATCCGCTTCGACCGCCCCAGCGTGCACTTCGACAAACGCACCTACACCCTCAAGAACGATGCTGTCACGCTCTACACGCTTGATGGCCGTATCAAGGTCGCAATGCGTCCCGGCGAACATCAGCGCCGCATCCTTAAATCCGGCCAGCCGAAGGAGGCGGAGCTGGTATTGCGCAAAGGGCAGTGGTTTTTCAACCTTGTCGTCGAGTCTTGCGACGCGGAACCTGTGGCATCCGGCCCTGTGATGGGTGTGGATGTCGGAGAAAACAACCTCGCCGCCCATAGCTTGGGCAAGGTCTTCGGCGGCGAGCCACTGCGCGATAAGCGCGACCGTTACCTTGCCCTGCGCCGCCGCCTCCAGTCCAACGGCAGTCAGAGCGCCAAACAAAAGCTCCGGCAGGTCTCCGGCAAGGAGGCGCGGCGTGTGAAGCACATCAATCACGAAACGAGCAAGGCCATCGTCCAGACAGCCATCCAGGCTGGTGTCGCCAAGATCACGATGGAAGACCTGACGCACATTCGCTCCCGCATCAAGGCGGGCAAGCGCATGCGTGGCCGCCTGCACCGCTGGGCATGGCGGCAGCTTCAGAGCTTCGTCGAATACAAGGCGAAAGCGGCGGGTATTGCGGTCGAATACGTGAACCCGGCCTATACCAGCCAGACCTGCTCCGACTGCGGAAGCATCGGCAAGCGCAGCAAACATCGTTTCGTGTGCGAACACTGTGGTCTCCGGGCGCACAGCGACTTGAATGCGAGTCGAAATCTTGCCCGGATCGGCAGCGGTGCCCCGCTGTCGAGGGCGGCTGTAAATACGCCTGATGTTGGAAATGGGATCAACCATGCTCTCGTTTCACAATAAAGCCTTCGACTTCAGTCGAGGGTTATTTAC
>NZ_JAJNQN010000004.1 GCF_022227845.1 Ectothiorhodospira lacustris | reverse complement strand
TTTGAGTCCCGGCCTGTCTCCCTCGCAGTTTCTGTAGAAATCTCGCTCTACTGGAAATTTGTTTCACCTGGTGGCATGGTTTTGCAATGAGACGAGTCTTCAAAACCCGCACCTTCACACGCTCGATGAAAAAGGCCGGGCTAACCGATGCAGCACTGTGTGCCGCAGTCGAGGAGATGCACCAAGGGCTCGTCGATGCTGACCTGGGTGGCGATGTTGTGAAGAAGCGCGTCGCGCTGCCTGGTCAGGGCAAGCGTGGCGGTGCCAGAACCATCGTGGCTACGAAAATGGCGGGGCGCTGGTTCTTCCTCTATGGCTTCAGCAAGAACGAGCGATCCAACATCGACAAGGACGAACTGCGGGTACTCCAGGAGGTGGCAAGGGAGCTGCTTGGTTTTGATGATCGGCAACTGGCTATTGCGCTGGCTGCCGGTGAAATTGTGGAGATATGTGATGGCGACGACAAAGCGTAACAGCCGAATTCTGGACGAGATGCACGAGACAGCACGTGGACTTCATGGCGCAGGTCTGATCAGCAAGCGTCGCATGGGCGAGTTCGAGGCGCTGTGCAATCTCGATGTGCACGAAATATCGCCGCAGCAGATCAAGGCGCTGCGTGAACAGGCGCACGTCAGCCAGGCAGTTTTTGCCGCTGTGCTGAACACCAGCCTTTCCACGGTTCAGAAGTGGGAAGTTGGAGACAAGAAGCCGAGTGGGCCGTCGCTCAAACTGTTGAACCTGATCGAGCGCAAAGGATTGGAAGCGGTGATTTAAGGACTTTGAAGACACCCACTTTTTGCCCCGAATTTAAAGGACACCCACTTTCCGCCGACCTCCCCCACCCACCCTGAGACCCTCACCCCATGACCCGACCTCGCTCAAAACTGGTATCCGTCACCGACACGCCCTGGTATCACGTGGTGTCGCGCTGAGCGCAAGCAAAAGGACACCCACGATTTTGCACCGTGGTCTGGTATATCGTTGTCTGGTTTGCCGAGACTAGGCCATTGAACTACACTTGATGCATGAATTTCGAATGGAATCAATCCAAGAGCGATGCATGTTTTGCCGAGCGAGGCTTCGACTTCGGCTACGCCGCCAGAGCCTTCTTCGACCCAGACCGCGTGATTCATGAAAATCTTCGCCATAGCTATGGCGAAGATCGTTATCAACTGATGGGCAAGATCGAACAGCGGGTATTCGTGGTGGTCTACACGCCAAGAAACAACGCCATCCGTATCATCTCAGCTCGCAAAGCCAACCAACGTGAGGTCAGGCAGTATGAAAACAGTCAGAATGACGATTGATCCCGCGAGTCCGGAATCGCTGGTTTCCGGGCGCATTGACCCGGCGCGGGTGGACGCCACGACCGAGGCCGATATTGCCAGGCAAGCGGCGGCTGATGAGGAGGCAAGCATGCAGGATACGGCCCGCTTCGTGCGCCGTGTTCGCAAACGTCTGGGATTAAGCCAAGCCGAATTCTCCAGACGGATTGATGTCCCCCTGGAGAGCATCCGCAACTGGGAGCAGGGCAAGCGGTGTCCCACGGGCGCGGCCAGATCGCTGCTCAAGGTGCTGGACAAGGCCCCGGAAGCCGCGCTGGCTGCGCTACACTAACTGCCGTTCGAGGACTTTAAAGACACCCACTTTTTGCCCACGGCGCTTCACAACGAAGGTACCCTCCCGCCGTCATTCCCGCGCAGGCGGGAATCCAGTCGCGGTTGGAGTGTCCGTCCTGGACTCCCGCTTTCGCAGGAGTGACGCTCTCAAACCAATCGCGAAAGGACACCTGCCTTTTGCACTCGTACAGCACTGCCGCAGAACCCGGCCACGAGGATATGAGTGAGAACGACACTGGAACGCTTGACGGAAATGGCATCGGCCGACAGGGAAATAGCCGTGCTATGGCTTTATGGCTCCCGGGCGAAAAATACCGCTACCGAGACAAGCGACTACGACTTGGCGGTTGCCTTCCGCACACCCGAAAAACGTCCCCTGGAGCGGCGCCTGAGGCCTGAGTTACTGGCCCAGCAGTGGCGGAATCAGCTCGACCTTGCGGAGGACATGCTCTCGGTTGTCGATATCAATCAGGCACCCATTCCGCTGGCCATGGTGATTATTCGCACAGGAAGGGTTCTGCAGGTCAACGATCCCCTGCGTCTGGCTCGTGAAGAAAACCGGATCAGTTCAATGTGGGAGCTTGATTACCAGTTCCATGTGCGAAAATTTGCCACCTCTGACACCCAGGAGCCTGACTGTGGAAATCGAGTACGTGAGCGCCATGCGGGAGCATCTGGCCACTCTGACTGAAGAGCTTGAGCAGCTTCACGCATTGAGTCAGGCGCCGCAGGGCCTGTCGCCCCTGATATATCGTGCGGCAGAGCGCAACCTGCAACTATTGGCGGAGGCCTGCATAGGGATTGCCAAACAGAGGTTGAAGTCTCTTGGCATGACTGTCCCCAGCGACGCCCGTCAGGCCTTTGCCAAACTGCAGGCACTTGGACATGACGCCAGCGGCACGCCCTGGAGCAAGGTGATCGGGCTGCGCAATGCTCTGGTACATGACTACCTGAATCTGGATGCCAACATTGTGCAGGACATCATCCGGCAGCGTCACTACCAACAGCTCGTCGATTTCGCCTCTGCACAATTGGGAAAACATTGAACATCATCCTTCAGCGCCGCCCCGGCACCGGCATGGATAACCACCTCAGCAGGCTTATGGCCGCCAGTACCAGCACCAGCACGGGGCCAAAGGGCTGGTCCAGGGCCGCCGCCAGCACGAAGGACAGCAGATAGGCCGCCACGGCAATCCCGGCCGCCAGCCACAATACCCACACCCAGCCACGGGCAAGGCGCCATGCGATCCAGGCCGGCACGAACAGCAGGGCGAAGGCGGCCATGACACCGAAGCTGGTGGTGGTGATGGCCACGGTGGCCACCACCAGCAGGTCGAACGTGATCTGATGAGGCCGCGCCGAGAGGCCGTTGGCCGAAAAATGATCCGGATAGAAACGGGACATGAGCAGACAGCCGGACAACCAGGGCAGGCACAGCACTCCCGCCACGATCAGGGCCACGGCCGCCATCAGATGAGGACGACCGGTGAAATAAAGCTGCCCATCCATCAAGGATTTGCCCACCATGTCGCCGTGGGCGCTGAAGGCCGAGGCCACCAGCGCCACGCCCCACCCCACCAGGATGAAGATCACATAGTGGTCGTTGCCGGGACGGGTCAGCAGGCCCTTGATGACGGCCAGCCCACCGGCGGCCACCACGGCACCCAGTATGACCGGTGCGTGCAGTGCCACAGCCACCACACCACCCGCCCCCGCCAGTTGGGCATAGGCCAGGGCCGCCAGCCATTCATCCCGCAGCCGCAGATAGACACCCACCATGGCCGCCACCGGTGCCAGCAACAAACCGGTCACGAAGGGCAGGTGAAACAAGGGATCCAGAAGCAGTTCAAGCATCACGGACTCACGGGCACGACACGGGAACAGACGGTCTGGATGAAGTCGGCTTCATGACTGACCACCAGCAAGGTCCGCCCGCCCAGACCCTCCCGAATCAGTCGGATCAGGCCGGCGGTGGCCTCCGGATCCAGGTTGTTGGTCGGCTCATCCAGCAGGATCAGATCGGCCGGACTGCCCAGACAGGCCCAGATCTGTACGATCTGGAACTGCCCGCCACTGAGCTGATCCATGCGGCAGTCCAGCAACCGGGCCACGTCATCGGGAGGCGTCCGTCGACCGGCCCCGGTGAGGCGCACCAGGTCATCCCCGGTGAGAGGACACTCCCGGGGGCGAACGGGCTGCTGGCGATGATGGGCCATGCGCAGCCCCGGTGCCCTGGTCAGGCAACCGTCGAAGATCCGAGCCTGACCGGTGAGGGCCTTGAGCAAGGTGGATTTACCCGCCCCGTTACTGCCCAGCAGGCCCACCACTTCCCCGGCGTAGAGGTCGAAACTGACCGGACCGACCACCGGCCTGTCATAGCCGGCGATCAGTCCGCCACAGACCAGCAGGGGTTGCATCACCGAGCATTCCCGGCCATGGCCTCCACCCACTGGTCGATCAGCGCCAGATAGGCCTCGGCATCCGCGCCCAGGGGCGGGTCCAGCGGTAGGGCATGCAGGGGCCAGTCCAGCTGCTGCGCCACAAAGCGCGGCCCCCGCTCCGCATGGTGAACGGCCCGGATCACGATACCGTCCCGGCCCGTCAGGTCACGCACCAGGTCGCGCAGATGACGGGCGGTGGGCGGAACGCCCGGCACGGGTTCGACGTAACCCAGCACCGGCACCCCCAGTCGCAACGCCAGATAATCCGCATCCTTATGGTAGAAGACCACCCCCGGCGCCCCGCTCACCCGGGCCTGCCACGCTGGCAGTCGGGCCTCTACCTTATCGGCAAAGGCCTCGGCGTTGGCCCGGAACCTGGCGGCATCCTCCGGCACAAGCAGGGACAGGCGCTCCGCCAGCGCATGGGCCACCTCGGCCATGCGGACCGGGTCCATGTTCACATGGGGGTTTCCGGCGGGATGGACATCCCCCAGGGACCGATCCGCCGGACCGCCGACATCGATCAACGCCACCTGGGCGGCGGCTTCGAAGTAACCCGGACGGCCGGGGTTCAGGGCCGGGTTGGCGGCCCCCTGGATGGCCGCGGGCAACCAGCCCACTTCCAGATCTGCCCCCACGGCCACCACCAGATCGGCGCCACGCAGGGCCGCCATCATGCTGGGACGGGCCTGCAGGTAATGGGCGTCCCGATCCGGCGATGCCAGTACCCGCACCGTGACGGCGTCACCGCCCACGGTCTGCGCCAGCATGCCCATGGCCGAGGTGGTGGCCACCACCTGGAGAGAGGCCTGGGCCGTGACGGCCAGACACATCAGTAACAGTCCTGCCAGCCATTTGTGCATCGTCCTGATCTCCTTTAGAACCGGTGGGCACCGTGTACGCCCAGTGCAACCTGGAACTGCAGCATGACGGCCCAGCCATCCTCATCATGATCGTCTTCGTCGGCGAAGTCGGTCCGGTTCACCTGGGCACGCAGCAAGGAGAACTCGGTGGGACGGAAGGTCAGGTTGGCGGCATAGCGGTAGGAGGTGCCGAAGGACTCGTAACCCTGATGTCCGTGCCCCATCCACTGCAGGGTGTTGCGGTTGGTCATGCCCAGGGCATCGGCCCGGACACCGAACTGCCAGCGAGGGGCAATGCCGTACACCGTCTGCACGTACAGGCCGTCCTGACGGGCGATGTCGGATACCGGGGGACGTTGATTATTCCGGAAATCCACGTCGATCTCCCGACGGTAATACTCCCCCTGCACCACCCAGTCACCATGACCGAATGACCGGCCGGCATCGTATTTGTAGACGGCGTCCACACCGGCAAACCAGGCGTTGCCGTCCCAGCTCAGTCGGTGGCTGTGGTCGCCGTGATCGTTGAAGTCCGACAACTGGAAGGCGCGGGCATGGCCATAGGAAAGGCCGAACTGGGCGGCATGGTTGTGGCCCAGATCCGGAGCCAGCTTGGCAAAGCCGGTGATGAGCCGGGGACCGGACTTGTCGCTGAAGGGCTTGCCTTCGCCATGCCCTTCATAGGAGGCGATCCCGGTGGTTTCGCCCTGGAGCAGTTCCAGGCCGAAGACGCTGTAGAAAGCGGTCTTCGGGGTCCAGGTGAGCTGGACGCCCTTCTCCTGCAGTCCGTGATCCCCAAAAAGGTATTCGTTCACCAGGGGGCGATCCACGAAGGCCCAGTCATGGGTGTGCTGGGCGTTGATGTAGCCGATGTCCGAGAGAAACTTGCCTGCCTTGATCTGCAGTCCGGCGGGCAGGTTGCGGGTGGTGATGTAGGCTTCCTCCACCTCCACGTGGTCTTCATCCAGGTGCAGGGTGAGAAGGGCATCGAAGTAATGATCCACGGAGGCGGTGAAGGTGAGTTCCGCGGAACGGAAATTGAAGCCCTCCTCCAGGCCGTGACCATGATCGTGATCATGGCCGTGGTCATGACCATGATCGTGGCCGCCCCCGAACCCGGCCGGCGTGCCCACATGGCCGCTGAATTCGTTCAAATACACGGTATCGATGATGACCGAGATATCCGGATTGAAGGCGCTACCGGAGGAGACACGTTCGCCACCCAATGCCGGTAGCGGGGTCATGGCGGCACCGGCAAGGGTGCTGCCGCTGGGCGGCTCCTGAGCGTAAACCCCGGACAGGGTAAGCAGCAGCAAGGCAGCTGGCAGCGGGAGGCGTCTCATGGCCATGGTCATCTCCGTTTCAGGATGGGGCGTTGATTCGGCAATCACGGCCAATGTTATAACATAACAAACCAGAATCAAGAGCGGAGATGCGGTCATTCAGGTTGAAGGCGCCCTCCCGCCGTCATTCCCGCGGAAGTTTCCAACCAAGGGGCCTCTCGCCGTCATTCCCGCGAAGGCGGGAATCCAGGGAAAGATGGCCGAATGCCCAGGACTCCCGCTTTCGCGGGAGTGACGTTCTCCTGTCAAAAGCCAAAAGTCGTTTTCTCAGAAACCCCGCGCAGGAGTCTCTGGACATGCTCCCTGTCCAGTGGATGCCCGAGAGGGCCAAGGCCGTTCTGCTCTCGTGTCGGCGGGGCGGGCATCAAAAAAAAACCTCGCCCGAGGGCGAGGCCTTGGACGTGGGTGTTTTCGAAAATCAGCCGCGTCTGCGTATTGCAGCCAATCCAAGCAATCCGATGCCCAAAAGGCCAATGGTTGCGGGCGCGGGGACCGGAGAGGCATCAACAGCCACACCACCACTGCGCGCACTGAACACGTACCTGCCGTCAACATCGCTGTTCAAGCGGTTTGATACCAGCGCATTGGGGCCACCATCCAAAAAGGCTCCATTGATGGCCGAACCGAACAGCTCGAAGAAGGTTCCAGGATCACGAGTACCGTTGGAGAAGCCGACCCGCGCAGAGTTTCCACCAAGGCCATTCACGTCTCCCCCACTGAAAGTCCCGGTTTCCCACTGAATCTGGTCGTAGTTGAAAATGAAGTCAAAATCTCCCGGAGCGACATCCGACCGGTCCACCAGAATCAACTGGAAACTGTTTCTGCTGGTATGGGTCTCGCTGCTCGAAAAATAGTCAACATTGATCCAGTTGACCCCGAATGCACCACGGCCGTCAAACACGCCCATACCGAAGGTGACGGGATCACCAGCCATGCGAGTATCCACATCGGCGAAAAACGGGGCAATGATCTGTCTGCCCGTCGATGTCAGATCGAAAGGTGTAAATGCCGCCAACGGAGACCCAAAAGTCACATTACCGTTATTGTTCACGTAAAGTTGGCTGAATGTCATACCAAAGAAGTTCGCCTCAAACCCGATATCGACAAGCCCGGTGGAGTTATCGTCATTAGGGGCAAGGGTGTTGCCATTAAAGCCACCAACGATGGCCGCGGCATGCCCGCCTGCGGGTAAAGCAAACAACAAAGCGAGCCCAAGGGCGCATACTCTGGCCTTCATAGATGGAGTCCCCTATTTATTGTTATGCGGCGGTAGAGCATTTCAATGCTTGACCCGGGAGCTCAATGCAAACACCAAGCCAATAAAGAAACACCTAAAAAATCAAGCCGGTAAGTAAACCCTTGCCGCCCAACCACATAATTGTGTAAAAAAAACTGACGGAGAAAATCATGCTGAAGGCATGAAGAAAGGATAAGAAGACGGCGCACACATGCCCGCGGCCAAGGGAGTTCCGCCCCCTCGCCGTCATTCCCGCGAAGGCGGGAGTCCGGGATTTCAATTTGACTGGATTCCCGCCTTCGCGGGAATGACCTGATCACTGCGAGGACCAGATCGCTTGACGCCCCTCTATCTTTGAGGGAAGGGGATTCCTGCCGAGAGGTTGCAAAGTCCGCCCGACCGTAGGTTCATAAGAACATGATATCCCTCCCCGCCCTGAACGGCGGGGCTTGTCGCGCACTGGGTCAAATCATATGTCCTGACCTTGGTCCATCACTTCACGCCAGGTCCATGTGAACTCCGGGCGGAGGGGATCCCAGAGGCGGTGTTCGGTCAACTGCTCCAAGGCCTTGCTGCTGTAGCGGATATCCACATTGCCCATCAATCCACCACCCGATTCCGCATGCTCGTCGAGCAGGGTAACCACCGCCCCGTAGATGCTGATATTGGCCAATTCGGTGTTCACGATGGCGCCGTTCACAAGGATGACCAGCCCTTCAAAAATGAACGTCCCCTTTGAGGGAAAAAGATTGACTGTGTGCATGATGTTATCGGACATGCCGCCGGAAATGACCAGAACACCAGCGCCATGAACGTTCTCAGACAGGCCGATGCTGCCGGAGCCGGTGATGTGGTAGACACCCGGCGTCTCGGTGTGAACCAAGTCACCGAGGCCAAGACTGCCGGTGTCCGCGGAGAGGCCAAGCTCAAGCGTGGAAACCATTTCGGAGCGGCCATTGAGCAACTCATGCACATACTCCTGCCAGCCGCGCCCCCCCGGAGGGCCGCCAAAAGCATCCGGCAGTGTGACCTTTATCTGGGGCTCGCCGGTTATTTGCGCCGGCAGATCAGAGAGGATATCGAGTGTCTCGGACTCCGTCAGATGACCCTCGGATGACACCAGGTGGATACCTGCCATGGATTCCGCTTCGTCCAGAAGGGTGCCTGTTAAACAGTTACCGACTTCGCAAGAGAGTTCGCTGGGGGGAAGCCAGTCCCCGCCATTGTAGTAAAGCTTGCCTTGTTTCGGCAGCACCCGGGCCAGCTCACAGGCGGCACCGATGCAGGTATAGGCGGAATCAGGCACCGGATCCCCCGAACCGGGGGGGCCAAGATACCGATCCACGTTCAGCTTGAGCACACGACGTGCGCCAATGCCCGCAGCCTCCCCGGTCACCGTGATTTCAGCGTGGCGCTCATCATCCAAGTAGGGATAGTCGACTTCAGCCGTCCAGTAAGCACCGCCAGGGCCACTCACATAATGGGGACCGCTACCGCCGATGGCCGCCAGCATGCCCTCTTCCGAATCCCAGGCGTCAGCAGATGCATCCGCCAGCACATTAACAACATTGACCAGCCCGCTCTCCGCCGCCATGAAGGCATCGGAGATCTGCTTGTGATTACCGGCAATCCTTTCCTGGATCAGCGCCGTGCTGATGCCGCTCACGCCCACAAGGGTGGCCAGGACAAGAAGCACCAGGCTGACCACCAGCACGGCACCCCGCTCGCGAACCGGAGAAATGGACATCTCAACCTCCCTGACAAGTCCGTCTGTCGCCTCGATTCATCCATTAGAGCAACCCGATACCCGGAAAACCTTGAACTGGTTCAGAGTTCGGTGCAGGCAAGAGGCTATTGAACGTAAGGCAGAAGGGCGTTGCGCAGCGCCACATGAAATTGCACAAAGTGCTCATGGACGGGCTGATTGGGGGCGGAACGGCTTTCAAAAACCAGGCTGATACGGACGCCGATGGTTTGGCCATTGCCCGGTATCGGGCTGATGACCATGGATCCATCCTTCAGCCCCGGCACCAGCTCATGGTTCTGGGTGGCGCCGTCGCCGCAGCGCAGACCACCGGCCGCCACGAAGTAGAAGACATCCCCTACCCCCACATCAACACCGCACCAGGCCAGATCCCGATCACGGGTCACCCGGAGTACCCCGTTGTCATGCTCCAGGGCACTGGCGCCCCGGATGTCCCGGACCATGAAGTCCACGCCGTAGCCGATGGCCTCTTGGAGGGCGGCCAGGCGCTGAGTCTCCCGATAGGCGGTCTGGTTGCCCAGAAAGACCTGGATCACCCCCGCCAGCAGCAGAAGGCCCAAGACCATGGCCACCATCAGTTCCACCAGGGACAGGCCCGACTGGCGCGGCAAGGGAATCCGGCAAGAGGAAGGTGCGCTCATAAGCCACCCCCTGTCGGCAGGGTGAGGCGGTACTCGAACACCGACTGACCGGAGGGCTCGTCAAATCGTCCCTCGGACCAGCGCACGGTGATGATCCATCCCCCATCGTCAGGGTCAGGGTCAATGGAACTGGCACTGAAGCCCGGCAAGGTGGCCTTGTCGGCATCAGGGGAGGGGGAATCCGTACTGTCCTGCCAGTAGCCCAGCCAGTCGGCTTCGACATCTTCCGGGTCCTGGAACGGATAATCCGGACTCAGACTCAGCCACAGCCGCTCGCCGGCATCCACGGCGATCACGCTTGCCAGGGTGCGCTGATAGGCGGAATGTGCCCCCTTGAGACCGTTCAGTTGCAGGGCCGCCAGCCCCAGCAGGCCGATGGACAACACGACCAGGGCCACCAGGACCTCGGTCAGGGAAAATCCTCCGTACCGCCCGGTACGGTAATAACGCACAGCACATGCAGGCAACATGGGTCGGCACCTCTCGCCAGATGTTCGTCCTTGAGTCCTTGAGTGTACACAGCACTGCGCATTTTTTGATGCACAAGACCCGGCCCCGCAGGTGCAGGGGCCGGGTCAAGCGACCGTCACTTCAGTTGCGACAGCAGGGCCTCGGCCGCCGCACGCTCGCTGAAGGCACCAGACTTGGCCAGCAAGGACTCAAGCACGGCACGGGCTTCTGCCGAACGCTGGTTGTGATGCAAGGCCAGGGCATGGTGATAGCCGATGGTGGGATCATCCGGCAGGGCCTCGCGAGCGGCCTGGATCAATCGGAGGGCCTCGACGGTATCCCCCTGCGCCAGCAGGGCCATGCCCAGGGTGTCCTGGATGTGAGGAATCTCGGGGGCCAGTCGATGGGCTTCCCGGGCCATTGCCAGGGCGCGCTCGTCCCCCTGTCTCAGATACATGAAGGCGAGATTGTTGAGTAAGATGGCATTGCCCGGCACCTGCTCCACCAGGATTTCATAATGGGGCAGCGCCCGGTCGTATTCCTCCGTTTCCAGGAAGGACGTGCCAAGCACCATCCGCGACTGGGCATCGGCGGGCACCGCGTCCACCCTGCCGGCCAGCAGTCGACGGGCCTGTTGCAGATCCCCTGCCCGGCGCCGGGCCTCGAAGTATTTGATGGCGGACTCGGTGGTGGCCTGGGCCTGATAGGAGGACTCATAGGCGTCGGCCGCCTTGCCGAAGGACTCGGCCGCGTAGTGAACATCCCCCTCCAACAACCACCCGAAGGCACGGCCGGCCTCCAGGGACTGCAGGCGGCGGGACAGGGTCAGAACTTCCTGTGGACGCCCCGCCTCCCGCTCCAGGTCGGCCAGGGCCGCCAGGGCACCCAGATGCTCTGCATCCAGCTCCAGGGACCGGGCCAGGGCGCCTCGGGCCTCGGCCGGGCGCCCTGCCTGGTGCTGCAGCAGACCCAGACGATAATGGGTTTCCGCATTCCGTGGCGCGATCTCGGTGAGGCGCCTCAGATGGGTGATGGCATTGTCCACCTGCCCGGACGCCGCCTGGGACAGGGCCAGGGTTTCCAGCAGAGCGGGATTATCCGGGTTGGCGGCACGCAACCCCTCCAGCAGGGAGACGGCACGCCGGGACTCATCGTTGTTAAGGTAGTAACGGGCCAGCAGGATCTTTGGTTCCAACGCCTCGGGGGCGGCGGCCACCGCTCGCTCCAGCAAGGGGCCGACCCGGGTCCGGTCACCCCGGTTTTCTTCCAGGTTGGCCAGCAGCAGCAACAGCCGATGGTCATCGGGACGTTGCTGCAGGGAGGACTCCAGAATCTGCCGGGCCTGATCCGGCCCCTCCATCTGCATCGCCAACACCGCCAGATTCCGGGTGGCAATGAGATTACCGGGTTCCTGGCGCCGGGCCCGTTCAAAGGACTCCCGGCCCTGGGCCAGATCCCCCAGCCCCAGATGCGCCACGCCGATCAGGTTGCTGAGCGCGGCCCGATCCGGCTGCTTTTCATCCAGCTCCTGCGCCAGGGTCAGGGCCTCCTGAAAATTGCGTTCTTCCAGCAGCCGCACCACCGTAGCCAGTTCCAGCATCTGCTCATCAGGAATAAGGGATTGCAGGGATTCCAGCTCCTTGAGCCCGGCCACTCGCTCACCGCCTTCGATCAGGGCTCGGGCCAGTCTCATGCGAGCGGGAATGGATTCCGGATCCAGCGCCACCCGTTCCCGCAGCAAACCGATGCCGGCCGCGGCATCGCCGCGCATGGCATGGACGCCCGCCATCAGCTCAAGGGCCAGCAGGTCTGCCGGATCCCGGGCCAGGGCGCGATCCAGGAGTACCTCGGCATCTTCCACCTGTCCGGCCTGCAGGCGGACGGCAGCCAGCAACCGATTGGCCGCAACCGAGTCGGGCTGTACCCGCACGAAACGGCCCAGATGGGTATCGGCCTGCTGGAGATTGCCCAGGGCATAGTGGGCGGCGCCGGCAAAGAACAGGGCCGGCAGATAGCCGGGATTGCCGCGCAGAGCGGTTTCCAGTGCGCGCACGGCGCCCTGGAAATCACGCCCATGGAATCGGATCATGCCGTCGATGTAGGCCGTGGCCGGCAGGTCGTTGCCCAGTCGCACCAACGCCCGATGATCTTCATTGGCCCCCTCCCAGTTCTGACGGGCAATGCGGGTCAGGGCCCGCTTGAAGTGGCCCATGTACGGCATGGCGGCACTTTCGATCATGCGGGTGAAGGCCTGCTCGGCATCATCCAGACGTCCCTGGGTGCGGAAGATCTCTCCCAGCAGATCCCAGGCATCGGTGTAGTCGGGCTGGTGTTCCAGGGCTTCGGTCAGGCGAAGCCTGGCACGGTCGATCTCTCCCTTGAGCAGGTGGACCTGGGCCAGTCCGGTCAGGGCGGGGGCATGATGGGGTGCCAGTTCCAGCGCCTTGCGGAAGGCATCGGCGGCATCATCGGGACGCTCCAACCCCAGCAGTGCCCAGCCCATCAGCACTTCGGCGTCACGGATGTCCTCGGGGCGCTGCAGACGGTCCGGATCAAGGCCGCTGACCACACTGTCGAACCGGCCCTGCATCTGCTGGGCGCGGGCCATGAGTACCGCGGCTTCGGGCGCGTCCCAACCCAGGTGCATAGCCCGCCGAAATTCACCCTCGGCGGCGGCGGCCTCACCCAGTTCCAGATGGGCCACCCCCAGTCGCCAGCGGGCCTCCACATGATTAGGTTCTGTCTGCAGGATGTTTCTGTATTCGATCATCCCGGCGCGCAGGTCGCCTTCCGCCTGAAAGGTCAGGGCGCGCTCCATGCGCTCATCGGCGCTGTAACTGGTCTGGCCACACCCCCCGAGCATGAGCGCCGGCAGCAGGATCAGAGCCGTCACGGAACGGGAAAGCAGGGTCTTTTGCATCATGCGAATGACTCCATGGTGAAGTGCGCACTGGAATGACAGCGGTCCTTGCCCGAGTGTAATCCACTTCCACCACCGCCGACATGTCCGCTGCATTTGCCATCCTTCACCGCTCCATGCCACCATCGCAACCACGTGAAACGAGTGGGATTCCCCGTCTTGGCCGGCATGTCCAACATCATCCTCATCGGCCCCATGGGTGCCGGCAAATCCACCGTGGGCCGCCACCTGGCCACCTATCTGCATCTGCCCTTCGTGGACAGCGACAAGGAAATCGAGCGGCGCACCGGGGTGGACATCCCCACCATCTTCGAATACGAGGGCGAGACCGGTTTCCGGGACCGGGAATCGGCCGTGATCGACGATCTGTGCAATCGTCAGGGCATCGTGCTGGCAACGGGCGGCGGCGTGGTGATGCGCCCGGAGAACCGGACCCGGCTCGCCCGGTGCGGTCTGGTGGTCTATCTGCGCGCCTCGGTGAATACCCAACTACGACGCACCTCCCGGGACCGCAACCGCCCCCTGTTGCAGACCGACAATCCCCGCGCCCGCCTGGAAGCACTGTTCCGTACCCGCGACCCCTTGTACCGGGAAATCGCCCACCTGATCGTGGACACCGACCGGGAACATCTGCGCGGTACGGTCAGGACCATTGCCCGGCGTTTCCGGCGACCGGGGGGGGCTGCCGCACCCCCCCGCGGTGTGGGTGCGGACCAGGTGGTGGGAACCTGACGCATTCATCCCGGCTTACCGCATCTGGTCTTGGTTTTCACACGTCGAGTATGATGGCCCTATGGACACACTCACCGTTGATCTTGACGAACGTAGCTATCCGATTCATATCGGCCGGGGTCTTCTTGACGAACCGGCGCGGTTTGCCCAGGCCCTTGAGGGCCGGCGGACCATGGTGGTCACCAACGAAACCATCGCGCCCCTCTATCTGGATACCCTCACCCGGACCCTGGCCCGGACCGGTTCCGGCCCGGTGGAGACGGTGGTCCTGCCCGATGGCGAGCAGTTCAAGAATCTGCAGACCCTGGATGCGATCTACACTGCCCTGCTGGAGCGGCGCCTGGACCGCGGTGCCGTACTGATCGCCCTGGGCGGCGGGGTGATCGGCGACATCACCGGCTTTGCCGCCGCCAGCTATCAGCGGGGTATCGATTTCATTCAGGTCCCCACCACCCTGCTCTCCCAGGTGGACTCGTCCGTCGGCGGCAAGACCGGCGTCAATCACCCTCTGGGCAAGAACATGATCGGGGCCTTTCACCAGCCCCGTCTGGTGTTGATCGACACCGACACCCTCAACACCCTGCCCGACCGGGAACTGAGCGCCGGCATCGCCGAGGTGATCAAGTACGGCCTCATCGATGATCCGGAATTCTTCCAGTGGTTGGAACAGCACCTCCCCCGCCTGCGGGCGCGAGACCCGGAGGCCCTGGCCTTCGCCATCCGCCGCGCCTGCGCCGACAAGGCACGGGTGGTGGCGGAGGATGAGCGGGAATCCGGCCGCCGCGCCCTGCTCAACCTGGGCCATACCTTCGGCCACGCCATCGAGACCGGACTGGGCTACGGCCGCTGGCTGCACGGCGAGGCCGTGGCCATGGGCATGGTGATGGCCGCACGGATGTCCTGCCGCATGGGCTGGATGGGCGAGTCCGACATGGAACGTATCACGGCCCTGATCCATGCCGCGGGGCTGCCCGTCGAGGCCCCGCCGGGACTCTCCGCAACCCGGTTTCGGGAGTTGATGGCGGTGGACAAGAAGGTCCGGCAAGGTCGGCTGCGACTGGTGCTCATGCGGGGCATCGGACAGTCACTGGTCACCGCCGACTTCGATCCCCTCGCCCTGGACGATACCCTGGAGGCCTTGGCCCGCCCATGAACACCCATCCGGCGCCCGCCATGGAACCCGAGCGCTTCGCCCCTTATGCGGCGCATGAGTGCAGCAGCCGGGGGCGCCATCACCCTGAAGACCCGCCCCGCTATCGCAGCGAGTTTCAGCGCGACCGGGACCGCATCATCCATTCCACCGCCTTCCGGCGTCTGGAATACAAGACCCAGGTATTCGTCAATCACGAGGGGGACCTGTTCCGTACTCGCCTCACCCATAGCCTGGAAGTGGCACAGATCGCCCGTGCCATCGCCCGGGTGCTGCGTCTCAACGAAGACCTCACCGAGGCCATTGCCCTGGCCCACGACCTGGGTCACACCCCCTTCGGTCATGCCGGTCAGGATGCCCTGAACCTGTGCATGGCCGATTACGGCGGGTTCGAGCACAATCTGCAGTCCTTGCGGGTGGTGGATGTGCTGGAGGCCCATTACGCGGAGTTCGACGGCCTGAACCTGACCTTCGAGACCCGGGAAGGCATCCTCAAGCATTGCACCCCGACGGCGGCACCCACCCTGGGCGATGTCGGGGCCCGTTTCCTCCTCGGCCATCAGCCCAGCCTGGAGGCCCAGCTCAACAACCTGGCGGACGAAATCGCCTACAATAACCACGACGTGGATGACGGTCTGCGCTCGGGGCTGATCACCGTGGATCAGCTTCTGGAAGTCACCCTGTTCCGGGAGGCCTTCCATGAGGTGCGCACCCGCTTCCCGACGCTGAGTGAAAAACGCACCCGCCACGAAGTGATCCGCCGTATGATCAACCGTCTGGTCACAGACCTGATAGACAGCAGCCGGGCCCGCATCATCGAGGCCGCCCCGGACAGCCTGGAGGCCGTGCGCCTGCAGCCCCGCCCCCTGATTTGCTTCAGTCCACAGATCCGGGAATATAACCTTGAATTGAAACGGTTTCTGCGTCAGCATCTCTACCGGCATTACCGGGTCAAGCGCATGACCGTCAAGGCAGCCGGGGTGCTGACAGCGCTGTTCCAGGCCTACATGGCCGACCCTGCGCTGTTGCCCACCGAACATGAACACAAGGCGAAACGCCTGGCGGCGGAATCCGGCGACACCGGCCGGGCCCGCGCCATCGCAGACTATCTGGCAGGCATGACCGATCGTTTTGCCATTGCCGAGTACGGTCGCCTGTTCGACCCGAACACACTCTCATGACACCCAGGTAAGCCATGGCCAACGACATGCTGTCCGCCGACTGTCTCGAAAGACTCGGACTCCAGCAACAACCTTTCGGTCCAGTCGCCAACGAGGAATTCCTCTACACGGATCCGGCCACCGACATGCCGGTGAACGTGGTCCTTGAACATCTACGCAATGACCAGAACATCGTCATCCTCAAGGGCGAGCTGGGCGTGGGCAAGAGTACCCAGCTGCTGAAGATACTGGGGCAGGGCCGAGAGAACCTGGACTTCTGTGCCTTCAAGGCCCGCGCCAACATCAGCCTGGCGGCCATCGACTACACCGTGCGTCAGTATTGGAAGGATGCGGCCCCGCCCCAGGGCGGTGATCATCTGGACGGTTTCATGACCGCCATGATCCAGCAGGGTATGCGCCCCATACTGGCCATTGACGATGCCCATCTGCTTGACTCGGAAGTCCTGGCGGAGCTGGTTCAGACCCGGCGCCATGTCCATGATCAGACCGATCGATGTTTCGGCCTGCTGCTGGTGGGCGAACCGGAGATTGAAGAACGTCTGAGCACCCTGGATGAGTCCCTGGACACCCCGGAAACGCAAATGACCGTGCAGATGCGCCCCTTTACCCGGGAGCAGACGGCCGCCTATCTGCGTCACCGGCTTCAGGCCGCCGGTCTGGAAAACCCCCGATTGCTGGACGATGATGCGATCCAGGCGATCCACCGGGATTCCGCAGGGTTGCCCGGACGCATCAATACCCTCGCCAACAAGCGCCTTGCCGCCCTGTTCGGCAACCCGGGCGCTTCCACGGCACCCGAAGACGAGGAAACCGACGACGACGACGGCACCGGCACCGCTGCGGCCTTCTGGCAGCAGCGCTGGTTTGCGCCGGCAGTGGCCGGCGTGGTCCTGGTGGCCGTGGCACTGACCCTGACCAGCCTCTTCACGGGTCGCGACGATACCCCGGATACCACCCTCAGCCAGCCCATCATGTTGCCGCAGCAACCCTCCCGGCCGGCACCCGTGGAACAGCCTCAGGACCGCATCCTGCAGCCGGTACCGGTTCAGCCTGTGCCAATCACGCCGCCCCGCCCGGCACCGGCACCGGCACCGGCACCCGATCCGACCCCGATGCCGGAACCGGAGCCGGAACCCGAATCGATGCCGGCGCCTGAGCCCGCACCTCCCGCCCCGGCACAACCGGCACCGGCACCGGCACCGGCACCGGCACCAGCGCAACCGGCACCAGCGGCACCGCAACCGCCCGCTCCGGCGCCGACCACGGCAGACGGCAAACGCATCCGTGATGTCCAGTGGCTCCGCGCCCAGTCTCCGGATCGTTTCACCGTCCAGATTCTGGCCGGGGGCAATGAGGCGGCGGTCCGGGACTATGCCCGCAACACCAATCTGCCCGGAGATGTCGCCTGGTTCCCCATGCGGCGTGGGGAACAGACCCTGTATGTGCTGATATTTGGCTCCTATGCCACCGCCGACGCCGCCCGCAGCGCCATCCCTGCCCTGCCGGCGGAAGTCCGGCGCAATCAGCCGTTCATCCGTAGTTTCCGGTCGGTGCAGGACGCGATGGCGAACTGATTCAGCCGCCGGCATGCCCTTCTCCCCTCGCGGGAGAAGGGCCAGGAAAGTCCATGTCCCGCATTCCCCAAACCTTCATTGATGAACTGCTGGCCCGTACCGACATCGTGGAGCTGGTGGGTAGCCGCGTTACCCTGAAGAAACAGGGCCGGGAATATACCGCCTGCTGTCCCTTTCACGCGGAAAAGACCCCGTCTTTCTATGTCACGCCGCAGAAGCAGTTCTATCACTGCTTCGGCTGCGGCGCCCACGGCACCGCCATCAGCTTTCTGATGGAGTACGACAACATGGAGTTTGTCGAGGCGGTGGAAGAGCTGGCTCGACGGGCCGGGATGGACGTCCCTCGGGAAAGCGGCCCGGGACGCCGGGATAGCGAAGACTTCCAGCGCCTCATCGCCGCCCAGGAGGCCGCCGCCGCCCATTTCACCGACAACCTGAGGCACCACCCGGAGGCCGTGGACTATCTCAAGCAGCGGGGACTTACTGGCGAGATCGCCCGGGATTATCGCCTGGGTTTTGCCCCCAACGTCCGTGATGACCTGCTCCGGACCCTGAGCGGGGAATTTGAGGAACAGGAACTGCTCAGCGCCGGCCTGGCCACCCGTCGGGACAGCGGCCCGCCCTATGACCGGTTCCGGGGCCGCATCATGTTCCCCATCCGCGACAGCCGCGGCCGGGTGGTGGGCTTTGGTGGTCGCCTGCTGGGGCCGGGCGACCCCAAATACCTGAACACCCCGGAAACCCCTGTGTTTCATAAGGGTCAACACCTCTACGGCCTGTATGAAGCCCGCAAGGCCTCTCCCCGGCTGGAGGAACTGCTGGTGGTGGAAGGTTACATGGATGTCATTGCCCTGGCCCAGTTCGGCCTGCGCAATGCGGTGGCCACCCTGGGCACCGCCACCACCCGGGATCACCTGGAACGACTGTTCCGGGTGGTCCCGCACCTGGTGTTCTGCTTCGACGGTGATCGGGCCGGCCGGGAAGCCGCCTGGCGTGCCCTGGAGCAGACCCTGCCGGTGATGCGGGACGGGCGTCAGGTCCGTTTTCTGTTCCTGCCGGAAGGTGAAGACCCGGATACCCTGGTGCGCCGGGAAGGTCCCGAAGGTCTGCAGGCACGCATGCGTCAGGCCCGCCCCCTGTCAGATGTGCTCATCGACGGACTCCGGCAGCGCCATGACGCCGGCACCCGGGAAGGTCGGGCCGCCCTGGGCGCCCAGGCCGCACGGCTGATCCGTGACATGCCCGAAGGCCTGCTGCGAGCCCAGATCATCAACGAACTGGCGCAACTGGCCAGTGTTTCCACGGATCAGTTCGAACGGGGTCTGGGTCCGCGTGCCCCCGACGACACCCCGGCGCCCTCGCCCCCTCCCCGCCCCTCCCCGGCGACCCGACGGCAACGACTGGAGATCACGCCGGTACGCCTGGCATTGTCGGTACTGCTGGACCAGCCGACACTGGCTCAGGACCTGGGTGACATGCACTGGCTTGAGCACCTGAACACACCGGGGGTCAAAGTCCTGGTACAAGTGCTTGAAACTCTCAGGCAGAACCCCCATCTAACAACCGCGGGGCTACTGGAGCGCTGGCGAGACAGCGAAACCGGCCGGCATCTACTAAAATTGGCCCAATGGCAGCCGCCGCCCAGCCAGGAAGAAGCGGTGCCGAAACTGCTGCAGGATGCCCTGGGCCGCCTGCGTCAACAGTACATACAGCAGCGCACCGAGGCCTTGCTGGCCAAGGCGTCCCGGGCGGCCTTGTCGGATGATGAAAAGGCCGAACTGAAAACCTTGCTGATCAGGAAGCCTCAGTAGGCCACGCACAGCATCAAGGCCACCCGCAGGATAGCATCCTGTTTCGGGTGAAGATGGTAGCGACCCATATTGAGTGCTATACTTGAACGTTTCAGTCCCGGCCAGAGCCTCCCCGGTTTGCGCACAGGTCCCAGCTTGAGCAGGTTTCCATGAATCACGAAGAACAGCAATCCCGCCTGAAGGAGCTCATCGCCAAAGGCAAGGAACAGGGCTTCCTGACCTATGCCGAGGTGAACGATCACCTGCCGGACACCATCGTCGATCCCGAACAGATCGAAGATATCATCGCCATGATCAACGACATGGGCATCACCGTCCATGAGCAGGCGCCTGATTCCGACAGCCTGATCCTCTCCGATAGTTCCGTCTCCACCGACGACGACGCCGCCGAAGAGGCCGCCGCCGCGCTGGCCTCCGTGGATGGCGAATTCGGCCGCACCACCGACCCGGTGCGCATGTACATGCGCGAAATGGGCACGGTGGAACTGCTCACCCGCGAAGGCGAGATCCAGATTGCCAAACGCATCGAGGACGGCCTGTCCCAGGTGCTGTTCGCCCTGGCTCACTACCCCCAGTCCATCGCCTCACTGCTGGCCGAGTGGGAACAGGTGGAAGCGGGCGAAACCAAGCTCACGGACGTGGTCGTCAGCTTCATCGACCCCAATGCCGACGAAATCGCTGCCGTCTCCCTGCCCAAGGAAGACACCCCTTCCGTGAAGGCCGCGGAAGACGGCGATGACAGCGATGCCGACGGCGACGGTGATGACGACGACGGCGACGACGAAGCCGCCCCCGAGGACACCGGTCCGGACCCGGAAGAGGCCCGCATCCGCTTCACCCACCTGAAGGGCATGTACGAGAAGGCCATTGCCCACGCCGGCGCCGACAAGCGGGAAGAATACCGCCAGGCCCGGGAGGAGCTGGCTCGCTACTTCATGGAGTTCAAGCTCGTGCCCCGCCTGGTGGATCAGCTCACCGCGGACCTGCACGGTATGGTGGAACGTATCCGCAATCAGGAGCGTGCCATCATGCGCCTGTGCGTGGACACCTGCCAGATGCCCCGCAAGGACTTCATCCGCACCTTCCCGGAAAACGAAACCAACCTGACATGGCTGGATGATTGCCTCAAGGGCAAGACCAGCAAATACAAGGAACTGCTGGCGGAACATCGGGATGACATCCTGCGCGCCCAGAAGCGTCTGGTGACCATCGAGGAAGAGTCCAGCCTCACCATCGGTGAGATCAAGGACATCAACCGCCGCATGTCCATCGGCGAGGCCAAAGCCCGCCGCGCCAAGAAGGAGATGGTGGAAGCCAACCTGCGTCTGGTGATCTCCATTGCCAAGAAGTACACCAATCGCGGCCTGCAGTTCCTGGACCTGATCCAGGAGGGCAACATCGGCCTGATGAAGGCGGTGGACAAGTTCGAATACCGCCGCGGCTACAAGTTCTCCACCTATGCCACCTGGTGGATCCGGCAGGCCATCACCCGCTCCATCGCCGACCAGGCACGCACCATCCGTATCCCGGTGCACATGATCGAGACCATTAACAAGCTCAACCGCATCAGCCGGCAGATGTTGCAGGAGATGGGTCGGGAGGCCACCCCGGAGGAGCTGTCCCAGCGCATGGAGATGCCGGAGGACAAGGTGCGTAAGGTGCTCAAGATCGCCAAGGAGCCCATCTCCATGGAGACGCCCATCGGTGACGACGAGGACTCCCACCTGGGAGATTTCATCGAGGACGTGAACGTGCAGTCTCCGATCGAATCCGCCACCCGGGAAAGCCTGTCGGAGACCACCCGCGAGGTCCTGGCCAGCCTGACCCCCCGGGAGGCCAAGGTCCTGCGCATGCGCTTCGGCATCGACATGAACACCGACCACACCCTGGAAGAGGTGGGCAAACAGTTCGACGTCACCCGCGAGCGCATCCGCCAGATCGAAGCCAAGGCCCTGCGCAAGCTGCGCCACCCCTCCCGCTCGGAGATGCTGCGCAGTTTCCTGGATCTGGAATAACTGAAATAATGGAATAACTGGAATAATTAAGCCTGGTTCACCGCCAGGCCGCCCCGCAAACGCGGGTGCGGGTCTGGCGGTGAACAACAAGACGCGCCACGCCAGGGGCAGAAACACCCCCCGCAAATGCCGGAAAACCCGGGACAAGCTTCCCCTGTCGCCCGATCTCTTGTATCTTCCCCTATCCTTGATTTCCTTCCCCTTGGGCCTGTAGCTCAGTTGGTTAGAGCAGGGGACTCATAATCCCTTGGTCGTCGGTTCGAGTCCGACCGGGCCCACCATAAAATCAGACACTTACAGCCGCCCAACGCCCCCACGGCCTTCCCCCTCCCCCGCTGGGCTCCCCTGGGGCTCCTAAGCGGAACAATCCGGGCAGCGGGTGAACGGATCGGGCACCCTGCCGGTGCTGGCCCAGGTGGGCGGCGCTGCCGGCCCCTGATCCGCCTCCCGGTGCGGCCCTGGGCAGGGTATCCGCCGACCCCTGACCCCGGTCCCGGTGTCACCCGCCATGCAATCGCTGGGCCACGCGAAAATCCAGGCGTTCAGAATCAGCGGCTTGCGATTTGATGGCCTCGGTATTGCTTGCTGGAACGGATCGTGCAGCCATGCATGGTTCATTCCGCCATGCACAGATCGGACCGGGACAAAGAAAAGCCCGGATCTCTCCGGGCTTCTGCGATGGGTGCCGCGTTTCGGGTCCGGTGCGGCTTGCCGGTACGCCTCCGCCGGGAGGCTCGGCGGATTCCCTGGATGGGTGCGAGCCGCGTCCCAGCAGTGGACCGCTCGCTGTCGGGGTTCGATTTGGACCGGGGGCACTCGCCGACCAATCCCCCGCCGGGATCACCCGGTGCTTTGCATGACGGCTTTAACTTCGGCGTCAGGCACAATCCGGCTTTCACCACCGGGCATGGTCTGGCGGGCGGTGAAACCTTCGGGAAGTCGTCCGGCTTTGCAGGCGGCCTCCCATTCGCTTTGATGAATCCTCCGGTTGCCATTCGAGACAACAAACGGCAGGGCGGCATAGACCGGCATCCCGGTGAGCGCGGCGGGACTGGATGCCTTCGGTGCTTCCGTTTTCGGTGGCTCGTAGGATGGCCGGGCGCTGGTGGCCAGGAATCGCCGAACGGAACCCGGCTCGTTGTCGCAGACGGGCGTGAACGCTTCGCCATTGATGGCGGCGTCCCGGTTCACCCCGTCAACGACACAACGCGGTGAGAATCCGCGCTGGTCCAGGCTGGCCATGTCGCTGACAGCGACCAAGGCGGACGGGTGCGGTTCGCTGGCCAGCTCCCAGCCGCGGCCGGTTTTGGTGATGACGGAAAAGGGCATGTGTTAATCCTCAAAATCGGCGGAAGGGGCGGAATCCCCCGAACGGGCGGAATGGCGCGGGTGCTGGACCCGTGGGCTTCTCGGGTTCACCCTCGGGGGCATCCTCGGGCGCATCCTCGGGCGCATCCCCGGGTTCGGGCTTGTCGTCGTCGGCCATGTCATCGGATGACGATGGACAGGGCGCCAAGATCCGCCACGGCCTGGGCTTTCTCGGGTCCGGTGATGCCCTCGGGCCAGATCAGATCCGACCCCCGGACTTCAGCTAGGCGGACCACAGCCACGGCCTGATCGCCTTCGGTGGCATGGCCGAACAAGACCCCGGCGGCTATCTCGGAGCCGTCATCGGCTTCAGGATCCAGCGGCAAGAATCCGGCGCCATTGCTGGCCAGGACGGTTCCCGGCAGCATGTCGGCCAGGGCGGTGATGGTTTCGCGGGAGATAGTCCCGTTGCCCTCGCTGACGAGAAAGGCGCCGTTGTGAGCGGTTTCGTGGATGACGGTCATTTGTGGTTTCCTCGGGTTAGGCAGCCAGGATCAAGGCCAGGTCAACGTCCGGGCGCCGGGCGGGTTCGGTGCCGGTCAGCTCAAAAATGGAGTCGCAGATTTCTTCTTCGCGGATCTCCAGGGCGCGGCGCTTGTCCCGCAGCTTGGCGATGATGGCGGGCCGGTCGGCCATCGGTGCGCCGGCCTCGGAGTCGGCAGGCAGACGGGCCTTCAGCAGCTCCTTCACCCGCTCGGGTGCCAGGGCGCAGAAAAGGGCCGATAAATCCAGGTCAGCGGATGCGTACAGGTCATTGTCACCGCCAAGGAATGAGCGGACGTTGGCCCTGAAAGGCCTCATATGGTCCGGCAGGCCTCCCGGCTCGGTGAAGGCGTAGGCGTCCAGATCGGCCCGGCTTGCTTGTGCGTCAACCCACGCGTCAATCCGGGTTTCAGCCTCGGCCCGGCTCAGCGGCGCGTGTTCAACGCGGTCAATCTCGCCTTCAACGCGGGCAATTTCGGCCCGGACTTTCTCCAGATCGGCTTCCAGTTTGGCATGGGTGGTCATTCGCGGAACCCTCGGGCAATGGCGGCAAAACTCGGTGCGGATTGTGCGGCGGCTTGCTGGCCATGCAGGGTGTACCCGCCAAAATCGGGAACCTCGGCGGCCTGGGTAGGTGCCCGTTCCTCCTGAACCTCAGGGCGCGGCATCCGGGCGCCACGGCCCACGGGCGGCTTGATGGCGGCCAGTTTCGGGAACAGGTTCAGCCACGGCCCGGCCTGGGTCTGGATGCGCTCGAAGTTCGCTTCCCGGCGCTCCACCTCGTCTTTCAGGTCGGCAATTTTCCGCATTGTGCCGGGCGCAATGCCCAGACGGTCAGCGGTGGTCATGTCATCGGGAGAGTCCCGGCGCTCGTCGGCAATCTCCCGGCACTCGTCGGCAGAGGCCCGCCAAAGGTCGAACAGGTGCGCCGTGGCCTTGTTTTGGGACCGGGCCAACAGCTCGGCCAATTCTTCGCGGGCTTCGCTCAGCTTGTCCCGGGCGGCGGCGTGACGGGCGCGCGCGTCTTCGCAGGCGTCCAAAAGGCGGAAGTATTTTTGGGTGTTCATCGACGGTCCCGATTGTGGATTCGGGATCAGTTTCCGAGGAATCGGGCGGCAGTAATACCGGGCAGTTTCTGCCGGTCAGCGGTCTTTGACGATGCGATGCAGGGCGCTGGAATCGGTCGGGCAATCCATCCGAGACATGGCCTGGAACAGCTCAACGCGGACCGGATCATCCGCCGGTGGGCCTCCGCGTTCCTGGTCCCGCTTGAACCCGGTGGACTGGTAGCGGCGAACCCGGGCGGCCAATTCCACGGATCGGCTCCAGGGCGAACCCGGCAGCAGGCGCCATGCCCGGCGCAGGTATCTATCCCGCTCGGTCTTGAGTCGCTGGGTCTGCAGGGTGCGGCCGCCAGGTGCAGGCCGGAGTCCCAGCAGTTGGTCCAGGCTTGCGCCGTCATCGATGGCGGTGACGAGTGATCGGTGCAGCCAGGCACGCCAGGGTTCGGGCATGACAATCCCGCTCAGCAGCCAGGCACGCAGGTAGTCCAGCCGCTCAGGTGCGGGCATGTCCTCGGGATGCTTCACCGGCCACGCCTCCAGGGACGGGCCATGACCCACTGCCGGGCGTCACCCGGGATGGGCTGATCCGATTCGATGGCATCCGCGATGCGGTCCAGGACGTCCACGTCGATGGCGGGCGGCGGGATCAGGCGCCGCTCGGCCAAGGCGTCCCGCAGGGTTTCAACGTCGATGCCGGTCAGCCGGTGGATCTCGTCGGGACCGGCACCGCCACGCCATAGCTCAACGGCACGGGCCACGTTCATCTGCTCAACCCGTCCAGCAGCCATTGCCGGGCGGCTTCGTTGTCCGGGTTCGGATCGGTGCCGAGTGTGGCCAGGCTGTCAGCCAACCCTTCCATGGATGCGTGGATGATCCGCTCCACTTCCTCGGCCTGATCGCCGGACATGCCGACGCGCTCCAGGCGGTCGGGTATCGCCAGCAGGGATTGCGCGACAACGCTGAAGCTCCGAGAAACGGTGTTCTGGACTTCTTCAGCCCGGATCAATGCCCGCTCCTTCTCGTCGGCCTCGGCCTGCCGGAGACGGGCAAGGGCTGTCTCCTTTTCGGCGCGGGCCTTGTTGAACTGCGCGATATAATCGGACTGGGCTTCCTTCCGCTTCCGGCCTGCGCCGGGTCTTGCTCCACCATGACCTTTCATAAGCTCACCTAATGATTTCTATCAAGTTTTGATTATGGTTCACTGGCAAAGCCCGCGCTCGTCGATTCCCCGTAGCGGCAGACGGTCGGGAAGGACCCGTTCCGTTTCTGCGCCGGTTTTCCGTCATCGGTCAACGATTCCAGGGCGTCGATGTGAATCACGCGCTTGCCGCCGATGATGCGGCAGGCAATCACGCCATCATCCACCATGCGTTTGAAAGCTCCAGGGTCAGCCACCAAGCTGGCGGCCTCATCGGTAGTCAAATACTCGTTCATTTTTCGTCATTCCTTTGTGGGCGTGGGCAGAAATCCACCCATGCCACGGTATTGGTTGGGGCCTGATCGTCGCTTATAGGGCTTCTCAGGCGGTCGGTTTTGGCGCGGGGTGCGGCCATTCCTTGATTTCACGGCCCCGGATCAGGCATCCGCCTTTGTCGCGCATCCCACCCCACTGCTTGAAGAAAGCGGGCACGCCTTGCTCCCGACATTGCCTCAAAACGCCTTCAGCCCATTCCGGCTTCATCGGCCTTGCCCCTGGGCCAGACTCCCCGCCAACAATCACCCAGTGGATGCCGGTCAGGTCCAGATCCCCCAGATCCTCAAGCAATGGCTCAACGCTCAGGAATCGCACCAGGGCGGGCACGTCGCGCAACTGCTGAATCCGGGGAATGCCGTGCTTCCTGTCCTCAGCGGTCACGCCAAGCCAGACATTCCGGTATCCGGTCCCCCAGTCTGCCGGGAGGCAATGCTTGATCCTTGGGGCGCGTTTTGTCAGCAGTTGCCAGTCCAGGGCAGGCGTGGCCCTGATCGTGTCCCACAGGCGGTCACGTTGCCCCTCCGGTGCGCTCTTGTCTGTCCAGTCGCACATGGAGCCACAAAACACCAGGCGGCGCGTTCCCTCCTTTTCTGCCTTCCTATTCCAGGTGTGCGGCTTTTTCCAGTTGGATTCACTCAACGCCTTGGGCGAATCCTCCCAGTGGTTGCCGCCGGTGCGCCTGTCCAAAGTTTCGGCGTAGCAGTTGGCGCAGCCGGGGGACACCTTGGAACAGCCCCACCAGGGGTTGAACGTGCTGTCGGTCCATGCGATTTCAGTGGAATCAGCCATGATCGGCCTCCCGGTTATCGGTTTCATTCAGAAGCCAGGTATTGGCGGCCCGGCGGCCTACGTTGTCCTTCCGGTGCGGGACCGGCTCCCGGTCGGCGGCATCCAGCCAGGCGCGGCGGTATCCGTCCAGCAGGGCGGCCCGGTTCTGGCGGCCCAGGGTGCGGGCGTGGGCGAATCGCCGATCCTCTGGCAGCAGGGGCAGATCATCCAGCGGCCCCGGCTCCGGCTTCTGGTCGGCATCCGGCACCAGCGGGCAGACACCAGCGGGGCGGATGAACTCTTGTTCCAAGGCATCGGCCACCACCAGGCGTACCCACTCCATCGGCCTGGCGGCGAAGTCCGGCCAGCCGTCCGGATCGCTGTACCAGCTCAAGGCGGATTCAGGGTCGGCTCCCAGCTCCAGGCAGGCGGTGATGATCTTGGCCTGGGCCGCTTCCCGGTGGTCGGTTTCGGGGTCTGCAACTCGCGCATCAGCGGGCCATGCAACCGGCGCAACAGGGGGTGCAACTGGCGCAACTCGCGGGGTGTTTTTTGGGGGCCTGAGTTGCGCTTGTTTCTCGTCGTGAGTTGCGTCCGAGTTGCGTTGCTTGTTGCGCTTCAAAGTATTGATAGCTAAGGCTTTCAGCCCTCCGGGTTGCGCCTGAGTTGCGTTGCTTGTTGCGCCTTTTTGCAGTCTGAGTTGCGAGTTGCGTTTACTAGGGGGCGCAACTGCGCAACTCGCGGGGTTGCGGGGGGTGAGTTCGGTCATTTTTTCGCCCTCGTTCCGGCCTGCTCATCGGTCAGGTAGCCGCCGGCGACGGCCCGCTTGGCGTGACGGTTCACGTTGGACTTGTTGATGCCCAGTTCTAACGCCACCTCCTTCTGACTCAGACCTTCCCGCAGCAGATCCACCACGCGGTCGAATGTCGATTCCTCAACGGTCCGGGTTGCCCAGACCTGCAGGCCCTGGCCATCGGTGGTCAGGGTCGCTTCCAGCCCCCTCACGTCATCGCCAAGGATGCCCCGGGCCTTCTCGAAGTGGATCTCAAAGCAGGCGCCTTGCTGCGGGTCGTAGTCGGCGGGGCGGGACAGCCTGATTGACGTATCAAGCACGTCCTCCCGGCGGCTGGTCCCGCGCTGCGCTCCACCCTTCCCGGCGTGATGGATGAACAGCACGGATCGGCCGGCAGCCCGTTGACGCAATGCCCACGCCTGGACCGGGGTCCACCCGTCCGCCTCATTCTCCCGGGTGGCGGTCAGCGTGCTGATGTTGTCCACCACGATCAGGCGGTGATCCGGGGTCAGGATGGATTCGATGGCCTCCTGCCCTTCCTCGGTATCCAGACGGGGCATGCCTTCCGGCTGCAGATCCGGGGTCACGATATCGAACGGGGCGCTTGCTTCGGTCTCGCTGGTGGCGACAATGGCCGCCAGGCGCTCCTGCATCGCCCCTGCGGGCATCTCTCCATCCAGGTACAGAACGCCACTGGGTCGTGGCGCCTCCCACGTCAGGAACTGTCCACCGGACGCCACGGCATAGGCCACCCCGAGGGCGAAGTGGGTTTTCCCGATGCCCCGGGCGGCGTAGACCATGCACAGACCCTGCGACGGCAGCCAGGGGGCAAGCAGGTTTTCCCGGGGTGGAAACTCACGGGTCAGGAAGTCACGCAGCCCCGCCACCTTCACCGGGCGGAGTTCGCGCTTTTCCGGCTCCCGCCTGGGGATCTCAACCACGATGTCACGCGGCATGATCGGCCTCCCTGCTCATGTAGCGGTTGCCGGTGCCCATGTCGAGAATCCGGCCCACGCCAGCGGTCAGCATTGCCACCACCAGGCCGTGGACCTGGTCGCCGTCAACGTCCCCGGCCCGCACCAGTAAAACCGGATCAGCCCCGGCCAGGCATTGCCAATCCATGTCGGCGGGATCTTCACCGGGCGGGCATGCGGTCACCAGCCTGGGGCTACGGGGTTGCGGCGGATTCCATGCGGCACGGGCAGCATCCCACGCACGGGAACCGACTACGCACCACAATGACGGGTGACGACCATCGGGCGACGTTCCCCAGTAGCCGGGCAGGTTGCCCTGCCGGGCCTGGGTGATCTGGCGGCCGAAGGGTGGGAGGCGCTTCATGCCGCACCTCCCTGGCGCTGCTTGAAAACAGCATCAGCCACCCGGATGGAATGCTCCAGGCCCAGGGTGTGGGCGCAGCCGGGCCCGATTCCCAGAACCCTGGAAACCGGGTCTGTCAGCGGCCGGTTGCAGGCGTGACACTTACCCAGATCGGCTAGGCGAGCATACAGCGGCAGCGGCCAGTCCCTGTTTACCGGGACGCGGACAGCCTCCAGGACGGCGGCCATCAGTGCATCAGACGGGTTTCCACGGAAGGCGATAACGGTGGCGAGCATGTCATAGCCGACCTCATGAATCCTTGCCGTGAATACGCCTTCATCGGCAATGACAACCAAGTGGATGGTGTCGATAAGCTCCACCCATTCCTGCCTGGCGTCGAGAAGAATGTACCGGGTGACCTGGGTTTCAGCCCGAACCTGGACCTGACAGCCGTCACCGGCCAGGGTCAATGTGATGCTGCGGGCCTTCATCTCCGAATCACTGCCCAGCGGGTCAGTGAATTTATCCAGCCAAAGCATGACCGGGAATTTTTCCGGGCGGTCGGTGATGGTGCGGAATCCGCGGCGGTGAAGGTCTGCACACAATTCGGCGGCCTTCCGCGCTGATTCCTTCGCAGCCTCACGGAAGAACTCGTCATATTCCTCGTCGGTCATCTGCTCCATGGGTTCCGCCGGCTCTGCAGACTGGAAGCCTCGAAGGTCGCAGACGGATTCTGGCCCGTTGATTTCGGTGACGCGGACCCCGGCTTGACCAAGGTTGTGGTAGACCTTCCACTGAGGGCGGTTGTTTCGCTTTCCGTTCATCACGCACCCCCTTCATTGGTGCCGATCATCAGCCGGTCCAAAGCCTGCAGATACCCCTGGTCCACAGCCGGACGGCGGCGCCATGTCCGCTTGGCGCGGCGTGACACGCGGCTGGGCTTGGTGTAGGCTTCGGGGGTCGGTGTTTTCTTTTGTGCCCCTGCCTGGTTGGTCCCCGGGCGGGGGTTTTTCGTTTTGCGGGTCATGTCAGCTCTCCTTGTCGAACAGGTCGGATCCGATCAACCGGGCCATCATGTCGTGGGCGCGATTGGCGGCAAACTCGGTCAGCAGGCACAATCCCTCCACCTGGTAGTCGGTCAGGGTGCGCTGATCGTCATCGGCGGTTGCCTGCTCTCGGATCAATCCGACGGCGGCATGGATGCCGGTCAGGGCGCCCAGGATCTCGTCCCGGTGCAACTGGACGCTCCAGCCAATGCGTTCATTCGTGTTGTTCAAGTCCATGGGTCAGCCCTCCATCCCTTCGAGGATGGCCCGGATCTCTCGGGCGGCATCGGTGCTGGCGGCCACCAGTTCGGCGTCATGCTCACCCGGTACGCCTTCCAGGGCGGCGCCGGTGAAGCTCTCAATGCGCCGGGCCAGGGATTCGATTCGAGCAAGGGCGCGGCCGGCGTCAGTCATGGCGCACCTCCCGGGATGCCAGGTCACGGCTGATGCCGTCTGCCAGGGATCGGGCGATACCGGACACGGCACGGGCATCAACAGGCGTCATATGCCTGGTTGCATCTTGGGTCAGGTTCAGACAGATGGCGGCCACAGCGTCCAGGGTGGACCGGCTCATGGCGGGCAGGGCCGCCCGGATCGCATCCGCAGTGGCCAGCAGTTGCCGCTCGATGGCGGCGTCAGTGAGATGTGTCATGACCGCACCTCCTGGGCTTCCAGGGCGCGGGCCTTGGCCATGTGCTGGTTGTACCGCTTCAGGCGGACGGACAGGGACGAATCGGCCCGTAACGCGGCCATTGCCATGGCGCGGTGGGCTTGGGCGCGTGCGGACGCACGAAGGGTGAGGATCTTCATGGTGTGGCTCCTTTGTGTTTTGGAGCCGCTCCCCTTTCGCCAAAAAGGGGTGGCGACTGTACGCAGGTTGGCGAACCGGCCACAAAGGAAACCGGCAGACCCCGAAGGATCTCCCACGCACAGCCACCATAGACGCGACAAGCGGACGCAAAAATAGCGCCGGTGTCGCAGGTGATGGCGCTGATGCGCCTTTGTGTTCCAGGTCGCCAAACCTGGCCGGTGATGCGTCACCGACGTGGCCAGTATGTAACGGCTTGAGGGTTGCGGTCAACATCACGCGGCCGCCTTGGACTGGGCCAGCAGGCGGACCACTGAATCGGCGGGCCAGATCAGTCGGCCGTTGGGCAGCTTCCCAGGGCGCAGTCCGTAGAAGCTCCCGGTGCGGCACAAGCGGACGCGGATGCTATCGGGCTTCATGCCGATGGCCCGGGCAAGCTCGGGCGTGGTCAGGGGGTGGGGCTCGGCGGCCTGGATGCCGTCGCGCAATGACTGAAGGGCTTGGGACATGTCGCGCACCTCAATTTGTGTTGATAGGTGCGTTCATGTTGGCTGGATGCCGGGCGGTTTACATGGAAGGTTCCAGTCTACTTTTTTTGCTGAATCTTCCGATTATGCTTTCCGGGCGTCATCTTCCGTGAACGGCTCTTCCGGTTGCTCGGTGATGTTGACCAGGTCGGTGACTGCCTTCCACATGCCCCATCGGGCCTTGTCTGGTCTTTGGTAGCAGTTGGCCATTTCCCTTTTGATTAGACGTGCCTTGGCGGTCGCGTTGGCCCGCTTGGCCCCTGCCTTGGTGGGCTGGATATGATCCCTTGGCCTTGCTGGCTCCGGTAGGTTGCAAAGCTCAATCAGGAACTGTAGATCCTCGTCCAGGCGCTTGGTGAACTCATTTACCCGCCAGAGCCTCCCTGTGCACGAGAACCCAGTGCGCTCATCGGCTTTGGTCTGCAGCACGCCGGTAAAGGGCGCGTCCAGCTTCTCTCTCAGCTTTTGCGCGGCACGGGCAACGCTTCCGGCCTGACCTCGAAACTCCCTCCAGTCCCGATTATCTATGAACGTAGAAGCGGGAACGCAGGCGGCGTAAAGGATACCGGCGGCGACGTCCTCGGGGTTGGCGGCCTTGAAATCGGGAAGCAGGGGTGCCCCTGTCAGGGTCTCCCAGATACCTTGAAAGCCGGGATCTTCAATCAGCAGGATGGCACCAGGACGCCAGGGGCCATTCAGCAGGCGAGTCAGAACCTTTCCGGGGATTCCCGCCATCACTTCACCCTCCGCATCCGGCCGGCCCCGGCCCGGGGTTGCGGGATACCCGCCTCGGTGAGAATCCAGCCTTCAATCTTGGTGTGCCATTGGCGCAGCAGGTCCAAAGGGCGGCGGCGGTAATGCTTCTCCGCAATGGCGCTGGGCTTGTGTCCCTGAATCTGGGCCACGACACCCACGGGACACTCCACCCACTCGGACAGGGTGCCGAAGGATCGGCGCAGCCCGTGAAGGGTGATATGGGGGAGTCCGGCGGCCTGGAGGGCGCGATTGTGGGCGTGGTTGCCCTCGGACATGCGGCCTGATTTGCTGGTGGTGCTGGAGAATACCCACTCGTTCCGGCGCGGCAGGGCATCCAGCATGGCGGCCACGGCGGGTGTCAAGGGTACGGCCCGCTCCCCCTCCACCTTGTCCTTGATGGTCAGGGACAGCCACTGAAAATCCACGTCCTCCCAGCGCAGGTTTGCCAGTTCCTGGGCGCGGCTCCCGGTCAGCAGCAGGGCCCGAAGGTAGGCGGCATGAACCGGATAGGGCAGCTCCCGCACGGCCTTGAACCACGGGGCCAGTTGCTCCCGCTGAAGGCAATCATCCTTCGCCCGGGGCTTGGGCACGGATCGGCGCACGGTCTTGGTCAGCAGGGCGGCGGGGTCCACCAGCCCCCGGTATTCCGGTTGTTCGGCGGCCCAGTTGAGGAACGTCCTCAGCAGGCGGAACGCACGGGCGGCCACGGTGGGTCGGGTGGCTTTTTCCCGCTCCATCCATGTGGCCAGGCGCTCGGGGGTCAGGTCCGCCAGGCGTTCGCCACGCAGGGGATACAGGGCACCAGCCTTGGTTTTCCTCGGGGACCGCTTGCGGGCCTGTCCGGGGGCGGTCATCGCCCGGTCGTGATCTTCCCGGTGGGATTCGCTCCAGTCGGCTTGACGGGCTTCCACATAGGCGTCCCAGGCATCCGCCAGGGTGACAACGGCCCGGGCCTGCTCCTGCCGGGCCTGATCCGCCTCGGCCTTGCGCTGAGCCTTCTCCTGCCGGGGGTCAATGCCCTGATCCACCAGGGCGGAAAGGCGCTTGGCCTCGGTGCGGGCTTCCGCCAGGGTCCAGGTTTCCCGGTCCCCTATGGTGATCCGCAGGGGGCGGCCTGCCCACTTGCGTTGAAAGATGAACGCCACGGCCCCGGTGTCCCGGGCACGTAGCCCAAGCCCCGGCTGGTGCGAGTCCCACAGGCATGCGCTCCGCTTGCCCTGGGGGCAGGTGAAGGCGCTCACGCGGGCATGGGTGAAGTTGGTGCGGGTGTTAGAATCGCGGGCAGCCATTGGCAACCTCCTTTCCAGGTCTGCCGGTGGTCAGGGCCTCGGGGTGATGGCGTCACCTCGGGGCCTGTTTCGTTTCTGGGCTCCCCTGGGGCTCCCAACAACGACAGATTAGGCTAATTATTCCGCATTATCAATGTAGGATATTCTCAGGCATGCCGTTGAATCTGAAGCGGTTTTGTAATCTGGCATAATGCCTGCTAACGGTTCACTGGGCGGACTCATAATCCCTTGGTCGTCGGTTCGAGTCCGACCGGGCCCACCAATCAAATCAGACACTTAGGCAATCACCCCCGCCTCCCCTGATCGTCGGATTGATCCTGCGAACTCACCACGGAACCTCAGCGGGACAATCCGGGCTGCTGGGTCGACATCCATGCCCACGCAATAAGCCTGCTGCTATGCAAGCCCCCATCCGCGCCCCCCGCGCAAACCACATGCCTCGGCGTCGGAAACGGAGGTAATGCGACCAGCGCCCGGAATTCCCGGGCTACCACACCCCCAAGGGCGCCCCCCAATCATGCACTGCCCCGCCGTCACGCCCGCGAAGGCGGGAGCCCAGTCCGGGGCGTGCCAGCCCGTGGCTGGATTCCCGCTTTCGCGGGAATGACCTGGATCACGGCATGCCGACGCGCCCTGGATGCACGACATCCCGGCGAGACCGGGATAAAGTACATCCCGACGATTTTCAGGGCATTTTTTTGTCCCAGATCGTGGACACTCCGAACAAGACCCGCCGATACTGCTAAGCTAGATTGTGGTTTTCTGCAGGGTCGGCATTGATCGCGTCTGCACACGATACATCTGCAGACGGGTTCAGGGGGAGAACAGGCCTGTCGGCCCGTGCGCAAGCTGACGACAACCCACAAGGGAGCAAACATGAGCACTGCCTATCCGACTATTGGCGTGGCCTCCGGGCTACCGCGTTATTCTTATCTGCTGCGACTGCTGCACTGGGTGATCGCCGTCCTCCTCATCATCGCCCTGATCGGCGGCATAACCCTGGGAACACTGGGTTATGAACGTCTCGTGGAACTGGTCGGGACGGAAATGGCCGGCTACGCCTACATGGGACACAAGACCCTGGGGATCACCATCCTCGGCCTGATGGTCCTGCGCCTGCTGGTGCGGGTGAGCCAGGGCACCCCCGAATATGCCATCGACCTGTCCCGCACCCAGCATTTCTTTGCCGGTCTGGTGCATTTCCTGCTGTACGTGCTGGTCATTGCCATGCCCATCATCGGCTGGCTGGCCACCGCTGCCGCCGGCAACCCGGTGAATTTCGGTACCTATGAACTGCCGGGCTTCATCGGCCAGGATCCGGAACTCTCCAAGACCCTGTTCCAGGCCCACACCGTGGTCGCCCTGTGCATCATCACGCTGATCGTGATCCATGTGGCAGCAGCCATCTACCACGCCCGCGTGCGTCGGGACTGGGTAACCACCCGCATCAGCCTGTTCAACTGATCTCAGGCTTAAAGGCCGTCTTACAGGAAAAAAAGAGCCGGGCAATGCCCGGCTCTTTTTTTCACCAATGTTGCGCCACCGCCCCTGCCCTAAGACAGAACCTGCGACAGCTGAGGCTTTTCCACCCAGGGCATGCCACCCCGGTTGAGGGCTTCGATGACCAGGACGGCCGCTTCGGCCACCTGATCGGCCAACCCCTTGATACCCAGTTCCACTTCCCGACAACCGCTTTCCGACGACGGCAGACTGGACATGCGAATCTCAGGAAACCGTGCCAGTACCGCTTCCATCACCGGCACCAGGTCACTTTCGGGGGTATCGCTGACAAGGAGCAGGCGCTCGACGACGGGGACCCGGGAAAAGAGGTGGTTGTAATAGGTATCCAGCACCCACTCCACCATGGGCCAGGCCATGTTGGGGAAGCCGGGGACGCAGTGATGATGCCGCATGCTGAAACCCGGGATCTGATTCACCGGATTGGGGATGAGCGCACACCCAACGGGTAGCTCCGCCATCCGGATTCGATGTGGATAGGCCTGTTCGCCGAAACGCCCTTCCAGAATGGTCACGGCCTCGGGATGCAGCCCGAGTTCTACATCAGCGGCCTGAGCGAAGCATTGCCGGGTACGGTCATCAGGTGTTGCGCCGATGCCGCCGAAACTGAAGATCAGCGCCTGAGAATCCAGCGTCTGACGAAAACTCTCGCCCAGCAGAGCGGGGTCATCCCCCACGAAACGGACGAAGGACAGCTCCAGCCCTCGCCGGGCCAGCACGGAGATGAGAAAGTCCATGTGTTTGTCCCGCCGCTTGCCGGACAAAAGTTCATCCCCGATGATCAAGCCACCGATCTGCATTCAGTTCACATCCCTCGGCTCTTCATGCTTCAGTTCTTCGCCCCCATGGCCAGCGCCCGGGCACGAATCAGCTCACCCGCCTCGCGCTGCGCCTCGCGATCATAGTTCTCGTCCGCCTCGGGCCAGCCCTGCACGTGACGGCAGATCAGATCAGCCAGGGCATCCGTGTGGTCCTGACGGGTATTGAGCGAGGGGATATAGCTGAACTGCTCACCACCCGCCTCAATGAAGGCCTCGCGGCTCTCGTCGGCGATCTCTTCCAGGGTCTCCAGGCAGTCGGCGGCAAAGCCGGGGCAGACCACATCCAGGGATTTCACCCCCTGCCCGGGCAGACCGACGATGGTCTCCAGGGTATAGGGCGTCAGCCACTGGGCCTTGCCGAAACGGGACTGGAAGGACACCAGCCAGCGATCCTCCGACAGCCCCAGACGCTCAGCCACCAGGCGGGCCGTGGTCTGACAGTAGCAATGGTAGGGGTCGCCCTGGTCCAGATAGTCGCGGGGAATGCCGTGGAAGGAGAACAGCAGGCGCTCGCCCCGGCCATGGGTCGCCCAGTGCTCGCGGATACCGGCGGCCACCGCGTCGATGTAGGCGTCGTCGTCGTGATACCCCATGACGAAGCGGGTCTCGGGCACCCAGCGCCATTCACTCAGGGCGCGGGTGACGGCATCGAAGGTGGAGCCGGTGGTGGAGGCCGCATACTGGGGATACAGGGGCAGCACCAGGATGCGGCGGGCGCCGGCGCGACGCAGCTCTTCCAGACCGGAACGGATGGAGGGATTGCCATAGCGCATGGCCACCGCCACCTTGACCGGTCCGTAGAGCCGTTCGGCGATCCGCTGGGCCACCGCCCGGCCCTGAGCCTTGGTGATGGTGAGCAGCGGTGAGCCGTCCTCGCCCCAGATGCGGGCGTATTTGGCCGCGCTCCGGCGGGGCCGGGTATTGAGAATCAGGCCGTTGAGCAGCAGCCACCATACGGGGCGCGGCACCTCCACCACCCGGGAATCCCAGAGGAATTCCTTGAGATAGCGCCTCAACGCCTGCGGCGTGGGCGCATCGGGCGTCCCCAGGTTGGTGATCAGCACCCCCAGGCTATGAAGACTCCCATGTCGGTAATTCGGCTCGCCAATATAGGTCATGGCTTGTTCTGCTTTATGGTTTGACGACAACCCTCGGGTGGCGTGATCGCTCTCCACGGAGATCGAATCACCCTCCCCCCGCAACGCGGGACCGCGAAGGCCAAGTGTACCCCTCCCTACTTCAAGAGCCATCTGGACCGCTCCCCCCAGGACACAAGGCGCGACTGTAAACCGGCAGGCAAGTATGCACCAGCTCCGGAGTACGGCCGCGCAGACGGACAGCCTGCCCCCTCAAGGCAGACCGAAGGAAACCAGTTCCCGGGCAGGGGCACGCCACCGATGATGCCTGATGGACGACGCACTACTGCCGAAGACGCAGTCGCAGGGGACTGGTTCTTGGAAAATGAGCCTGCAGAAACTCCATCTGATCCGCCAGCACGCGGCGTCCCTGAAGATAGATGTATTCCGCATGAGTCGGCACGAAAGGCACCGCCAGCAACTGCATGCCGGCCTGCTCGGGTGTACGGCCGGCCTTGTGGTTGTTGCATCGCTTGCACGCGGTCACCACGTTGCACCATAGATCCTGCCCTCCCTGACTGATGGGGGTGACATGATCCCGCGACAGGTCGCGGTGATAGAAGTGATTGCCGCAGTAAAGACATAGATGAGCATCACGCTTGAACAAGGCCGCATTGTTGAGTGGCGGCGAATAGGCCTGCTTGACGGCCTTGTTGGTACCGTAGGTGGCGATGATGGAATTCACCATCACCAGGCTGCGCCGGCCGGTACGGGCATTGATGCCGCCGCGGATCCGATACAACAGGGAGCCGCAGGTGTAGGCCACCTGCCCAGCGTGGTAGAGCCGCACCGCCTGCTGATAGTCGATCCATTCCATCGGCATGCCCGATGCGTCAGTTCGCAGTACCTGCTGACCGAACTCGTACACCCCTTTACCCTCGGGAGGTTATACCGGCACCGCCCGACTCTGCCGCAAACGGACCCAGAAAGCAATTATCAAGCCGTTGATTCGTTGACCTGAGTCCCCTTGTTCGGCAGCGCCCGACACGATTTTTCGTACCCGGATGACACCATGACCGACATTGGATGTTCAAAGGGCGGATAAATTCCGCTACCATGCCCTGTTTTTGGGCATCCCCCCTTGGGACGGTGCCCGACTGGTTCGCATCCACCCAAACAACCGTTGCAGTCCTCATCGTCAGGATCGGTCGTCATCCGGCCATTACCCCTGCACGGGCAGACGGAGTCAAGCCATGCCGATCAAGATAGCCGTACCCAAAGAGACCGCCCAGGGCGAGCGGCGCGTCGCACTGGACCCCACAGTCGCCGCGCGCTTCACCAAGCTGGGCCTTGAAGTGGTGATTCAGAAGGGTGCCGGGCAAAACGCTCAGTTTCCCGATGACGCCTACGCGGACACCCGCGTGGTGGACGATGCCAAGGCCCTGATGTCGGAAGCCGACATCGTCGTCAAGGTGGCGCCGCCCACCCAGGAAGAAGTGAACATGATGAAGGATGGGGCCACCCTCATCGGCTTCTTCCATGCCCACAAGAACACGGACGTGGTCAAGGCGATGCAGAAGAAGAAGATCACCAGCTTCGCCATGGAACTCATCCCCCGCATCTCCCGTGCCCAGAGCATGGATGCCCTGTCCTCCCAGGCCGCCGTGGCCGGGTACAAGGCCGCCATCATGGGCTCGGATCTGTCCTGCCGTTTCTTCCCCATGCTCACCACCGCGGCCGGCACCATCCGTCCGTCCAAGGTGCTGGTGATCGGTGCCGGTGTGGCCGGCCTGCAGGCCATTGCCACCGCTCGCCGGCTGGGCGCCATCGTCGAGGCCTATGACGTGCGCTCCGCCACCAAGGAGCAGGTGGAATCCCTCGGCGCCAAATTCCTGGACTTGGGCGTGAAGGCGGAAGGGGAAGGCGGCTATGCCCGCGAACTGACCGACGAGGAAAAGGCGAAGCAGCAGGAGGCCCTGGCCAAGTTCATCAGCCAGTGTGACGTGCTGATCACCACCGCCGCCATTCCCGGCCGCCCCTCCCCCATGCTGATTCCCCAGAAGATGGTGGACGGCATGAAGCCCGGCGCGGTCATCATCGACCTGGCCGCCGAAGGCGGCGGCAACTGCGAGTTGACCAAGCCCGGCAAAACCGTCACCAAGGGCAACGTGACCATTCACGGCCCCCTGAACGTGCCCAGTCAGGTGCCGCTGCACGCCAGCGAAATGTACGCCAAGAACCTGCTCAACTTCTTGTCCCCCATGCTCGCCGACGGCAAGCTGAACCTGGACTGGAACGACGAGATCATTGCCAAGAGCTGTCTGACCCACGACGGTGAGATCAAGCACGACGCAACCCGCAGCCTTGTGGAAGGAGATCAAAAGTGATCGAGGGTTTTGTTGCACTCTACATCTTCATGCTCGCCGCCTTTACCGGCTACGAGGTCATTTCCAAGGTGCCGGTGATCCTGCACACGCCACTGATGTCCGGTTCCAACTTCATCCACGGCATCGTGCTGGTGGGTACCATGGTGGCCCTGGGCCATGCCGAAACCACTGCCCAGATGTGGGTGGGTTTCATTGCCGTGATCCTGGCCGCCGGTAACGCCGTGGGTGGTTACGTGGTGACCGAGCGCATGCTCGAGATGTTCAAGTCCAGCAAGGGGGCCAAGTAAATGGGTTTCATCATCAACGTAGCCTACTTTGCGGCGGCGGTGCTGTTCATCGTCGGCCTCAAGCAGATGGCCTCGCCAGTCACCGCTCGTCGCGGGATCGTCTGGGCCGGCTGGGGCATGGTCATCGCCACGCTGGTCACCTTCCTGCACCCTGAAGTACGGGGCTTCATCAACTACCTGCTGATCATCCTGGGTATCGGTATCGGCGGTGGTCTGGCCTGGTACACCGGCAAACGCGTCGCCATGACCGACATGCCGCAGATGATCGCCCTGTACAACGGCATGGGCGGCGGCGCGGCCGCCGGTATCGGCATCGTGGCCCTGATGGGTTCCTACGAGCTGAGCTGGGCCATCCAGTTCATCGCGGTGGTGGGTGTGATCATCGGCGCCGTGGCCTTCTCCGGCTCCCTGATCGCCTTTGCCAAGCTGCAGGGCCTGATCACCAAGTCCCTGCGCTTTGACATGCAGCAGAAGATCAACCTGGGCGTGCTCGGCGCCACCGTGCTGCTGGGCATCATCATCAGCTTCAGCGGTGCCCAGGTGAACGGTGCCCTGCTGACCGTGTTCCTGCTGCTGGCCCTGGCCTTCGGCATCCTCATGACCCTGCCCATCGGCGGCGCGGACATGCCGGTGGTGATCTCCCTGTACAACGCCCTCACCGGTCTGGCCGTGGGCCTGAAGGGTCTGGTGCTGGACAATGCCGCGCTGATGATTGCCGGTATCGTGGTGGGTGCCGCCGGTACCCTGCTGACCCAGCTGATGGCCAAGGCCATGAACCGTCCCATCTCCAACGTGCTGTTCAGCCACTTCGGCGAAACCGGCGGTGGTGATCAGTCCGAAGTGACCGGCACCATGAAGGAGATCGAGGCCTCCGACGCCGGTGTGATGATGGCGTTTGCCGACAAGGTGATCATCGTCCCCGGTTACGGCATGGCCGTGGCCCAAGCCCAGCACAAGATCTGGGAACTGACCCAACTGCTGCAGGAGCGGGGCGTGACGGTGAAGTTCGCCATTCACCCGGTGGCGGGCCGCATGCCCGGCCACATGAACGTGCTGCTGGCCGAGGCCGGTGTGCCCTACGACATCATCTACGACCTGGATGAAATCAACAGCGAGTTCAAGACCGCCGACGTGGCCATCGTCATCGGTGCCAACGACGTGGTGAACCCGGTGGCCCGCTCCAACCCGGAAAGCCCGATCTACGGCATGCCGATCCTGAATGCGGACCAGGCCAAGAACGTCATCGTCATCAAGCGTGGCAAGGGTGCCGGCTTCTCCGGCGTGGAGAACCACCTGTTCTTCGCCGACAACACCCGCATGCTGTACGGCGACGGCCAGAAGGCCGCCAGCGCACTGATCTCCGGCATCAAGGAAATCGGTTAATCCTGCTCCCACGAAGGACCGTGACAAGGCCCGGCGTCATCGCCGGGCTTTTTTCGTTTTACCCCCCCCTCACCCCAACCCCTCTCCCGCAAGGGGAGAGGGGCTTTATCCTCGGATGGATGTGGCATCATTCGCCACCATGCCCCAGTCCTCTGCGCCCACCATCCTCCGTGTCGCCGTCCCCACCCCCGTGCATGGGTGTTTCGACTACCTGCCCGCTCCCGATGAAGCCGACCTGTCCGCCATCGGCGCCCGCGTGCGGGTGCCCTTCGGACGACGCCAGGTGGTGGGCCTGGTCATCGGTCACAGCCGGGAGTCCGACATACCGTCTCACCGGCTGCGCCCCATCAAGGCCACCCTGGATGCCGCGCCGCTCTTGGATGCTCCGCTGCTGAACCTGCTCACCTGGGCCGCCGACTACTATCAGCATCCCCTGGGCGAGGTGATGGCCGCCGCCCTGCCCTTGAGCCTGCGCCAGGGCAAGCCCGCCGAGGCCCGGGGCATCGAGTATGGTATCCCGACCGAGACCGGACGTCGCACCGACCCGGCCACCCTCACCCGCGCACCCCGCCAGGCGGCCTTGCTGCACCTGTTGCAGGACGCTCCCGAGGGCCTGAACCTGGAACGGCTCAGGGAACACCAGGACACCGATCCTCGCCAGTCCCTCAAGGCGCTGGTGGACAAGGGATTGGCAGAGATCCGCAGCCGCCCCTGCCTGAGCCCGCCGGAGACGTCCATGGCACCGGCGCCCGAACTCAATGCCGCCCAGCAACAGGCGGTGGATACCATCGCTGCAACCCTGGGCCGGTTCACCTGCCATCTGCTGGAGGGTGTCACCGGCAGCGGCAAGACCGAGGTCTATCTGCAGGTGATCCGGCAGGTGCTGGCGAGCGGACGCCAGTGCCTGGTACTGGTGCCCGAGATCGCCCTCACCCCTCAACTGCTGGCCCGTTTCCGGGACCGTCTGGATGTCCCCATTGCGGTGCTCCACTCCGGCCTGAGCGACGGCGAGCGTCACTGCGCCTGGCTCTCGGCCCGTAGCGGCGAGGCCGGTGTCATCATCGGCACCCGCTCGGCGGTCTTCGTGCCCTGGGCACGCCCGGGTCTCATCATCGTCGACGAGGAACATGATCCCTCCCTGAAGCAACAGGACGGCTTCCGCTATCACGCCCGGGACCTGGCGGTGATGCGCGCCCATCGGGAACAGGTGCCGGTGGTACTGGGGTCGGCCACCCCTGCCCTGGAGAGCCTGGCCAACGTGGAGCGCGGGCAGTACCGGCACCTGTCCCTGCCCGGCCGGGCCGGTGGCGCCTCGGCGCCGCGCCTGAAGCTGCTGGACGTGCGCAGCCAGTTCATGGATGAAGGCCTGTCCGTCCCCTTGCTGGACCGCATGCAGCAACACCTGGAAGACGATGGCCAGGTGCTGCTGTTCCTCAACCGACGCGGCTATGCCCCGGCCCTGATCTGCCACGAATGCGGCTGGGTGGCCGACTGCCATCGCTGCGACGCCCGCATGACCTGGCATGCCGGTGCCCGTCGCCTGCGCTGCCATCACTGCGGCCATGAAAGCGGCGTGCCCGGCCAATGCCCGGACTGCAGCCGCCCCCTGGCCGGCCGGGGCCAGGGGACCGAACGGGTGGAACAGGCCCTGCGCCGACATTTTCCTGCTTATCCCGTGGTGCGCATCGACCGGGACAGCACCCGACGCAAGGGGTCTCTGGAAACAGTACTGGAGGGGGTGCGCAGTGGCCGGCACCGGATCCTGGTGGGGACACAGATGCTGGCCAAGGGCCATGATTTTCCCAACGTGACCCTGGCGGCCATCCTGGAGGCGGATCAGGGGCTGTTCAGTGCCGACTTCCGGGCAGTGGAGCGGCTGGCCCAGACCATCGTCCAGGTGGCCGGACGGGCCGGGCGCGGAACCCGACCCGGCGAAGTGTTGATTCAGACCCATCACCCGGAACATCCGCTGCTGTTGACCCTGCTGGGCGCCGGCTACGGGGCCTTTGCACGGGCGGCACTGGCGGAGCGCCGGGAGGCCCGGCTACCCCCCTATGCGGCGCTGGCGCTGCTCAGGGCGGAAGCCACGGCGGCCGAAGCGCCCCAGGTGTTTCTGGAGACCGCCCGCCAAGCCCTGGAGTCGGGAACCCCCAAAGGGGTGCAGGCATGGGGGCCGGCCCCGGCCCCCATGGAGCGCAAGGCAGGTCGATATCGGGCGCATCTGCTGCTGCAGGCACAGCGGCGGCAGGATCTGCAGCGGGCCCTGGCGGGCTGGCTGCCCGGACTGGCCCGATTACCGGGGGCCAAAAAGGTCAGATGGTCCGTGGATGTGGATCCGGTGGATCTGCAATGAACGACCGCCCCTCCCCGTCATTCCGACCCATCATCCCGTCCCGCATCCCGGCAAGGGTATTCACCCCCCTTGCCATTCCCGATAGAATCTGCCCTCGTTCAGATGTTCCCCGCCGTTCGCTCTTCTTCGGATACCGAAACCTTGAAACCTCAATTACAGGCCCTGCTCGAACAATCCCTCCACACCCTGACCGGCAACGGCAGTCTGCCCGCCGAGATGAAGGTGGAGGTTCAATTGACGCGCACCCGGGACAAGGCCCACGGTGATTTTGCCACCAATCTGGCCCTGCAGCTGGCCAAGCCCCTGGGACGCAAGCCACGGGAGGTGGCGCAGCTGATCATCGACCACCTGCCCGAGTCGGACATCCTGGACAAGGTGGAGATCGCCGGTCCCGGCTTCATCAACCTGTTCATCAGCCGCGGCGCCCGCCTGACGGTAATCACCCAGGTACTGGAAGCCGGTGACGCCTACGGTCGCAGCCGGCTGGGTGCCGGCAAGAAGGTGCAGGTGGAATTCGTGTCCGCCAATCCCACCGGCCCCCTCCATGTGGGCCATGGCCGCGGCGCCGCCTACGGTGCGGCGGTGGCGGATCTGCTGGAGAGCGTGGGCTTTGATGTGCACCGGGAGTACTACGTCAACGATGCCGGCCGACAGATGGACATCCTCGGCACCAGCGTCTGGCTGCGTTACCTGGAGCGCTGTGGGGTGAAGTTCCACTTTCCCACCAACGCCTATCGCGGCGACTATGTCCGTGACATCGCCGACACCCTGTTCCAGGAACACGGCCAGGACTACGCCGTCACCACCGAGGCCCTGATGGACAGGCTGCCGCCGGACGAGCCGGATGGCGGCGACAAGGAAGCATACATCGATGCGGTCATCCACCGGGCCAAGGCGTTGCTTGGCGACAACCGCTACCGCTACGTCTTCGAACTGGGCCTGAACGTCATTCTGGATGATATCCGTGACGATCTGGCGGAATTCGGCGTCACCTACGAGACCTGGTATTCGGAGCGCTCCCTCACCGACAAGGGGGCCGTCAACAAGGCCCTGGAACAGCTGCGGGATAAGGGCGCCCTGTATGAAAAGGACGGCGCCCTGTGGTTCCGCTCCACCGAATACGGCGACGAGAAGGATCGGGTGGTCCAGCGAGACAACGGCCAGACCACCTATTTTGCCTCCGACATCGCCTATCACATGGACAAGTTCGACCGCGGCTATGATCGGGTCATCGATGTCTGGGGCGCCGATCACCACGGCTACGTGCCCCGGGTAAAGGCGGCGCTGCATGCCATGGGCCGGGACGATGCCCGTCTGGACGTGCTGCTGGTACAGTTCGCCATCCTCTACCGGGGCGGCGAGCGGGTGCAGATGTCCACCCGCTCCGGCAGCTTCGTCACCCTGCGGGAACTGCGTGAAGAAGTGGGCAACGATGCCGCCCGGTTCTTCTATGTCATGCGCCGCTGCGAACAGCACCTGGACTTCGACCTGGATCTGGCCAAGTCCCAATCCGCCGACAACCCGGTGTACTACATCCAGTATGCCCATGCCCGGGTATGCAGCGTGCTGCGGCAGATGCAGGCCAAGGGCCTGAGTCATGATCCGGTCAACGGCCACGCCCGCCTGGATCGTCTGACGGAGGATCATGAATCCGCCCTGCTCAGCAGCCTGGCCCACTATCCCGAGTTGGTGGAAGCGGCCGCCCTGGCGGAAGAACCCCACCAGGTGGCCAACTACCTGCGGGATCTGGCCAATGACTTCCACACCTACTACAACGCCCATCAGTTCCTGGTGGACGATGCCGACCTGCGCGATGCCCGCCTCAACCTGATCCTGGCCGTGCGCCAGGTACTGGCCAACGGTCTCACGCTGTTGGGCGTATCCGCGCCCGAGGAGATGTAATGGCCCGCAGCTCCCGGCGCCAGGCCAGCCGCCGCCGGCAGGCGGAAGAAAGAGCACCTCTGCCCGGCTGGGTCTGGGGCGCGGCCGGCCTGGCGGTGGGTCTGTTCGCTGCCGCGGTGGTCTATCTGCAGACCCAGCGCGACGCACCGACCACCACGACGACGGTGGCGGCGCCCCAGATCCAGCAACAGCCCTTGCAGCAGCCGCTGCAACAGCCTCGACCAGCAGCCCCGGCACCGGCCCAGAAGCCGGTGGAGGAGGCGCCTCGGCCCCGGTTCGATTTCTATACCCTGCTGCCGGAACTGGAAGTGGTGGTCCCGGAACCCCAGGTCCAGCCCCGCACCGCCCCCGGCGGTCCACCGCCCCCACCGACCCCGGTGCAGCAGCCCGGTCGTTACCTGTTGCAGGCCGGCTCATTCCGGGCCCAGCAGGAGGCGGACCGCCTGCGGGCCAGCCTGGCCCTGATGGGGGTGGAGGCCCGTATCCAGCAGGTGTCTGTAAACGGCGATACCTGGCACCGGGTACAGGTAGGACCGTTCACGGATCTGGACAACCTGAACCGGATGCGTGAACGCCTGCACGCCAACCAGGTCCAGACCATCATGGTGCGGGTGCCCGACGCCTGAAGGCGTCAGCATCCCGCCCCCGAAATCGCATGCTCCATTCCAACCTCGATTTTCCCGATGACCTGCCCGTCAGTGCTCATAGAGACGAGATCGGCCGCCTGATCCAGACCCATCAGGTGGTGGTGATCTGCGGCGAGACCGGTTCGGGCAAGACCACCCAGCTGCCCAAGATCTGTCTGGCACTGGGCCGAGGGACCGACGGCCTCATCGGCCACACCCAGCCCCGGCGCATCGCCGCCCGCTCGGTAGCGAGCCGTATCGCCGAAGAACTGAAAAGCCCCCTGGGCGAGCAGGTGGGTTTCAAGGTGCGCTTCTCCGACCATGTCGGTCCCAGCACCCTGGTCAAGCTCATGACCGACGGCATCCTGCTGGCGGAACTGCGCTCGGACCCGCTGCTGAGCGCCTACGACACCCTCATCATCGACGAGGCCCACGAACGCAGCCTCAACATCGACTTCCTGCTGGGCTATCTCAAGCGCCTGCTGCCCCGGCGCCCCGACCTCAAGCTCATCATCACCTCCGCCACCCTGGACCCGGAACGCATCGCCCGCCACTTCACCGATGCCCCGATCTACGAAGTGCCCGGCCGCACCTACCCGGTGGAGATCCGCTACCGCCCGGTCACCGGCGAGGATGACGCCGACACCGAGCGGGATCTGAACGAGGCCCTGCTGGCGGCGGTGGATGAACTGGCCCAGGCCGGCCCCGGCGACATCCTGGTCTTCCTGCCCGGGGAGCGGGAGATCCGCGAGGCCGCCGAGGCCCTGCGCAAGCACCACCCCCGGCACACGGAGATCCTGCCCCTCTATGCCCGGCTGTCGGCGTCGGAACAGAATCGGGTCTTTGCCCCCCATACCGGCCGTCGGGTGGTGCTGGCCACCAACGTGGCCGAAACCGCCCTCACCGTGCCGGGCATCCGTTACGTGATCGACTCGGGGCTGGCCCGCATCGCCCGCTATGCCTGGCGCTCCCGCATCCAGCGCTTGTCCCTGGAGCCGGTGTCCCAGGCCTCCGCCAGCCAGCGGGCCGGCCGCTGCGGTCGCCTGGGACCGGGGATCTGCATCCGCCTCTACGGCGAAGAAGACTTCCAGCTTCGCCCGGCGTACACGGACCCGGAGATCCTGCGCACCAACCTGGCCTCGGTGATCCTGCAGATGGCCCACCTGAACCTGGGTGATCCGGAGGACTTCCCCTTCGTGGACCCACCGGACTCGCGCCTGATCCGGGACGGCTTCAAACTGCTGCAGATCCTGCAGGCAGTGGACGGCGCTCATCGCATCACCCAGACGGGCCGACAACTGGCCCGGTTGCCGGTGGACCCGACGCTGGGCGCCATGCTGCTGGCGGCAAGCCGGGAACAGGCCCTGGCGGAAGTGACCTTGATCGTAGCCTTTTTGGCCCTCCAGGACCCGAGGGAACGCCCCGCCGAGAAACGCCAGGCCGCCGACGAAGCCCACGCCCGATTCCGGGAGCCGGGATCTGATTTTTTGGGTTACCTGAAGCTCTGGGCCGCCTGGCGGGAACAGTCCCGCCATCTGTCCAAGGCCAAGCTGCGGGCCTGGTGCCGGGAGCATTTTTTGTCCTTCATCCGCATGCGGGAATGGCAGGACCTGCACGGCCAACTGCGCCGGAGCCTGCGGGAAATGGACCTGAAGGAGAACCAGGAACCGGCCGAGCCGGCGGCCATCCACCGGTCCCTGCTCACCGGCCTGATGACCCAGATCGGGACCCGGACGGAGAAGAACGACTACCTGGGTGCCCGCAACCGGCGATTTCACATCCACCCCGCCTCCGGGCTGTTCAAGGGTGCCCCGGCCTGGGTCATGGCCGCCGAAATCGCCGAAACCACCCGGGTCTACGCCCGGGAATGTGCCGCCATCCGTCCGGAGTGGCTGGAATCGGTGGCGGGCCACCAGCTCAAGCACCATTACTACGAGCCGCACTTCGAACCCCGCCGGGGCACGGTAGCGGCCTGGGACCGGGTGACCCTGTTCGGTCTGATCGTCAATCCCAAGCGCAAGGTGAACTACGGTCGGGTAGACCCGGAAGATGCCCGTCGGGTGTTCATCCGAGAGGGTCTGGTGGCGGGTCGGCTGCGCAGCCGTGCCCCGGCCCTGGCCCACAATCAGGCCCTGACCCGGGAGATCGAGGATCTGGAGGCCCGCGGGCGGCGCCGGGACCTGCTGGCGGACGAACAGGTGCTCTACGATTTTTACGACAGCCGCCTGCCGGCCGAAGTCCATGACGGCGCGGGCTTTGAACGCTGGCGCAAGCAGGCGGAGCGGGGCAACCCGGCGATACTGCGCCTGGACCGGGACATCCTGCTGCAGCGACAGGCCCCGGACCTGAGCGGCGAGCGCTTCCCGGACGTGCTGGAGAGCGCGGGGCTGCGACTGCCCCTGAGCTACCGTTTCGAGCCGGGCCATGAGGCGGACGGGGTCACCCTCACCCTCCCCCTGGCCGCCCTCAATGCCCTGGACCCGACGCTGGGGGACTGGCTGGTGCCGGGTCTGCTGGAGGAAAAGCTCGCCGCCCTGATCAAGACCCTGCCCAAATCCCTGCGACGCCATTTCGTGCCGGCCCCGGAGTTTGCCCGGGCGGCCCTGGCCCGGCTGGGAGAACCTGAGGGCGAGCTGATCCCGGCCCTGACCCGGGTCCTGCGCCAGATCACCGGCACCGATGTCCCCCTCGACCAATGGCAGCCGGATCGCCTGGAACCCCATCTGCAACTGCGCTACCAAGTGGTGGATGCCCAGGGCAAGACCCTGGTAAGCGGCCGGGACCTGCAGGCCCTGAAGGACCAACTCTCCGGACGGGCGGTGGAGAGCTTCGAGGCCCACCGACCCGAGGACAGGGAACGGGAAGGTCTGACCGACTGGGATTTCGGCCCCTTGGCGGACTTCGTGGAGTTTCAACAACACGGCGCCACCCTGCGGGGCTATCCGGCCCTGGAGGACCGGGGCGACAGCGTGGCCCTGATCCTGGCGGACAGCCCGGCCCGGGCCAGACAGATCCATCGTGCCGGCCTGCGGCGGCTGTTCATGCTGGGGGTGAGGGAACCGATAAAATATCTGTACCGGAGCCTGCCGGACATCCAGCGCCTGTGCCTGCAGTACAACCCCGTGGATCGCTGCGAAGTCCTCAAGGATGACCTGGTGTTTGCGGCGGTGGAGCGGGTGTTCATGGCCGCGCCCTGGCCCGTGGATGCGGAAGGCTTTCAGCAACGCCTGGAGGCGGGCCGGGGCGAACTGGTAGCGACGGCCAATGCCCTGTGCGCCCTGACGGGCGAGATCCTGAGCGCCTATCAGCGCATCCGTGCCCGCCTCAAGGGCGCCCTGCCCCTGTCCTGGGTGGAGGCGGCAGGGGATATCCGGGACCAGCTGGATCATCTGGTCCATCCCCACTGCCTGCTGGAGACCCCGCCGGAGCGGCTGGCGCACTACCCCCGCTATCTGGCGGCCATCGAACGGCGCATGGAACGACTGGACCATGCCCCGGACAAGGACCGGCGCGCCCGGGTGGATGTGGAACCCCTGTGGGAGGACTGCAAGGCCCGCCGGGCGGCCGGACGCACCGGCGGCGAGTGGTCGCGCTACCGCTGGCTGATCGAGGAATTGCGGGTGTCCCTGTTTGCCCAGGAACTGGGGACGGTGGAGAAGGTGTCGGTGAAGCGGCTGGAGGACCTGCGCAAGAGCCTGGATCGGGCGTGATCGCCCCAGCCTGCCCCGGTGCGCGGCAAGCGCCCCAGGCTGGTGAGGGATTCAGCTTACGGCGGCCGCTGATGGCGTTCAGTACTTATCCTTCCCGATCCAGGTGAGTTCGAGTTTTTGCTGATTGACCGTGATCAAATAATCCGGCTCAACTCAGTTGCGCAATGCGCCAGATGGAAGTGGCCTGATCAGCCATCCAGACCTGTCGCGCGGCGATGCGCTCGGGCGTCCATTCGGTGTTGTCCTTTGCCATTTTCTTGGTGATTTCAAAACCGCTTTGTTCATAGCTGGTATGCTTGGCTACGTATTCCGACGTTCCTGCATCACGGTTGGCACCGGATTGCATCAAGGTCATATTGCCTAATCGATAAACAAGATTATTGGCCTCCTCATTGCTGAAGCTACCCCAGCCATCCGGGGCGTTCTGAGGCAGGACATGTTCGATGTTGAAAGCGTCGCTGGTAAAGCTGTGATCCTGCCCAGACAGGTGTTTTTCCAGCGCGCACAGGATGAAACGCACCACGCGGTTGTTGCGTGAATCCGTGGTTCGGATTGACTTCTCGGCAAATGCGGTACGGAAATTTCTGTCTTCCACATAAATACCACGCATGGCCTGCAATACTGGACCCAGTTGATTCAATTCACCTTTAGCCAAGCGTTCGGCCACTGCGTTGTAGGTGCGCTCCTGCTCGGCGGTGCTGTAAGCGCCAATGACGTTGTAGCGCAGAGAAATCACCATCGTAGCGCGCAACAGGCCGGTGAAATCGGCGGCGTCGAGGGCGCGCCGCCCTGCCAGAAGCAGCGAAAATGGTTGCCTCACGCGGAAGGTCTTAAGCACGCCGGCCAGCTGCTTGTCGTCCTGCGGCCACTCCGAGGCTTCCGGTGAGGACAGCGCAAGATAGGTATCAAGATCCGCTTCCATATTCCGTAGTAATTGGAAAACACTTTCCCGGTTTGCAACCTTGGCACGAATGGTCTTGAACAAATCGGCCTGTCGCGCAAAGTTGTGTCGGCTGTTCCAATGCACGCGCAGGAAATCCGGGAAATTCTCCGATTGCAAACGACCTACGATATTTTCCCAGCGCTCTTCCAGGCTGTGCAGTTCATGGTCGGATTCACCGCCACGGTCGAGTACGGAGAAAAGATAGTTCTTGAGAAGGTCGGTGGCTGAAAGGCGCACACCGCGGGCATTCAGCGTCTCGAATACCTTGTACGCATTGAGTTCATCGGTAACGGTGATGACGGTAAAAAACAAACGGTCGCTGATGTCTTCGATCAGTTGTGCCAGCCGCTTGCCTTCATCGCCCGTGCTAGCCTTCAAATAGACGGCGATCTGTTTGTCGAACCATTCGAACGCCTTGCGCAGTAGATGTTCCGACGCACGAAATCCGCGCTGGGGCAAATGCCCGAGCGGCACCAAATAAGTCTGGAAATAATTATTATTGTTGCGGTTGAGCGTGAGCTTGGGACGTGCGATAAGCGTGACGGGGTCGAGATAGCCGACATAGGTTTGCCGAATCTGATTCAGTCGCTGGGCATTTGCTTCAGCTTCGTTGCCTGAATCGATAAGCCGTTGGATATTCTTGAGCACCGCCAGCACGATGAGGCTGATGGTAGTGAGGCGCTGCTGGCCATCGATCACATCGAAAGACTTGTCATCGGCAGATTGCAGGACGAGGTAGCCCATGTAATGCGAGGCATCGCCATCGGCCTGCAACATGGCAAGGATATCCACCCACAAATCCTCCCATTCGTCGCTGGTCCAACTGTAGTCGCGCTGGAAGCGTGGAATGCGGTAAGTCAAACCATTGCCGATCAGTTTTCTGAAGGTGTTGTTCTCAGTCTTGAAGTTGGTAGCGGCCACGTCCGAATCCTCGATTCATTAAACCGGCAATCAAACAAGTATGATTGTTTTCCATTATAAATAAACAAAGCCGATGACTTGAAATTTTCAATCAAAGTCTTTCGATTGCCAGGTCAATAGCTTAACTTCCATTTGACGGTAAACAGCCTGCGCTCCTCGACCTGCCGTTGGAACTGCATTTCAATGCTGACTGACCAGTTAAAAAACCCATTCGGCTTGATCTTTCGCAGCCTGAATTGCCAAGTTTAGCCAATTCTACCAAGAGTTCGCTCCAACGAGGGATGGCGCGTTGGGGGTTAAACTCCGGAGAATACGGTGGCAGATAAAAGCCCCTCCGGCAGGGGGTTTTGATGCACCGCAGCTTTCTGGAGTAATCTCCTGACTTCCTGCATAGCGGACGCATAACGAGAGGCCACATGGACACACTGCTCATCATCAAGACCGGCACCAAGGTCGACTCTCTTCAGGACTTTCCCGGGGATTACGAAGACTGGATTGCCGACGGCATGGACTGGCCCCTGGCCCAGGCGAAGGTGGTGGATGTACCGGCGGGTGATCCCCTGCCGGCACCGGATGACATTACCGGCGTCGTCATTACCGGCTCCGGGGCCATGGTCACGGAAGCCGATCCCTGGATCCGGCAGACCGCCGACTGGCTGACGCAGGCGGTATCAGCCAGGGTGCCAACCCTGGGGATCTGCTTCGGCCACCAGATCCTGGCCCACGCCCTGGGCGGCCGGGTGGACTGGAATCCCCGGGGGATCGAGGTGGGCACGGTGGAGATCCGACTCCGCGCCGAGGCCGCCGAAGATCCCCTGTTCTCGGTGCTGCCGGGCCGGTTTTACGGCCAGGTCAGCCACAGCCAGTCGGTGCTCACACTGCCGCCCGGCGCCATGGCCCTGGGCGAAAGCGACATGGAGCCCCACCAAGGGTTCGTGGTGAACGGATGCGCGTGGGGGCTGCAGTTTCATCCGGAATTCGATGAACGCATCACCCCCCATTACGTCATGCATTACCGGGACCGGCTGGCGGAACAGGGACGGCAGATCGATGGCCTGCTGGCCAATGTCCGGCCGACCCCGGAGAGCAGCCGGGTGCTGCGGCGGTTCGGGGAGTGGCTCAGATCCAGCCGCTGACCGGTCACTCCGTCCGCTTGCGCCAACGCCAGAGCCCCTTCTCCAGTTCCACCACCAGCAGCACGAAGACCCCGTAGGCCAGGATCAGGCCCCAGTGCTGCAGGGACAGCGGCGCGCTCTGGAACAGCAGGTTCATGAGCGGCGTGTAGACGAACAGGAGTTGGGCCACCCACATCGCCCCGATCCCCCACCAGATCCAGGGATTGGAGAAGGGATGGGTGCGGAACACGCTGCGGGTGAGCGAGCGACAATTGAGCAGGAAGAAACTCTGCACCACCACGAACAGGCTCACTGCCAGAGTCCGGGCCTCTTCGATGCCGGCTCCCTGCGACAGTGACCACTGGAACAGGCCAAACGCCCCCAGCAGCAGCAGGGCACTGACCGAGAAGATCCGTCCGATGATCTCCCAGCTCAGGATCGGTGCATCGGGCAGGCGAGGTGCCCGGGTCATGATCCCCGGCTCCCGGGGTTCGAAGGCCAGCATCAGGCCCAGGAAGACTGCCGTGGTCATGTTCAGCCACAGGGCCTGCACCGGCAATACCGGCAGGGTCAGGCCCAGCAGGATGGCCACCATGATCACCAAGCCCTGCCCCAGGTTGGTGGGCAGGATCCAGGTAATGAACTTGATCAGGTTGTCGAAGACGTTGCGCCCTTCCTCCACCGCCGCCTCGATGGAACTGAAGTTGTCGTCCGCCAGCACCATGTCCGAGGCATCGCGGGAGACTTCGGTCCCGTTGATCCCCATGGCGATGCCGATATCGGCGCGCTTGAGGGCCGGTGCGTCATTGACGCCGTCGCCGGTCATGGCCACCACATGGCCCCGGGCCTGCAGCGCCTCCACCAGCCGCAGCTTCTGCTCCGGCGCCACCCGGGCAAAGACCGACACCTCCTCGGCGGCCTTGCTCAATTCATCCGGCTGCATCTCCGCCAGCTGGCGCCCCGTCAGTGCCCGTCGCTGATCCTTTTCCCCATCCCGAATGATGCCGATGCGCTCGGCAATGGCACGGGCGGTCAGGGCATGGTCACCGGTAATCATCTTCACCCGGATGCCGGCCTTGCGGCACAGCGCCACGGAATGGATCACCTCTTCCCGGGGCGGATCGATCATGGCCTGCAACCCCAGGAAGATCAGCCGATCCTCGGCCTTGCCCGGATCGGGGACATCCAGATTGCTCGCGTCCGTCTCACGCATGGCGAAGGCCAGCACCCGCAAGCCCTGAGCCGCCAACGCCTCCGCCTGTTCCTGCAGGCGTCCCTGATCCATCGGCACCCGCTCTCCTTCGGCGTTCATGGCCCGGTCGCAATGGGCGATCACCCGCTCCGCCGAGCCCTTCATGTAGACCCGATGGCCCTCATCGTGGCGATGGAGCGTGGCCATGTACTGGCGATCCGACTCGAAGGGAATGGCATCGACCCGATGCAGCCGGCGGCGCATGTCGTGACGGTCGAACCCCGCCTTGAGGGCGCTGGCGATCAGCGCCCCTTCGGTGGGGTCACCATGCACGGTCCAGCGCCCGTCCTGTTCCACCAGTTCACTGTCATTGCTCAAGAGGCCGGCCAGCAGGCAGTGATGAAGGGCCTGATGACGGGTGGCGGGGGCTTCCACCGGACTGCCGTCCTGCAGGATTCGACCGTCGGGATCATAGCCGCCGCCGGTGAGTTCAAACGCCGTATCACCGGCGATGATTCGCTGCACCGTCATCTGGTTCTCGGTCAAGGTGCCGGTCTTGTCGGAGCAGATCACGGTGGTGGACCCCAGGGTCTCCACCGCCGGCAACTTGCGGATGATGGCGTTGCGCAGGGCCATGCGGCGCACACCGATGGCCAGGGTGATGGTGACCACCGCCGGCAGACCCTCGGGGATGGCGGCCACCGCCAGGGCCACGGCGGCGATGAAGGTGTCCACCCAGTGCTGGCCATAGAGCAGGCCCACACCGAAGGTAATGCCCGCCAGCACCAGGATCACCCACAGCAGGATCCGGCTGAAGCCATTGATCTTGCGGGTGAGCGGAGTGTCCAGGCTGACGGCGTCATTGATCATGCCGGCGATCTTACCGGTCTCGGTGCGGTCACCGGTGCCGATGACCACGCCCCGGCCGGTGCCGTAGGTCACCAAGGTGCCGGCAAAGCCCATATTGGCACGGTCCGCCAACACCGTATCCTGGACCAGTTTGCCGGGCTGCTTGTCCACCGGCACCGACTCGCCGGTGAGGGTGGACTCGTCGATCTGCAGGTCCCGGGAGGACAGGAGGCGCAGATCGGCGGGGACCTTGTCGCCGGAAGCCAGTAGGACGATGTCACCGGGCACCAGATCGACGGCGGCGATGGTGATGCGATTGCCGTCCCGGATGACGGCGGCGGATGAGGAGAGCATGCCCCGAAGGGCCTGGATGGCGTCCTCGGCCTTGGATTCCTGGACGAAACCGATGATGGCGTTGATGAGGACGACGCCGAAAATGACCGCGGAATCGATGTATTCGCCCAATGCCAGTGTCACGGCCGTGGCGATGAGCAGAATGTAGATCAGGGGATTGTGAAACTGCAGCAGCAGACGCTTGAACCAGGAGGTGGGGCTGGCGGCGGTCAGGGTGTTGGGGCCGTAGGTCTCCAGGCGCTCGCGGGCCTGCTGGTCAGTGAGGCCCTGCTGCTCATGGGTCTCCAGGGTTTCCAGCACCTCATCATGGTGGAGGTGGTGCCAGAGATCCTTGAGGTGCGTTTCCATGTGAACTCCCTGCTGGGTGACTGTGTGTTGGCGCCCCACGGGGCGGGGCAGTGCAACCCGACCTACCGGGGCGGGAGCAGCAGACCATCAAGGATACGCCGGATCATGGCGGGCGCATCCTTCAGAAGATCAAAGTATTCCGGTTCAAGCAACCAGGCGTAGAACAGGCCGGTGAAATAAAGTTCCAGCGTGAGCTGTCCCATTTCCGGCGTCACTCCGGGGCGCAGACGTCCCGACGCCTGGGCCGCCTGGAAGCACTCCAGCATGACTCGGGCCGCCCGGCGGCGCCCCTCCAGTTCCGCATCCCGCCAAACCTGATTGTCCGCCTCCCGCTCCCGGCGGTGAAAGACGATGGTGTACACCCGCTGCACCTGCGGATCACCGGCCAATGTCTCCAACGCCGCAAGACAAAGCCGTTCGATGACCTCGACGGGATCCACGCCCGGCTCCTGGACGAACTCATCCCGCAGCCGCTCCAGCGGCAGTCGTACCCGGTCCAGCATGGCCCCATAGAGCGCCGCTTTGTCACGGAAATGCCAGTAGATAGCGCCCCGGGTCATGCCCGCCTCGCGGGCAATGGCCTCCAGGCTGGATTGGGATACGCCCTTTTCCAGGAACACTGTTTCCGCCGCGTCCAGCAGCAGGGCGCGGGTCTGTTCGGCTTCTTCTTTGGTTCGTCGCATGAATTTTGCACTTGACAGTCAGTATTTTGAACTTAGTATACATACACGCCTGTATGTGATTTTGCAATTTCCCTTTCCGGAGATCCACTCCATGCCCACCCGCTCCCCGACCCGCCGGGCCATGCCCGTTGCCGGCCTGATCGCGACCCTGTTCGCCGCCCTGTGGCTGTCCGCCTGCGGCAACGGCGAAGAAGCCGCCGCCCCCCGGGCCGGCGGCATGCCCCCACCGCCGGTGACCCTCGACGCCCTTGAGCCGGAAGACGTGAAGGTCCGCGGCGACTATGCCGGACGGGTACGCGGCTCCCGGGAAGTAGAAGTGCGGGCCCGGGTGGAGGGCATTCTGGAGGAACGGCTCTATGTGGAAGGCCAGGCGGTCAGTCAGGGGACCCCGCTGTTCCGCATCGACCCCGAACCCTATGAGATCGCCCTGAAGATGGCCGAGGCAGAGCAGGCCAACGCCCAGGCCGGGCTGAATCAGGCCCAGCGGGAATGGAACCGGATCTCCGACCTGTATCAGCGCAATGTCGTCAGCACCCGGGACCGGGACCAGGCCCTGTCGGAACTGGAACTGGCCCGCGCCCGCCTGGATCTCGCCCGCGCCTCGGTGGCCGATGCCCAGCGCAACCTGCGCTACACCACGGTGGTAGCCCCCATCGAAGGGACCACGGAGCTGGAAAGTCTGCCCGAGGGCAGCCTTATCAGTCAGGGTACTCTGCTCACCTCACTGACCCAGCATGACCCCGCCCATGTCCGCTTCTCCCTGCCGGAGCAGGATGCCGCCATCCAGCGCACCGCCCGCCAGGCCATGATGACACGCGAAGCAGTACAGAGCCACGAGGTTCAGCTGCTGCTGCCCGACGGCAGCCTTTATGAACACACGGGCCAGGTGGATTTCACCGACAGCAACATCGACCCCCGCACCGGCACCGTCTCCGCCCGTGCCGTGTTCCCCAACCCTGAGCGTCTGGTGGTCCCCGGTCAGTTCGTGCGGGTACGCATCATGGTGCAGGAGCTCAAGGACGTGTTCCTGATTGATCCAACCGCGGTGAGCCAGGACCGGGACGGCCCCCGAGTCTTCCTGGTGGACGAGGACGATACCGCCCGTGCCCGGCACGTGCGCCTGGGACCGTTGGTGGATGGCCGGCAGGTGATCCTGGACGGACTGTCCGCGGGCGAACGCCTGGTGATCAACGGCCACGTGGGCCTGCGTGACGGCATCAAGGTCTCTCCCGTGAACGCTCAGGGACGGAATCAGTGATGCTGCGTTTTTTTATCGATCGACCGATCTTTTCGTCCGTCATCTCCATCATCATCATCGTCGCGGGGCTGGCCTCGCTGCGGGCGCTGCCCATCGAACAGTACCCGGACGTGGTGCCGCCCCAGATCGTGGTCCAGGCCAGCTACCCCGGCGCCAGTGCCCAGGTGCTGTCGGAGTCGGTGGCGGCGCCCCTGGAGCAGGAGATCAACGGGGTGGACAACATGATCTACATGGAGTCCTCCAGTACCGATGCCGGCACCATCCAGATCACCGTAACCTTCGAGATGGGCACGGACCCGGACCAGGCGGCCATCAACGTCAACAACCGGGTTCAGGCCGCCCTGCCCCGCCTGCCCCAGCAGGTGCGTGACCAGGGAGTGCGGGTGCAGGCTCGCTCCACCAACATCCTGCTGGTGACGGTACTCAGCTCCCCGGACGGCCGTTACGACCCCATCTTCATCAGCAACTACGCCCTGCTCAACGTACTGGATGAACTGGTGCGCCTACCCGGCGTGGGGGATGCTTCCCTGTTCGGGGCTCAGGACTACTCCATGCGCATCTGGCTGCGGCCGGACAAGCTGGCCCAGTTCGATCTCACCCCGTCCGACGTGGCCAACGCCATCCGGCAGCAGAATGCCCAGTTCGCCGCCGGGCGCCTGGGCGCCGAACCCGCCCCGGTGGATCAGGCCTTCACCTTCACCGTGACCACCCGCGGCCAGCTGGCGGACCCGGCGGAATTCGAGCGCATCATCCTGCGCGCCCAGCCCGACGGCAGCACCCTGCGGCTGGGGGATGTGGCCCGGGCGGAACTGGGGGCGCAGAACTACGCCTTCTCCGCCACCCATAACGGCCGCCCCACGGTGCCCATGGGCATCTATCTGCAACCCGGGGCCAATGCCCTGGACACGGCCCGGGCGGTGCGGGCTGCGCTGGATGAGCTTTCGGACCGTTTCCCGGAAGGGCTGACCTACCATATTCCCTATGACACCACCGAGTTCGTGGAGATCTCCATCCGCGAGGTGTTCATCACCCTGTTCATTGCCGTGGCCCTGGTGGTCCTGGTGACCTTCCTGTTCCTGCAGCACCTGCGCGCCACCCTGATCCCGGTGGCGGCGATCCCCGTGTCCCTGATCGGCACCTTCGCCGGCATGCAGGCACTGGGGTTTTCCGTCAACCTGCTGACCCTGTTCGGGCTGGTGCTGGCCATCGGTATCGTGGTGGACAACGCCATCATCGTGATGGAAAACGTGGAACGCCTGATGGCGGAAAAGGGCCTCAAGGCCCGTGAGGCCTCGATCCAGACCATGCAGCAGGTGGCGGGCGCCGTGGTGGCCTCCACCCTGGTCCTGGTGGCCGTGTTCGCACCGGTGGCCTTTCTCGGCGGGCTGACCGGCGAACTGTACCGCCAGTTTGCGGTGACCATCGCCGTCTCGGTGGTGATCTCGGGTATCGTCGCCCTCACCCTCACCCCGGCCATGTGCGCCCTGCTGCTGGACAAGCAGCCCCACGCGCCCAGCGCCCCGTTCCGCCTGTTCAACCGGCTCTTTGATCGCATCACCGAGGCCTTCGTGGCCACGGTGGCCTTCCTGCTGCGCCGGTGGGTGCTGGGGCTGGTGCTGTTTGCCGTTTTCACCGGCAGTGCCGTGTGGCTGCTGGATCGCATGCCCACGGGACTGGTGCCCCAGGAAGACCAGGGGGTTTCCCTGGTGGTGGCGCAGCTGCCGCCGGTGTCGGCCCTGGGACGCACCGAACAAGTGCGGGACGCCCTGTCCGCCCAACTCATCGGCCAAGAGGAGATCCAGGACTTCACGGCGTTTGCCGGCTTCGACATCATCGCCGGCTCCCTGCGCACCAATGCCGCCGTGGGCTTTGCCAATCTGACCGACTGGAATGATCGCCAGGGTGAAGGGCAGGATGCCGCTGCCATCGCCCGCCGCATCATGGGCATGGGCATGGGGATTCAGGAGGCCAACGTGTTTGCCTTCATCCCGCCCCCGATCATGGGCCTGTCCCTGACCGGCGGCGTGGAAGGCTACCTGCAGGTACGGGGGGACACCACGCCGGCACAGATCGAGGCCCTGGCCCAGAAGCTCGCTACCCTGGGCAACGAACGGCCGGAGCTGACCAACGTGCGCAGCACCCTGACCACGGGTATCCCCCGCTACCACGCCGAGGTGGACCGGGAGAAGGCCATGGCCGCGGGCGTGCCCATCACCGAGGTCTTCGATGCCATGCGCAGCACCTTCGGTTCCCTGTATGTGAATGACTTCACCTTTTCGGGACGCCTGTGGCAGGTGAACCTGCAGTCCGAGGGTGAATTCCGCAGCCAGGCCGAGGATCTGCGACGGGTGTTCGTGCGATCCAGCAATGGCGACATGATCCCGCTCAGCTCCCTGGTGACCCTGGAACGCACCAGCGGGGCGGATCTCATCGACCGCTTCAACATCTTCCCGGCGGCGAAGATCCTGGCGGACCCGGCCCCGGGCTATACCACCGGCCAGGCCAAGGCGGCCCTGGAAGCGGTGGCGGCGGGACTGAATCAGGAAGCGGACACCCTGCTGGGCTGGATCGGCGAGGCCTATCAGCTGGATGCAGGAGCCGGTGCCGGCGGTGCCGCCTTCGCCCTGGGGATGCTGATGGTGCTCCTGATCCTGGCGGCCCAGTATGAACGCCTGACCCTGCCGCTGGCGGTGGTATCGGCCGTGCCCTTCGGGGTGCTGGGGGCGGTGATCGCCTCTTTCGGCCGGGGCTTCCCCAACGACATCTATTTCCAGGTCGGGCTGCTGGTGCTGATCGGTCTGGCGGCGAAGAACGCCATCCTGATCGTGGAGTTTGCGGCCCAGAACCGGCGTGAGGGGATGTCTACCACCGAGGCCGCCACGGCAGCGGTGCGGCAACGTTTCCGGGCCATCGTGATGACGGCGTTCACTTTCATCATCGGCACGCTGCCGCTGGTATTCGCCAGCGGCGCCGGGGCGGCCAGCCGTCAGGAGATCGGCACCGTGGTGGTGGGCGGCATGCTGGCGGCCAGTACCCTGGCCCTCTTGTTCGTACCGCTGTTCTATAAACTGTTGGAGGACATGGCCGACGGGTGGAAGGCCCGCCGCGACCAGGCCCCGCAGGAAAACCGGTAACGCGGCTCTTCGCCCCCTCTCCCCGGTTTGGGAGACGGGGGCCGGGCGGCCCGGCTCAATCACCTGGCTCCAAGCATTTTCAGTCACCCAATGTATTCCATGCAGTATTTTCATGCCGTTCGCCATACAGCCCTGGCCCTTGGGCTATTCCTGGCTGCTTCCTGCGCCATGGCCCAGGAAAGCCGCTGTCATGCGGGGGCCGGGATCATCGCCACCGGCAGCAACCTGGGACGCCTGGATTTTCAGGAACCTGTCTGGGTGGGCAGTTGCGACTATGCCATGGAGATGAGCGGCAACCGCCGCTGGGAAACGGCCCTCGGCTACATGGGCCACGCCTATCCGGCCGCCTTCCTGGGTCAGTCAGTGATCATTCCCTTCACCGGGCACCTGGACCTGATGCTGGGCGGCGCGGTACTGGACAGAACCACCAGCTCCATGGGCAGCCATCTCAACATCCATGCCGGGGCATCCCTGCGCTTGGGAAAACACTTGCGACTGGTGTTCCGTCACCTGAGCAACGCCGGCCTGCGCTCCCCCAATCAGGGGGAAAACATGCTGTTGGTGGATCTGCGTTTCAAATAAACGGGTCAGATCAGGTGCTGCAGCCCCTGCTCCAGCGCCTGGCACCGCTCCGGGAGCCAAGCATCCGGGCCAAGCAGGGTGTCCAGCCCCAACTGGGCCAGCCGCGCCCGGGGCTGGTCCTGCACCCCGGCCATGATCACGGTCACGCCCCCGGCCAGGGCGCCCCGGATGGCGGCCTCCAGGGCCACCGCCGTGGTCACGCCCAGGTGGGGCACCCGGCCCAGATCCACCACCAGCACGCCGGCCCCTTCCAGCTTGGGTTCCTGACGGGTGATCGCCGCCGCCGCGCCGAACACCAAGGGGCCGCTCAGATGCAGGATCTTCAAGCGTCCCTTGCCCTGGGCCAGCAGCGCCCGTTCCTCCGGTGACAGGTCGGCGCAGCGGCCGTTGGTGACGTTGTCCTCGGGCCGCCGGGGCGGCAGGATGCAGACCGCTTCGGCCTGCACGTCCGCCAGCCGGCGGATGGTCATCACATTGGCCACGAACAGGCCGATGGCCACGGCGGTGATCAGGTCCACGAACACGGTCATGGCGATCACCCCGTAGAGGATCAGGGCCCCCTTGGGAGATACCCGGTGGGCACGGCGCAGGAAGCGCCAGTCGATGATATCCAGCCCCACCTTCACCGCGATCCCGGCCAGTACCGCCAGGGGGATGTTGGCGGTGAGCCCGGCGGCCCAGATCACCACCACGGCCAGGATCAGGGCACGCACGATACCGGACAGGGCTGAGCGGCCGCCAGCCTGAATGTTCACCACCGTCCCCATGGTCGCCCCCGCCCCCGGCAGGCCCCCGAACAGGCCCGAGGCCAGGTTGCCCATGCCCTGCCCCACCAGCTCCTTGTCCGAGTTCGATTCATGGCGGGTCATGCTGGAGGCGATGACAGAGGACAGCAGGGCATCCACCGACCCCAGCAGGGCCAGCACCAGGGCGTCCACCACGATGATCAGCCACTGCTCCGCCGTGAACACCGGCAGTTGCAGGGAGGGCAGCCCGGAATTGATGGGGCCGATCACCCGCACCTGCTCACCGCCCAGCCAGTACATGACCGCCAGCGTTCCCAGCACCAACACGATGAGCTGGGGCGGCAGGTAGCGTTTCAGGCGGGACGGCATGAACAGCAGGATGGCCAGGGTGGCCCCGCCCAGCAGCAGTTCCATGGGATCGATGGCCGCCAGCAGGCCGGGCAACCCCTGCAGGGTCCCGATCACGCCCCCCGCCGGGGTGGCATGCCCGAGCAGGCCGGGAAGCTGCAGGATGATGAGGATGATGCCGATGCCGGTCATGAATCCGGAGATCACGGTATAGGGCATCATGGTGACGTAGCGTCCCAGCTTCATGGCGCCGAAGGCCATCTGGAACACCCCGGTGAGCATCACCACGGTGAAGGCCATGGCCATGCCTTGCTCCGGATTGGCGGCGATCAGGGAGGCGATCACCGCCGTGAACACCACCGTCATGGGGCCGGTGGGTTCGGAAATCAGGGTGGGCGTGCCGCCGAACAGGGCAGTGAACAGGCCGATCAGGATGGCGCCGTAAAGCCCCGCTTCCGCGCCGGCGCCAGAGGCCACGCCGAAGGCCAGGGCCATGGGCAGGGCGATCACCGCCGCCGTCACGCCGCCGAACAGGTCCCCCTTCAGGTTGTTGAAACGGATCTCGTTGAAGACTCGCATCTGGGCTTCCTCATTGAGTAGACCCATTATCGAAGGGGATTCAGTTCAACAATAATCGAAGTTCGTTAAGGAATTCATTTCATCGAATCTATGAGTGCTCCAGGTTCAGGCATCGCCATGCCTGAATAGGTCCCCCGAGCATGAAGATGTTATTCCCGCCGGAACTCGTCATTCCGCGCCTTGATTCGTCATTCCGCGCCTTGATTCGTCATTCCCGCACCTTGATTCGTCATTCCCGCGGAAGCGGGAATCCAGTCGCGGATTGAAGCCATGGATTCCCGCTTTCGCGGGAATGACGGTGGGAAGGGGCGCGGGAATGACGGTGGGAAAGGGCGCGGGAATGACAGTGAGAGTGTGCGTGGGAATGACAGCGGGAGCGGGAGCGGGAGCGCGCATCGCTCAATCATCAAGCGTAGTCACGGCCTTCCTGCCCATACATAGATTTCCGTCGATCTATTAAATAGAAACAATCGATTTATAGATATACCCACAGGTCATGTAGCTTTCCCATAGAGCAAACGTCGCCTTCCCGTCAGAGGCGGGGCACAGACCACAGGAGCTGATGACCATGAGCGTGAAGACCTACGACGCGGGTGTGAAAGAGTACCGCGAGATGTACTGGACCCCGGACTACGTCCCTCTGGATTCCGACCTGCTGGCCTGTTTCAAGGTCACCGGACAGCCGGGGGTGCCGCGGGAGGAAGTGGCCGCCGCCGTGGCCGCCGAGTCCTCCACCGGGACCTGGAGCACCGTCTGGTCCGAACTGCTCACCGACCTGGAGTTCTACAAGGGGCGCGCCTACCGCATCGAGGACGTACCCGGCGACAAAGAATCCTTCTATGCCTTCATCGCCTATCCCATCGACCTGTTCGAGGAAGGGTCCATCGTTAACGTGCTCACCTCCCTGGTGGGCAACGTGTTCGGCTTCAAGGCCTTGCGCCATCTGCGCCTGGAGGACATCCGCTTCCCTCTGGCCTATGTGAAAACCTGTATGGGGCCGCCCAGCGGCATCCAGGTGGAACGGGACAAGCTCAACAAGTACGGTCGCCCCCTGCTGGGCTGCACCATCAAGCCGAAGCTGGGACTGTCGGCCAAGAACTACGGCCGCGCCGTCTACGAATGCCTGCGCGGCGGCCTGGACTTCACCAAGGACGACGAGAACGTCAACTCCCAGCCCTTCATGCGCTGGCAGAACCGCTTCGAGTTCGTGGCCGAGGCGGTGGCCGCCGCCCAGGTGGAGACCGGTGAGCGCAAGGGCCACTATCTTAACGTCACCGCCCCGGACCCGGAACAAATGTACGAGCGGGCCGAGTTCGCCAAGGAACTGGGGCAACCCATCATCATGCACGACTACATCACCGGCGGCTTTTGCGCCAATACCGGCCTGGCTAAGTGGTGCCGCAAGAACGGCATGCTGCTGCATATCCACCGGGCCATGCACGCGGTGATCGACCGGCATCCCAAGCACGGCATCCACTTCCGCGTCCTGGCCAAGTGCCTGCGCCTCTCCGGCGGCGACCATCTGCACACCGGCACCGTGGTGGGCAAGCTGGAAGGTGATCGGGCCTCCACCCTGGGCTATGTGGATCTGCTGCGGGAATCCTTCATCCCCGAAGACCGCTCCCGGGGGATCTTCTTCGACCAGGACTGGGGTTCCATGCCCGGGGTATTTGCCGTCGCCTCCGGCGGCATCCATGTCTGGCACATGCCTGCCCTGGTGAGCATCTTCGGCGACGACTCGGTACTGCAGTTCGGTGGCGGCACCCAGGGCCATCCCTGGGGCAATGCCGCCGGCGCCGCCGCCAATCGGGTGGCCCTGGAGGCCTGCGTCAAGGCCCGCAACGAAGGCCGGGAACTGGAACGGGAGTCCCGCGAGATCCTCACCGACGCGGCCCGCCACAGCCCCGAACTGGCCATCGCCATGGAGACATGGAAAGAGATCAAGTTTGAATTCGACACCGTGGACAAGCTGGACGCGGGCTGATCCCCGGCATCCCGGACCGGATCATTCCCTTTTCCGAACATGAGGACCTGCAGACATGCCTTTCCAGAACACCATGGGTGATTACCAGACCCGCCAGACCCTGGAAACCTTCGGTTTCCTGCCCCCGCTGACCCAGGAAGAGGTCTTTGACCAGATCGCCTACATCATTGCCCAGGGCTGGACGCCGGGCATCGAACATGTACATCCGGACTTTGCCATGAACCACTACTGGCCCATGTGGAAACTGCCCTTCTTCGGTGAAGTGAACCTGGACCACGTGGCAACCGAGTTGGAGGCGTGCCACCGGGCCTATCCGGATCACCATGTGCGACTCACGGGCTATGACAACTACACCCAGAGCCAGGGCGCGTCCTTCGTGGTGTTCGAAGGGCGGCGCTGATCGCGGACAGAGGCGGACCACGAGCGGGGGTGAGACCATGGCTAATCCAGTATCCAGCAGTTCCAGCGGGCGCCAGGCGGCACTGGCACGTCGCCAGGCACTTTCCAGCCAGGGGAAGGGCAACGCGGGTGCCGCCACCCGAGCGGCAACACCTCGACCGGCGCCGGTCTCCAGCCGGCCGGACCCCCGCGCCCGCCCGGCCACGCAAACGGTGACGGTGACGACCCCGCCCCGGCGGCGCAACACGGCCGTCAGGCCCGTGGTCGCGGAGTCTTCCGGTCGCGCTCAGGCTCAGGCCCGCCGCGCCGCCCTCTCCCGGGCCGGCAAGCGGGCCGATACCACCAGCGACCGGGTCCGCCGCCCCCCCGCGAACGTCACTCCCGACGCCGCGGCGTGGGACCCGCAGGCTTCCGGCTGCCGGTGCGGCGGACAATGCGGCCATCACACCGAGTCCACCGTTCAGAAACAGGACAGCACCGTGACCCGCAGCCACGCCCTGTCCCGTCCCGGGAGCGACCGGCGCCGGCCGGCACCCCGGCGCGCCGCCCCGAATACCCAGCCCACCGGCCGCCTGCAGTCCCTGGCCCGGCGCGCAGCCCTGTCTTCCAGAGGCAAATCAGCGGCCGGTACCCCGGCATCTGCGGCCAGCCTCGCCCGTCAGGCCAACCCTCGCCTGTCCGGGCGGGAACTGGCCCGCAGTGTACGGGCCCAGCGGAGCCAGGGTGGCGCCATGGGCACCCGACGCGCCACTCCCGCCGGGCGTACCCGCCCCGGTCGTCCGGGGCCGGCGCAGGATCAGACCTGGAAGGTGGGTCTGTCCGAGACTGCCGGCGGTCAGGCGGTGACGGGGACGCGGGTAGGACGCAGCCGGGGCATGACCGGCGATGACAGGGGCACCTGCCTCGCGGTCACCGGCACCGAATACCTGGGCGCCGAGATCTTTCACGAGTTTTGCCAGACCTCGCCGCCCAGCCAGCCGGAAAAAGTTCACGTCACCCGCACCGGCCAGGGCAGCCGGGTGACCGGCAACGAACTGGGCCGGGGTGCCCGGGTGACGGGTAACGAGCCGGGCACCTGCCGCCGGGTGACCGGGAACGAATACGTGGGGCAGGGGCAGTACGAGCAGTTCTGCGATACCCCGCCGCCGGGGCCGACCCAACCCCCCAAGGTCAGCCACGGCACCACCGCCCGGGGACACACCCTCTCCGGCAGCCTGCCTGGCCGCTCCCATCAGGTGACCGGCGATGAACCAGGCACCTGCCAGGCCGTGACCGGCACACCCTACGCCGGGCCGGAAGAGTTTGCCGCCTACTGCCCCCCCGCGGCACAGGCACGGATCGAAGCACGCACCAGCCTCGCCGCTCAACCCGGCCGGCCGGACTTACCCCAACCCCTGGAGGCAACCCCGCGGGGAGAATTCAGCATCGCCTCCCCGGCCCGGCAGGTCGCGCGTGGACAACGCACTGTGGGGGTGACGGGTACCCGCTATGAGCAGCGGGGTGGTCGGATCACCGGCCCCTTCGACATGGCGGCGGACAAAGTCACCGGTACCGAACAGGTCCGCCCGGAACGGCTGCCTGCCGTGCCGCTGGATCCCCAGGCCCCGATCCCGGATACCCCGCCGGCCGACTTTGACCCCCAGCCGGAGACACCCCGCCGGACCCGCATCACCGGTGAGGGCCAGTCCAGCGGCCGAAAAATCACCGGTGATGACTGGGAACGGGGCGAGCGGGTGACCGGCACCGAGGGCAGTTCAGCCCGCCGCCGCAATCCCACTCGCCTCGGCCCCATGGGTGCCATGCCGGCCGTGGCCCACAAGCGTAACGAGGATGTGCCGCCCCCGGTCAGCCGCGTCACCGGCAGCAGCGGCAGCACGGAAAAGGGATCACTGGTCACCTACTCGGGCGGTGCCCGGGGCTGACCGAACCAAGCCATTGTTCATTCACCGACCTGACAAGCGCCAGAGACCGACACACCATGCTCACCCGCCGCCGCTCACACCGTGACAGCCTGATCTGGGCCACCGCCCCGACGGTACACAGTCGTGGCCGTGGCAGGGCACCCGCTCCGCACACACCGGCAGTCCAGACGTTTCACCGGCCCGAACCGGTACAGGGGCAGGAAAGTCATCCCGGACATGTGCACCGGATCACGCCCCCGGCGCACAACGGCCAGCCCCCGCTGCATCCGCTCACCGACAAGGCCGCCAACCACCGACTCCAGGCCTACGAGACGGCGGTGAAGTCATCCTTTGACCGGATCCTGCCGTTGCTACGGGAACTGACCGGCCTGCGGCGGGAGAAGGGTTTCATTGCCAAGGCACAGGCCCTGGCGGAACAGACCCTGGGCATCCGGCTACCGGAACACCTGCTGGAAGATGCCTGGATCAAGGGGCTGGATATGTCACGGCTCCATGCCGCCTGCCTGTTCGAGACCTATTGCCGCATGGCCGACGGCTTCTTTGCCCACGACCCGCTCAAGGGCCACGACACCCGGGCCTTCAATGCCTTCCTGCAGAGCTGTGGTTTTCATCTGATGGATGTCACCCCCTGCGCCGACGGACGTCTGGCCCATGCCATCAGCTATGTGCTGCGCCTGCCCTTCGGCGCAGTCAGACGGCGTTCATCCGCCGGCGCCCTGTTCGATGTGGAGGACACGGTGAGCAAATGGGTGGAGGTGGAGCATGCCCGCTATCGGGCCGGGACCCCCAACACTGCTGACGCCCCCACCCGCTATCTGAAGACGGTGATCTATCACTTCAGCTCCCGTCACCCGTCCCACGAGGGCTGCGCCGCCCACGGCTCCGACGATACGGCGGCGGCCGGAGCCGGCCTGGAGCGCCTGCTGGCCTTCCGCCAGGCAGTGGAAAACGGATTCTGCTGCGGCGCCTCCGTCGCCCTGCTGCTCATGGGTCTGGATACGGATACCGATGCCCTACGCATCCACGTCCCCGATGCCCAGGGGCACATGGATCTGCAACTGAGTCTGGACACCGGAGACATATACCATCAAACCCTGTCCATGACGCCGGAGGCCGCCCGCGGGTACATCCTGGAGCAGGTTCGTCGGCACGCCCCCGCCGCCCCCGACGAGGGCATGGTGAAACTGATCGCTCAGCTGGTGGAACACAATCTGTCCCAGTTGGACTACGTGAGACGCCGTCACGGTGGTGCCTACCCGGATCAGGGCCATGCGGAGCGTTTCATGGGTGTGGGCGTCGGCTTCGAGGAAATCCAGTTGCGCAACCTTACCTTCTTCGCCTGCCTGCGCACGGTGGAGGAAGGTGCCGCCGACCTGGATGTGGGCTGCCGCATCCTGGGCGGACTCAATCACCCCCATGGCAGACCCATTCCGGTGGTGATCCGCTTCGACTACCACGGTCAGGTACCCGGTGCCCGGGAACGGGCCATCACCCGCTGCCGACAGGTGGACCGGGCCATGACCGAACGCTTCGCTCCCCAGGTTCGCGACGGCCTGCTGCACCGACTGCTGGTGGTGCGGGACTGTGACACCCGCGCCGGTCTGGAACGGGTGGCCTCGTCCCTGGACCCGACCGGACAAGGAGGACACCGATGAAGATCTGTCAGGTGGAACGCCCCCTGGTATCCACCAACCGGATACCCGGCTTTGAACACAAGCATCTGCTGGTGGTGCGCGACGGCAGCTCCCGTCAGGTGGCGGTGGACTCCGTGGGCTGCATCCCCGGCGACTGGGTGATCTGCGTGGGCAGTTCGGCGGCCCGGGAGGCCGCTGGCAGCAAGGAATTCCCCAGTGATCTGACCATCGTCGGCATCATCGACCGCTGGCCGCCGGAATCCGAGACGGGTGCCATCGGTCCCGGGGAGCACGGCTGATGGAGGTCCGACAGGTGGTGGGTTCGCTGGTCTGCACCCAGCGCATCCCGGGGCTAGCCCATGTGGATCTGCGTCTGGTGCAGGACCCCCAGGGCCACCAAGCCGTGGCCACCGATCCGGTGGGGGCTCGCCCGGGTGACTGGGTGTTCCTGGTCAGCGGCTCCGCGGCCCGGTATGCCATGGGCAACGCGGACATCCTCACCGACCTGACCGTGGGCGGGGTGATTGACCAGTGGGAACCGGCATGACGGGGATTTTGACAACGATGATCCGAAACAACACAGGAGAGACATCATGAGTGGCGACAAATACGGCATTGCCCTGGGGATGATCGAGACCCGCGGCCTGGTCCCCGCCATTGAGGCGGCCGATGCCATGACCAAGGCCGCCGAAGTGCGGCTGATCGGGCGGGAGTTCGTGGGCGGCGGTTATGTGACCGTGCTGGTGCGCGGCGAGACGGGCGCGGTGAACGCCGCCGTGCGGGCCGGCGCCGATGCCTGCGAGCGGGTGGGTGACGGCCTGGTGGCCGCTCACATCATCGCCCGCCCCCACCGGGAAGTGGAACCCATCCTGCCCGTGGGCGGCCCTGGCACCGAATGACCCGGCCCGGCAACCGGGATGAATACACATTCAAGAAAGTGAATGATCGGAGAAAAGAAGATGGCCAATGACAATTACGGTATCGCCCTTGGGATGATCGAGACCCGAGGCCTGGTGCCCGCCATCGAGGCGGCGGACGCCATGACCAAGGCCGCCGAAGTGCGGCTGATCGGACGGGAGTTCGTGGGCGGCGGCTATGTGACCGTGCTGGTGCGCGGCGAGACCGGGGCGGTGAACGCCGCCGTGCGGGCCGGCGCCGATGCCTGCGAGCGGGTGGGTGATGGTCTGGTGGCCGCCCACATCATCGCCCGCCCCCACCGGGAGGTGGAGCCGATCCTGGGCAAGACCGGCGGTGACGCCGCCTGACGATGGTAGCCGGCGTTCTCGGTCGCGCCCTGAGCCTGGAATTTTCGACGGTTCGGCAGCACACATGACCCAGGCCTCGCAGGTGGAGGCCTGGGGCCTGCCGGCGGCCTCGGCCCGACTTGCGCCACGCCGACCGGCTCACCCCTGGAGATCCGCGCATGCATCCCGACTGGACCCGCCGTGAACGCCCCTTGCGACTGGAACGCCGCCTGGCCTTTCCGGATTACGAAGCCACCCGCTGTTTTCTGGAACAGGCCGGGGCGCTGTCGGAACAGATGGGGGTGTACCCCGATATCAGTTTCGGCCGCACCTATGTCAACATCACCCTGCATGCGGACGACAATGCCACCGAACTGAGCGACGAACAACGCCGTTTCGTCGACGCCCTGGATACCTTCCAGCCCACGGACACCGCCGAGGTGCACCCATGACCGAGCCCAAGCACGAGCAGTCACCCCCCAAGCGCGAGGGGGAACCGTCACCGCCCGCCTCATCCGCCCCTGTGACTCCACCCAAACCGGAAGACACCCACACGTCCGCGGCGCAAGGCAACCCCGAGCAGACCGCGGCCCGGCGCCGCCGGAGCCCGACCGCGTCCGGCAAACCCGCCGCCCCGGCGCCCCGCAAGAATCAGACGCAGACGGCCGACACCGGCTACCTTCCGGGCCGCCGGGTCTGGCCCGACTGAGTCGACGCCATGGACGAGCGACACGACAACGACACGGAAGATGCGGGACCCCAGGATGAAGCGCGTCAGCCGGACATGCCCAACCGGTTCATCCGTCATGCCAGCCTGCGGCAGTTGCAGATCCTGGAGGCCATTGTCCGTCTGGGCAGCTTCACTCGGGCCGCGGAAGAGCTGTTCCTGACCCAGCCCACCGTGTCCATGCAGATCAAGAAACTCTCGGAGACCGTGGGTGCCCCCCTGTTCATGCCCTCGGGCCGCAATGTGGAACCCACCGAGGCAGGGCGGGAAGTCTACCAGGCAGTCAAGGTCATCCTGGATACCCTGGCGGATCTGGAAATACGGCTGGCGGATCTCAAGGGCCTCAAGCGGGGCCGGTTCCGCCTGGGGGTCATCACCACGGCTAAATATTTCGCCCCCGAAATCCTGGGGGCCTTCTGCGAGGCCTACCCCGGCATTGATGTCTCACTCAAGGTCAGCAACCGGGACCGCATCATCGAGCGGATGCTCAACCACGAAGATGACCTGTATATCTTCGGTGAACCGGACACCATCGGCATGTCCGTGGAATCCACCTATCTGGCCCCCAACCCCCTGATCATCGTCGCCCGCGCCGACCACCCCCTCGCGGGCGTGAAGAACATCCCGTTGGAGCGAATCATTGAGGAGCGCTTCATCCTGCGCGAGCCCGGTTCAGGCATCCGTGATGCGGTGACCCGCCTGTTCGGCAAGCACGGCCTCAAGCCCAATGTGCGCATGGAACTGGGCAGCAACGAGGCCATCAAGCACGCCATCATCGCCGGTCTGGGGATCTCCGCCCTGTCCCTGCATTCTCTGAACCTGGACGGCGGTGCCGGACGGCTGATCATGCTGGACGTAGCAGGATTCCCCATTCAGCGTGCCTGGTACCTGGTCCACCCCAGGGGGCGGGACCTGTCCCTGATCTCACGGGCCTTCCTGGCCTTTGCCGTGGAACGAGAGGCCGAGATCAAGGCCTCGCTGGATCGAACCCATGCGGCCCTGCGTCTGCCCGCTTCGTCCTCCTGAACCTCACCGTCGCCGGCATGACAGCGGCAGCCCCGGCCGTTGCGTCCTTGGGTCAAGAACCCTGGCGCCGCCGGTGCTATCATGCGCAAAATCAAGACCGGCGACCCAGAGCATGCAGGTGCACACCTACCCCATCGAGGCACGCATCCAGTGGCTGATCAACCTGTCCCGCAAACATTCGGAGCTGTTCTGTAGCCCGGCCGCCAGCCTGGCCCGGGATCGCTATCTGGCCCGGCATTCCACCCGCATCGCCGTGCTCAAGTGCATGGACGGGCGTATCCATATCCCCCATGCCACCTGCACCCCGCTGGGAATCATCCGCCCTTTCCGCAACCTGGGCGGACGCTTTGATCTGGGCTGGCCCTTTCTGGGCAAGCTGATCGCCGAGATGGCGCAGGATGCCGCCTCCGCCGGGCATCGAGTGCTGCTGATGATCACCTATCACCTGTCCAAGGGCGCCTGTTCCCGCGGCTGCGCCGGGTTCGACTACGACACCGGGGCAGCCATCGCCCATACCCGCCAGATCCGTGCGCAGGCAGAGGCCCTGTTCGGCCGTGACCGGCAGCAGGTGTACCCACTGGTCTGCGGCTTCGAGACCGACACCGATGCCCTGATCATCCATGGGGACCGGGACGAGGTGCTGGATATCAGCCAACTGGAAACGGGAAATGCCGCGGATCTGGAAGGTCTTCTGATGCCTGTCTGTCCTGACATGCCGGCGGAAGTGCGGCGGGATCTGCTGCCGCTGCTGGAGGGCAACCTGGCCCACGTGCAGTCCTTGCGGGGCGTGGCCCGGGAGTTGGACATCCAGCATCGGGAATGGGCCATCTGCGTCGGCCGGGGCTTTGACTTCCTCCATGTGCCCAATACGGCCCTGATCATCGGTCCCTACAGCCCGGACCTGTCCACCCCCGTCCACAAGGCCGCAGGGATCATTGAGGACAACATGGCTGCGGGCCGGATACCCGATGACGGCTTCATGCTGCTGACCTCGGCCCCCTATGAGGACATCGGTCCGGACCGGGCGCGGGCCATGCTGGAATCCCGTTTTCTGACGGATTTTGCCCGGGAGGTGATTCGCAAGGATTTCCCGGACCTGGCCCGCCGCATGGTGCCCCACACAGCGGTGGTGAACTGGCGGACACGAGGTCTGGAACTGCTGGATTAAAGCCCGTGGACCTTGAGTTTCGCCCTGAGGGTATTGCGGGAGATCCCCAGTTCCTCCGAGATCCGGCTGCGGTTGCCCCCGAAGGCCTCCAACAGACTGCGCAGGGTCAGGGCCTCGAACTCCTCCAGCAGGTGCCGCACCCGCCCCCCGGCCACCGCCCGCTGCACCAGTGACTCCAGCCCACCGCCCGATCTGCACTCGCGACCGGCAGGGCATTCGGTCTCAGTCTCGACGGCAAAGGGAAACCCGGTGATGCTCCCGACGCGGGCACGTACCGCGGCCTGATAGACCAGATTCTTCAGTTCCCGCACATTCCCGGGCCAGTGATAATCCAGAGCGGCCGCCTCCGCCTCTTCCGAGACCTCGGTGATCTTGAGGCCCAGGCGCAGATTGGCCTCCGCCACGAAGGCACGCACCAGGGAACGGACGTCATCCGGCCGCTCGCGCAGCGGAGGGATGCTGATGGGGAACTGGGCCAGGCGGTAATACAGATCCCGCCGGAACCGTCCCGACTCCACCTCGGCCGACAGATCCCGGTTGGTGGCGGCGATGATGCGCACGTCCGCGGAACGGGCGGACGCATCCCCCAGCCGATGAAAATGCTTGTCTTCCAGAAAGCGCAGCAGCTTGGCCTGGAAGGTGGGCGACATGTCGCCGATCTCGTCCAGCAGCAAGGTGCCGCCTTCCGCCGCCTCGATCTTGCCGACGCCTTCATTGACCGCATTGGTGTACGCCCCCCGAGCATGGCCGAACAGTTCCGCCTCCAGCAACCCCTCGGGAATGGCGGTGCAGTTGATGGCCATATAAGGGCCGCCGGCCCGGGAGGAATGGCGATGAATGCAGTAGGCGGAGACCTCCTTCCCCACCCCGGTCTCGCCGGTGAGCAGGACATTGAGATCATTGGAGGCCGCCACCCCCAGCTGCTTGAAGACCTCGACCATCTTGGGGGAGGAACCAAGAATGGAGGGGCAGTCTTCCCGGATGACTTCGTCCACATGGGTGCTCAGGCTGCTGAGGCGGGCCTGCTGCAGGGCGGACAGCAGCCGATCGGTATCCAGGGGCTCGGGCAACACATCCAGCGCCCCCATCCGGGTGGCCTGCACCACCTGCTCCGGTAACAGACGGTCCCCCACCAGGATCACCGACCGGGTATTGCCGCTGTCATGCAGGGCCTGCAACACCGGCAGCCGCGGGGCTTGGGTACCGCTTTCCCGCACCAGCAAAACCGCCGCCGGCTCGCTCATGGGACTGACCACCTCCTGAGTCGATCGATGCTCACAAGCCAGCCCCTGGGTCTTGAGAAGCCGTTCCACTGCCTTGCCTTGAGAACTACAGTCCCAGCCGATCAGAATGACATTGCCACTCATGGTATCCACTCTTCTCTCCTCGCCCCAGGTCGGATGCAGGCCGTTCCTCAAGGCGCCGGGTACATGGCCCGGTACTCTTTCGGCCTTTGATTATTGTCAAACGTGATGGACATATAACCACAAATAAAATGACTGTCAAGTTTCAGGGTCTTTACGGCCGAGTAAACAGGCACAAAAAAACCCCGCCCTGAAAAGATCACGGGGAGGGGTCAAAAGGACGAACATCCGTCATGACCGGGGGGCTTTCAGCCCCCCGGGTACTGCATCACCGGGGCCGGATGTCGTGGACCTGGCTGATGTCCGCATCACCGCCCGGACCGTGGCAGGTCAGGCAGTTTTCACCACCCGGATCCAGGTTGTCGATGCCGGCGGACATGGAACCGCCTCTGGGCCGGATATGGTTCTCGAACCAGTCCGGATTGGTGTGGCAGGAGGTGCAGACCGAGGCGATCGGGCTGAACTTCTGATGCTGCTCCAGGTTGTCCAGCCCGTTGTCGGCACCGAAGGCCACCGTGCCGGCATTGGTGAAGTTGCCGGTCTCCCAGTCAAAGCTGCGGTGGGTGGAACCGATCACGCCTGGTGCCAGCGGCAATTTGTAGCTGTCGTTGACGTGGCAGGTATTGCAGTTGGCAATACTGCCCGGGAAGTGATGGGCGTTGTCCCACTGTCCATCCTCATCTCCCTGAGGCGCCGGACCGCCGAACACCAGGGCACGCAGCTGGATGCCATCCGCCCCCATCTTGGCCCGGTGGATGTGATGGATCATGCGCTTGAAGTCCTTGGACTCTTCAAACTTGCCATCGAACTGCCCTTCCAGGCCGCGACGTGGCATCCCGAATTGATTGGAAATATCCGTATTGTTGGGGTTGTGACAATGGACGCACAGCTCCGGGTTGTTGCGGCGGTTGCCGCCATGCTTGGCAAAGCGGATATGGCAGGACCGGCAGGTCTCTTCCACGTCCACCACTTGGCGCCGAGGCGTCGGGACGGTATTGCCGATGCCAAAGGTGGTCACCCGATGCAGGGCGTTGACGACGGGCGTACGGCTGTCATCCCAGACGCTCTCCACCGTACCCAGGGCATCCTTGGGCACCACCTGATGCTGCACCGCAATAGAGCCGGTACCGTTTTCGGGCATGGTGTCGATGATGGAGGATACGTCCAGGGTCACCGTGTAGTAGCCGCTGCCGGAAGGACCGCTAATGGCAATATTGTTGCCTGCGCCGCTGGTCCAGCAATCGGCATTACATCCAAAGTCCGTGGTACGGCCCGGCCAGTTATTGTTGATGTCGCTGGAATGGGTGAAGTCGGCAAAGCCCTCCTCGCGCCAGCCCATGACGAAGCCGAGGGAGAAGGTGGCATCGACGTCGTGTCGCAGGTACACGCTCTTGGCGTCATCCCGCACCCGCAGGCGGAAGGTCACGGATTCGGCGGCCGGATCCAGGGTGGCCGGTTCCAGTTCGATCCGGAGCTGGTCCTGGCGAATGCCCGCCCGGGTGAAGCTCAGGTGGGCCCGGGTCACGCGAACCCGGTTGTTGCCGTTCTGCTCGATCCCCCGCAGCCCGATGTTGGCGGCATCGCCGGCAGGACTCTGGTTATGACAGCCGCCGCAGGCCTGGCCGCTGACGAACAGGTTACTCCCTATGGCGCCAGCAATGGTGGCGCTAGTATTGTCGCCCGAACCCCACAAGCCAGTATCCGGATTGAAACCAAACCGGTGGCCGCTGCGCCAGTCCCCCCTGGGTCCGGCGGTTGAGGCCCCAAAACGCTCGGCCAGCCGGGCCGGCAGGGTCTCGTCCGGATGAACGCCCCCCGGCAAAGCCACGTCGGCATCGGAGAAGTTGTACCAGAACACGTTGTCGTGGCAGGCGGAACAGGCCTCGACGGTACGGGTAGGCCCCCACCAGTTATCACCGTCCGGCGTCACCCTGGCCAGTTTCTGCCGGGCCAGCACATCCTCGCTACCGGCGATCAGCACCAGCTCGTCGCGGGTCTCCTGACCGATGTGGCACTTCACGCAGTTGTCGACGCCGAAGGAGGCCTGGCGCGGAATCGGATCCCCGTTCGGCAGGACGCCATGGGAGGCATAGTTGCCCACATGACCGATGTTGCCGTTGTCATGCACGGCCTGCGGGAATCGCAGCTTGCTGAAGTCGTTGTTGCGGATGAAATAGGGCACGCCGGCGCGCACGCTGGGCAATGACTGTCCCCGGTGAATCTTATGCACCATCTGCTTGAAGTCGATGCTGCGGCCGCTGACCGGGTCCACGCTGCCCGGGTTGTGGCAGGTGACGCAGTACTGGGGCTCCACCCGGTTGCCGCCATGTTTGCGCAGGGTGCCGTCGTGGCAGGTGTTGCAGCTATCAAGAGAGATCATGTCCCGGGTGGCGTCCACCCCATGGGTGGGACGATCGCCGGTGGCCGGGATGAAGTCATACCAGGCGTTGGCCACCAGGCCACCCCCCAGTTGCATGCCCACCCGGTGGGTCCAGTCCTCGTTGTATTCCACGGTGTAGGTCAGTGTGTCACCACTGCCCTCGATGCGAACCCCCCGGGGCAGCGTGGTACCGTCCGCCCAGGTGCAGCGGACGGCCTCACCCAACTCAGCCTCTGCCTGAGGGCGATCGGAGAATTCATGGCTACCATGGGAGGCATCCTCCACACAGCGCCACAGCTGACCCACGTTATCACCGGTGATGGTCCGGCTGGCTTGGTTTACGTTGAGGTTGTAGGTGTAGCGATACTCGCCGTTGCCCAGGTTTTCCAGGGTACCGTTGTTCTCGATATTCCCCTGAATGGCATTGCCGAACATGGGCGCCCCGGTGGGGTTGTTCTCCGAGACGGCCGGCATCCAGCCGGAATCGGCCACGGGACGCTCCCGGGTAATGTAGTTCACCCAGTCATAACCCTGGCCATATCGGCTTCTGGGGGCCAGCTTGGCGAAGGTAAAACTGGCCGCGGACAGGTTCGTGATGGGGACACCTCGCCCATCCAGTAGTGTGAATTCCACGACTGGATGGCCATTAATGACATCTGCACTGGTGATCTGGAGACCCGGTCCGGCCGCCGGTTCATCGGGCAGTGCCGGCAGGCCACCGCCTCCGCCGCCGGTGGTGGTCTCGTCGAATCCGCTATCACTGGCCAGGCAGCCTGCAAGCACCAGGGCCAGCAGGATGATCATGGCCCCATGCATGCCGTTCCTCACGACGGCATTCATGCGGCCATGACCCTGAGTCTGTCCCGCCTCACTGATAGCGGGCGGTGGTGAAGCCCCCCCACCGGTGAACTGTTCCATTCTCGATCGTCTGATTCGTGCCATGCTCCCCACCTCCAGGTTGATTCGCCGTGGACGCTCGCAGCCATTCCGGCAACAGGCCGGAGATCGCTCATCCATATCGCCCAACCCATTGAACTCGTTGTTATAAAAGCAGTATCTAGAACCGATAGCGCAACGTGCCGGCAATCAGGTGTGATGTGTAGTCGGGGCTATCCTGATCCAGCAGGATGAGGTTGCCGACACCGGTCACCCCCACGTTATCCAGACCCCAGTCCTTTTCCTCATAACGCTCCACCATGTAACGCAGGCGGAAATCCAGGTTCTGACGCAGCCGGTAATCGCCGTACAGGCTGAACTGGGTCAGGCGTGATTCCAGGCTGGGATAGACGCCGTTCCCAAGTTCGGATCTCACCCGGGCACGGCCCGAGCTTTCGATATGAATCAGTTCGGTCCCCAGGGTCAGTTTGCCCGGGCGAACCGCGTATTCACCGCCCACGCCCAAAGTGAAGGAATCCTCATCCCGCTGCGAACGCCAGAACTCGCCGCCGGGACGGGTCGGGGTCGGTGCCCGGAAACCGTCCTGGTCCGCCTTGACGTTTTCGTAGGCATAGAAGGCAAACGCGGTCAGCCGATCAGTGGGCACGTAGGAGACATCCATGGCCCAGATCTGTCGCTCGGCGGACTGCAGCCCCAACTCGGAACGTGAATAGTCATCGTCGATCCACTGCACCCGCGGCGTGAATTGCAGCCGCCCATTGGCCTGGAAGGTGGCCAGCAGGGTGATGCTGTGGCGATCCCGGTCCGCAAGGTAATACTTGCGCAGGGTTTCCGGCGCGGTATCCCGTTCCCAGTTGGAACCCCGCTGTTCGGCATACTGAAATTCGGCACTGAGGGTGGTGCGTGGAATCGCCCGGGTGCGAATGCCGGCCTTGTAGGCGGTTTCATCCGTGCGTTCCCTGTCATCGTAGGTCCGCTCCCGCTCGTCCCTGACCACCCCCAGATTCAGGTAGGTCCGATCCTGCAGTCGGTAGCTGGCATCCACGTGGTAGCGGTTCTGGGTGGAACTGACCGGACGTGAAGACCATGTCCGTCCATTGTGTTCCACGTCATAGGCGGAAGTGCGGTTGTCACGATCGTCGTAGCGGTAACCCGCACGCAGGTTCAGCCGCTCGTGGGGGCGGCCGCTGGCCCGAAGATTTACCAGCGTGGTGTTGATCTGCCCGTCCAAAGATGAAGGCAGCCCGTCGAACTGCTCCACGAACCGTTCATCCTGGGTCATCCGGCCCAAGGCCACATCGGCGCCTATCCGGGCGGTGCTTTCGGTAAAGCTGTAACCGATGGAACCCGTGAGCTGATGAAACTGATTGTCCGGCTCCAGGGCCACCGTACGGCTCGGGGCATTGTCCCAATTGGCCACCGTGGCATCGGGAACATCCAGACTCTGGCCATCCCGCTGGGAGAAGACAGACACGTGATAGCCCAGCCGTCCCTGCAGCTGGTCACCGTCGTAGGTGACATCGGCCTCGAAACGGGTGGTCTCGTAATCCACCGGCACCGGCACCACGGCGGAACGTTGCAAGGCCCAGAAGTAGTCGTTGTTCACGCCTCGGGCCATGAGGCCATCCTTGCGGTCGTAATGCACCGCCGTACTGGCCCGCCAGCGGGTATCCAGGTTGACCCGCCCGCCCGCGCTCAGGCGCTCGCGCTTCACACCCAGATCCACTTCGCGCAGAAACTCATCGGCAGTCGCCGCCCCGCCCGCCGCTGGCAGGCTCAGATTTCCCGAGCCGGTCCCACGGTAGGGCGTACCCACGTCCCGGTACTGGTAGCTGGGCATTTCCTGGTAATACAGGAAGGTGCTGTAATGCCCCCGCTCACCGGCATCCAATTTCAGGCTGCGGGAATCCAGTCCGAGGTTGCGGCCTTCCAGTCGCCAGTAGCGGGTGGTATCTCCGTCATGGGGATCCAGGCCGCGCAGCAGGAATCCCAGATCCAGAAACACCCCGGCCTGGTCGACGCCGGTAAAGCGTCCCAGCCGGAAGGAGTCCTCGCTCAGATAACCGACCCCGGCCCGGATCTCCTTTCTGACAATCTGGCTTGATCCCTCCTGCGCGGCCAGGGTCAAGGGCGTGGCCAGTCCCACGGCGCAGACCGTGGTGGTCGTCAAGAGTGATTTCGACATTCTGCTCATGATTCTCTCCTCGCACCTGTCCACCGGGAGATACCGGTGACGGTTGGCCTCATTCCTTGAAGACGAAGCCACGGGGATGGTTGGAACCGTGGACCTGGCTATGGCAGTTCAGGCAGCTGCGACCCTGCACCCGGAAATCCATACGTGCGCCGGTGAGTGGCACGTCGGAGTGGGAACCCAGGTGACACTGCTGACACAGCATGGGGGGGCGGCTGACCAGCATCGGCCGATGGATGGAACCGTGGGGATCGTGACAGGTGGTGCAGGCCTCGCGAGCCGGGTTGTGCTCCCACAGGAAGGGTCCTCGCTTTTCGGCGTGGCAGTTGTAGCAGGTCTCATTCACCGTATGACCGATCAGCTTCTTGGGACCGGGGGTGCCATGGGGGTTATGGCAGTCGGTGCACTGCATGAGGCCTTCCGGGACCGGGTGATGAGAGGGCTTGCCGAAATCGGCGCGACGATCCAGGTGGCAGGCACCGCACACTTCCAACTGGGTATCGGCCTTGAGCAGTCTCGGGCGCTCATTGTGCATAGCATGGCAGTTGACGCAGGCCAGGCCGGAGAATTCATGGGTGCTGCCATGCCAGTGGCGGCGCGCGCCCTCCTCGTGACAGCTCAGACAGGGCTGGTTCATGCGCTCGGCGGATTCCTTCTCGGGGTTGAAGAAGATCTCCATCCCGGGTCCGTGACAGCGATTGCACATGCCCTGGGCAAACGGCGTGCGCTCATCGGCGAAATTGGCATGGGGTGTCCTGAAGATGCGCTGCACGTGTTCCTGGATACGGGCGGAGCGGTCCACCTCCAGCTTGGGTACCTTGTCCACCCCACGTATGGGCCGTTCCGGATCACCGCCCACCGCCCAGGCGGGCGCCACGGGCACCAGCACCATCGCCAGTGCAATGCCGAATACGAGTAACCAATGCCTCATCACAACCCCCTCTGGTTTGCCCCTGTTTGTTATTGCGCAGGCCCTGCAACAGGCCTGGTGGTCAACATCGACCGCTGGATGGTGGGGCAAGGTTCGCCAGCCTGCTGATGCAGGATGCGGGCCAACAAAAAACCATATGTAAATCGTTGATTCTTATGTCGACCCGGGGGCAGGAACAACCATGACCGGTGGTTAAAAACAGACCGATCGGCGGTGGGCTGGTAAAAAATCTTCCAGCACGCCGTCCCGTTAAGCCCAGCGGGCTCAAACCATCACCGGGGATATTCGTGGATGAGGCGTGAGCAGGTTATGACCATCTTGCGCAGAGAATGAACAGCGCCGGTGCGGTTGCAAACCCGGTATTTGCCCGGAGTTGCACAACGGGAATCAGCGCCTGGGACCTCGACAATCCCTAGGTCCGATCACTAAAAGCCATTGAGATCACAAGCTTTTATGTACACATAAACCAACAACGGGATTTCGAGCAGCGTTATCCATGCAGTGCTCCGGCCAGGATGGCACGCTCTCTGCAAAGATCTCGGCGCTGTCAGCACATTACAAAATGAGATAGAGGAGAACAGCACCATGAGTGACAAGAACGCTTCCATGCAGCGTCGCCGATTCCTGAAAATGGGCGCGGCCGGTGCCGCGATCACCATCCTGCCCGTGTCGTGGCACGCGGCCCTGGCAGCGGAACGCCTGGACCCGAGCAGTGCCCAGGCAAGGGCCATGAGCTATGTGGAAAATGCGTCGGACTCCACCCACAGCGCCTATCAGGCAGGCCATAACTGCGCCAACTGTCTGATGTTCAGTGATCCGTCCCAGGCGGAATGGGGGCCTTGCGCCGTATTCCCGGGCAAGCTGGTCGCGGCTGGTGGATGGTGTAATGCCTGGGTGACCCGGGGCTGACCGACGGCTGCAACAACCTGAAGTTTCCATACCAAACCGAAAAAATGAGAACTCCCCCCAAAAAATCAGGCTAAAGACTTGATCCTTGAACAGCGCCGGGAAATGATTCCAGCGAATCCCAGAGGCAAGGACGCCCCCCATGTTCACGGCTGCCGGCGGCGCCTCCGATCAGGAGGTCCACTACTTTGATGACACGGATGTTCTCACCATCTTTCGGGGTGGCAGCCTTTCCTGGCGCACCCAGAACCCGGGGCTCCTGGGCCTGGGCATGGCGGCCCTGGACAATGGCAGTATCGGCATTGCCCAGGGCCTGCCCGTTTTCCCTTCCCCGGACCAGGGCCGGCGAGCACTCAGGGCCTGGCTCGGCGGTCAGGAGACAGCGCATCAGACGCTGGCCGGTCTCTATCGCCGCATTGATCCCGACTGGACGCTACCGGAAACATCCGCGCCGGATGGAAGACGGATAAGCCGCTGCCCCCGGACCGGCCTGGATGGTGATGTCCTGCTGGGCAGACTCAACCCGGGGGACATTCGGGCGATCGCCGACACGATCGAGGCACGCATCGGCCTGATTCCCGGCACCATCCTCACCCGCCCACTCACTTCGGGAGAACCTGAGTCCGGTCACGTGGGAGGCAACTCACCCCGGACTTCCGGCAACCGAAACATCGCCATCAACGGTCGCAGCGCGGTCCATGCCGGCTCGGAAGGCATCCTCACCACCATCGACGTCTGCCGTACCCGCATCGGCAAAAAGTGCAAGCCCATCCCGTACATGAACGTGGCGGAGAGCATGGATGCCGTCGGCACCGCCGACAGCATCCGCATCAACGGCCACCCCGCCTGTCACCTGGATTCACGATTCTCCAGAAGTCGAGGAGACGAAGCCGGCAACTGCGGTGGCCTTCGCTCCGGTACCCGACAGGGTCATGCGGAGTTTCTGACCGCCTCCGGCAATGTCTTCTTCGAGGGACGACCGGCGGTCAGGCAATTCGACCAGATGGTTTCCAACTGTCGCAACACGCCACCGGCACCCTTGATGCAGCCAGGCTGCACACCTCCGCCTGAAATCGATCCCGAGATGCTGGAGGCGCCGCCTCTCGCAGAGCCTCCTTATGCCCTGCGCCTGGACATTGATCTGGATCGCGCCGAAGGGAAAGGACTGCTGATCGAGCTGACGACTCATGGCACTACCCAGCAACCCGTGGAAGCCTATCCCGAACCGGAGCCAGGTCACCGGGGCCACCATCGGATGATCTTCACAGGGCTCGAAGAAGCACCTGTCGACCTTGCATTGCGGCTGGAAGATCCCTTTTACGGTATCTATCGGGTCCCGCTGGCCAGTGGAGTCATGCCGCAGAAAAGGAACTTTGCAGGTGACCCGGAACTCAGGGTGCATCGCCACCGCCATCAGTTCGTCGCCGTCGTCCTGCACCGGGCGCTGGATCTGGACCAGCGGGAAACTGCCCCAATACGCCCTGGGTGCCGGGTTTACATCTTTCGTGACGGACATCTGTGGCGCGAACTGGAAGCCGGCCCCGAAGGCTGTTGGTTTGAAGTCAACCTGGCTCAATGGCAGGGCCAGGACGAGCGCCCGGCACATTGCCCTCTGGGCGCAAAACTACTCCTGCCCCACTACGTGGCAGGACATCTCCATGAATATCACCTGGCCATGAGCGAGATTCCCTGGCATTGGGAGCGGATTGAGGGTTTTGGGGGGATGGCGTGGGGGGATTTGAGGAATCAATCCTCATCAATATCAATGAACACAAATAAGCCTAACCGTAATGATTCGATTGTGGCAGAAAGGTTTCAACCTCTATGTTTAGGCAGAGATAGCGCAAGGTCGGGGCGCCTTGGATATAACGCAGAACATGGAGGGCAACCACGTAAACATTTTCAGCTGCAAGACGACAGAAATGACATGCTCACATTACGAGACGTCTCCAGCTGTCTTATAGCAATATTTCAAGACCCCTTGCAGATGACAAGAGATTTAAAAAATCAACTAGACGAGCAACTAACCACACTAGAAAAAATTGAAGAATCCGCCACAAAAGGAGAAATAGCACTTGGAAGACTGATTCAGAAAATGATAGAGCAAAACCCAGAACTAACTAAAGTAGCAGACACCATAAGAATAAAAAGAAGGCTTGATAAATGGGATAAAATAACCCTCAAATCCAATAAGATAAAAAACTTAACAGAAAGAAAATTGGCAAAGATAATAAATTCAAAGGATTTCGACAGATCAATAGAAGACTTCACCAGTAGCGAAAACCCAGAGACAAGAGGCATCGGAATACTGCATTGGGGATATGCAATATTTGAAAACGAATCTCAAGAATCCCTGGATTACTTATATAAAATAGCACTGGGAGAAATAGTAAAAATCCCGGTCATTAACGGCAGGGACAGCGAAGCAAGAAAAATACTATTCGCCTGGTTTGAGAGCGTAGAGAAATTAAAAACAACAAACATTAATCTAGCTAGCATCAAAGAAAGCGACCGTTTAAAGCTAATCACATTTTCTGCGGACGCCATTGAAGCAATATTACAAGCACTGACAGAAGCAACACTAAGTAAAAACCTAGAAACCCCAGAGACAGGAATACAAAAAACGGCAGAACTACTCGAGCGGATAACAAAAGTAAAACTGGATAGAATAAAAATATATTCAGAAGAAATAAATAGAACAAACATAAGCGGAAAGACAAGAAATAATACCGAAAATACAAAAATAAAACACATTGAATTACCAAAAATAATAAGCCCAATACATTACATCCAGATCAGCCAAAAAATCACGTCCAACCCAAACTATAGAGCAAGCTTAAACTGCGTAAAAATACCAATAATTACAGCAAACATCTTCAGCGCCGCAAAAAACCCAAAAAATGCCACACTCGAAGAGCAGCTAGACCTAGTCTCAGCACTATCGGCGCTTGCAATATTCTCAATAAATGAATTGCAAATAGAAAAAGCAATAAAGAACACTAATAGAAGAGCCTTTTATGAAGGTCTGCTACGTAAAACAAGTAGATTACTGAATCGTGGGGTCGGACTAATAGAGTCTGCCACTGGCATAATAGCCATAAAAAATGGGATAAAACATAAAAACATGGGTCAAGTCTTTGGAGGCTCACTAATATTCATTTCGGGAGCGATAACTTTTCTTATCCCAGCAGGACCAGGGCTAGTAATACTAACAGCGTTAGCCATTGGCGCATTAGGCCAGACAGCAACAATGGCTAACACAAGGAGCAAAACACAAAAAGAAATAATAAATAGCTACTTTGGAAAAACACCAAAAACAGAAAACCCAAAAGACATAAAGAAAGAAATAGAAAAGATCATAATCTCTACAGTCAAAATAGAACTAAAAACAATAATTCACGACATAAAATCAAACCGAATAAAAAGCTACAAAAGAAAAGCCAACAAAACCCAAGAAGACCTACTTAAAATTCATAGAAAAATAAATGAGCTAGGACCTGAAGATCCGGTCATCATTGAAATAATAATATCCACCCCACCCAACCTAATCGGAAGTAAAAACATAAATGGAAGCATAGAATTCAATCACCAAAAAATTAATAGAAAAATTACAGAAGAAACCAAGTCAAAGACAAAGAAATCAGAAAAAAACCAAAAAACTCACTTCTATTTAGAGGCAAAAAGAAAGGAAATAACACATGGGATTAGAACAAAAATAGAGATAAAACTACCCGGAATAGAAGATGATATCATTAAAAAATTTGAGCAAAAATGGCCGAACAGCACCATTTTCATAAAAAGTCATCACGAAAAAATAGAAGCGAATAAATAAACAACACTAGCAAGGAAAAAGAAAACATGGGCGTCGCAAGATCAACCGTAAAATCTCCACTAATTGAAACCTTCAAAAGATCGGATATAAGGATATCAAAAGAAAAAAATACCTCGCTACTTTCAGAAAAAATTATCGAAAAAATAAGGAGCAACGAAATACAAAGCCCAGCCCCGGCAAGACATGATAAAAATTTATTAATATATGGAGACAACTACTGGAGCCCGACTGTTGACACGATCGCCACGACGATGTTACTAGCTGGATTAGTTATGCCAATATCAGCCATTTTTTACAATATAAATCTATGGATGATATGGCTTATCCTACTAGTACCTACAGGCATTCTTTTATTTAAAATAACTGATAAAACAAAACATAACAGATTTGTCATATTCGACAAAGAAAACCAAGTCGTCCACATCCCAAAACTACTATCAAAAAGGCAAGACACTATAAATTGGGGCGACACATCATTCTTAATTCACGATCACCATAACCCAGTAAAACCAACAAAATACGAAGAAACACATCTGAGCATCATAAGGCCGCCAGATGACCTAATTGTTAACGGGGCACCAAGCGCCTACTTGAGGTACAAATTAATAAATGTATCAGACTGCCTAGAAAATAAATACACAGACGAAGACGCAGAAGAAATTTACTGCTACATATTAAGGTTCATGGAAAAAAAAAGCCCAACCCTCCGGGAAGAGGCACATACAAAAAACAAAAACCCACCTAAAAACATCGACTCTGAAGACTGGCAATGGTCACTACTAAAAACTGAAAAACTACCGAAAAAACCCAACTGGATACGGCACCCAGACGGCAGATGGGAGAGGACTGGCCCTGGAACTGTTATCCGGAAAACCCTTCTTGATGGCTTCCGAAAGAGCAAAGGGCATGGATAAAGCCATCACCAAACATAAAACACCAATAAATTCTCCTGCCGTCACGCCCACACAAGCGGGAGTCCGGAATTTCCAGTCCATGAATGGATTCCCGCTTCCGCGGGAATGACGGACGGGATGCATCCAGAACAAACCTGATCAATGTTTTCAGCAGTCAGGCCAGCTTCCACATAAAATTATGGCGTTAAAATAGAGAAAAAAGAAACACTCTGAAATTCTTTTAAGAGTGTTTCTCATCGAGCCACTTTAACTTCCGCCTCCCATGATTTGTATATCCACTGCACCGACGGCGCTACTCAATAAATCGATACTGATCCACGCGACGTGGTTACCACTATTCTCCTGCCCAGACTTCAGCAAACCTGGGTTTCAGGCTTAGCTCCCAAGTATTCCGATGCCCGTAATAAGAACCCTTATCAAATCACCAGTGGTAGAATTAAAAACACCATCACACATAAAAATATCAAGAAATCATGATGAAAGCGTCTTAACTGGAAATACAAAAACCACATGCGGCACGCATATCACACACTGGAAAGGAACAGCAATACAGACTGAAGATCTGCTGATATATGGCTACTTCAACTTGTCAACAATACCAGCAGCAATAGGATTTACAATAATTGTGCTGGCAATTGCAGATACAGCCAGATTTATCGCATCGAGCTTCTCAAACATAGATATCGAGTGGATTCTGCTAACGCCACTTGCAATCGCCCTGTTCATCACATCAAGGAGAATCCCCGCAAATAGATTTATTATTTTTGACAGAAAAAACCAAATAACACATATCCCAGCAGGCCTTGGAAATAAATGTGACACAATAAAGTGGGCTGACACATCATTTTATATATATGACGAAAACTATGTTTACAGACCACACGAGTACTCTCACACAAGAATCACCATAATGCCTCCACCGTTCGATGCTGCCAGTGAGCGAATACCATCTCCGTATGGAAGAAGAAAACTCAAACAGCTATCAGAACCATCCATCCATCATTATGAATCAGCTGAAGCCGAGGCTATATATAGATATATAGTACGCTTCATGAACCGAAGCGAAGACGGGGACAGTCAATTCGGGTCCACAGATAGATTACCTCTGCTGCTCGATACTACAAAACTACCCAAAAAACCCAACTGGATACGCCACCCAAACGGCAGATGGGAGCGAACTGTCCCCGGAACTGTTATCCGGAAAACCCTTTTTGATGGCCTACCAAAGAGCAAAGGAAATGGATAAAACTATCACTAAGCATAAAACATCAAGAAATTCCCCTGCCGTCACGCCCACACAAGTGGGAGTCCGGAATTTCCAGTCTATGAATGGACGGGACGCATTCAGAGCATGCCTTATCAATTTCTTCAGCAGACAGGCCGGCTTCCACATAAAACGACAAAGCTGAAATGGAGCACAAAAAAAGAAGCACTCTGAAATTCATTTCAGAGTGCTTCTCGTTACCTGCTTGAACTTCTGAGTCAATTCTGGACGGACAGGTACTCTTCCATGGTTTCTGCATCAACTGCACGGACAGTACTGCTCAATGGACCAACGCCAATACGGGCTACATGATTACCACTCTTCTCCTGACCCGGCTTGAGCACCCATAGACGACCATCCTTCGCCTTCGCCTGGAAACCCGGCTTGGTTCCCAGATATTCCAACGCGGTGTCCCGGTCCAGAGCGCGCAAAGTCATCCCATGAGGGCCGGCACCGATCAAGGCCACATGATTGCCACTCTTCTCCTGACCCGGCTTGAGCACCCACAGACGACCATCCTGCACTTCCACATTGAATCCGGGCCTGGCGGCCAAATATTCCAATGCGGTGTCCCGGTCCACGGCACGCACCGTCATCCCCTGAGGACCTGCGCCGATCAAGGCCACATGGTTGCTGCTCTTTTCCTGACCCGGCTTGAGCACCCACAGACGGCCATCCGACTCTTCAACCCGGAATCCGGCACGATCAAACGGGCCATTCATTTCAGCCTGTTGCAGCGTGACCTGAGCAGTCGGAGACTTTTCCGGTGCGGTCTGGCAACCGGCAACGCCCATCACCAGTACAAGGCCCGCCAGCAGGAGGGGAAATTTTTGTTTCATTGCAATCGTTCCTCAAAATCAGCCGTTGTCTACATGGAATTCAATGAGCAAAACGCGTTTATGCTAAGCATCCATGATGACAATTTGCTGACAGGGCAACAGTCCCGAGGAAGTTCACAGGCCTGTCACTCTTACGTGGTATTCATGGTGAGATGCGTGGAAATGGCCGCGTGCGATACAGGTTCCCTGCCCATGACTCAGCACCCTGCCCCGGTAACCCCGGATACATCACCGGCAGATCTGAATACGTTGACGGATGCCATGCTCAAGCTCAGGAACGAGGTGGTTTCCGGCGCCGAACGGCGGCTGAAAAAATCTCATCCCGACTGCCCGGACATCATTCCATTTTCCGCCCGCAATCTGGCCCAGTATCTGGCATTGAGGGCCATGGATCTGAGGCCCCTGCAGATGAGCCTGACAAGACAGGGACTCTCTTCCCTGGGACGCACCGAGGCCCATGTCATGGCCAGCATCAATCAGGTGCTGCGGGTACTGACCCGGCTTACCCATCGCAGCCATGAAGCCGATCCGGAACCCACCGGTATCGATTTCGACCGTGGTCTATACACCCTGAAGGAGAATGCGGACCATTTGTTCGGGACCCCACCTACCGGAAGGAATGTGCGCATCATGGTCACATTGCCCAGGGAAGCTGCCTTGCATGAGGATCTGGTACTCAAGCTGATGGAAACCGGCATGGACTGTGCTCGCATCAACTGCGCCCATGATGATCCGGAGGCATGGTCCGCCATGATTCGACACCTGCGGTCCGCAGAGCAAAGGCTGAATACCCGCTGTACGATCCTGATGGATCTGGCGGGCCACAAACTGCGCACCGGCCCTCTGGCCCACCGCCCGCCGGTTTCCCATGTCAAACCACGACGCAACCTGCTCGGCAGGATGGTACAGCCGGCGCAGGTCATCCTGACGCCCGCGAATGCGACACCCATGACTGCTGCCGGTGAGGGGGTCTACCAATATCTGCTACCGAGCCCATGCCTGGAACGCATGCAGGTCGGCGATCGGCTGGTCTTCGAGGATACCCGGGGCAAGAGACGCAGGCTGAACATCATGGAAACACTGGACCACGGCGGCCGGCTGGCCACCCTGGACCGCAGCGCCTATTTCACCAACAGCACCCGATTCATCCATGAACGGCCGGATGAGATGGGACATTGGCAGGAGATACAGACACTGCAACTGGTCTGGCCTGAGTTGGAACCCGTCACGATCCGCCTGTTCAAAGATGATCTGTTGTATCTGACCCGCAGCCAGACCCCGGGGCAACCGGCAACGGTGGACGACAGCGGGCAATGCCTGCTGCCCGCACACATTGCCTGTACCACGCCCAAGGCACTGGCGGCCCTGGCGCCGGGGCAAAAAGTCTGGATCGATGACGGCAAGATCGGCGGCACGGTGGATCATCTCACTGACGATGGTGTCATGATCCGCATTACCCACTGCCGTCCTCAGGGGCACCGTCTACGGCCGGACAGAGGCATCAATTTCCCCAGCGCCTCACTGAACCTGCCCGGTTTGAGTCCGCAGGATCTCGAACATCTCGATTTCGTGGTGGCCCACGCGGACCTGGTAGGCTATTCCTTCGTCGAATCCCGGGAGGACATGGTCCTGCTCATGGATGAACTGGCTCGGCGAGGAGGCTCGGACCTGGGGATCGTGGCCAAGATCGAGACCTGCCGGGCGGTGGAGAACCTGCCGGAGATCATCCTGGCCACCCTGGGGCGTCACCGCTTGGGGGTCATGATCGCGCGGGGAGATCTGGCGGTGGAGATCGGTGGTGAACGCCTGGCGGAGATACAAGAAGAGATCCTGTGGCTCTGTGAGGCGGCCCATGTACCGGTGATCTGGGCCACCCAGGTACTGGAGAGCTTGGCCAAGGAAGGCCTGATCTCGCGGCCGGAACTGACGGATGCCGCCATGGCGGGACGGGCCGAATGCGTCATGCTCAACAAGGGTCCCTATATCCTGGACGCCCTTCAGACCTTGGACAGCATCCTGGTGCGGATGCAGGCCCATCAACACAAGAAGACAGCCCAACTCCGGGCCCTGCGGCTGGCCGGCTAGACCGCCATAAATATCAAAAACGAATCGATAAGTTACATTTTATTCTTTTTTGACCATCCGCAATCCTTGCTAAGGTACCTCCAACGACGAATGGAGGAATACGGCATGTCACCACAGGCCATTGAACGGCACGACCACGAAACCCTGGCTAGCATCAACCGCAAGCTGGCATCCCAGGATGCCCAGGCCCGGGTACGCTGGGGACTGGAGCACTTTGGAGAGCAGGTCGTGCTCAGTTCCAGTTTCGGTGCACAGGCTGCGGTGATGCTGCATCTGGTCACCCGTGAACAACCTGATATCCCGGTGATCCTGGTGGATACCGGCCATCTCTTTCCGGAAACCTACCGGTTTGTGGACGAGTTGTCTTCGCGCCTTAACCTGAACCTGCATGTGTACCGTTCCCCACTTTCCCCGCACTGGCAGGAGGCGCGCTACGGCAAGCTGTGGGAGCAGGGTGTGGAGGGGATTGAACGCTACAACCGGATTAACAAGGTGGAGCCCATGCAGCGAGCGCTCAATGAACTGGGGGCACAGGCTTGGTTCGCCGGGCTGCGTCGGCAGCAGTCGGCATCCCGGGCACAGCTCGACGTGGCGGCATCACAGAATGGACGCCTGAAGATCCATCCCATCATCGAATGGACCGACCGGGATGTGCACCGCTATCTGACCCGGCATGAACTGCCCTATCACCCGCTGTGGCACGAGGGCTATCTGTCCATCGGTGATGTCCATACCACGCGCTCGGTACATGAGATCGATGACCCGTCACAGATGCGGTTCTTCGGCCTGAAGCGCGAGTGCGGGTTGCATGAGCATGTATGAGTTGGGGGGGGGGGCGACTACTGATCGTCGTTATGGGAACTGTAGACCCAGCTGCGCCCCGAGGCGTCGAAGGCCATGACGTCATAGGGCTGGGTCCGGCCATCGGGCATTTCCATCCCCGGAGAGCCCAGCGGCATGCCCGGCGCGGCGATGCCCACCGCCCCTGCCGGACGCTCGGCCAGAAAACGATGCACCACCTCGGCCGGGACGTGCCCCTCCACGATCACGCCATCCACGATGGCGGTGTGGCAGGAGGCCATGTCTCGCGGCAGCCCCACCTGGGCCTTGACCAGCCCCATGGCGCGGGTCTCCCGGCTGTCCACTCTGAAGCCGTTGGCCTCCAGGTGCCGTTCCCACAGGGTACAGCAACCGCAGTCGGGGTCCTTGTAGACGGTAATGGCCACCCCTTCCGCCTGGGCCCAACCCAGGGCAAGGGTGGCAGTCAACAGGGACAACGTCAGAACGCGCTTCAGAAAATACGGAACATGTCCCCTTAGTTCATTCCCGCGCCGACGCAGGCGGGAGTCCCGGGTTTGCGATCCGCGACTGGATTCCCGCCTGCGCGGGAATGACTCATTCAGAACACCCCTGACAGACAGAACACCCCTGACAGAATACATGGTTGAACTCCAGACCGGCCGCGGTCATCGATTGAATGGATTACTGATTGATCCAGCGCCCTTGGGCATCCCGGCAGGCCACGCCGGTAATGGTTTCCCGTGAACCTTCGATATTGCCGACGACGGTATATTCCCGGCAGTCCTGGCCCGAGGCCTGGTAGGTGCGCGTGGGGGTGGCCTGGAAACTATGGCCGGTGTTCGGGTTTCGCCAGGCCACCGGACGATGGTCAGGGGAGCTCTCCAGGGCTCGGGAAACATTCATGCGGTCCACGTCATCCATGGTCCGCCCCACGGAACCACCGATAACCGCACCCGCCAGCGTACCGGCGATGATGGCAGCAGTACGACCGCTACCGGCACCGATCTGACTGCCCAGAATACCGCCCAGGGCACCACCCACGACGGTACCGGTCTGCTCCTGGGTCGGTCCCGTCGCGCAGCCGCTGACGAGGACAGCCGCGCCCATGATCGCGGCAATACTGATCTTGCTCAGAGTTGACATGATGATGCTCCAGGGATCTTGTCCAGATAGGTTCAGGCTCCCGCAGGAGGATAGACCAGATGACCTGAACGATACCTGACCAGGGCTCGATACACGTTGGAACATCCTTGTCCCACCAGGTTCCTGAAATACAGGCTCGGGAGGACTGTCCACGGCCGCAGCATTACCCTGTGGAGTACGGAACCGGCCTACGCCGTTCTGAGCAGGTCGTATTGCAGATCCGGATAGGCCCGCGGAGGCGTCGCACCGTTCAACACGGTCTGAAGATCTTCAGTCTCGGGCAGGAGAAAGGCGTTGAAACCCACCCGACGCATGAAGTCCAGCTGATCCCGATAGACCTCGCCGGTCGCCCTGAGCTCTCCCTGATAGCCGTGCCGGGTACGCAGCAACCGGGCCGTGCTGTAATGCCGGCCGTCCGCCACCCGGGGAAAGTGCAGGCTGATCAGGTCCAATCGATCGAGCCACGGCAGGATCGGCTCCAGGCTGTCTTCCGGTTGTAGGATCACGCCCAGCCCACCGGGGCGCTGGGAATAGAACAGGGCGTTGGCGACGAAGCGATCGTGGCCGAACAGCAGGTCGCCTTCCGGCGGCAGGGATTGGTCACCCTGCACTGTGCGCCAGTGATCCGTAGTGAGTTGCCCGTCGAGAATGATCATGTTGTTCATAAACCGTTTCCTTGAAAGTCTTGAGGCCGATGCGCTGCACCGCCTCAGCAAAAGGCTCCCCCGGCAGCCGCCGGGCGGCATAGAGGGCAAGTATTGTTTCGATGGCGTCCGGGACCTGGTCTGCCTGCAGGGCAGGTCCGAGCACGCGCCCCAGGCGGCTCTCCGACCCGGCGCAGCCCCCCAGCAGCAACTGAAACCAGGAACCGTTCTGCTTTTCCACGCCCAGCAGACCAATGTCCGCCAGATGGTGATGGGCACATCCATTCATGCAGCCGGAGATCCTCAGATGGACTTCTCCCAGATCATGGAGATAGTCCAGGTCCTGAAAACGTTGCTGGACCTGCTGCGCCAATGGCAGGGTGGCGGCATTGGCCAGGTTGCAGTAATCCAGCCCCGGACAGGCGATCAGGTCATTCACCGTACCGATGCCGGGGTTGGCCAGGCCCAGGATGTCCAGGGTCTGCCAGACTTCACGCAAGGCCCGCACCGGGATATGGGGCAGCAGCAGGTTCTGATCGTAGGTGGTCTGCAGCAGGCCGAAGCCCTGCTGATCGGCCAGGTCGGCCAGCACCCTCATTTCCACTGCCGTCAGATCACCTGGCGCCCGCTCCAGCCCCTTGAGCAGGATGAAGACCACCCGGTACCCGGGCACCCGGTGTTCACGGGTGTTGTACCGGAGCCAGCGGGCAAAAGCCCCCGTGGGCGCGGGTTCGATCCGATCATCGGCCAGCGCGGGATCATGCGCCGGCTCGACGAATCGTGCCTTGATTCGCTCCAGGGCCGCCAGTGCGGAGATCGAACGGGTCTCGATGATGTCTTTCCAGGCCGCATCCACCAGAGCCGAGAAGGCCTCGATACCCAGACTCTTGACCAGGATCTTGATGCGGGACTTATAGAGATGATCCCTGCGCCCGGCCTGGTTATAGACCCGCAGCACCGCGGTCAGATAGTCGATGAGGTCATCGGCGGGCAGGAACTCCCGCAGGCACTGGGCCAAATGGGGTTCACGACCCAGGCCGCCGCCGATCCATACCCGGAAACCCGGGCGGCCCCGGTCATCCTGCTTGAGTTCCAGCCCCAGGTCATGAATCCGGCAAGCGGCTCGGTCATGCAGCCGACCGCTGACGGCGATCTTGAACTTGCGAGGCAGGAAGCTGAACTCGGGGTTCAGCGTGGCCCATTGCCGGATCAGCTCGCACCAGGGACGAGGATCATCCACCTCGCCCGGTAGCAGGCCCGCCAGCGGATCGGTGGTGACGTTGCGAATGCAGTTGCCGCTGGTCTGGATGGCGTGCAGCCCCACCTCGGCCAACTCGGCCAGCACATCGGGCACCGACTCCAGCTTGAGCCAGTTGAACTGGATATTCTGCCGGGTGGTGAAGTGTCCATAGCCGCGGTCATGGTGCTCGGCCACATGGGCCAGACCGCGCAACTGATGCGAGGACAGGGCGCCATAGGGAATGGCCACGCGCAGCATGGGGGCGTGACGCTGCACATAGAGGCCGTTCATCAGGCGCAGAGGGCGGTAGGCGTCCTCTGAAAGCTGCCCGGCCAGAAAGCGCCGGGTCTGGTCGCGGAACTCCGCCACCCGCTCCCGCAGCAGGGCCTGATCCCATTCATCCTGTTGGTACATTGTCTGCCGTCTCCCGCATGCTTGAGCTTTGCAGGAGGTTACTCCAATTGATAACAATCAAAAAAGAATTTGTATTCATCTATTGATTCTTTTGGAGAATATGAGGCAGATCAAGGACGCTGATGGGCAGACTCATGAATGGCTGGCAGGGCCTACAATGAAGCGGTGGGACAGGCCGACTCCCACGGTTGCATGACCATCAGGAGACATCATGGAGCTACCCGCGTTGACCCTACGCCTGCCCGACTGGCTGCAAGCGCAACTGCAGGGGCCGGTTCCGGTGCTGAAGACACTGGAGGAACAAGCCCGTTTCGCCATTGATCTGTCCCGGCAGAACGTGATCCACGGTACCGGTGGTCCTTTCGGAGCCGCCGTCTTCGACGAAGTCGGCACCTTGCTGGCCCCGGGGGTGAACATGGTGGTGAGCCGAGGCTGTTCCATCCTGCATGGAGAGATGGTGGCCCTGGCCATGGCCCAGCAGGTGCTGGGACGTCACGACCTGAGCGACGGCGGGCAACGGCGTTACCGGCTGGCGGTATCGGCGGAACCCTGCGCCATGTGCATGGGCGCCCTGCCCTGGTCCGGTATCCGTGAACTGGTCTATGCGGCCCAGGACGAGGATGTGCGGGCCATCGGGTTTGACGAAGGGGACAAGCCCGCAGCCTGGCAGCAGGCCCTGGAACGGCGGGGTATCCGGGTGACGGGCGGGGTACTGCGGGAAGAGGCCGTGGCCGTGCTCAATCAGTATCTGGCGGCCGGCGGCCGGCTCTACTGACTCCCATGCATCTGACTCTCATGCATCTTGATGGCGATGCACCCTTGATACAAGAGGGGGGGGGCTGTACCAAGCCCCTCTCCCAGACTCACCCCTCATCCCCGACCCTTCTCCCCCGAGGGGAGAAGGGAGTGTCTGTGCCTGAACCTGGTTTCTTTCACGTTAAGCACCGGATACCGATACCGGTGGTGTCTCCGGCAGGTCCGACACAGGCAACCGGACCTGCCGATGTGGAAGAACGCCCTCCAGAGCGGCCTATTCTTCCCCGGGGGTTTCGCCGCGGGCAGCCCTTTCCATCTCTTCCAGGCTCACATGGCGCACGTCCTTGCCCTTTACCAGGTAGATGACGTATTCACACATGTTGCGGGCATGATCACCGATGCGCTCCAGGGCACGCAGGGCCCAGATCACATCCAGGGCGCGGGTGATGGTGCGCGGGTCTTCCATCATGTAGGTGATGTGCTGACGCATCACCGACTCGTATTCCCGGTCCACGTGGGCATCCTCGCGGGCCACGGCCAGGGCCGCCTCCACATCCATGCGCGCAAAGGCATCCAGGGCATCGTGAACCAGACGGGCCACCCGGTCACCCAGGGACTGCACATCGGCGTACTGGTTCTTGGGGCGGTCCTTTTCTGCCAGATGGACCGCCATGCGGGCCACCTTCTCCGCCTGGTCGCCGATGCGCTCCAGATCGGTGATGGTCTTGACGATGGAGATGATGAAGCGCAGGTCGCTGGCCGCCGGCTGATGGCGGGCCAGGATCTCGGCGCACTGCTCGTCGATGATGACTTCCAGGCTGTTGACCCGGGCATCGTTCTTGATGACCTGATCGGCCAGGCGCACATCGGCGGTCACCAGTGCGCTCACCGCATCGGTCACCTGGGATTCCACCAGGCCGCCCATGGCCAGGACGCGGTTACGCAGGGTCTCCAACTCCTCGTTGTATTTTTCCAGGTAGTGACCACCCAGTTTATTCTGATCCATCGCTATTGCCTCGAAAAATGTCGGTGAAGAGCAGCGCCCCGGAAACCGAACTCATGATTGAACCATCTGCCTTGCCGGGGGAGCGGACCTGCCCGCTGACAACCCCGCCGGCAAGAATCCGCACCGCTGTTCGCGGCCAGGGCCGCTCCCACGAGGGGTCTTCTGAGCAAGCCATTCGCGCATCTGAGCAAGCCATGTGGGCGTCCGAGCAGGCCATTCGCGCATCTGAGTAAGTCATTCCCGCGAAAGCGGGAATCCAGTCACAGACTGAAAAGCCTAGACTCCCGCCTTCGCGGGAGTGACGGCCAGGAACATCCCAAGGCGTGCCCTCCCAACGGCTCACTCCCGCAAGACATGTTGCCGGCCGATTAACCGTAACGACCCGTGATGTAGTCTTCCGTGGCCTTCTTCTTGGGGTTGGTGAAGAGGGTCATGGTATCGCCGTATTCGATCATCTCGCCAAGATACATGTAGGCGGTGTAATCGGATACACGGGCCGCCTGCTGCATGTTATGGGTGACGATGAGGATGGTGTAATCCTCCTTCAGTTCATAGATCAGCTCTTCGATCTTGGCCGTGGAAATCGGATCCAGCGCCGAAGCGGGTTCGTCCAGCAGGATCACCTCCGGTTCGATGGCAATCGCCCGGGCGATGACCAGACGCTGCTGCTGACCACCGGAGAGGCCAAAGGCATTCTGATGGAGCCGGTCCTTGACCTCATCCCAGAGGGCGGCGCTGCGCAGGGAGCGCTCCACCACCTCGTCCAGGACCTTGCGGTCACGCACACCCTGCAGGCGCAGGCCATAGGCCACGTTCTCGTAGATGGATTTAGGGAAGGGGTTGGGTTTCTGGAACACCATGCCCACCCGGCGACGCAGTTCGGCTACATCCACCTTGCGTTCGTAGATGTCCGCCCCCTCCAGCAGGATCCGTCCGTCAATGCGGCAGGCATCCACCAGATCGTTCATGCGGTTGAAGCAGCGCAGCAGGGTGGACTTGCCGCAGCCGCTGGGGCCGATGAAGGCGGTGACCCGCTTCGCGGCCACCTTCATGGAGATGCTCTTCAGGGCCTGAGCATCGCCGTAGTAGAGGTTCAGGTTCTGCACTTCCAGGGCAATGGTCTCGTCGGCCAGGCGCAGACGCTTGCGCTCGCTGTTCTCGAAGAGACCGGCGGTGACGCCGTGGGTCATGGTGTTCTGCTCTGTCATGGTTGTCATACCGTCCATACTCTTGAATCTCTTCGGTCAGGTATCAATCCGACTCGCCCCGATATTTCTCACGCAGGTGGTTACGGATACTGATGGCGGTCAGGTTGAGCATCACGATCAGGGCCACCAGGGTCAGGGCCGTGGCGTAGACCAGCGGCTGGGCCGCCTCCACGTTGGGGCTCTGAAAGCCCACGTCATAGATATGGAAGCCCAGGTGCATGATCTTGCGCTCCAGGTGGATGAAGGGGAAGTTGCCGTCGATGGGCAAGGTGGGAGCCAGCTTCACCACCCCCACCAGCATCAGCGGCGCCACCTCCCCGGCGGCGCGGGCAATGGCCAGGATCAGACCGGTCATCATGGCCGGCGTCGCCAGGGGCACCACCACCTTCCACAGAGTCTCCGCCTTGGTGGCCCCCAGGGCCAGACTGCCGTGACGGATGGTGCTGGGAATCCGTGACAGCCCTTCCTCCGTGGCCACGATCACCACCGGCAGGGTCAGCAGGGCCAGGGTGAACGAGGCCCACATCAGGCCCGGCGTGCCGAAAGTGGGCGACGGCAAGGCTTCGGGGTAGAAGTTGCGATCAATCGCCCCCCCCATGAAATAGACGAAAAAGCCCAGGCCGAACACCCCGAAGACGATGGACGGCACCCCCGCCAGGTTGTACACGGAGATGCGGATCACCCGCAGCAAGGGTCCCTGGCGGGCGTATTCCCGCAGGTAAATGGCCGCCAGCACACCAAAGGGGGTGACGATGATGGACATCACGAACACCATGGTCACGGTACCGAAGATGGCCGGGAAGATCCCGCCCTCGGTGTTGGCCTCACGGGGATAGCCGCTCATGAACTCCCAGAACTGCTTGAGATACAGCCCGGTCTTGCCGAACACGGACATGTCGTTGGGTTTCACGGCGCGGATGATCTGGGCCATGGGGATCTGCCATTCCCGACCATCCATCACCCGGGCCACCAGGGTGTCACGGCGCACATCCTGATAGAGGGCGTCCAGGCGCTCCTGCAGCACGGCATACTCCTGATCCAGTTCCAACCGCTGGGCCGCCAGCGCCGCCATGCCCTGGTCTCGTTCGGCCACGGTGATGCGGCCTTCGCGCCATTGCAGATCCATGCGTCGCTCGCTCAGGCGCACCCGCTCCATGCGATGATTGACGTTGCCGATCTCCCCGCGCTCGATGCGGCGGATCTCATCGAAGATCTCATTGGCCCGGCGAATGCGCTGCTGCAGTTCCGGCCACAGCTGATCGCCCTCCGCCACGGTGCGGCCCTGTTCCAGAATACGCACCGGGAAGCCGTAGAAATCGCCCCATTCACGCCGCTCCAGGCGCATGGCGTCCCTGGGATAAGACCACTCGGTCATGCCGACTTCCGGATACCAGACAAAGTCCCGACCCCAGACGTCCCGGTTGCCCTGCTTGATCAGGTGGCGGGTAACCAACTGGATGTCGTCGTCGATGGGCACTCCCGCATCCCGCAGCACCTGGGCCGGCAGCACTTGGGAGCGGGACAGTTCACCGACGATATGCACCTGGCGACCGTCATGGGTGGTCAGATCCGTCATCAGGATCGGCGAGGGCCAGAAGTGAGAGAAGCCACGCACCAGGATGAGGGCCAAAAGGCCCACCACCATGATCATGCTGATGGCGATGGCGCCGGCATTGAGCCAGATCCAGGGGCTGCCGCTCTTGAACCAGTTCTTCAGAGTCATTTGCTTGTTCCCGGCACGTTCCGGTCCAATTCCAGAAAAATCATCGTGTCATGCCCTCCCCGGCCTACAGGTTGCTGTAGCGCTGCCGCAGGCGCTGACGAATGATCTCGGCGGCCGTGTTCACCACGAAGGTGAGGATCAGCAGCACCAAGGCGGAGAAGAACAGGATGCGGTAGTGGGTGCTGCCCACCGCTGTCTCGGTCAACTCCACGGCAATGTTGGCCGACAGGGTGCGCATACCTTCAAAGATGTTGAAGTTGATCACCGGGCTGTTGCCGGTGGCCATCAGCACGATCATGGTCTCGCCCACGGCCCGGCCGAAGCCCATCATCACCGCAGCAAAGATACCGGGGCTGGCGGTGGGCAGGACCACGCCCACCACCGTCTGCCAGGGGGTGGCCCCCAGAGCCAGGGAACCCTGGGTCAGATGCTTGGGCACGTTGAACACCGCATCCTCGGCGATGGAGAAGATGGTGGGGATGACGGCAAAGCCCATGGCGATCCCCACCACCAAGGCATTGCGCTGGTCGTAGGTAATGCCTACCTCGGTGAGCCACTGGCGCATGCTGCCGTCAAAGAACATCACCTCCACCAGCGGGCTGGCGGCGATGGACAGCCAAGCCACCAGCAGGATCACCGGCACCAACACCAGGATCTCCATGCCCAGGGGCACGTACTGGCGTACCACCATGGGCATTCGGGTCCAGGCAAATCCCGCCACCAGCATGGCCAAGGGCATGAGTATCAGGATGCTGAACACTGCCGGCAGATGGGACTCGATGAACGGCGCCAGCCACAAGCCCGCCAGGAAACCCAGGATCACGGTGGGCAGCGCCTCCATGATCTCCACCGTGGGCTTGACCACGGTGCGCAGGTGCCGCTGCATGAAGTAGGCGGTATAGATGGCGCCCATGATGGCCAGGGGGGTGGCAAACAACATGGCGAAGAAGGCGGCCTTCAGGGTGCCCAGGGTCACCGGGATGAGGCTGAACTTGGGCTCGAAGTCGTCGGTGGCGCCGGAAGACTGCCAGATATAGTCCTTTTCGCTGCGTCCCTCGTACCACACCCTGCCCCACAGGGCCTGCAGGGAAGCCTGGGGATGGGGGTTGCGCAGGTTCATGTGCAACAGCCGGCCGCTGTCGTCCTCAATGAGCATGGCCCGATTCACCGGCGACAGGCCGATGCCCCGGATGGGGCCATCGGTCAAATGACGCTTGAGCAGGGTCCGGTGGGAAGTGGCGTAGTGGATGCCCAACACGCCGGAGGCATCCCCCACGTAGAACCCCTTGCGAGCCAATTCGGTGGCAATGGCAGTAATGGGGGCGGCATGGGGCTCGAACTCCCGCACCAGGGTCAGGTGGTGGCGGTTCTGTTCATCGCGCACCAGGAACCACTGGGAGACGGAACCATCGGAGCCACCGACGATGATGGACAGCGTACCCACCAGGAAGTCCATGGCGGTGATCTGGTGGCCTTCGGGAACCACCCGGCCGGAATCGGCCAAACGGGCATTGGCCGGCACGGAGATGTCGTAGTAATGGAGCTGCCCCAGGTCATCGGCCACGAACACACTGCGGTGATCGCCGGAGACCAGGATCTGCCGGGTGTTGCCGGGCGGCGATGGCAGCTGGAAGGAATCCCGACGCACATCCACCGCGCCGGTGAAGAGGTTGGTGGTGGAACGTACCCGGCTCATCAGCAGGCGGTTATCTTCGGTGAGGGCCGCAATCACATAACCCTGCGGTCCATCCTGGAGGGCGATCTGGGTCAGGGCTCGACCCTGCGGGTCCACCATGACAGGCTCATCCCCCAGGGGAAACTCCACCTTGGGAGCGATGTAACGCATATCATCCGGATAGCTCAGGTCATAGGCATGGCGACCGACGATGGCGCTGCCGTCGGACAGGCCGTAAGCGATCAGCCGCTGACGGGCCTCGCCATGAGCAAAGCTGGTGACGGCCACCCCTTCGGGGATGGGCATGGCCACCTGATTGCGGATGCGGCCATCGCCGGTTTCAAAGAAGGTAGCAATACCGCGGTCGGAAAAGCGCACCCCCAGTTCCTGATAGCGTTCCAAGGTCAGAAACAAGGTGTTGGCGTCGGCATCGCCGGGAAGCTGGTAGGAGCTCTCGACGGAGACATCCGCCGGCACCAGCAACGGAAAGACCTCGTAGAAGAGATAGACGAAGATCAGGCCCAGGGCAAACACCACCCCGATCCCGCCGGCACCCACGCCGTAGCGGGACACACCGTCCTTGAAGTAGCGCCACTTGCGCAGGCGTGCACGTTTTTCACCGCTGGGGAGCAGCGTGGTCAAGTCTGACGACCTGCCGTCCTTGCCCGGGGCTGTGATAAATGCGTCAGTCATGGGGTAATCGCCGTCCGAAGAGATTCTGGGGAGCGGATGGACTGGTCCGATCCGGATTGCTCGATGCGCGCACGGTAACCCATGAAAGTGACATTACGGTTACGGATTGTCATATTTCATGAAAGGCGCGCATGTCGTCATCCCCGCGAAACACGTGCCGTCATTCCCGCGAAGCACATGTCGTCATTCCCGCGAAAGCGGGAATCCAGTCATGGACTGAAAGGCCTGGACTCCCGCGCGCGGGGGTGACGGCAGAGAGGCACAAAAAAAAACCGGCCCTGGCGATATGTCGACAGGGCCGGCTGAACTCATGACATAAGGACTGCTTATTTCACGCCGACGCGCTCACGCACCTGGGCGGCCACGGTGGCCGGCAGGGGAATGAAGCCGTCCCGTACCACCACTTCCTGGCCCTGCTTGGACAGGACAAGCTTCACAAACTCGTTTTCCAGCGGGGCCATGCCACGGTTGGGGTGGGAATTCACATAGACCAGTAGCTGACGGGCCAGCGGGTAGTCCCCGGTAGCGGCATTTTCAGCGGTGGGCTCGAAGAACCCGCTTTCATCCTTGCCGATGGCAATGGCACGCACGCCGGCGGTCTGATAACCGATGCCGGAGTAGCCGATGCCATTGATGGACTCGGTCACGCCCTGGACCACGGAAGCGGAACCGGGTTGCTCGTTGATGCTGGGCTTGAAGTCACCGCCACAGAGGGCGAACTCACGGAAGAAACCGTAGGTGCCGGAGACGGCGTTGCGGCTGTAGAGGGTAAAGTCACGGTTGGCCCAGGCGCCGGTCAGACCCAGCTGGCCCCAGCGGGTGATGTCTTCGGGATGGCCGCAGCGGCGCGTGGCGGAGAACACGGCATCCACCTGGGGAATGGACATGCCCTGAATGGGGTTATCCTTGTTCACGAACACCGCCACCATGTCGATGGCCACACCCACTTCCGTGGGCGGATAGCCATGGGCCTGTTCGAAGGCCTGGATCTCAGAGGAACGCATGGCGCGGCTCATGGGACCGAAGTTGGCGGTACCCTGGGTGACGGCCGGCGGGGCGGTGCCGGAGCCGGCGCCCTGGATCTGGATGTTGACGTTGGGATAGAAGCGGCTGAACTCCTCGGCCCAAAGGGTCATGAGGTTGTTCAAGGTATCGGAGCCGATGGAGGACAGATTGCCCGAGATGCCGGAGACGCGCTGGTAGTCGGGCAGGTTGGGGTCGACGCGATCCGCCATGGCGGGCGCAGAAACCATCAGGGCCGCGGCCACGCCGGCGACAAGGGCCTTCTTCAGGTTCATCATTGATTTCCTCTGGACAGGGGTGTGCGTGTGTCCTGCATCCCACAAGGAGAAGCAGTCTTGACACGGGTGAGTATGGGAACCTGCAGTGTCAGGCTTGTGAAGGGATTGTGACAATTTGGTGACACCCCCTTCGCGGCCCGTGGTCCTCTACTGCTTCGAATGCCCTGAACCGGTCTGCGTCTCTCCCGGGGCCGGCATCTCATCGGTCACCAGCGCCTTCAGGGTCATCCCACCCATAAGCGCCTGCAGCGTTTCGTCACGCTGGCTCAGCACCTGATCCACACGCCGGTCCTCGCCGGGCGACCCCTCGTCCAGCAATGAGCTGCCGTAGCCCCGCACCGAATCCAGGATCTCCTTCAGATTGATGCGTTCCAGATCCCGTCCAGGCACATAGGCGGCGGCTCCCCTCCCCGCCGCCACCAGCAGCCCCCCCTGCTTCAAGGCCTCCAGTACCGGCTCCAGCCCCTCTTCCGGCAGGTTGAACGCCCGGGCCATCGCCGTCGTGGGCGTCGGCCCCTCCCCCTGATAGAACCGCTCTGCGGTCAGACGCATCACCCGTAGCGCCAGGCGTTCCTGAAAATCTCCCGATAGCCTCACCGACGCACCATGAGCCAGATGCAGATACCCGGGATTCTGCACGTAGAAAGCCACATGAGAACCCACCAACAGGATCAGCCAGTTCAGATACAGCCAGAACAGCGCCATGATGACGATGGCAAACCCGGAATAGATGGCATCGTAGTTGGTGGAGCCGGTCATCATGGCCGCAAAGCCCCACCCGGTGGTCTGCCACAGCAACGCGGCCACAAATGCCCCCACCAGGGCCGGCACCGGTTTCACGCGGGTATTGGGCACGAAGACATAGATGAAGGCGAAGGCCATCGTCACCAGCAGGTAAGGCACCAAGTGGCTGAACAACGCCACCGACTCCCCCACCAGGCCATAGTCCATGGCCTTCTGCACCGTATCGGCGGCCATCACCGAGGCCGTGATACCTAGGGCAGAGAAGATCAGCACCGGCCCCACCAGGATCACGCTCAGGTAATTGGAAAAGCGCTGGGTAAAATTGCGTGGACTGGTCACATGCCAGATGTAGTTGAAGGCCGTCTCCACCTTCTGGACCAGACCGATCACGGTAAAGAAGAGGAAGATCAGGCCGATGAATCCCAGCACCCCCACTCGCATGTTCTCGACAAAGACCACGATGTTGGTGACGATTTCTTCCCCCTGCTCACCCAGGGGCTCCAGGACCGTCAGCAGGAACGGCTCCACTGCGTTGTGAGCCCCGAAGGCCTTGAGCACGGAAAATGAAAGGGCCAGCAACGGTACCACCGACAGCAGGCTGGTGTAGACCAGGCTCATGGCATGCAGGTTGAGCTGTCCGGCGGAGACCTCCCGACCGATACTCATGGCCGCCCGCGCCGCACCCACTGCCCGGGCCTGGCGCCGGGGCATGCGCCGCAGATCGCCATGTTCCACCAGTTTTCTCAGGTGCTCGGGATATTCCGCGATTCTCAACTATCGGCTCCTTTGCAGAGTACGCATGGTGCCATGATAGGCCCTGCGGAAACAGGCTGTCACATTCGCGATAAGGTCCCATAAGCCTTAAACCGTCTCACAAGGCGCCGACCCGTCGGTGATCCGGGTATTTCGAGCATCATTTGCGGGGAGTCCGGCCACCAGGTCTAGCATTTCCATCACCAGCTCATCGGCCTCGACCGCGGGTGAAAACAGCCATCCCTGAAAACGATGACAGCCCATGTCCCGGAGCAGGCGAAACTGCTCCGACGTCTCCACGCCTTCCGCCACCACCGTCAACCCCAGCGCGCGGGACAGGGCCAGAATCATGGCGCAGATCTGACGATCCCCCTCGTTTTGGGCAATGTCGCGCACAAAGGCCTTGTCAATCTTCAATTCGCTCACCGGCAATTTCTTGAGCTTGACCAGGGATGACTGCCCGGTGCCGAAATCATCAATGGACAGACCAAAGCCGGCCGCCCGCAAGGCCACCACGGTGGGGATGACCTCGTCATCAAGCATTTCCGATTCAGTCACCTCCAGCATGATGACATCCGGGGATACACCTTCCTCCCGGGCGATGGCCACCAGTTGCCGGGTAAAATCCTGCCCTCGCAGCTGTATTGCCGAAATATTGATGGACACGGCATTGACTGCCACGCCACCCCGCCGCCAGCACCCCAGTTGACGGCAGACGGAACGGAACACCCATTCCCCGATGGGCACGATCAGTCCATTGGATTCCGCCAAGGGAATGAAATCCTCCGGGGAGACAGATTGATCATCCACAGTCCAGCGCAACAACGCCTCTGCGCCCACAAGCCGTCCGGACGCGTCCATCTGCGGCTGATACAGGACATGGAACTGCCCTTCCGGCAGGGCACGATGCAGCAGGCTACCCAATTCCAGCCGCTTGCGGGCAATGAGCGTGTACTCTTCCAGGTAGAAACGATAGCTGTTGCGACCGCTGGACTTCACCTGATTCAGCGCCAGATCCGCGTTACGAATCAGTTCCACCACCGTGGCCGCATCATCCGGATACAGACTGATGCCGATGCTTGCAGTGGCAAAATGCGGATCAATCTCGCTTTCCAGCCATGGTTGGGAAAAGGATTGCAGAATCTTCTCCGCCAGTCGGGCGGCCTCCGTTCTGGAGCGACACTGTTCCACCAGGATCATGAACTCGTCTCCCCCCATGCGGGCCAGGGTACAGCGACTATCCAACGCGCCACAGATTCTGGCGGATGCCTCGCACAATAGCGCGTCCCCGGTGCGGTGACCGTAGATGTCGTTGATCTGCTTGAAATGATCCAGATCCACCAACATGAAGGCCATCCGATCATGGCGTCGAGCCGCCATCTGCAAGGCGTGTTCCATCTGGTTCTCGAAGAACAGCCGGTTGGGCAGATGGGTCAGGGCATCATAATGAGCCAGCCGGAACATCTGCTCCTGATTCTGCAAAACGGCCTTTTCCGCCTGCCGCAGGCGCTCCAGCACCTCCAGCATGTGGGTCTGGCGCACCCCCACCAGCAGCAGCGTCAGCAAACAGCAGACGAAAATGATGCCTCGCTCAAATCCCGCCTCAGTCAAGGCATAAAAGAAGTGGAACAGCAGCGCCAGGGCCAGCAACATGGCAAGCAGGGGCACATGATTCATGACCCTTTCACAGGCATTCAGATATCCCGGCTCCCGTCGAACCTCGATTCGCCAGAAACGGGCACCCAGGCCCAGCAACAGGGCGCTGACTCCAAAGGCAATGTTGAACATCATGCCTGCCTGCAGCTCACCGTCCAGAACCATCAGATTCCACTGCATCCAGGTTATCCCATAGGCGGTGATACCGACCATCAACAGCAGATGTGCCGGCGCCATGCGTAGGGCCATGCCGGGGATCATCAACAGGGCAAAGAAGGCGGCACTGAGAAAGCTGACCGGATAGAAGACCAGCACCAGCAGGGCAATCAGGGAAATTTCCTCTCCATGGGGGACATAGAGCGTAAGCACCAGCGCCAGCAGGGCAAATACCATTCCGCAGATGTCCAGCATCGCGGAATGGAAACGGTCCGCGGGCAAATGCAGTTTCAATGCGCGCATCAGTCCGATCATCCAGAGGGGACCTACCGCCAGAAACAGGGCATCGGCCGGGGAGGGGAAAGGATTCCAGCCGGCAAGCACCTGCAGATTCCAGACCAGCTGACCGATCAGCAGCAGTCCTGCCCCCAGTACGATCCAGAACAGCACACCGGCATCGTTTGCGGGTGCCAGTTGCATGCCCCGCCATGCCAGGGCCAGAGACAGGGCAAAGGCGGAAGTCCAATGGAGTATGTCCAGAATCACTACCCTGGCGCCGCCTTCAAGCAACCATGCGGCCAGGCCGAGCAGAAAGGTGATCAGCACCCAGAGCCCGAACAGGGTCGGTTCCACCGGGCTGACAATCTGCTGCCGCATTACCGACATAAACCATCTCGCTCACGCATGATCATGGAACAACAGGGGCCATTGCAGACCTCAAGGAAATACTCGACAAGTCGTCCAGCGTCACTCTCGCGAGCGCGGGAGTCAAAAGCGTATAAATCCGGGCCTGGATTCCCGCCTGCGCGGGAATGACGGCATTTTCCCGGTACAGACGCCGGGAGGTGCTAACCGGGGTCCCACCCGTACTGGAATGACTCATGCGGAGCGACATCGACACACCGCCACCGTCACTCCCGCGAACGCGGGAGTCAAGATTTGGCGGATCTTGCCGGTAAGCCGCAGCAGACATCACGCCCGCGAATGCGGGAGTCAAGAACCTTTCAGCCTGGAACCGAATTTCCACCGGCAAGGGAACGGCCCATTCCGAACAACTTTACATACGTTGGACATGATCAGGTTGTAGCACAATCCAATGAATACTTATCCATTTGCGCAACGAGCCGCTACACTGCCCCACCCGGATCGATTCAAGGAGCCCCCGTCATGCCCATCCAGGTCGGCGATCAGATCCCCGAGATCACCCTGCGCGTGATGACGCCGGCAGGCGATCATCCCATCACCACGACGGAACTCTTCAGCGGCTACCGTAGCGCCCTGTTCGCCGTCCCCGGCGCCTTCACCCCCGCCTGCTCCGGTGTCCATCTGCCCGGATTCATCCACAAGGCGGAGCAGCTGCGTGCCGCCGGCATCGAGCGCCTGCTGTGCCTGGCGGTGAACGACATCTTTGTCCTTGATGCCTGGGCCGATATTCATGCGGTGGGCGACCGGATCATGATGGTCTCCGACGGCAATGCGGACTTCACCCGGGCGGTGGGGCTGGAATCCGATGCCACCGGCAGTCAGATGGGGGTCCGCTCCCGACGCTATGCCATGATCGTGGACAACGGCCGGGTGGAATGGATCGGCGTGGACAAGCCCCGTCAGGTGGTGGAAAGTGCCGCCGATGCCGTCCTCAAGGCCCTCGGCCGGGACTGATGGATCGGCGCCGCCACCGGCGGGGCGGACGATGCCTGGGGCGACGCCCCGTGGGGCGATGAAATTCTGAAGCATCCCGCCGCCTGATCCAGCTCCGCCGCCACCTGTTTCTGCTCCCGGGCCGCCACAGCCTGTTCCGCCATGGCCCGCTCGGTCTGGTTGGCCTCCCGCAGCAAAACCTCCAGACGCCGACGCATGCTCAAGGTCTTGCCGCGCTGGACGTCGGTATCCCCGGATACCTGTTCGGTCACATGCCGGATGGCCTCCACCGCCTGCCCGATGGATACCAGCGCCGTCACCGCCTCGCCGGTCTCGGTCACACAGCGCTCGGCGGTCTGCCGCTCGTTTTCCATGGCATCCACCACTTCCCGCATGTTGCCATGCAAACGCTCCACCATGCCCTGGATGCGCCCCGTGGCCTCACGGGTATCGGCGGCCAGACCGCGCACCTGTTCCGCCACCACGGCAAAGCCACGCCCCTGATCTCCTGCCCGGGCCGCTTCGATGGCCGCGTTCAGGGCCAGCAGATTGGTCTGTTCGGCAATCTTGCGGATGGTGGTAAGCACGGAATCGATATCCCCGGCAGCCACCTGCAGTGACTGAAGATGCGCGCTGGACTCGGTGACCTGCCGGGCCAGTTCATCCATCAGTCCGGCCACGTCCCGTACCTGGGCCTGGCCACCATCCGCCAGCCATGTGGCCGACGAGGCCGATTCGGCAACCTGTTGCATCTGCTCGACGATGCGATCCGTGGCGGATTCCATGGCGGTGGCCTCCGCGTCCAGCGCATCCAGGGCGCCCCGCTGATCGTGCACGGAGGACAGACACTGCTCGCTGGTGGCGGCATTGCCATCCGCCAGGGCGGCGGTACGCCCGGATCGGGTGACGATACCGCCCACGAATGACTCCAATTCGCGGAACAGACCATCCAGGGCGGTGGCGATCATGCCGATCTCATCCCGGCGACCATTGGCGAAACGCCGGGTCAGATCCTGGTGAGAGGCGGCTTCGCCGATGTTGCGAGCCAGTTCCCCCAGCGGGCGGCTGATGAGACGGGCGAACCACCAGGAAGCCAATGCCGCCAACAGGGACAAAAGGATCACCCCGGTGACCGCACCGACTGTCAGGTCCCGCCGCATTTGCGCCAGTGGCGCCATGATTTCCAGGGGGGCCTGCTGGGTCACCAGGGCAAAGCGATGGCCCGCGATCTCCAGGGGTGTCCAGGCCATGAACATGTCCCGTCCCAGATAATCCTTATCAAGGCCCATGCCGCTCTGCCCCGCAAGCGCGGCGCGGATCGACTGATTGTCGAGGGTCAGATGACCGGCGATGCGACCCAGTCCGGCCGTCCGCTGGAAATCGGGCAGTGCGGCGGGGCGAACGGCACTTAGCCGGTGCAGGAAGCCTGATTGATCCTCCAGCATGGGCCGCAGTTCGGTCACCAGGCGATGCCGGTCATCCACCAGATAGGACTCCCCCGTAGCCCCCAGCCCGGCCTGCACCCAGCCGCCGGCATTGGTCATGATCTGGGTGAAGCGCTCCGCGGGGATCTCGGCCACCAGCATGCCCAGGGGACGCTCGGGACTGTAGATGGCATGGAAGACCGGCACGCCGATGAAGACCACCGGTTCGTTAAAGCGGCCCGTGAAATCTTCGAAGGGGCTCATGCGAAAACCGTCCGCGCCCCGGTTCTCCATCATCTCCCGGGCCAACGCGCCCAGGGCGCTGTCCGCAAAAGGCCCCTGCCGCAGAGAGGTGCCGAAGACGGGTCCCTTGGTCACCGAATAGATCACCGCCAAGGACTGGGCGTCGATGAGCATGAGATCATTAAAGCCCAGACGTTCGAGGGTGTCCCGCAGGGTCTGGTGGTAGCGCATGTGCTGCTGCCCATAGATGCTGCCGTCACGGCGATCCACCAAGGCCTTCAGGTCTTCCGGATCGTGAGGATTGTCCGCCACATAGTAACGCTGAATCAGCAGGGCCTCGTGGGGCATCGCCTCCAGCCAATCTCCCAGCGGTGCGGTATGCCCCCCGGTGCGGGCCGCGTACAGGGGGGCATACCGGGTCTCATACCACTGATTCACCTGCTGTCGTAGCTGGTCCGTGGATCCGCCCTCGACCTCATATCGATAGGAGACAAAGGGACGGATAAAACCATAGACCGCATCCTGAACCAGCCGCCCGTGGGCCAGGGTCTGCAGTAAGTTTTCCAGCCCCCGCATCTCGTCCAGCAACCGAGACTGACGGCCATCGGCCACCGCCTGGAATTGTTGACCAATGGCATGCTCGATCACCTCGGTGGCACTACGGTCGGCCACATGGCTCGTGGTGACGGCGGACAACAGCACGGCCAGGCCGGTGAGCACGGTGGCTCCGACCATCAATCGGATCGTGATTTTCATGGATCACCAGGAACGGGGCTTGAGCATGACGGAGGAAACTGTCAAAAACCCCGACAGATTAAAGGCCATTCATGACGAGACCATGACGGCCCCCAGATAGAGCACCGCCAGCACCGCCAGCACCAATCCGACAAACATCAGCCCCAGGGTCTCCCAGCGCAGCAGCAACCGCTCCCCATGGGCCACCCGGTCCAGCCAGGCGGCCCAGAGCCGCGGCAATCCATCCACCAGGCAGCGGGACAGTCTCCCGCCCGGCATCCGCCAGAACACCGAGGTGCGGCGAATCCACTGCAGCACCGCCTGACCGCCCCACTCCAGCGGCACCCACAGATCCCCCTCGGGTATCAAGCGGGGCATGGTCCCGCCCCAGAGACGAGCCAGCAGCACACCGCTGCCGCCGATCAACAGTCCCAAACCCATGGGCCAGGCCACCGCCAGCACATGATCGGGGGTCAGGGCCTTGAACGCGCCTTCCGGTGCCAGAGCCCAGGGCAGGAGTACCGTGCCCAGTACCAGCACCAGACAGGGCAGCCAGAGGAATACCGACACCGGACGAGGCTCGCGCGCGCCACCGGCGGCCAGCACCCAGAACCGCAGCATCAGCAGCAGGGTGCCGGCCGCCGCCGTGGACAGCAACAGGGTCACCAGGGACAGATCCACGGGCGCATCGTACAGGGGCGCCTTGAGCAGAATCTTGGCCACGGCGCCACTGGTCAGGGGCATCCCCGCCAGCGCCAGTCCCGGCAGCAGCAACCAGGCCAGTGCCGCCGGTCGCCCCACCCGCTGGGCAATACCCACCCCCAGGAACAGAGCGGCCTTGGCGATGCCATGGTGCAGGGCGTAGATCACCAGTGCCGATATCAGCGCGGGCGCCAGAGCCGGGTGGGCTATCGCCACCCCCAGTCCCGCCGTCATCAGCCCCATCTGACTGATACTGGAATAAGCCAGCACGGTCTTCGCCCGATACTGGAAAACCCCCGCCGCTACCCCGTAGCCGGCCCCCACCAGGCCCAACACTACCAGGATCGTACCCAGGGCTTCCGGCGCACTGCCCGGCGGTAGCAGGCGCATCCAACCCAGCAGGCCCGCCTTGATCATGGCCCCGGAAAGTACCGCACTGGCGGGGGTGGGCGCAGCCGGATGGGCCAGGGGCAGCCAGACATGCAGGGGGACCAGCCCGGCCTTCACCCCCAGACCGATCACCAGCAGGGCCACGGCCATCGCATCCGGCGGCTGCTCCCAGACCCGCACCATGCCATGTCCGCCGGCATCGTGTACCAACAGGATCAGTCCTGTGAACAGGGCCACCTCGCCGGCCACGGCCATGCCCAGATAGACCCAACCCGCCCGCCAGGACTCGAAGCGCTGGTCATGCACCACCAGCCCCATGGCGGCCAGGCTCATGAGGGCAAAGCTGGTATAGAAAAAGACCACGTCCGCCGCCACCACCAGCCCCAGGTTGCCCGCCATGGCCAACAGGAAGAAGGCATGGAAACGCACCCTGGCCGGACCCGCCCCGAGATACCCCTGGGCGTAGACGGCAGCCGCCCCCCACAGCAGGGCGGTGAGCAGCAAAAAGCCCCGCCCCACCGGGTCCAGGGCCAGCTCCGTACCCACCAGCAGCCAGGGATAGAAGGCCCAGGCACCATCCGGCAACCATACCAGGCCTGCCAGGGCCGGCAACACCGCCAGCGGGGTCAGGCGCCAGAGATGCCGCCCCAGGCCCGGCAGGGCCATCGCCAGCACCAGCAGCAGCGGGGTTGCAGGGATCAGGATCAGCCACAGTTGCGGGGTCATGGCGTCTCCCATTCGAAGATGGCGCTCCAGATGTGGTCGTAGCCGTACTCGAATTCCACGATAAAGGTCACCCAGTACAGGGGGCTGATGGTCAGGGAGGCCAGCAGTCCCATACCCAGCGCCATGGTGGCCACCGCCACCGTGGGCAGCAGCAACATCCAGTGCGTCTCAAGTCGCCCGCCCCCATGGCGCTCATCGGGCCAGGGACCCTCCCGGCGACTGAACCAGCCCCGCAGGATCGGCGGCAGGAAATACAGGGCATTGAGCAGACTGCTGACCACCAGCACGACGGTCACCCAGGCCAGCCCCGCCTCCAGGGCACCCAGGCCCAGGTACCATTTACTGATGAACCCAGCCAGCGGCGGAATGCCGATCATGCCCAGGGCCGCCAGGGTGAAGGCGGTCATGGTCCAGGGCATGCGCCGACCCACCCCGCGCATCTCGTCCACTCGGTGGATACCCAGGGTCTCGGCAAAATTACCGGCGCAGAAGAACAGGGTGATCTTCATCACCCCCTGATGGACCAGATGCACCAGTCCGCCCACGGCCCCGATGGGTCCGGCCAGGGCTACCCCGAGGATGATGTAGGACACCTGGCTGATGGTGGAAAAGGCCAGTCGCTGCTTGAGATCCTCGGCGAACACCGCCCGTACCGAGCCGTAAATGATGGTCAGGACGGCCAGCAGCAGCAACGGCAACGTCACCCCCAGATCCGCCGCCAGGTCTACCCCGTAGACGTCGTTGAGTACCCGCACGATACCGAAAGCCCCGGCCTTGACCACGGCCACCGCGTGCAGCAGGGCACTCACCGGCGCCGGCGCCACCATGGCACGGGGCAACCAGCTATGCAGGGGCAGCAGGGCCGCCTTGACTCCGAACCCGGCCATCAGCATGGCAAAGATCATGATCAGGACCGGACCATGGTCGGCACTCAGGTCCCGCAGGTAACCGCCGGCGGCAAAGGGCTCGGAACCGGCCAGCAGGGTCAGCCAGACCACGGCCCCCAGCAGCACCGCCCCCCCGAGGAGGGTGTAGGCCAGATAGACGCGCCCGGCCCGGAAGGACTCCGCCGTACCCCGGTGTACCACCAGGGGCCAGGTGGCCAAAGTCAGGATTTCATAGAAAATCAGCAGGGTGATGAGGTTGCCGGAGAAGGCGATCCCCACCGTGGCACTCACGCACAGACTGAAGAAGCCGAAGAATCGGCTGCGGTTGGGCGAGTCCTCCAGGTAGCCGATGGCATAGATGGTGGTGACCAGCCAGAGCACCGCCGAGAGGGTGGCAAACAGCAGGGACAGGGCATCCGCCGCCAGCACCAGGTCGATTCCCGGCAACAGATTCACACTCAGGCTGTAGGTCTTGCCGTCCCGGTATACCCCCACCAGCAACGCGATGATCAGCAGGAATTTGAGGCTGGCGCCCCCCAGGTTAAGGGCCGTGCGCAGGGCGAACTGCTGCTCCTTCAGGAAGAAGATGGCCACCCCGGGCAGCAGGGAGCTCAGGAGAATCAGCAGCAGCATGTGTCCCCCCGTCTCCATCTCAGCCCCCTCCCCCGGTCAGGGTCCGGGTCAGCAACGACAGGACCGGGGTGCCGGCAAAGCCCAGGCCGATAGTCAACAGGGCCAGGGCCAGGGGCACCCATTCCATCACCGCGGGCAGGGGCTGCCCCGGGTCCGCAGGACCCGGCTGGAAGGCCGGTCCCAGCAACCGGAACACGTAGGCACCGGCCAGGAGGCCTCCGCCCAGGACCATCAGGACCCAGATCCAAAGACCGGCTTCAAGGGCGGTCTGTACCAGCAGCCATTTAGCGATGAAACCACCGGTGAAAGGCAGTCCCACCAGGCTGGCCCCGGCGATCCCCAGTGCAAAGCTGGTTTTGAGGCGGCCGCGCATCACAGCGCCCAGATCCGCCAACCGGTCATGTCCAGCCGCCCGTTGCAGGGTCCCGGCGGCCAGGAACACGGCGGCCTTGGCCACCCCATGAGCGACCGCAAAGAAAACCACCGCCTTCCAGCCGTCCGGGAACGCCCGGAGAAACGGAAACAGTAGAAACAGATAGCCCACCTGGGCCACCGTAGAATAGGCCACCACCTGCTTGAGCCGGGATGCCCGCAGGGCCATGAGGCCACCCCAGAGCACCGCACCCATGGCCAGGGCTCCCATCAGCATGTCCAGCCCCGGCAGGGGCAACGCCGGGAAGACCGTCAGCCACAGGCGCAGCATGAGGTAGAAGGACACTTTGACCACCAGGGCCGAGAGGGCTGCGCTGACCGGCGCCGGGGCACTGCCGTGGGCGGGGGGCAGCCAGACATGCAGCGGAAACAGGGCCGATTTGGCCATCAGACCCACGGTCATCAGGGCCGCCGCCAGCATGGGGGCCGCCGACAGGGCCACCTGCGCGCCCAGCCCCTGCAGATCCAGCACCCCGTAAGACCCGTAGAGCAGGGCCACCCCCATCAGATAGGCCATGGAGCCGAGCAGACTCACCAGCAGGTAACGCATGGCCGCCACCAGGGGGGCGGCGCCACCGGCCAGGGCCACCAGGGCCACCGAAGCCAGCACCACCAACTCCAGGGTGACATAGAGGTTGAACACATCCCCGGACAGATAGAGGGCATTCATGGCCGCCCACAGCCACAGCCAGAGGATCCAGAACCAGCGCCCCCCTGTCTCCCCGGTCAGGTAGCCCAGGGCGTAGAGACTGATGGCCAGGCCCACCCCCGCGGTCATCAACAGCATCAGACTCGCCAGGCCGTCCGCCACCAGGGCGATACCCAGCGGCGGCACCCATCCCCCCAGATAAAGGACCATGGGGCCATGGGCATGGACCTGCAGCGCCAGCAACAGGGCCATCGGCAGGGTGAGCAGCCCCGTCAGCAGGCCCCACCACCGTGCCGCGGCGGGCCACAGTCCCGCCAGCAAAGCCCCCGCCAGGGGCAGGATCACCAACCAGGGCGCCAGGGCCATGTCCGCCATGACATCCATCCAGGGCATCTCAGTCCTCCGGCCCGGACAGGGGTAGCCGTGCCAGACCGGTGGCCGCTTTCACCTTGAGCATGAGCACCAGGGCCACGGCGGTGGCACTGACCGCCACCACGATGCCGGTGATGACCAGGGCGTGGGGCACCGGATCAATGCCCCCCTCCCCCCGGGCGGCCACACCCAGCAGGAGCATGAAGACCCCGGAACCCATGATGTTGACGGCGAGGATCTTCAACAGCAGGTGACGGCGCACCACCAGGGCATGCAGCCCGAGCACGAACAGCAGCACGCCGCAGAGCAGATAGATCTGGGGGCTGATGACGTCAACGGTCATGCCGCACCTTGCGGGACCGCCCCCCCAGAAACAGCAGCACCAGGGTCAGGGCAATGGACACGGCGGCGGCCAATTCGATGCCCAGGATCAGGTGATAGGCCCAGGCCGGGGGATAGCCCATGAAACCATGGCCGGCCAGCAGACCTGCGGTACCCACCGCCAGGAAGGCAAACACCCCCAGGGACAGCCCCAGGCGCTGCAGCAGCGCGGGCGGCATGGGCATTTCACGAGGAAGAGACAGCATCAGCATCACCCCGGCGGCCCCCAGCACGGCGCCGCCTTGAAAGGCACCGCCGCTGTCGCTGCTGCCCACCCAGACCAGGTAGCCACCGGTGACCACCGCCACCGGGATCAGGTGACGCAGGGTGCCGTGCATCACCGGCCCCTGCACCGGCCGGGCCGGAATCGGATCACGGCGCCCCAGGGACCAGATCGACAGCACCGCCAGCATCAGCACCGCCAGTTCCAGAAAGGTGTCATAGCCGCGAAAGTTGAGCAGTACCGCCGTGACCGGATGTCCGACGCCGGCCTGATCCATGGCCTGAGCCACCGGTCCGGCCAGCCCCGGCTGTGGCGGCAGATCCAGCACGACGACGATGAGCAGGCCGGCCAGGGCCAGGCTCATCAGCAGCGCCGGGGAGAGAGCAAATCGCCGCCGGATCAAGTGTTCTTCCCTTCCCGACGGGATCGGTTTTCCAACCGTCGCAAACGACCCAGGGCCACCAGCAGCAGGGCACCGGTGACACCGGCGCCGATAGCGGCCTCGGCCAAGGCCACATCGGGGGCGGCAAGGCGCACCCAGGCCAGGGAAAGCAGCAATCCGAAGGCGATGAACAGGACCACGGACCGGAACAGATCCCGGCCCGCCAGCAGACGCCAGGCCACCCCCAGCAGGGTGAGGGCCAGCAGGACATCAAAACCGATCAAAAGCCAGGTGGTGATCTCGTCAGGCATCGCGTGGTTTTGCATGATGGATGAAAGTGGGCCTCAGGCTCGGTGGGATTCTCGGCGGCGCGCCCGTTGGGCCACCAGGTGGCAGCCGGCCGCGCCGCCGGCCAGCACCAGGGCCCAGATCAGGATCAGTTTGAACACCTGAGGCAGGCTGCCCGCCTGCAGGGCCACCCCTGCCGCCACCAGCCCCAGCCCCAGATTATCGGCCTTGGTCAAGGCGTGCAGCCGGGTGTACACATCCGGGAATCGCAGCATGCCGACACTGCCGGCGGCAAAGAACACAAGCCCCATCACGACCAGTCCCATGCTGATGACATCCATGACCAGATTCATCATGACTGATCGCCCCCCTCCCGGGGCAAGCCCCTCTGTCTGACAAAGGCCACCGTGGCCACCGCCGCCAGCAGGGCGAAGACCAGGGCCACGTCCACGAGGGCCGGCTGTTCCATGGCCAGGGACAGCAGCAACAGGATGGCCACCCCGGCGGTGCCGAAGAGTTGGGCTGCCAGCATCCGGTCCCCCGGAGTGGGACCGGACAGCACCCGCACCATGCCCACGGCGACGGTGAGAAGCAGGAACAGGGCGCCGAAAAGCCAGAATGCGGTCATGTCACGAGGCCTCCAGCTGCAGACTAAAAAGGGCCGCCACCCGGTTTTCCAGCCGGCGCAGTGAGGGATGCAGGGGCATGCCCACGTCCAGCACATGGAGCTGAATACGGCGCTGATGCAGCCCCACACTCAAGGTACCCGGGAGCAGACCGATCACATTCATGAAAAAGGTCAGTGCCGGTCCCGGCGGTAGCCGGACCGGGTAGTCGATGAACCCGGGGGCCAGCGGCATGCGCGGCGACAAGGCCCGGCGGGAGACATCCAGCCCGCCGACGAAGGACTGCCAGAGGAAGAACCCCATGAACACCACCAGACCGCGCAAGGACAGACGGTAGCGCCGCCCCGGCGGCAGGGTAAAGACCGAGGCGGCAGCCAGTAAGGCCACGGGGACGCCGATGACCCAGCCACCCGGATCACCGTCGGTCAGGATCCACCACAGGGCCAGACAGGCCGACAGGGTGACCAGGAAACGGCGCCAGGGGGGTGGGGCTGAGGGTTGGCATCGGACCGACATGGTAGGGATTGTAGCCGATGAAGCCATTCAACCCGGCCGGCTACTTCTGCCGCCACTGCCCCCGCTCATCCTGGTACCAGTACCCTCGCGGGGCTTCCTGCACCCAGACGCGGGCGAAGGTGCTGCGGATATCCGACTCCCACTCGGGCCGGTCATTGGCCCGGGCAATCTCCCGGTACAGGGCGTTGCGATCGGCGTTTTCCTCCGTCACCAGGCGTTGCACCGCAGCCCGGTCCCGCAGGGGCACGGCATTGAGGTCACGCAGGGTCACCAGTCCGTCCCGGGTGAAGCCGATGGCCCCGGAGGCAAAATGGGGCTGCAGTGCCGGCGTCCGTGACCGCATGGAGGCCCGCAGGGCATCGATGCCGGCGGTACGGATGTTGATGTTGGCCTGCTGAGCCTGAGCTGGGGGGATGATCGCATCCAGGATCAATGCCAGGACACGCTGAACGCCGCCCTCCAGGCGGGCATCCGGCGCCGTCGGCGCGGCCGACGGGCTGTCCTCGGCGGGTTGGGCCGTCTCACCCAGCACGTCCCGCACGATGGTGCGGGCGGCATCCTCGGCGGCCGCCGCGGGGAAATAGATGTTGATGGTGACACAGGCGGTCAGGAGCAGCACGGTGCCGAACCAGGCCAGGTGTCGGGGTAATGCAGTGAAGTGGCGTGTCATGGCAATGCATCCTTGGGTTCGTTGACATCCGCGAACAGCAAACGGTTCGGCGTCCAATCTAACCTGAAAAAACATCAAAACCCTACAGGGGAAGGCTGAAAAAGGCTCTTTTGTCACTTCCCGAGCAGTTTGCCGTCATTCCTGCGCATTCTTCCACCACGCCTGCACCACCTTCGTCACTCCCGCGCATTCCTCCGTCGCCCCTGCACCACCTTCCGTCACTCCCGCGAAAGCGGGAGCCCATGTTTTTCAGCCCGTGACTGGATTCCCGCTTGCGCGGAAATGACGATGGGGGAAATCCTCAGGAGCACCGGCACCGACTGGATTCCCGCCTGCGCGGGAATGACGATGGGGGAAATCCTCAGGAGCGCCGGCACCGACTGGATTCCCGCTTGCGCGGGAATGACGATGGGGGAATCCCCAGGAGCGCCGGCACCGACTGGATTCCCGCTTGCGCGGAAATGACGGAAATGCGGGAATAGCTGGGATGGAGGGAGATGACTTGCTCAGAACTTCATGGAGGGCCAACAAACTGGCCCCGACCGGCCCGACCTGCTACCTTTAATCATTTTCCCTGCCCCCGCCAAGATCATGACATCCGACACTCGCAACATTCTGGTCACCAGCGCCCTGCCCTATGCCAACGGTCCCATCCACTTGGGTCATCTGGTGGAATACATCCAGACTGACATCTGGGTGCGTTTCCAGAAGATGCGCGGCAACACGTGCCTCTATGTCTGCGCCGATGATGCCCACGGCACCCCCATCATGCTCAAGGCCCGCAGCGAGGGCATCACCCCGGAGGCCCTGATCGAACGCATCGGCCGGGAGCACCGGGCGGATTTTGCCGGCTTCCTGGTGGACTTCGACCACTACCACAGCACCCATTCGGAAGAAAACCGCCATTTTGCCGAACTGATTTACACCCGACTGCGGGATGCCGGACACATCGCCCGGCGCACCATCCGCCAGGCCTATGACCCGGAAGCGAAGATGTTCCTGCCGGATCGCTTCATCAAGGGGGAATGCCCCCGTTGCGGCGCGGCGGACCAATACGGAGACTCCTGCGAGGCCTGCGGCGCCACCTACGCCCCCACGGATCTGAAGAATCCGGTCTCCGCCATCTCCGGTGCCACACCGGTGGAAAAGGAGTCCGAGCACTATTTCTTCAAGTTGGGCGACTTCCACGCCATGCTGCGGGAATGGACCGGCTCCGGCAGCCTGCAGGGGGAGATCCGCAACAAGCTGCGGGAATGGTTCGAGGCGGGCCTGAACGATTGGGACATCTCCCGCGACGCCCCCTACTGGGGTTTCGAGATCCCCGATGCGCCGGGCAAATACTTCTACGTCTGGCTGGATGCCCCCATCGGCTACATGGCCAGCTTCAAGCACTACTGCGAGCAGCATGGCCTGGATTTCGACGCTTGGTGGCGCGCCGACAGCACGGCGGAGCTGCATCATTTCATCGGCAAGGACATCGCCTACTTCCACACCCTGTTCTGGCCCGCCATGCTCAGCGGCGCGGGCTTTCGTACCCCCACGGCGGTGCACTGCCACGGCTTTCTCACCGTCAACGGCCAGAAGATGTCCAAGTCCCGGGGCACCTTCATCAAGGCCCGCACCTATCTGGACCACCTGCAACCGGAATACCTGCGCTACTACTTTGCCGCCAAGCTCGGCCCCGGCGTGGACGACATCGACCTGTCCCTGGACGATTTCATCGCCCGGGTGAACAGCGACCTGGTGGGCAAGGCGGTGAACATCGCCTCCCGTTGCGCCGGGTTCATCCACAAGGGCTTTGCCGGCCGCCTGGCCGACAGCCTGCCGGACCCGGATCTGTATGACCGCTACGTGCGGGCCGGGGAAGAGATTGCCGGACTCTATGAACGGCGGGAATTCGGCCAGGCCATGCGGGAGATCATGGCCTTGGCGGACGTGGCCAATCAGTACGTGGACGAACAGAAACCCTGGGTCCTGGCCAAGCAGGAAGACGGTCAGGCCCATGTCCAGGCCGTCTGCACCCAGGGCATCAACCTGTTCCGGGCCATTCTCACCTATCTGCGGCCGGTACTGCCGTCCATGGCGGAGAAAGCGGAAGGGTTCCTGGGCGTTCCCGCGCTCACCTGGACGGCGGTGCAACAGCCCCTGGTGGGCACCCGCATCAACACTTACGAACCCCTGATGACCCGGGTGGATCCACAGGCAGTGCAGACCATGCTGGAGGCCTCGAAGGAAAGCCTGGCACCCACGCCGATCCAGCCCAAGGGGCCGCTGGCCCAGGATCCGATCCGGGAGGAGATCACCTATGACGACTTCGCCAAAGTGGATCTGCGCATCGCCCGCATCAGTCGGGCCGAGCATGTGGAAGGCGCCGACAAGCTGCTGCGCCTGACCCTGGACCTGGGTGGCGAGACCCGACAGGTCTTCGCCGGGATCAAGTCGGCCTATGACCCGGCAGACCTGGAAGGACGCCTGACGGTGATGGTGGCCAACCTGGCACCGCGCAAGATGAAGTTCGGCCTGTCCGAAGGCATGGTGCTTGCCGCCGGTCCCGGCGGCAAGGATCTGTTCATCCTGTCACCGGATACTGGCGCCCAGCCGGGCATGCGGGTGAAATAGCCGGCCTCTAGCCGGCGGCGACCGGGATGTGGTGACTGAAACCGGGTGCGTGGGCCTGCCGGCTTGGCAGGCCTCGCTGCCCGGCGCCCTGATGCACCGTATTCAATTCTTCTTCCAGGTGACGCAGTTCACGCTCCAGCGCCACCATGCGGCGTCTGAGCACAACTTCCCGATAATGGGCCTGGGCCGGGGTATGAATGCTGGACTGGGCCATGACGGGATCTCCTCATTTGATTGAAATCAAATCTAGCAATCCCCACTGACGGGTTGAAAGAATATAAATTTGTGTTGTAATCACTCAAGAGAATTAGCAACACACCCCGAGCCCCTATGAAGCTCCAGCAGCTGCGCTACCTGAAGGCCATCGTCGAAAACAACCTCAACGTGACGGAGGCTGCCGAGCGCCTGTTCACCTCCCAACCCGGGGTCAGCAAGCAGGTGAAGCTGCTGGAAGAAGAACTGGGGCTGGAGATCTTCCACCGCAGCGGCAAGCACTTCACCCACGTCACCCCGGCCGGCCGCCAGATCATGGCCCGGGCCGAAAACATCCTTGGGGAAGTGCAGAACATCCGCGCCCTGGCGGAAGACTTCAGGGATGAAGAACGGGGCACCCTGCGCATCGCCACCACCCATACCCAGGCCCGCTACTTCCTGCCGCCCCTGATCACCCAATTCCGACGCCGCTATCCCCGGGTGCACCTGCTCATCCATCAAGGCACACCGGTACAGATCTCCCAGATGGCCGCCTCCGGCGAAGTGGACTTTGCCATTGCCACCGAGGCCATCGCCGTGAACCGGGAATTGCTCATGATTCCCGCCTATCGCTGGCACCATTGCGTGGTGGTTGACAAGGGACATCCGCTCACCCGGGTCAAACCCCTCGCCCTGGAAGACGTGGCCGGCTACCCCATCGTCACCTATGTGCACGGTTTTTCCGGCCGTGGCCGGCTGGAACAGGATTTTGCCAACGCAGGCGTCGCGCCGGAGATCGTGCTGAGCGCGGCGGACTCGGACGTCATCAAGACCTACGTCAGGCTGGGACTGGGGATCGGCATCATTGCCCATATGGCCTACGAGCCCGGTCAGGATACGGATCTGGCCTATCTGGATGCCAAGGCACTGTTCACCGGCAATGTCACCCGGGTAGGCTTCCGCAAAGGGGTCTACCTGCGCCGCTTCATGTGCCACTTCATGGAACTGATCGCCCCCCATGCGGGAGAAGACACGATCCATGAGGCCTTGAATGCCCGGACCCAGGAGAGCGTGGACCGGATCTTCGAGGGGATGACCCTGCCCGAGCATTAGAATTTGCCGACAGGCCGACTCCCCCGGGGAGGGAGATGCGTACAGGCCATTGCCGCGCCGGCGGGAATCCGGTCACGGGCTGGGAATTCTGGACTCCCACTTTCGCGGGAGTGACGGCAAAGGACTCGCGGGAGTGACGGCAACGGGCTTGTTCGGGACAATGGCTGAGGCCTCGTCCGGAATAGCGGCAAAGGGCTTGCTCGGAGTGACGGCAAAGGACTTGTTCGCTGTTTCCCAAGGGAGTGGATACATAACGCAAGATTATATATGTATACTTGACCTGATACAGGCAACGCTCCATCTTGGGGCCGATTGATCCGGGGCTCGACCGCCTTGATCACAGGATAATCTCGACATGAAACTCCAGCAACTCCGCTATCTGCAGGCCATTGCACGCTACAACCTCAACATCTCCGAAGCCGCGGACCGCCTGGCCACCTCGCAGCCGGGGATCAGCAAGCAGATCCGACTGCTGGAGGAAGAACTGGGTGTCCCCCTGTTCCAGCGCAACGGCAAGCATCTGTCCGGCATGACCGCCGTCGGACGCCGGGTGCTGGAATACAGCGAAGTCATCCTCAGGGAGGTGGAAAACATCCGTGCGGCGGCGGAAGAAGCCCGGGACGAGCAGGCCGGCGATCTGCGCATTGCCACCACCCATGCCCAGGCCCGCTACATCCTGCCCCCCATCGTGGACGCCTTCCGCCATCGGTTTCCCCGGGTCAGGGTACAGATTCACCAGGGGACGCCGCGGCAGATTGCCGACATGCTCTCCCATGACGAGGTGGACTTCATCGTCGCCACCGAGCCCATGCTGGCCTCCGGCCAGGTGATCGTGTTGCCCGCCTACCGCTGGTCCCACTGCGTGGTGGTGCCCAAGGGGCATGAACTGGCCGGAGCCGACGCCATTCCCCTGGAACGGCTGGCGGATTACCCCATCGTCACCTATCTGGACGGTTTCAGCGGTCGCACCAAGCTGGATGCGGACTTCCGACGTGCCGGACTCACCCCGGACGTGGTGCTGACGGCAGCGGACGCGGACGTCATCAAGACCTACGTACGGCACGGCATGGGGGTGGGCATCATCGCCCGTATCGCCCTGGAGAAGGGTCATGATGACGATCTGGTAGCCCTGGACACTGAACCCGGGCTGTCGGAAAACATCACCCGCATCGGGTTTCGTCGGGGCGCCTGGCTGCGCGGCTACATGTATGATTTCATTACTCTGCTGGCTCCCCACCTCACCCATGAGCATGTGGCTCGGGCCGCCCAGAATCCGGATCCGGAAAACCTGGAAGCCCTGTGCCGCAACATGAAGGTCCCCGAGGGCATCTCTCACTGCGCCTGAACGGATGGGGGCGGCGGGATGGACGCGGCCGCATGGGTCGCGTACATTAACCCGCTGTTTTTCCCTTTGATCAGGCAGGTATGGAAGAGACACACGAGCACCTTGAGGCACGTGCCGCCCAACTCATTTCGGCAGGAAGCTTCTTCTATCATCGGGGCTGGATGCCGGCCGCTGCCGGCAACCTCTCGGCGCGCCTGGACGATCACCGCATGGTGATCACCGAATCCGGCCGCCACAAGGGTGAACTCGGACGCGACGGCCTGATGATGGTGGACCTGGACGGCAACGTCCTTTCCCCCGGCAAGCAGCCCTCCGCAGAAACTTTTCTGCACATCATCCTCTATCGCCGTTCCCCGCGAATCGGCGCCGTGATGCATACCCATTCCGTCAGCGCCACAGTCCTGTCCCGCATCGTGGAAGGCGCTGAGCTGACCCTCACCGACTGCGAAGTCCTCAAGGCCCTGCCGGGCATCCCCGCCCATGAGGCCTCAATCACGCTCCCCATCTTCGGCAACGACCAGGAGATCCCCCAGCTGGCGGCCCAGGTGGATGATCACATGAACCGGCATCCGGACACCCCCGGCTACCTCATCGAGGGTCACGGCTTCTATACCTGGGGTCATGATGTGGCCGAAGCCCGACATCATGTGGAAGCCTTTGAATTCCTCTTTGACTGTGAACTGCAGCTGCGCAGACTCAAGCCATGATGACACCCATCCAGACCCGGAAACCGCGGCCATGATCAGGGCCATCATCACCGACATCGAAGGCACCCTGTCCGGGGTCTCCTTCACCCGGGAAGTCCTGCTGCCCCACGCGGTGGAGCACCTGCCTGAGTTTGTGCATACCCACCGCAATGTGCCGGAGGTGAAACGCCTGCTGGCCGATATCCGAGCCTATGCCGGCGGTTCTCTCGATGACGAGGCCCTGATGCAACGCATGGTGGCCTGGATGTCGGCGGATCAGAAGATCACGCCCCTCAAGGCCCTGCAGGGCCTGATCTGGGAGGAAGGCTACCGCCGGGGGGATTTCAAGGGACAGATCTACCCGGATGCCGTGGCCTGCCTGCGGGCCTGGCATGACCGGGGCATCACGCTGCACATATTCTCTTCCGGCTCGGTGCGTGCCCAGGAGGACTTCCTGGCCCACAGCGAGGCCGGCGATCTGCGCCCCCTGTTCAGCGGCAACTTCGACACCCGTATCGGCGGCAAGACCCACATCGCGGCCTACAAGCTCATCACCGAACGCATCCGGTGCGCCCCCGGCGAAGCCCTGTTCCTTTGCGACGATACGCGGGAGCTGGATGCCGCGGCCGCGGCTGGCCTGCGGACCACCCTGGTACAGCGACAGGGCGCGGCCGACTGCAATGGCCTCCATCCGGTGGTAACGGATTTTCACCAGATCCGGCTGGAGCATTGAGCACCATGTCATTTCCCCAATGTCCGCCCGGTTGCAGGCGTCACACCGGGTAGCGGATACTCATCTGAGAGCGGGAGTCCCATGTCCGAGTACGCACTGATCCTGGTCAGCACTGTCCTGGTCAACAACTTCGTCCTGGTGAAATTCCTGGGCCTGTGCCCGTTCATGGGGGTTTCAAAGAAGGTGGAGACGGCCATCGGCATGAGCCTGGCCACCACCTTCGTGCTGACCCTGTCCTCGGTCTGCAGTTATCTGGTCAACGAGTACCTGCTGGCCCCCTTCGGCCTGGAATATCTGCGTACCATCGCCTTCATCCTGGTGATTGCCGCCGTGGTGCAGTTCACCGAGATGGTGGTACACAAGACCAGCCCGCTGCTTTATAACGTACTGGGGATCTTTTTGCCCCTGATCACCACTAACTGTGCGGTGCTCGGAGTGGCCCTGCTGAACGTGCAGGAAAGCCATGGCTTCCTGGAGTCGGTGATGTACGGCCTGGGTGCCGCCGCCGGCTTCTCCCTGGTCATGATCCTGTTTGCCGCCATGCGCGAGCGGGTCGCCGCTGCGGATGTGCCGGCGCCGTTCCGCGGCAGTGCCATCGCGCTGGTCACCGCAGGCCTCATGTCACTGGCGTTCATGGGTTTTTTGGGGCTGGCCCCCTGAACCGGATGCCGTAACCGACGAGCCAGGAGATGTAACCGCCCATGCTTGCCGCCGTTCTAGTCATCAGTTCCCTGTCTGCCCTGTTCGGCATGATCCTGGGCTATTCCGCCATCCGTTTTCGCGTGGAAAGCGATCCAGTGGTGGAAAGGATCGACAACATGCTGCCCCAGACCCAATGCGGTCAGTGCGGCTTCGCGGGCTGTCGCCCCTATGCCGCCGCCATCGCCGAGGGCAAGGCGGACATCAACCTCTGCCCTCCGGGGGGCAGTGGCCTGCTCACGGCCCTCGCCGATCTTCTGGGCCGCGACGCCAAGCCCATCGCCGGCAAGGTCAAGGAAAAGGCCCTGGCTCACATCGACGAAAACAGCTGCATCGGCTGCACCCTGTGCGTGCAGGCCTGTCCGGTGGATGCCATCATCGGCGCGGCCAAGCAGCTGCACACCGTCGTCGAAGCCCAGTGCACCGGCTGCGAACTGTGCCTGATGCCCTGCCCGGTGGACTGCATCCGCATGATACCCATCGCCCAGGATCTCAATACCTGGAAATGGCCTTTCCCCATGGACACCGCCGCTGACCGCCTCTGTCTGGTGGATCTGGCCCGACCGGCATCCGCGGGCTCCGGCGCCTGAGGCGCCAAAGCCCCCGCTGACCACGACACCCCATGACTGCAAGTTCCCACAAACTCTGGCGATTCCACGGCGGCGTCAAGCTGCCCGATCACAAGGCGGAAAGCACCACCGAGCCGGTGGCCGTCGCCCCCCTGCCGCCGCGACTGATCCTGCCGTTGCGACAGCACATCGGCGAGGCCGCCGTGCCGGTGGTCAAACGCGGTGAACAGGTCAGGAAGGGACAACTCATCGCCCGTTCGGACACCTACGTGGGCGCCCACATCCATGCCCCCACCTCCGGCCGCATCGTCCTCATTGGTGATCAGCCGGTGCCCCACCCCTCCGGCCTGTCCGCCCCCTGCATCGTCATCGAAGCCGACGGCGAAGATGACTGGGGCGACAGCCGGATGCCGCCCATCGAAGACTACCGCAACATCGACCCCGTCAAGCTACGCAACCGGGTACGTGATGCGGGGATCGTGGGCCTGGGCGGGGCCGCCTTTCCCGCGGCGGTGAAGCTCAACCCCCGGCCCCAGCAGAAGATCGACACACTGGTGATCAACGGCGCCGAGTGCGAGCCTTACATCACCTGCGACGACATGCTCATGCGCACCCAGGCGGAAGCAGTGATCGCCGGCATGCACCTGGTACGCCGCGCCTTGAAGCCGGAGCGCTGCCTGTTCGGCATTGAGGACAACAAGCCCGAGGCCATCCGCGCCATGACCGAGGCCCTGGGCGGCGAAGAACGGGACAATATCCGCATCGTCGCCATCCCCAGCATCTACCCCACCGGCGGCGAACGCCAGCTCGTACGCGTACTCACCGGTCGCGAAGTGCCCAGCGAAGGCCTGCCCGCCGACGTGGGCGTGGTCTGCCACAACGTGGGTACCCTCGCCGCCATCTACCGGGCCGTGGTCCTGGGTGAACCCCTGATCTCCCGCCTGGTGACGGTCACCGGCAGCGGCGTCAACCGCCCCCGCAACCTGCAGGTCTACCTGGGCACCCCGGTGGCAGACCTGATTGCCCTGGCCGGGGGCTACACCGACGACGTGGAACGACTCATCATGGGCGGCCCCATGATGGGCTTTGCCCTGGCCAGCGACGCAGTGCCCATCATCAAGGGCGGCAACTGCGTCATCGCCGCTCGCACCGCCGACGTGGAGCGCCCAGGCCCGGTGATGCCCTGCATCCGCTGCGGGGAATGCGTCAAGGCCTGCCCTGCCGGCCTGCTGCCCCAACAGCTGTACTGGTTCAGCCGTGCCCGTGACTTTGAAAAGGCCCAGGAATACAGCCTGTTCGACTGCATCGAATGCGGCTGCTGCGCTCACGTCTGCCCCAGCAACATCCCGCTGGTGCAGTACTACCGCTTTGCCAAGAACGAAATCTGGTCCCAGGAACGGGAACGTCGCCAGGCCGAGGCCGCCAAGCAGCGCCATGAACTGCGACGGGAACGCCTGGAACGGGAAGAACGGGAAAAGGCCGAGCGCATGAAGCGCAAGCAGGCCACTACCCAGCAGACGACCGCCACCGATGGGGCGGAAGATCCCAAGCAGGCGGTGATCCGTGCCGCCCTGGCACGGGCCCAGGCCCGCAAGGCCGACCGGGAAGCACAGGGCACGAATGCCGCCGCTCCGGTCTCCGATAACGACGACGAAACCCGCTGATGCGCTTCAAGACCTTCAGTTCGCCACACATGGCGCCCGCCCGCAGTGTCAACCGGGTCATGGGACAGGTACTGCTGGCCCTCATCCCCGGCACCGCGGCCATGACCTGGTATTTCGGCTGGGGCGTGCTGATCAACGTCTCTCTGGCCGTCACCGTCGCCCTGGCCTGCGAGGCCCTGATGCTGCTGGTACGCGGCCGCGCACTGACGCCCCACATCACCGACCTGAGCGCGGTACTGGCCGGCTGGCTGTTTGCCCTGGCCGTGCCGCCGCTGACCCCCTGGTGGGTCACCCTGGTGGGAGTGGGCTTTGCCATGGTGATGGCCAAACACCTCTACGGCGGCCTGGGATACAACCCCTTCAATCCGGCCATGGTGGGCTATGTGGTGGTGCTGATCTCCTTCCCCCGGGAAATGACCCTGTGGCTGAGTCCTTCCGTCATCGCCGAGCTGAACCTGAGCCTGCCCCAGGCCTTCACCGCCATCTTTGCCGGGCGCCTGCCGGACGGACTGACCTGGGACATGATCACCGCCGCCACGCCGCTGGACCGGATGCAGACGGGGGTGGGACTGGCACACCCCATCAGCGAGATCCAGACCTCGCCCTTCTTCGGCTATCTGGGCGGCGTGGGCTGGGAGTGGATCGGCCTGTGGTTCTTGGTGGGCGGCCTGTGGCTGCTCAAGCGCCGGGTCATCGGCTGGCAGATCCCGGTGGCCATGCTGGGCGCCCTCACCCTGCTCTCCGGCCTGTTCTGGCTCATCAACCCGGAGATCTACGCCTCCCCTCTGTTCCATGTCTTCAGCGGCGCCGCCATTCTCGGTGCCTTCTTCATCGCCACCGACCCGGTCTCCGCCAGCACCACGCCCCGGGGACGCCTGATCTTCGGTGCCGGGGTGGGGGCGCTGGTGTTCGTCATCCGTACCTGGGGGGGCTATGCGGAAGGAGTGGCCTTCGCGGTCCTGCTCATGAACATGATGGTGCCCCTGATCGATCACTACACCCAGCCCCGGGTCTTCGGCAAGACTGCCGCCGGCAAGGAGGGCTAGGAACGTGTTGCGGGAAATCTATCTCACCACGGCCCTGCTGGCCGCCTTCGGACTGGTGGGGGCCGGACTGGTGGCCCTGGTCCACATGGGCACGGCGGAACGCATCGAAGCCAACCGGGAAGCGGCCACCCTGGCGCGCCTGCATGACATCCTCCCCGACGGCGAATACGACAACGAGATCATCAACGACACCACCGTGCTCAGCCACGCCCTGCTCGGTGGCGGCAACCATCTGGTCTACCGGGCGCGCCTGGCCGATGAACCGGTGGCTGCGGTATTCTCCGTGACCGCCCGCGGCGGCTACTCCGGTGATATCCATCTGCTGGTGGGCGTGCGCGCAGACGGCCGGGTGGCCGGGGTGCGGGTGGTCAGCCACCGAGAGACCCCGGGCCTGGGCGATGACATCGAGGCCGACCGCTCCGACTGGATCCTGGGCTTTGACGACCTGGAACTGGGCAATCCGCCGGTGGAACGCTGGGCGGTGCAACGGGACGGCGGCATCTTCGACCAGTTCACCGGGGCCACCATCACCCCTCGGGCGGTGGTGCGTGCGGTACGCGATACCCTGATCTACTTCGACACCCATCGGGAACAGGTATTCGAGCCGATGCCCGTCGATGACACGGATGAAGAGGCGCACACTGATGAATGACACCCCCTACGGCAAGATCGTCGCCGATGGCCTCTGGTACAACAACGCCGCCCTGGTGCAGCTGTTGGGCCTGTGCCCCCTGCTGGCCATCTCCGGCACGGTGGTCAATGCCCTGGGGCTGGGACTGGCCACCACCCTGACCCTGATCGCCTCCAACGTCAGCGTCTCCTTCATCCGCAACTGGGTGCGACCGGAGATCCGCATCCCCATCTATGTGCTCATCATCGCCTCGGTGGTCACCGCCATCGAACTGGCCATGAATGCCTACTTCCATGAACTCTACCTGGTGCTGGGGATCTTCATCCCGCTGATCGTGACCAACTGCGCCATCATCGGTCGGGCCGAGGCCTTTGCCTCCAAGCACACCATCCCCAAGGCCTTTGTCGACGGGCTGATCATGGGTATCGGCTTCACCCTGGTGCTGGTGGCCCTGGGTGCCATGCGCGAGGCCATCGGCCAGGGCACCCTGTTCGATCAGGCGCACCTGATGTTCGGCGAGGCGGCACGGGGACTCACCGTGACCCTGATCGAAGACTACCGGGGCTTTTTGCTGGCCATCCTGCCACCGGGGGCCTTCATCGGCCTGGGCCTCTTGCTGGCCATGAAGAACCTGGTGGATGACCGACTGGAGAAACGAGCAGCCCGTCGCGCCGAAGCCCTCAGGGAGGCCCGGGCCTGAGGCGGACGGATGAACAATGACAAGCGCCGGGAGATATTCACCCGCTGGCGGGCGGCCAACCCCCACCCCGCCACGGAATTGAACTACCGCACCCCGTTTGAACTGCTGATCGCCGTGATCCTCTCGGCTCAGGCCACCGACAAGGGTGTCAACAAGGCCACGGCCCTGCTGTTCCCCGTGGCCGACACCCCCCAGGCCATCCTCGACCTGGGGCTGGAAGGGCTCAAGGGCTACATCCGTACCATCGGCCTGTACAACAGCAAGGCGGAAAACATCATCCGGACCTGCCGTATCCTGGTGGATCAGTGGCAAGGTGAAGTGCCCCGTGAGCGGGCCGCCCTGGAAGCCCTGCCCGGGGTCGGGCGCAAGACCGCCAACGTGGTGCTGAACACCGCCTTCGGCGAACCCACCATCGCCGTCGATACCCATATCTTCCGCGTCGCCAACCGCACCGGGATCGCGCCGGGCAAGACCCCGTCGGCGGTGGAAACACGACTGCTGCGCGTGGTGCCCGCCGAATTCAGACAGGACGCCCATCACTGGATGATCCTGCATGGCCGCTATACTTGTACCGCTCGCGCCCCCAAGTGCGGGCAATGCCTGATCGCCGATCTTTGTGATTTCAAGGACAAAGTCCCGTCCCCGGCCTCCACGTAAGGGCCGGGGGAGCCTCGGGCGGGACCAGCGTACGACAGGAGTCCGGCAAGTTTGCGGCCGGAGATGACATGCTCGGGTTGCGGCCCGACCTGGGCCTGGAGGTCACGGGATGTTGGAAATGGAAACCGAAAAGACACGCTACCTCTACGAGGGGTTGCCCGCCACCACGGCGGTGTCTATCGGCGCGGCCGCCATCCTGGGCCTGATTCATTTGCCCGTGCTGCCGGCCCTCCCGCTGCTGGGCTGGTTCTGCCTCGTCCTGCTGGTCGCTCTGCTCCGGGGCAGACTGTGGCTGGCCTTTCGGCGCACCGACACCCCCGAGCACCCTGTCTGGCTGTGGCGTTTCAGGGCCAGCACCCTGGCCGCCGGCATCGGCTGGGGCATCGGCTGCACCTTGCTCACCCAGTCCGGTGACTTGAGCTTCCAGGCCTTCCTGGCCTTTGCCATCGCCGGCATCACCGCCGGGGCCATCATCGCCCTGGCCACCGACCGGCTGTCCACCCTGTTTCTGGTCGCCCCGATGCTCGTGCCGCTGGCCATTGCCCTGCTGCTACAGGATGGGGCCCTGTCCGTGATGGCCGGATTGATCGTCTGCCTCTTCCTGTTGTTCGTCTTCGTCAGCGCCTCGCGCATTCAGGCCAGTTTCAACGAGAACATCCGTCTACGGGTTCAGGCCGAGGCACAGCACACCACGATTCAGGACAATGAGCTGCGCTGGCGCTTTGCCCTGGAGGGCAGCAATCAGGGTCTGTGGGACTGGAATATCGTCACCGGGCAGACCTATCACTCTCCCCGCTGGGCACTGATGCTGGGTTATGCGCCCGAAGAGATATCCCCGTCGCTTGATGCCTGGGAGGCGCGCCTGCATCCCGACGACCGGGACAGGGTACTGAAGGATCTCCAACGGCACCTGGACGGCCTTGCCCCGATCTACGAGTCGGAATACCGACTGCGTTGCAAGGATGGCCGTTATCTATGGATCCTGGACCAGGGGCAGGTGATCAGCCGGGACTCGCAGGGCAGGCCCACGCGGGTGATCGGGGTGAACAAAGACATCCATCGCCGCAAGGAAGCAGAGCGCCAGCTCCGGGAAGAGCGGCGGCTGTTTGCCACCGGCCCGGTGATGCTCATCATCTGGGAGTCGGTCGAGACCGGACGCATCCTCTATGCCTCGGACAATGCCCTTGACCTGCTGGGATATGCACCGGATGAGCTGCGTACCCCGGGATTCTGCTTTGATGACCTGATCCATCCGGAGGATCGTGCGCGGATACTCAAAGAGCACCGGGAGCACATGGAAGCCGACACGACTCAATTCGAGCAATCCTACCGCCTGCGCCACAAGTCCGGGCACTACCGATGGTTTTACGACTTCACCCGCCCGGAACGCAATGACACGGGACCCACGGGGCGTCTGCGCGGCTATCTGTTCGACCAGACCCGCATCAAGGAGGTGGAGGCGGCGCTGGCAAAAAGCGAACGCTATAACCGCGCCCTGCTGGAGGCCATGCCCGACCTGATGTTCCGCATGAGCCATGACGGGCGTTATCTGGACTGGCATGCCGGTCAGAAAAGCCTCCTTTACAAATCCCCCGAATCCTTCCTGCACAAGAACGTGTCCGACGTGCTGCCCCTGGAGATCGCCGTTCGCCTTCTGGACGCCATTCGGCGAGTCCTGGCGGAGGACCGCATGCATTTCGTGGAATACACGCTGGACGTATCCGGCGACCGGCGCACCTTCGAGGCCCGGCTGGTGAAGCTCAATGACTGGGAGGTCATGTCGGTCATCCGGGATGTGACCGAGCAGAAACAGGCCAATGAGCGCATCGCACAAATGGCCTTCTATGACGCACTGACCCAGCTCCCCAACCGACGCATGCTGCTGGACCGACTCGACAAGGCGGTGGTCTCCGGCAAGCGCAGTGGTCAGTACGGGGCCCTGCTGTTCATGGATCTGGATCGATTCAAGGCCCTGAACGATACCTACGGACACAGCACTGGAGACCTGCTGCTGCAACAGGTGGGGCAGCGGCTCAAGACTTGCGTCAGAGAGATGGACACGGTGGCCCGGCTGGGCGGGGATGAATTCATCGTAATGGTGGAAAACCTGGGTTCGCAGGAAGAAGAGGCCCTGAAGATGGCGCGGGATATCGGCGACAAGATCTTCAATGCCATGGGCAGGCCCTACATCCTCAACACGCTGGAACATGTCGCAACCCCCAGCATCGGCATCAGCCTCTTCAGCGGCCATGCCGTCAGTGCCGAAGAGGTGCTGCAACAGGCCGACATGGCCATGTATGAGATCAAACGTCAGGGGCGCAACGGCATACGCGTCTTCGAACCCTCCATGCAATCGTCACTGGAAACCCGCTCCATCATGGTCCATGAACTGCACCAGGCCATGATCAATCGACATCTGACCCTGTATTACCAGCCACAATATGATCACCATGGCCGCATCCGGGCGGCGGAAGCCTTGCTGCGCTGGCGACACCCCCGGCAAGGCCTCATCAGTGCCGCTCAGGTGATTTCGGTGGCGGAGGAGTCCGGGCTGATGCTCTCCATCGGGCAGTGGATCATGGAACAGGGGTTTCAGGATATGAAACGCTGGTGTGAGCATCGCGACTGGTCAAATGTGGTACTGGCCATCAACCTGAGCCCCAGGCAGTTCCGCCAGCCGGGACTGGAAGCGATGATGACGGAAGCGATTGAAAAAACCGGCGTCGATCCTCATCGCATCCGCCTGGAAGTCAATGAAGAGAGCCTTGATGGGGATATGGGAGAAGCCATTGCCAGGATGCAACGACTCAGGGCTTGCGGCCTGCGCTTTTCCCTGGATGATTTCGGAATCGGGAAACTGTCTGTCGGAGATCTGCGACGGCTACCCCTGGATCAGATCAAGGTCCATGAAAGCTTCCTGCACCGGGCCCTGGACCACGAAGATGATGCTTCCCTGATGCGGGCAGCCCTGTCTCTGGGCGAGGGGCTGGGTCTGGAAGTACTGGCCGAAGGCGTGGAAACGCCGGAGCAAAAAGCCTTTCTGGAGGACCTGGGTTACCGCGCCTTTCAGGGCTATCTGTTCGGACGGCCCATGAGCTGGGGAGAACTGGTGGGCCTGCCGATCGCCTCAAGGCCTTCATAGCCGCCGGGCGGCATCATGCTGAAGCTCCATCAACAAGCGGTTCAATGAGCGATCCGTACTGGGACTGAGTTCCAGAAACAGCACCCCCAGTCTCAGCAGGGACCGACTCTCCAGCACCTGGATGCTTCGCACCTCGGCACGAAGATCCGACCACAGCTGGTTGCCGATGCGAAGCTCCCGGATCAACACGGCATCGCCGATCTGCGGATCATCACCTTCCACCGCCTCGTATTCCAGACACATGCCCTGAATGGAAAGATCCGAAGGGCGACTCTCATGGAGCAGGTCCTCATCCACGTCTACCTGAGCCTCCCCGGCAGGCGGGTGATGCCTGCGTCGCTCCCGAAACCACAGGACATGGCCGTCCATGCCGCGGGGAATCTGCACCCTGAAAGCGTTGCGACGTTGCTGATAATCCAGCGCGTCGGGCCACCGGCAGGCCAACACTTCTTCACCATCGTATTGATCACGACGAATGACGCAGGTATCAAAACGCACCGGCACACCCTGAAGCAAACCGCTCACCGTCAGACGTACCCCCTCTTCAAGCACCTTCACCAGAGCTTCATCGTTGGGAATATCAAACAGCACTTCCTCACCATCAAGATCCGGTTCAATGATCTGGGTGAGCCCTTGCTGCCTGCGCTCCGGGGCATACATCATGAGCAGAGAGCGACTCTGTTTCAACGCGTTGAAAATGCCGGCCTGACGCTTTCGATTGCGAATGAGGGTCGAGGAGTTATGAGTCATCGGGCGGGAACGGATTATTTAAAGTGGCTCGGCGGCCTGAGCCCCGGGGGATAGAGGAGGTACGATCGGCAAATATCGCCCAAGACAACGCCTTGTCCTGAATGAATCGACCAGCCGGGATTCTACAGTATTTTCCAGCCGCAGTGACGCAGACGCGGCCCCGCCACGAACCAAGCCCGGACCCATGCTATGATCATCCAACGACAGCTTCCGCTTCCCAACATACCCTTGGCCGCCTGAAAAGGACCTGACTCAGGACCCGAGCCACACCGGATTATTCAGAGTCATCCCCTCCTTCCATGATCAAGCCCATCAAGCCGCCACCTGACAAGGCACTCCCCGACCAGAAGCCTGAGCGTACGGTGATGACTATCCACACACCTTGTGCCCGTCACTTTGAACAGATGGTCGAGCAGGCTTCCGACGCCATCCTGCTGCTGAACGCCCAGGGCATCATTCAATATGCCAATCAGGCGGCCGCCCACCTGTTCGGCACTCCGGTTGAGCAGCTCCGCGGAGAAATTTTCGGCTTCGTGGTAAGCCCCGACGAACCCATGGAAATCGAGATTGCCCATGCCTCCCGCGGCATTCTGTCCGCCGATCTGCGGGCGGTTCCCATGCGCATGGAAGGTTGGGAAGTATCCGTGGTCTACCTTCGCGATATCACAGAACGCAAGGAAAAACTTCGGGATCAAATGCGGCTTCAGGAGGCCATCAAGGGTGGGCGCATCGGCCTGTTTGACTGGGATCTGCAGACCGGCGAGGTGTACTACTCCCCGGAATGGAAAACACAACTGGGCTACGCTGAAGAAGAGATCGGCCATGACTACACCGCCTGGCAGGCATTGCTGCACCCCGAGGACCGGGAGGCAACGCAAAAACAGGTGACCACGTACCTGGAAAGACCCGATGGGCGCTATATCATGGAATTTCGCATGCGCCACAAGGACGGCTCCTACCGCTGGATGCTGGCCCAGGGCTCAGTCATCCATGGCGCCGACGGCCGGCCGGCACGCATGGTGGGCTCACATCTGGACATCACCGACCGCCGCCGCACCGAGAGCCATTTGCAGCGGCTGGCCTTTGCCGTGGACCAGAGTCCCAGCATTGTCGTCATCACCGATCCCGACGGCGCCATCCAGTACGTCAATCATCGTTTCTGCGACGTGACCGGCTTCGCCCCGGAGGAAATGCTGGGGGCCAATGTCCAGTCCCTGGCGCAACATCCCGTTGAAGACACGGGTCAGCGTCATCTGATGACCACCCTGCAGAGGGAACAAATATGGGAAGGCGAATTCCGCAACCGCAAGAAATCCGGGGAAACCTACTGGGAACAAGCCCGCATCTACCCGGTTCGCGATGAAGACGGCACCATTGTCCAGTACATCAAGCTCGCGGAGGACATCACCGATCGCAAGCAGCTCACGGACCGCCTGGACTTCCTGGCCTTCCACGACAACCTCACCGGGCTGCCCAACCGGGATCTCATGATGGACCGACTGACCCAGGCCCTGGCCCAGGCGCGCCGTGACAAGACCATGCTCGCCGTCGCCTTTCTGGACCTGGACGACTTCAAGACCATCAACGACTCCCTCGGCCATGGGCAGGGGGACCAGCTGCTGCGCCGCGTGGCCGCTCGCCTGAAGGGGCTGCTGCGCGAGGGAGACACGGTGGCGCGCTTTGGTGGTGACGAATTCATCCTCATGCTCACCCAGCTCCATGCCCCCCGGGATGTGGTGCCCGTGGTGGAAAAACTGCAAATGGCCTTCACCCAGCCCATTACGCTGGATAAGGTCACGCTGGTCACCGGCTTTAGCATCGGCCTGGCCATGTACCCCGCCGACAGCGCACGCGCCGAAGACCTGATCCGGCATGCGGATGTCGCCCTGTCACGGGCCAAGGCACACGGCCCTCGCAGTTATCACTTCTATACCCGCGACCTGGACGAGCAACTCCATGAGCGCATGCAGCTGGAGCAGGCCATGCGCCAGGGCCTGGAGCAGGGGCAGTTTCTACTTCACTACCAGCCCCGCGTAGACATGCGCACCAACCGCATACTCAGCATGGAAGCCCTGATCCGCTGGCAACACCCGGACTGGGGCATGGTGATGCCTGGACGTTTCATCCCACTGGCGGAAGAGACCGGGCTGATCCTGGAGCTGGGTTCGGAAGTGCTCAGGCAGGCCTGCCTGCAGATTCGGGCCTGGCAGTCGGAGGGGCAGCCCCTGCTGCCGCTGGCCATCAATCTGTCCCCGCGGGAGTTTCATCAGTCGGATCTGCTGGAACGGATCATGGAGATCATGGAGGAGTTCGCGGTGGACACCCGGCTGATCGAGTTTGAGATCACCGAGAGCGCCGCCATGAGTTCCGTGGAACAGACCATCGACATTCTGTCGCAGCTCACCCGCATGGGCTTTCGCATCTCCATTGACGACTTCGGCACCGCCTATTCCTCCCTGAACTATCTCAAGCGCCTGCCGGTGCAAAGCCTGAAGATCGATCAGTCCTTCGTCAGGGATCTGGCGGACGACCCCGCCGCCCACCCGGAGGATGCCGCCATCATCCGCGCCATCATCGGTCTGGCCGGGAACCTGGGCCTGGAGGTCATCGCAGAGGGGGTGGAAACCACCGCCCAGCGGGATTTTCTGCTGGAGCACGGCTGCCGGGTGGGCCAGGGATTCCTGTTCAGCCGCCCGGTGTCGGCGGCGGAGATCGAGGCGCAGTTCGCCGCCTAACGCCTGAGGGCACAGGCCGGCTGCGACGGAGTCAGTGAGCGTCCCGCACTGCCTGACGACGCTTGCTACAGGGCGAGCCGCAACCGCACTGCCCCGTACCGCAGCCCCCCCCTTCCCGGAACGGCCCCAGCTCCGGGTGACGCCGGGCCAGGCGGCGGGCCGCCGCCTGCACCAGCACCCAGCCGGCAAACATCAGGAAGATCAGGCCCACCGCCAGCAGATAGGTCATCATGCCGTGCTGCCGCCCAGGCCTGCAAAGCCCATGAAGGCCAGGGACAGGATCCCCGCCAGCATCAGACTCATGGCCGCGCCCCGGGCGATGGCCGGCACATCCGCCAGTTCCAGCTTCTCTCGTAGCCCCGCCATCAACACGATGGCAATAATGAAGCCCGCGCCGGCCCCCAGGCTGTACACCAGGGACTGGCTGAAGCTGTACTCATAGTTGGTCTGGAACAGGGCCACACCCAGGATGGCGCAGTTGGTGGTGATCAGGGGCAGGAAGATCCCCAGCGCCCGGTACAGGGGCGGACTGAACTTCTTGATGGTCATCTCCACCAGTTGCACCGCCGAGGCGATCACCGCGATATAGGCGATCAGGCGCAGGAACTCCAGATTGAAGTACAGCAAAAACTCATTGATCAGCCAGGCCGACACCGAGCTGATCAGCATCACGAAGGCGGTGGCCAGCCCCATGGAGAAGGCCGTGCTGATCTTGCCGGAGACCCCCAGCAGGGGGCAGATCCCCAGAAACAGGGCCAGCACGAAGTTATTGATGATGGCCGCATTCAAAAAGATGTAGGTCAGTGAATCAGCGTGCATGGACACCCGCCTCCCCGGCGTCGGCCGTCTTCTGTTTGAGCTGCCGCTCCTTGACCCAGGCGAACAGAAGCAGCCAGGCCCCCAGGACGAAGAAACCACCCGGCGGCAGCAGCATGATGATCCAGGGCTCGAACCCTTCACCGAACACCGGAATGCCCAGCAACGTACCGGCCCCCAGCAGTTCACGCACCGAACCCAGGCACAGCAGGGCGATGGTAAAGCCGATGCCCATGCCCAACGAGTTCACCACGGTGGTGCTCACCCGGTTGCGGGAGGCAAACGCCTCGGCCCGGCCCAGGATCATGCAGTTGGCCACGATGAGCTGGATAAAGGCGCCCAGGGCCTGATAGATCTCCAGGCTGATGGCATGGATCAGATAGTCCACCACGGTCACGAAGGTGGCGATGATCACGATATAGGACGCGATGCGCACTTCCTTGGGGATGTGCCGGCGCAATAGCGCCACCAGGGCGGTGGAGCACAGCAGCACGAAGGTGGTGGCCAGCCCCATGGCCAGGGCGTTGACCACGGAGTTGGTCACCGCCAGCACGGGACACATGCCCAGCAGCATGACGAACACCGGATTCTCCCGCCAGAGACCGATCAGAAAGGTATCCAGGGTGATGGGTTTTTCGGTATTGGCCGCCATGTTCAGGCGCCTCCTTCAAGCACGGTCCAGTAGGGCACCAGTCGCGGCAGCACTGTATCGGCACTGTCGCTCAGCATGCGTCCGATGGCATTGGCGGAGATGGTGGCCCCGGTGATGCCGTCGATCTCCCAGGGCTGTTCCTTGTGGCCCTGCTTCACCGTGACGATGGCATTGGCCAGGCCGGTGCCGGTCGGATTGAGTCGGGCATCCAGACGCTCGAAGTTGGCCACGAAACGGGCATCGGTCTCGATCTTGTCGCCCAGCCCGGGGGTTTCCCGGGTCTCCAGTACGGTCATGCCGATAATGCATTCACAGGACGGATCATAGCCGTAGAGGACGCGGATCACGTCTGCATAGCCGCGGGCCGAGGCCTGCAGTGCAATGCCCCGCAGACTGCCCTCGGCATCGTAGGCGGCAAACACCCGCTGCCCGGGTGCCGGGGCCTCGGCGGCCGGGAACAGGCCCTCGGCGGTGAGCACGTAGTCCTGACGGGACACCGCGCCGGGCACCACCTGGAATACAGCGGCCTCCAGGGCGCGCCGCTGGTTTTCCTCGATATAGGGTTTGGTGAACTCGAACACGCTCACCACCAGCAATCCCGAAAACAGGGCGATCAATCCCAGGGTGCCCACCAGCCTGAAGCTGGAGGTGGGCGCTGGGCGGGCCACGGAAGAAGTCTGGGTCGTACTCATGCCGCGTCCCTCCGCTTGCGACTGCCGTAGGGCCTGGGCTGGGTGATGCGTTCGATCAGCGGTGCCACCGCGTTACCCAGCAAGATGGCGTACATGATGCCTTCCGGCAGACCGCCGAAGAACCGGATGATCACCGCCAGGAAACCGATCAGGATGCCGTAGATCCAGATCCCCGACCGGGTAATGGGCGAAGCCACCATGTCACTGGCCATGAACATCGCGCCCAGCATCAGACCACCGGAGAGCAACACGAACCAGGGTGTGGGGTAAAACGCGGGATCCATCCAGTAGAACACCGAGGCGGTGACAAAGGCGCTGCCCAGCACTGCGGCCGGGATACGCCAGTTCATCATGCCCCGGGCGATCAGGTAGAGGCCGCAGAGCAGGATCAGGATGGCCGAGGTCTCGCCCACGGAACCCGGCGTCATGCCGGTGAACAGGGACCAGGCATCCGCATGGATACCGTCGAACTTCCACTGGGCCAAGGGCGTAGCCGCCGTCCAGGCATCCACCGGCGCCGGCGTGGTGAAGGGCATGGCCAGGGTGGACGGCAGGAACTCGGTGAAGCGGTCCGGATGACCCGGCACCGTCCAGGTGGAGACGGAAACCGGGAAGGCCGCCTGGGCAAACGCCCGCCCCACCAGGGCCGGGTTGAACAGGTTATACCCCATGCCGCCGAACATGACCTTGGCCAATGAAATACCGATGAAACCGGACAGGGCGGCCATCCACAGGGGGAAGGATGGCGGCAGGGTCAGGGCCAGCAGCAGGCCGGTGATGACGGCGCTGAAATCGGACACGCTGGTGCGCTTGCCCGAGAGCTTGGCGAACAGGTGCTCGGTCAGGACGCAGGTCACCGTGGCAGTGATCATCAGCGCCAGGGCGCTGATGCCGAAGTGATAGACCGAAAAGGCGCAGATGGGCAGGAGGGCATAGGTGACGTGGCGCATGATCTGCTCCACGCTGCCCGCCTGCTTCAGGTGCGGCGAGGTCTTGAGTTCGATTTTCAGCGGGGTCACTTGAGGCGCTCCCGGTTCAGGGACTTGGCGATGCGGAAGTACTGCACCAGAGGGATATTGGAGGGGCACACATAGCTGCAGCAGCCGCACTCAAAGCAGTCATTGAGATGGTAGCGCTCCTCCATCACCTCGTACTGGCGCACGGCGGCCAGCTTGCCCAGGTCCGAGGGGTTCAGTCCCACCGGACAGGCCTCCACACAGCGTCCGCAGCGGATGCAGGGCTGCATGCGAGTGTCCTCCGCCTCGGGATCGGGCAGCACCACCACGCCGGACACCCCCTTGGTGACGGGCACGTCCAGGGATGAGACGGTATTGCCCATCATGGGGCCACCCAGGATGATGTGGCTGGCGTCACTGCCCGTGAAACCCACGTGCTGCAACAGATAGCGCAGCGGGGTACCGATGGGTACCCGGTAATTCCCCGGACGGGTGATGCCGGGACCGGCCACGGTCACCACGCGCTCCACCAGACCCTCGCCCCGGGGCAGCAGGGTACCCAGCTGAGCCATGGTGCCCACGTTGTTGACCACCACCCCGATGTGGTACGGGAAATGTCCGGAGGGCACCTCCCGCTTGAGCAGGGCCTTGATGAGCATCTTCTCCGAACCCTGGGGGTATTTACTCCGGACCTTGCCCACGGAGATGGGGCCTTCCTTGTCCAGCCGGGCCTGCAGGGCCTCGATGGCGTCGGGTTTGTCATCCTCCACCCCGATGACGGCACGGGTGGCCCCCACGGCCTTCATGGCGATACGGATACCGACGATCACCGCATCGGTCTGTTCCAGCATGATGCGGTGATCGGCACTGAGATAGGGCTCGCACTCGCAGCCATTGATCACCAAGGTATCGATGTCGAAGCCATCCGGCACCGACAGCTTCATGTGGGTCGGAAACGCCGCCCCGCCCTGCCCCACCAGGCCGATTTCCTGAATCGCCTGGATCAGTTGCGGGCGGTTGAGCCGTTCCAGATCCCGGGGCCGGGACCAGTGAATGGCCTGACTGTCACCGGGCGCGGTACGGATCAGGATGGATTCGGTCTTGGGTCCTCTGGCCGTAGGCATGAGTTCGATCCCCTCCACCACCCCGGTCACCGGGGCATGCAAGGTCACGGACTCAAAACCATCCGCCTCGGCGATGGGCTGCCCTCGCAGCACCTCTTGGTGCTTGAGCACCAAGGGTCGGGAGGGCCGGCCGAAGTGCTGCTGCAGGGGTATCACCATACGGGGTGCAAAGGGCAACCGACGAATGGGCTTGCCACGGGTGTCTTCCTTCAACCCGGGGGGATGGACCCCCCGGGGGAAGGTGAGCCCCGTCAGAAATGACAGGATGCCCATGGTCAGTTGAACTTCAGGGCCCGCTTCATCAGCTTTTCAGCATCGGGCTCGTTGGGGTTGAAGGGGGTGCCCGGATGCACCGCCATCACGGTGCATTTCTCGGCGGCCCGCACGATGTCCTTGTACGGCGCCCCCTGGGGATTGGTCACCACTGCCTGGCGGTTGTCGTCATAGACAAACACCCCGGGCGCGATCTGCACACACTCGTCGCAGGCGGTGCATTCGGTGGTTTCCACCCAGACCGGTTCGTATTCCAGCCCGTTGCCCTGAGCCGCATGGCCGTTGCCGTTGCCGTTGCCGTTGCTGCCATTGACCGACGCTGCCGACACGGCGGGGGCCGGTGCCGTCGGGGCGGCGGGAATCACCACCGGTGCAGGCGCGGGTGCCTGCAGGGTATCCGCCAGCTTCGCGGCGCCCTCGCCGCTGACCAGGGACAATAGGGCACTGGACAGACGCTGGGCCATGTCGGCGCGGGTCTGGGCCGCCACGGCGTCCACGTCCACCACCTCGTGATCCAGACCCAGCAGGCCCTTGAGCTGATGCCAGAACTCCAGACGTTCTTCGGCGGACAGCACCAGTTCCTCGGACACCAGCACCCGGGTCAGGCGGTTCTTGGCATCCACGGCCCAGATGTAAGGGAAACGACCTTCCCGCTCATCCTCGGACAACTGCAGGAACTCGGCCATGGGCACCATGTCGTCGTTCCAGGTCTCCACCGGGGCCTTGCGGAAGTGCTTGCGGAAGCGACCTTCGGTCAGGGCGAAGTCGGCGAAGGTCATGGGCAGTTCCATGGTGGCCTGGCTACCGTCCTCTTCCTGATACGTCAGGGTGTAGGTGGGCCAGTCCTGATCGATGGCCGGGTTGCCTTCCAGGGTGCAGCATTCGCGGAAGGTCACACCCTTGTCCGGGTTGTAGCGGAACAACGGATAGGCACGGGACTCTACCGCCAGTTTCGACTGGGCGAAGGCCACGTCATCACCCACCCCATGCTCCGGCGGGCATACGGCATAGACGTTGAACAGGGCCGGACGACGGGCGTTGAGACCCTCGATGAAGCTCTCCAGCAGGTGGGTCACATGGGAGATGGCACCCTGCATCACGTAGCTGGTGCGGTGGGCCAGGCCGATCAGGCTGATCTCCTTGCGGATCTCTTCCTTGCCTTTCCAGGCCTTGCCGTAGGGGGCCATGTCGGACACCTGGCTGACGAAACCGGAGGTACAGGCCTGGCCACCGGTGTTGGAGTACACCTGGGTATCCACCACCAGCACCTTGATGGGCATGCCCGACATCAGGGCACGGGACAGGTTCTGGAAGCCGATGTCGTACATGGCACCGTCGCCGCCGATCCCCACTACCGGCGGGCAGAGGTGGAATTCTTCGTCGCTGAACTGCTCCCAGTTGAACTGGGCGAAGAAGGGCTCATGCTCCACCGGATTGTAGGTGCCGGCCAGCTCCAGCTCCGCCATGCGGATGGCCTTGAAGCCGTCGGCCATCTTGGCCATATGGCCTTCGAAAATGCCCATGGCCATGGACGGGGTGTCCTGGAACAGATGGCTGGCCCAGGGGAACGGGTACGGGCTGTAGGGGAAGGTGGAACCCCATACGGAGGTACAACCGGTGGCGTTGATGACGCCCATCTCGGTGCGACCACGGCCGGATGGGCCCTCCAGATAACGCCAGCGCAGATCCTTGAGCCTGGCCAGCACGCCGGTAATCCACTGCAACCAGTCCGGATCGACGGTATGGCTACCGCCGGCATCCAGGGCGGTGGACAGGCGGGCCAGGGTCAGGTCCTTGTCGGCATGCTCACCGATCACCTGATTGACGGCCTGGACGTTGGACAGGTCCATGCCTTCCGCCAGCTTCAGACGCACATGCTGTTCCAGACGGCCGATGAGGTCATCCAGCTTCTTGAGCTGAGCCTTGACGCGGGGCTGCATCAGGGCGGTCACGGTGGCGGTGAACAGATGCACGGTGGTCTTTTCGCCGCAGCCCAGGCAGGCGGAGTCGCCGCAGTTCATGGAGCCGTAGGCCTTCTTATCCAGCAGCAGAGTTTCCAGGGCGCCGATGCCCTCATCCAGGTCCTCGATGCGGATATAGTCCGGACGGGTGGTGGGCAGATCCATCCAGAGGTCCCAGTTGCGGCGCATGGTGTCCACGCTTTCCGGGGTCTGCGGGGTCACCACCAGGGCCTCGTCCTCACAGATGCGCACGCACTCCATGCAGCCCTTGCAGGTGTAGGGATTGAGGGTCAGGGAGAACAGACCGCCGCTGCCCTTGGTGCGCTTTTCCATGGCACTGAAGAAGGGGCGGGTGGCGGCGAACTGGAAGTCGCCGATGGACTCCTTGAGCCAGCCCAGTTCCTTTTCCAGACGGGTCTTGTCGTCGCCCTGCAGGTCGGTCTCGGCCAGCAGATGGGTAATGGCAAAATCCAGCTCGGCGCGCACGTCGGCACCGTCACCGGCCTGGGTCAGGGCATTACGCAGGCGCTTTTCCAGGTCACGTACGGCACGGCGCAGGTGACGGGTGGGCTTGCCGCCGATCTCGATACGACGCACGGCGGTTTCGAACACTTCGCCCAGGGTATGGACCAGGCCGGGAATGGCACTGTCGGGGCAGACGGTATAGCAGTCGCCGCAGGCAGTGCACTTCTCCGGCAGCCACTCCGGATAGTCGAAGCGGATCTGGGTCATGTCGCGGAAGATGCCGGTGGAAGCCGGAATCAGAGACATGCCGATGAAGGGGTCCGCCAGATTGTCATTGCCCTGACCGGAGAGATAGAAGCTGCCGGTCTGTTCCCAGAAGCGATGGATGTCGCCGGAGGCACTCAGAGACTGAGGCATGCGTTTGAGCATCACCGGCATTTCCGGGGCGCTGCGATCCACCAGGGCTGCCAGGTTGTCGGTGGTGGGCTGCTTCTCGGTGATCTCCACCAGTTCGTCGAAACCACGCCGCACCACGCGCAGGTTGTCCTGCACCACACGGGCACCCTTGCCGCCGAACTTCTCCTGCAACTGGTCTTCGATGGCCTTGAACAGGGTCTGCTCGGTGAGGTTCTTGCGCTGCATCACCGGGGAGGCGGCGAAGAAGGCACCCTGGAAGGCGATGCCCTGCATGCGGAACTGCAGGTCCGCATTGGAGGCCTCGTCACGGGCGATCTTGAAGGCGTCCAGGTAGAAGACGCGGATCTCATTGTCACGAATATAGCGCTGGGCCGCCGGCGGGAAACTGCGCCACACCGCCTCCGGGTTCTCCAGGGAAGACTGAATGATGAACACGCCGCCCTTGTTCAGACCGGACAGGGGATCGGAGTGATCGAACACGTTGGGATCGGGGGACAGCACCACGTCCACCTGCTTGAGCTCGTTGCTGACGCGGATGGGCTCCGGCGCCGCAGCCAGGTAGTAGGTAGTAGGCTGGCCCTTCTTCTCGGAACCGTACTTGGGGTTGGCCTTGATGTGGAAGTCCAGCAGGTCGAACAGGGTCATGGCCAGGTTCTTACCGGTGGTCATGGCGCCCCAACCACCCACGGAGTGCAGACGCACTGCGATGGCACCATCAGGCATCAGGCTCGGGTTCTCGGACCCCCGCAGGGCCATGCTCTTGATGTTTGGATAGGCCTCCAGCAGGGCCTGCTGATGCAGTTCCTGCTTGGGGCTGGCGGCCTGATCACGAATGAAGTCCACCGACAGATAGAAGAAGGTGCGCTTGCCGCCCTCGGGCAGCATGTTTTCCACTGCGGCGATCAGTCCTTCGGGCTGCAGATCGCGGGAACCCAGGCCGTAAGCGCCGGAGTACAGGCGCGGGATGTCGCCGTTGCGATCAAAGGCCGGATAATCGGAATACGGCTTGGCCTCGCCCTTGCCGGCCAGGCCGTTCTCGATGGCCTTGCCCAGGGCGGAACGGGTCTCGCGCATCAGCGGCAGGTCTTCCGCCAGGGGCTGGTCGGTCCGCTCCAGCACGGCCACGCCCTTGCGGCCCTTGAGCAGGGCGGCCAGCAGGGCACCGGGGAAGGGACGGAACATGGTGATGTTCACCACACCCAGCTTGATGCCGCGGGTTTCACGCAGGTGGTCGGCCACGGCCTCGGCAGTGGCCACCATGCTGCCCTGCCCCACGATCAGGTACTCGGCGTCGTCGGTACGATAGCCGGAGGCACGGGCATAGCGGCGACCGGTGAGCTGATAGAACTCTTCCATGCACTGATCGGTGAGTTCGGCCACATGATCGTAGAAGTAGGGCCGCTGGGCCGCCACCTGCTGCATGTAGGCATCCTGGTTCTGCAGGGCACCGGAGACCATGGGGTTGTCCACGTCCCAGGTGGCGGGGATGCGACGACGCTTCTCACCGAAGACCATCTTCTGGGCCGGGGTCGGGCACTCGATCATGTCATCAGGGCGGCCCAGGAACTCGGCGATCAGCGCCCGTTCCGGTACCTTCATGGACTCGATCAGATGGGTAGTGAGGAAGCCGTCCTGACCGACGATACCGGGATTCAGGGCCAGCTCGGCCACCTTGTGGGAGATGATGTTCAAGTCAGCCGCTTCCTGAGCATTCTTGGCGAAGACCTGGAAGAAGCCGGTGTCGTCCACGCAGTGGTAGTCATCGTGGGAGGCGTGCACATTCAGCGCCGCCTTGGTGATGGCACGGCAGCCGATATTCAGGATATAGGGCAGACGCTTGCCGGCGGCGGCATACAGGGACTCGTGCATGAACGCCACGCCCTGGGCCGAGGAGAAATTGATGGCCCGCATACCGGTCATGGCCAGACCGGCCGTCACGGCGGCGGCGGCATGCTCGGATTCCGGTTCGATGAACACCAGGGAGCGACCGGAGATGTTGATATGGCCATTGGACACCTCTTCGGCCCACATCTCACCCATCTGCGTGGACGGGGTGATGGGGTAGGCCCCCGCCGCATCCGAAGACTCACGTTCGCAATAGATAACGGCCGTATTGCCGTCCAGGGCCGCACGGGTACCCTGGTACTTGAAGTCCTGCGATGACTTGCGCTTGAACAGCATGTCGTTTCTCTCCTGCCGGCTCATGGGCCGTCACGTTTTTGTAATCGGTATCTGCGCTTTCCATGCGGGGATGCCAAAGAGCCGATCGACGGCATGTCGACCGGCGAGCCCTGAAGCTGCCGAGCGTGCGGTCAGACGCGCGGCAGGGGCTCCATGCGTGGCAATGGTTCCTTGCGGGTGACTTTGCGGGCGCCCGCCCCCTTGCGGGGCGCCTGCCCTTCCAGCCAGACAATGGCCCCCGTGGGGCAGCGCTGGATGGCCACGGGAGAGGCCAGGGCATTCTTGGTGTAATCGATGACGGCCAGGTTGGCGTCCATCCGGATCAGACCCTCCGGCGCATCGGCGGCGCAGCGGCCGCAGGCGGTGCAGACCACCTGGCAATGGGCCATGGCCTCATCCTGGAGGTCTTTATTGAGGCAGGCCACCCAGAGGCGATGACTTTCCGGCTGCAGGCTGAACAAACTCTTCGGGCAGACATCCACGCAATCGCCGCAACCGGTGCAGTGGACCGGATCCACCACGGGAAGACCATGACGATCCAGGCGAATGGCATCGAAATCGCAAACGACTTCGCAATCCCCCAAGCCCAGACAGCCCCAGCTGCAACCCTTGCCGCCCCCGGACACCAGGGCGGCAGCACGGCAGGACTTGAGGCCTTGGTAGCGGGCGCGGGTGGCGGCCACATGAGAGCCGCCGGCACAGGCCAGGCGGGCGATGCGGCGCTCATGGCTGCCCAGGGCCACGCCCAGCATGTCGGCGATCTGCTGATTCATGTCGTTGGAATTCACCGTGCAGCGCGCCGGTTCCAGACGACCTTCCAGCAGGGCCTCGGCAAACGGGCGACAGCCGGCGACACCGCAGGCCCCGCAGTTGGCACGCGGCAACAGGTCCTCCAGCTGATCGATGCGCGGGTCTTCAAAGACGTAGAGACGCCGATTGGCAATGGCCAGAATACCGGCCAGGAGCACCCCCAGACCGGCCATGAAACCGCTTGCCAGCGCAATTTGCAGGATCGGAGAAGTCACAGTGAACACATTTCTTAGTTAATAACCAGGTTTTTGTGCAGTGAACAATTGATGACAAAACGTACATTGCGGGGCTGGTCGGGTCAAGCGGATTAGGGGCCAAAGGCGACGAAAAATCGCTACTCCGGGTGAGAGTTTGCGAATTCACAAGGGTTGCAGTGATATTTCGCAACCGGTCATGAGGGCTATAAACTCAGTTTCTACAGGGAGATACGGCTTGACCGGTTCTCATTCACCCAGGATCACCCCGGCAAGGCGTGCCTTCCGAGCCGGGCGGGGCATGTGCCGCGGATTCATGTGACGTGCCGAAAAAATTGTCTACATCCTACCCCCGGAATGCCCGGCAGCAGGGTTCAAGCCGAAGTACCGCCCGCTGCCCGACGAAGGCATTCCAGATAGCCGGCCTCATCCGGTGCCCTGCCGAAACGCTGCGCCTCCCACAGGGCTTGGCCGAGACAGTCCATCATGACGTGTTCCGCCTCCAGGGGGCCGAGTCGGGGCAGCAATCGCTCGAAGACCGTGCGAATACCCTGCGGACGGTCCGTGGCCACCTGATCCCGGATGGCCAGGTGCATGCCCATGTGCAGGAAGGGATTGACCGCCCCCTGCTCCGGCGTGAACTCTGCCGCCAAGGCTGCCTCCGGCGCCTCCAGCATGGCCTGATACTCCGGGTGGTCCTGAATCACCCGGGCGACCTGTTGTTCCAGCGGCTGCAGGGGCTCACCGGCCCGGGATTTTTTCCAGGCCCGGCAATACATCTGTCTGAGTTGCTCTCGGCTCTGGTTGGCAAACATGACTGGGACCCGGGCTGAAAGGGGGCTAAAGCCTATCGCCCCGGCCGGCTGCAGACAAGCGAGCGGGCTTGTCCTACACTGTTTCCCGTACTCAATAAGCCATGGCGGCGCCCCTCTTCGAAATGCTTACCTGGACACCATTCGAAGAAAGGACATGCGGTCTCATGCGGGCGACATACCGCAGATGAGAATGCTCGTCCCTTTTCTATTCCTTTATATCCCCTTCGTTTTCACACCCATCCAAAGCTCGGCGGGCAGCCCCTCCGAATACCAGCTCAAGGCAGCCTTTCTCTACAATTTCGCCCTGTTCACCGAATGGCCTGAGTACGTCGGGGATACCCTCAACCTTTGTGTCCATGGTCGCGACCCCTTCGACGAGTACCTGGCCAAGCTCGACCGACGCCGGGTGGGGACACGCCGGATCGTCACCCACCGCACCTCGACGCTGGCCGAGCTACCGAACTGCCAGGTGGTCTTTATCAGCCGAGCCGTCATCGGGCAACTGCCCCGGATACTGGATAGCGTACAGGGCTCACCGATACTGACGGTCGCCGACTCACCCGGCGCCGTGCAGCAGGGCGTGGCGCTCAACATGGTCACGCAGCACAACCGTATTGCCTTTGAAGCCAACCTGACGGCCGCTCGCTCACAGGGCCTGAATCTCAGTTCCAGACTGCTGCGCCTGGCGACGGTGGTGGAACAATGAAGCCCACCACGGCCCCGGAAAGTCGGCACCTCTCCCTGGCGGAGCGGCTGCGGCGCATCAACGGCACGGCGCTGGGGATCTCGGTCGCGATCATGGCCGTGATCACCATCCTCGGCGGATTGACCGTCAGCCTTCTCAGCCTGCTGGATGCCAATCGGGTCAAGACCAGGGTCCTGGCGGAAAATGCCGCCGCCAGCCTGATGTTCGATGACAACAAGGCCGCCCGGGACCTGCTCTCATCTCTGCGCCATTCCCCCGATGCCCGGGCGGCGGTGATCTACGACAGGAACGGCCGACCCTTCGCCCGCTATCAGCCCACTGCCGCTGTCCGGATCGATGACCCAGGGAAGCTGCGGGAGGACACGGACTATGGACTGACGGCGGTCAGACTGACCCAGCCGATCATCATGGAAGGCGAGGCTTTGGGGTCAATTCAGATCGTCATCGGCCTGCGATCACTCTACGTGCAGATGTTGGTACTGATCCTGATCACCGTACTGGCCGCGGCGCTGGCCCTGCTTGCCAGCCGGATGCTGATGACACGCCTGGGGGACAGGGTGATCCAGCCGGTATCGAATCTGACCGCCCTGATGAAACGCGTCACCCAGGACGCGGATCTCGGCGTCCGCGCCGGCACCAGCAATATCCATGAGATCAGCACCCTCGCGCAGGGCCTCAACAGCATGTTGGGCGAAATCCAGGAGCGGGACCGGCGTCTCGGCCGACAAAAGGAGCAACTGGAGGAAGACGTGGCGGCCCGAACCTACGAGTTGCTCCAGGCCAAGGAGGCCGCAGAAGCCGCCAACCGGGCCAAAAGTGAGTTTCTGGCCACCATGAGTCATGAGATCAGAACCCCGATGAACGGGGTACTGGGAATGACTGAACTGCTGCTGAACACACCGCTGGAAACCGCGCAGCGTCACTATGCCGAAACCGCCCTCCAGGCCAGCCGCCACCTGCTGGGGATCATTGACGATATCCTGGACTTCTCCAAGGCGGAGTCCGGTCATATGCAACTGGAGTCAGTGGACTTCGAACTGGTGACGCTGATCCAGGACAGCGCCCAGCTGTTCCAGGAACCGGCGGAGAGGAAAGGCCTGACGCTGTCCCTGCACTTCTCACCGACGGATCAGCCCCAGTGGTTTCAGGGCGACCCCCTGAGGCTTCGGCAAGTGGTGACCAATCTGCTGAGCAACGCCATCAAGTTCACAGACCAGGGGGAGATCCAGGTGTTTACCCGGATCAACAGGGTCCCCGGCCAGGCGGACTCGATCCATTTGCGAGTGAAAGACACCGGCATCGGGATTGCACCCGAGGCCAAGGACAGAATATTCAAGCGCTTCGCTCAGGCAGATGGATCAACCACCCGGCGCTATGGAGGAACCGGCCTGGGGCTGGCGATCTGCAGGCGTCTGGTGGAACTCATGGGGGGGGCCATCGACATGCATAGCGCCCCTGGACAAGGCTCAACATTTGTTGTCCACTTGAGGCTGCTGCGCAGCACCTGCTTCGGGAACCCGGAATCCATGCAGGAGAGCGGCGGGTCGCAGGAAGGGCGGGGCGATATCCGGCCTCTGGATGGGCATATCCTGTTGGCGGAAGACAATCCGGTCAATCAGCTGGTTGCCAAGGCCATGCTGGAACAACTGGGACTCCGGGTCAGCATTGCCAATAATGGAGAAGAGGCAGTGTCCATGCTGGATGCAATCAAGGCCGACCTGATCCTGATGGATTGCCGGATGCCGGTGATGGACGGCTATCAGGCGACCGCGGCGATACGCGGGGGACAGGCGCCGGGGCACCGGGAGGTACCCGTCATCGCACTGACCGCCAATGCCTCGGTGCGGGAGCAGCATCAGTGCCTTGCGGCCGGCATGCAGGCCTGCCTGCCGAAACCCTATACCCTCCAACAACTTTACAGCCTGCTGCAGCAATGGCTGCCCGCCGCCCGGACCGACCATGACCTGACACAGGCCCCTTTCGATCACCCCGATACCCCTTCGATGCTTCACCAGCCGGCCCTTGATGGACTGCTGCGCCTGGGCGGCGGCTCCGATCAGGACCTTCTGATGAAGGTATTCAAGGCCTATCTGGAAACATCCCTTCCACTGATTCGACAGATCGAAGAAGCCATGACCACGGGCGATGCCGAGGCCTTGCGCAGTGCCGCACATGCCTTGAAGTCCAGCTCGGGTAACGTAGGCGCCATGCGCCTGTCCGAGGTCTGCCGACAACTGGAAACCTGTGCCCGTGAAAACCCCATGGGCGTGACCGATGGTCTATCAACGGCATTCCGACAGGTTTCCCGTACAACCCTGAACGAAATCCGTGCCCGGGTACAGGCAGCCACATGAGCGACAGGGTCCGGATTCTGCTGGCTGACGACGACGTCACCACGCTCATGCTGATGACGACCGCCCTGGAAAAGGCCGGCTTCACCACCTGCATCGCGCAGAATGGCGAGCAGACACTGGCCGCGTTTGAACAGGCGCACTGCCACATGGTACTGCTGGATGTGGACATGCCCGACCTGGATGGCTTCGAGGTCTGTCAACGCCTGCGTCAGCAGGCCGGCGATGAGTTGCCCATCGTCATGGTCACCGGCATGGACGATGTAGGCTCCATCACCCGGGCTTTCGAGGTGGGCGCAACGGACTTCATTTCCAAGCCCATCCACTGGGACCTCATCGGACACCGGGTGAAGTACCTGTGGCGCGCTCACCTGACACGCCTGGACCTGCACCGGGCCAATGCCCGTAACGCCGCCATCCTGAGCGCACTACCGGACACCCTGTTCCGGCTTACCGATGACGGCATGGTGCTGGACAGGCTGGCCGGCCAGAACGACCATTCCCACCCCCCACCCGGTACACATCTGCAACAAAACCTGCCCGACGAGGTTTTCCAGTCCTATCTGGCCGCGGTCAAAAAGGCGCGTGAGGAAGGCGGTATGCAGTACGTCGAGTACACCCTGCAGGACCAGGATCGGTCCCTTCGCTACTTTGAAACCCGGATCGTGATCATCGACGACCAGGAAACGCTCTGCCTGGTCCGGGACATCACGGCCCGCAAGGAAGCCGACTCCGAAATATATCGGCTGGCCTACTTCGACACTCTGACAGGGTTGGCAAACCGCCGGCATCTCGTAGAACGCCTGGAGGGAGAGATCCGCCGGGCCGGAAACAGTCACTGTCAGCTGGGGGTGTTGTTCCTGGACCTGGATGGTTTCAAACACATCAACGATACCTTGGGCCATGCCACCGGCGACATGCTGCTGCAGCATGCCTCCCAGCGTCTACGCCTGGGAGTGCGTCCCACTGACACGGTGTCCCGTCCGGCGTTTGAATCCCGGGGAATCAATCTGGCCCGCCTGGGCGGTGATGAATTTACCGTGATCATTCCGGATATGGCCCACCCCGAAGATGCCCTGATGGTGGCCCACCGAATACAGGAACTCCTGCGCCGGCCGTTTTTTCTTGCGGGACGGGAAATGGTACTGACCGCCAGCATCGGCATCGCCGTGTATCCGGATGACGGCAAAGATGCCGATACCCTGATCAAGCACGCGGACACAGCCATGTACCACGCCAAGTCCCTGGGACGAAACAATACGCAATTTTACAGCCCGTCGCTCACCCATCAGGCCATGCGACGCATGAACATGGAATCGGACCTGCGCCGCGCCCTGGAAGCGGAAGAGTTTTTTCTCGTTTATCAACCGCAACTGGATCTGAACACAGGGCGCATCCTGTCCGTTGAGGCCCTGATCCGCTGGGCACATCCTCGGCAGGGAGTGGTCTCTCCCATGGAATTCATTCCCTTGGCGGAAGACAACGGGCTGATCATTCCCATCGGCGAATGGGTGTTACGCACGGCCTGCCGGGAGGCCGCAAGCTGGCACGACCAAGGCTATCCCCTGCAGGTCGCAGTGAATCTTTCACCGGTTCAGTTCAGAAATGGCACATTGATCAGTACCGTCCGGAATATTCTCCGGGACACGGGGCTCAAGGCCGGTTATCTGGAACTGGAAATCACGGAAAGCACCTTGATGGATGAGCGCGTTACAACGCTGCAGACCCTGCGCGAATTGCATGAACTGGGCCTGAAATTTTCCCTGGATGATTTCGGCACCGGCTATTCCTCAATGAGTTATCTCAAGCGACTGCCCTTGCATAATCTCAAGGTGGATCGCAGCTTCGTCAGCGGCTTGCCCCATGATAACGAGAGCCTGGCGATCATCAGGGCCATTATTTCTCTGGGGGAAAGCCTGGGTTTCACAGTCACCGCCGAAGGCGTTGAAACCATGGAACAGGCTCAAATGCTGAGCCGACAGTGCTGCCATACCCTGCAGGGTTATTACTTCAGTCAGCCGATTGCACCCGACCAAATTCCCGCACTGTTTGGCCGGAACTGGGATACCCATACGCTATCCTGATCATTCTGCGGCATGCGCCTTCCAACAGGACCCCCATCATGAGTGCGCACATCACGGGCAGACTGACACACTCAATGCAAAGCCTCTCCTGTGTACTCGTCCTGATGGTGCTCGGCTTCACCCTATCCTTGGTCCAGGCGGCAGACATCGAGCATTTCCTCGAACTCTCCCTGGAGGATCTCCTACAGCAGGAAGTGATTACAGTCAGTCGTCGATCACAGCGTCTGTCCGATGTCGCCGCTGCCGTGCATGTCATTACTGCCGAGGATATCCGGCGTTCGGGGGCGCGATCCCTGCCGGAGGTACTCCGCCTGGCCCCGGGGGTGGACGTTGCCCGCATCAGCGAGGATCGCTGGGCCATCTCCATTCGCAGCCACACCGAATACCTGTCCAACAAGCTCATGGTGCTGGTGGATGGCCGCAACGCCTATAGCCCGAGCTTTTCCGGCGTACTCTGGAACACCCTGCAGATTCCCCTTGAAAACATCGACCGCATCGAAGTCATCCGGGGCCCCGGGGGCGCGACCTGGGGCGTGAATGCCGTCAATGGGGTCATCAACATCATCACCCGCTCCTCCCATGCCATTCACGGCACCCTGATCAGCGCCGGGTACGGGGGTGACACCGGTCCGTTCGCCCTGTTGAGACAGGGGGGGCACTGGGGAGAAGACCGCAGTTTCAGCGTTTATCTGCAAAACCGTGAAGGTCGTGCCTCCCTGACGGAATCCGGTGATGATCACCATGACAAAGCGGATCACGTTTCGGCCGGTTTCCGCCTGGATGGAGATGAGCCGTTCGGCCGATGGATAGTGGCGGGGAATCTGTTTCGAGTCGACTCGGACGATATCGGTGTCGTCCGAGACCCCCTCTTCCCACCCACTTACCGGCGGGTGGAAACCATCACCGACCGTTTCTCCGGCATGGACGTGCAGGCCGGCCTGACCCGACAGACCTCGGAACAGTCAGAGATCAGGTTCAACGCCTCCTGGAGTTACTCCGATCTGGAAGCGGTCATGCTCGCGGACCAGCAGCAGCATATCGTGGACCTGGAGTTCCAACAGCGCCTGGATGTTCCCGATCGGCACACCATCACCTGGGGGGCTGGCTATCGCTGGTACGAAGACAGCATCTCCGGCGGCCTGACCACCCGCTTTGACCGGCCCGGGGAAACCCTCTACATCGCCAGCCTGTTTGCCCAGAATGAAGTCCTGCTGAATCAGGGACTGCGCCTGACCTTGGGTGGGCGCCTGGACCACAACAGTTACACAAGCACGGAATTCCAGCCGACGATCCGCATGCTGTGGAACATGACGCCCCGGCACAGCCTCTGGACGTCCCTGTCGCGCGCCAAACGTATCCCCTCCCGAGGCGAACGCACGGCGGACTACATCCTGACCGTGGCCCGTCCAGGCCAATACAGACTCGACCGACCCGTGGATGAATCTCTGGCGCACCTACCCATACAGGGCGAAGTACGCGGCCATGATGCATACGGCTCCGAGCGCCTGACAGCCTTCGAGGCAGGTTATCGGGGCCATCCCTCGCCTAATCTTTACCTGGATCTGACTGCCTTCGTGCATCGCTATGACAATCTCAGATCAGCCACGACGGAGACCGATCCCGACACCCTTTTGATGGGAGAAAACGAGGCGTACCTGATCTCACCCACACAGTTCATCAACACCGGTGAACTCACCGTGACGGGCATTGAGTTGGCGGGCGACTGGCGAGCCGGTGAGAAACTACGTTTTCAGCTCGCCTACAGCTACAACGACGTCGGTGAATTTACAGGCGGTGAACGCCTTTTTTCCAGCTTCATCCCCAGGCACATCGCGTCTTTGCGCAGCTCGTGGAACCTCAATCATCAGATGGACCTGGATCTGTGGATAAGATATGTGGGTCAACGCTACCAACGCTTTCTTGCTCCCCTGGATGCTTATACCACGATGGATATAAGGTTGGCCTGGCGGCCGCAGCAGAAGATAGAGCTGGCCCTGGTGGCCCAGAACCTGCTGGATTCCGAGCGCACGGAATATTATTCCCTGACACCCACCTTCCAGCCGGCACGGACCCGTCGCGGCCTCTACGGGCAAATCAGACTCGGTTTCTGAATAGCCGGAAACGGCGGCAGCGAGCGGCTTTTACACAATATTCACGCACGGCCAATCCCCGCTAAACATAGACACTTTAGATTCCTCGTGATCTTTTCACCAAATCACGAGGCAAGGTATGAACTTTCGTAAAAGTGCGCTTTCCTTAGCCGTGCTGACGGCGGCGTTATCGCTGCATGGCTGCTCCGACGACAATGACTCCGGCAACAATCAAGCCGAACAGAGTCCTCAGGCCAAAAATGTGATCCTCATGATCACCGACGGCGCCAGCTGGGGAACCTGGGACATGGCCAGCTACTGGGAATACGGGGAGAAAGGCAAACAGCCCTATGACCGGTTCGACGTCAAGCTCGGCATGATCACCCCGCCTCTGAACACTTCCAACACCCCCACCTTCACCGGCATTCCCCAGGTGACCTACGATCCGGAGCAGGCCTGGGACACCACCCCGGTGAATTCCACCACCGGCGGACGACCCAACCACTTCGCCGGTTACGAATATCTCAAGGAGGATTACACCGACTCCGCCGCCGCCGGCACCGTACTGGCCACCGGCCAAAAGACCTACAACAATGCTATCGACTACGATGACTTTGCCCAGCCCCTGACCTTCATCACCCAGGAAATTCGTGAGCAGGGCAAGGCCACCGGCGTGCTGAGCAGCGTGCCCTTCAGCCACGCCACCCCGGCGGCCTTCGGCGCCCAGAACATCAGTCGCAACAATTACGGTGAGATCGCCACCTTCATGGTGCAACGGGATCATCTGGACCTGATCATGGGTGGTGGCCACCCGGAGTATGACTCCAACGGACAGCCCAGATCCGAACCCCGTTATGCCAATGAGGTGGGCACCGGAGGTGGCTTCATCCCCCGCACCACCTGGGAAGGCCTACGCAACAGCACCGCCGGTGGTGCTCGCCCCTGGCAGCTGGTTGAGGACAAGTCGGACTTCGAGGCCCTGGCCGCTGGCACCCTGTCCTTGACGGCCGAGCGTCTGATCGGGATCCCCCGAGTCTATGACACCCTGCAGTACAACCGCTCCGAGGCCGTCATGGGCACCGACGCCGCCAACCCCAGCGGCGTGGCCTTCAACCTTAACGTTCCTTCCCTGGAAACCATGACCCGTGGTGCACTGAACTACCTGAGCCAGGATCCTGACGGCTTCTTCGTGATGATCGAAGGCGGCGCCGTGGACTGGGCCGCCCATGCCAACGATACTGCGCGCATCATCGAGGAGCAGGTGGATTTCAACCGTTCCGTGACCGCCGTGGTGGAGTGGGTGGAGCAGAACAGCAGTTGGGATGAGACTCTGGTCATCGTGCTCACCGACCATGGCAACGCCATGCCCATGGGGCCGGACTCCGACACCATCCCCTTCCAGCCCATCCAGAACAACGGCGCCGGCGTCCTCCCCGGCGTGCGCTGGCATTACGGCACCCACACCAACGAAAACACCCTGATGTTCGCCCACGGTGCCGGTGCCGAACATTTCTACGATCTGGTCATCGGGACGGACGCAGGACTGCGGGACATCATCGGTTTCAGCGACGGCCGCTACATCGATAACTCGGCCGTGCACCGGGTGATCTCCCGCGCTCTGAACTTGGAGCTCACCACGCCCTGATGCCGGGCTCGATCACGGACAGACCCCAGGGGATGCGGCCGGCTCGGGCCGCATCCCCTTTTTCAAGGAGGAAGGTGTACCAAAACCACGCAAGGAGAATCATGGTCACTATGGCTCACTTCCTTGGCCAATCTCGCCCTGCCACTCATTCCAGGAAGACGCCATGAAATTAAAGCAACCCCATACCTGTATGAATCTTTACTTGAAGCAAAGACACCCCAGGGTATCGATCAGCTCTGGGTGATGCAGTCCCCCACCACCTCGATACGATCCCGGCCGCTATGCTTGGCCCGGTAGAGGGCATCATCGGCGCAGATGTAGAGCCGGTCAAAAGAGGTTCCGGCTGCGGCAAAAGCGATGCCGAAGGAAGCCGTCACCCGAAGTCCGGGATGACCTTCCCGACGTACGGCACGAATGGCATCAGCAATACAGCCGGCACATCCCAGTGCCTTGCCGCCGATCTGCCCAGGCAAAATCACGGCAAACTCTTCTCCCCCCAATCGACCACACAGACCATTCTCCGGGGCCTGGATGCGCATGGCACCGGCCACGTCCTTCAGAATCCGGTCACCCACCGGGTGCCCATAGCGGTCATTGACCTGCTTGAAATGATCGATATCCAGGAGAATCAAGGCGATTCCCTGCACCGCCAGCAGGGCCTCCGCCTCGTCGATGAGGGTTTCCCGGTTGAGCAGGCCCGTGAGGCCGTCATGCCGGTTCCGGTAGGCCAGGCTGCGAGTCAGCTCCGTCAGGCGCCGATTCGCTCGGTTCAGTTCCCGCTCGGTGCGATCGGCATGATTGATAAGACGTCGCATGTCCCGGATGACCCGATCAAATTCCCGAATCAGCCCGTCCAGAGCGGCGCGATGGGCTTCGACATCCCGGCTTTCCATCGCTTGACGGGCACTTTCCAGAACCCGTATCTCTGCATCGAAAAGGTCTGGAGATTTCATGAGCCGTACCCGCTCGGAGTATCGTTGCTCATGGAGATTCGATGGCCAGCGTCCGGAAATCAATCTCCGGAAAATCCTCCGCCAGCTCTTGGCCAAACTCCAGCATGGTGTCATCCTCGGCGTCGTGGTACCAGTCCAGAGCCACTTGGTTACCGGCCTCCGCGGCGACATTGAGTTCATCCACCAGATTGAACAGCATCTTGGTGCTGGAACTGTTGAAATATCTGAGTTCGATGACCAAACGCACCGAGTCATTTTCCAGCGTGGCCAGAAACGCCTTCGTACGCAGCAGGATCTCGTGATAGAAACCCACCGCACTTTCGGGGTAGGACTCCCCGCGAAGACTCAGGCGACGGGCGGCAAAATCAAAATCCACCTCGGGGGTATTGCTGGAAGCAGGAATGTAGAGTCTGTGATCCATGTTGAAGCTCCTGCGTGCCCTAGAGGGTGGCCTTGAGGGTAAACATCACGTCTCCGGCGGAGTCGGGCTCCAACGCGAATTCGATGGGGCCGCTACTATCCCGGGCGATGGTGAGAAGACCCAGTCCCGCTCCCTTGCTGTGCTCCGGGGCGGCCTTGCGCAACTGCTCCCGATAAGACTGCCTGATCTGATCCATGGACATGACACGCAAGGCCTCCAGGTCCTGTCTCAGTTGCTGCGCCCACTCGGGAGTCACCGGATTCTTGCAAATGATCATGAAGCGCCCTTCCTCCTGGGTGATGCACACCGAACCGGCTCGCATCACATGGTCCTCATCGGCCCCTCGGGTGAGCTGATCGCTGGAGTAATGAACGATGTTCTGAGCCATTTCGATAAAGATGGAAAAGATCTTGCGACGCAGACTGCCCGGTGTCTCGGAACATTCCAGTCTCAAGCGCACCGCGTCTCCGATGGCATTGATGATATTCTGGGAAAAATAGCCCACGTAGTAAAACACCAGCCCTTGGTTGCGGATGATGCACTCATCATGATCATGACAGGGTGAGAGATACTGATTCATGGGCGTCTCCGTCACTCATCAGGCCACTGCAGAGCCAGCAGGGTGAGATCATCCCGCGGTGCCTGGCGGCCACGATAGTCAATGAAACATTGCATGAAAGCATTCTTCTGACCGGCCATGTCCAGCGTGCGGGTGTCCAGCAGGCACTGAAGGAGCCGCTTCTTGCCAAAGGCGATCCGACGGGGGCCGCCGATCTGGTCGATCACTCCGTCGCTCGCCAGATAGAGTCGCTGCCCGGCAGCCATCTCCAGTCGCTGATTCCGCCACACCTGCCCCGACGGCGTCGCCATGTAACCCACACCACAACGCTCCGAACGGATGATCTCAGCCTGCCCCTCCCCTTCCGTTCGGACATGGATCAGAGGCATCCGGGCGCCCGTATGCAAGACATATCCGGCGCTGGGATAGCCCCGCAGGATGACGCCCTCCAGGCCGTCATCGGAATTATCGGGCAACGCCTGGCTCCGCTGGGCAATGTCGTGCTGGCTAAGGGTCTGCTTGATGTACCGGTTCATGGAGGCCAGCAGCAGCGCCGGATCATCATGGCCATGGCGGGCGATGGCCCGTTCCAGGGCGGCACCGGCGATCAGCGTCATAAAGGCGCCGGGGACCCCGTGACCGGTGCAGTCGAACACGGACACCAGGAAACCATCCTCCAGGGTGAGGCAATGGAAGATGTCCCCACCCACCGTATCTCTGGGCTGCCATAACACCCAGTGTCGATCCGGCAAGCTCCGGTTCAGGGCCTGACGGGAAGACTTGAGCAGGGAGGACTGGATCGTGCTGGCATAGTCGATACTGTCAACGAGCTGGCGGTGCTGGCGGGCCTGGAGTTCGTTCATCGCACGCATGAGGTCCAAGACCTGCCCCACCCCGCGGTAACAACCGCCATCCACGACGATGAAGCCGTCCGCAAACACCTTCTCTCCGGTCTGCACCGCCAACGCCATGAGGGTGTCGATACGTGTATCCGTTTCCACTACCAGAGGATTCTTGTCCATGAAGGCGATGCAACTCTGGCGGCTGTAGAGTTCCGGGTAATAAGGCTTGGCCATCATGTTATGGAACAGGCTGCGGTTGATCAGCCCCATGGGGCGCTCGCCATGCACCACCGGCAGGTTCTGCACCTGTCGCTTGAGGCTGAATAATTCGGCCACCTGCTCGTTGGTATGGCCGGGAGTCACGGGGTCCACGTGAATCAGCAGATCCTGGGCAGACCCGACGGGGTGACTGGAGAGGGTCAGGGGAAGATAACCCCGATCCCGAACCTGAGCGGATAACGATGTCATGGCTGCAGCAACGGCCTTGGCAGGCAGGTGGGCTCAGAGGAGATTCCAGTCAAGGTGCCGTCCCTTGCGGTCCGTCTGTCCAGGAACAGGGCATTGCCTGCCTCCGCCTTGGCGCGGCATTTGACTTCGGAAGCCCGCTGGGAGATCTCCAGATGAGAACGGAAACTGCCGGATTGCACCTGCACGGCTCCGATGGACAGGCTCAGCAAGGGGAAAAAGCATTCCTCCCCCCGCCGGTCCAGGGTGTGGATTCCCCCCATGCGCCGCTCCGGTTCATCGTAGAAACCACTGACGGAAACCGCAAAGCGATCCAGCACCGTCCTGCACTGACGGCGCCACTCGGTCCCGGTAAGCACCAGGATGAAATCATCCCCCCCCACATGCCCCAGGAAATCCTCGGTCTCCTCCTGTGCCTCCCGCAATATTTCTCCCAGTGCACAGATGACCTGATCCCCCCGGGCGTAACCGTAGTAGTCGTTGAAGGGCTTGAAGTTATCCAGATCACAATAGGCCACCACGAAGGGCGCCCCCAACTCGATCAGACGATCCACGTGCTCATTGACGGGGACACTGCCGGGAAGCTGAGTCAGGGGGTTGGCATAGCGTGCGTAACGCACCTGCAGGGCGGTGATCCGGCGCAGCAACTCCAGCAGTCGACCGACACCCACATAATGGCCATCCCCATCGATGATGATGAACTCATCATCGATGGTGTCCCGAGCCGTAAGGGTTTCACTCAAGTGCTCCAGGGGCTGGTCCTGATAAACCAGCAGCGGGTCCCGTTTCATGAAGAAACGGATGGGACTACGGTCGTGCAGTTCACGACTGAACCGTTGTGAATAAAGCGCGAGGATGTCATGGCGACGGATGATGCCCACGGGACAGCCGTCGTGAATGACCGGGAGACAATGCAGGCCGGGCTCCGCCTGGAAGCGGCTGACCGTGGTACCCAGGGGCTGTTCGGGGGAAGTGGTCGGATTGGTCTGGGCCAGCACAGCCACCGTCTCTCCCCGGTGACGCAAGCGGGACATCTCACCGCCCCGATGCCGAACAAGACAACGCAGCTCCCGCGGCGGGTTCGCGGCCGGTCTGGCAAAGTGATAACCCTGCCCATAGGGAATCTCCAGGCTGCGCACCACCTCGTACTCGGCTTCGGTCTCAATGCCTTCGGCAATCAGACGGGTACCCAGACTGTGGGCAATCTCCCGGATGGAATGCAGGAAATGGCGCTTGACCGGATCATTGTGCACATTCTGTACAAAGTGCATGTCGATCTTCACATAATCCGGCCGCAGCTCCGACCAGTGGCGCAGACAGCTGTAACCCGCCCCCAAGTCATCCAGCGCAATGGCGAAACCCATTTCCCGGTAATGTCGTACCGCCTCGCGCATGATGTCGTACTCATGGATGGGCTGCTGCTCGGTGAGCTCGATCACCACCTGCTCAGCGGCGATGCCGTTCTCCTGCAAGAGCTGCAGCGTCATGCCATGAACCGCATTGCGATCCGCCAGCACATCCGGATTGACGTTCAGGAAAAGGCGGCCCTGGAGCCCCAGCTCGGCAAAGCGCGCCAAAATCACTCGACGACAGAGCAGATCCAGTTCAAACAGACACCCCGCGCGGGCTGCTTCGGCCAGTAATTTCTGCGGGGCATGCAGGGGGCTGTCGGAGGGACCGCGGATCAGGCCTTCGTAACCCATGATCCCGCCTTGCTGCAAGGCTACGACCGGCTGGAACAGGGCATGCAGTTCACCGCGGGCAAGGATGCATTCTATGGTCTGGCAGGTAGTCACGGTACAGGTCCGGAACGGAGGGAATTCGCCCGATCCCGGGGCGCGATAGGTGCGTCACTTTAACCGGACACTGTGACACGCCGTTGACAGACCGCCCCTAGGCTTGTCGCGGAGCTTCATCAAGGTGACCATTTACCCGATTACCCAACGGCAACGGTCGTTCGAGAATGTCCGACAACGGCGCCGGCCGCCCGAACAGATACCCCTGCATCATCGGACAACCCAGGCTGCGTAAATAATCCATCTGCACCTCGGTCTCCACCCCTTCTGTAACCACCCCCATCTGCAGCCCCTTGGCCATGGACACGATGGCATTCACCAGGCAGGACTGATCTTCGCGGGCGTTGATCCCCTGAGTGAAACTGCGATCGATCTTCAGGGTATGCACCGGCAGTTTCTGCAGATAGCTCAGGGACGAATAGCCCGTCCCAAAATCGTCAATGGCAATGCGTATCCCCCGCCGACTCAGGGCAGCGAGCTTCTCCACCGTGGCATGGGCATCGCTCATCAGCAGGCTTTCGGTGATTTCCAGCTCCAGCAGATGGGGCGGGAAACGGGTCTCCGACAACGTCTCGCTGATCCGCGCAACGAAATCGTCATGCTCGACCACGATGGCCGAGAGATTCACGGCCAGTCTCATGTCGGCGCAGCCCCCGAGATGACGCCGCCCCACCTCTTCCAGAGCCGAACGCAGCGTCAGATGATCCAGGTCGATGATCAGACGGGTTTCTTCCGCCAAGGGAATGAAATCCGCAGGACTGAGCACACCATGGACAGGGTGAGGCCAACGGACCAGCGCCTCCACGCCGGCCAAGCGGCCTCGGTCCGCATCCACCTGGGGCTGATAGAGGATCTGAAACTCCCGCCGCTCCAGCGCCCGCCGAAAATCCTGTTCCAGCTGCAGAGGCTGGGCATCGCTGCCCATCTCGGGGTCGAAGACACGGAACCCGTTCCTGCGGGAACGCTTTTCCCGGTACATGGCGATGTCGGCGTGCTTGATCAGCTCATCCAGCCCCTGCCCCTGCTCCGGATACAGGGCGATACCGATACTGGCTCCCACATAGAGCTCGTGACCACCGATCTGGAAGGGACGGCTCAGACAGTCGATGATCTTCTGCGCCACCTGTCCGGCGGCGTGGGCATCCTGGACCTCCGGCAGCAACAGAGTGAATTCATCACCGCCGAAACGGGACAGGGTGTCACCCTGTCGGATGGAAGCCAGTAGCCGCTGACTCACTGCCTGCAGCAGCCGGTCCCCCAGAGTATGTCCCAGGGAATCATTGATGACCTTGAAACGGTTGAGGTCGATGAACATGACGGCCAGCCGCACCCCTTTGCGCCGGGCCTGGGCAATGGCAAGGCTGACCCGGTCCTTGAACAGGGCCCGATTAGGCAGGCGAGTCAGCAGGTCGTGATAGGCCTGAAAAGTGATGAAGGCCTCGGATTCCTTGCGCTCGGTGATGTCCCGGGCGGTCCCGTAGATGGAATGGGCCATATCACCGAAGGGACCATGCTCCAGCTCTTCCTGCTGGGGCCAGACCGCCACCTCGAAGTGTCTTCGGCTATGTATCTGCCCGGAAGGACGCAAAATCAACTCCACGGAACGGACATCCCGATGTCGGCGCATCACCTGACCCAGAAAATAATGTGCCTTTTCCTGGTCTTCCTCGTCCACCAACGACAATAACGGGCACCCCAGCAGGACTTCCCGTGCATAACCCAGCAGATCCGTCACCCGGGAGTTGATGAAACTGAAGTGTCCCGCCTCGTCCAGAATGAAGACGATATCGGGAGAATTGTTCACGATCAGTCGGTGCAGGCGTTCCGAGCGTTCCAGGCGCCCCCGCATGCAACGATTCATCTCCTCAAGATGCTTGCGACGCAGGGCATTGTTGACGGTGGCCAGCAGCTCTTCCGATACAAAGGGTTTTTTCAGGTAATCGTAGGCCCCATCCCGAAGGGCACCCGTCGTGTCCTGGATCGAACTATTGGCACTGACCACCACCGTGATGCAGGGCAGTTGTTCGGCGGCCATGAAGCGCAGCACCTCCCGCCCCCCCACCTCGGGCATGGCCAGATCCAGCAGCACCAGGTCGTAGCTGCGTTCCCGCAGCTTGTCCATGGCCTCACGCCCGCCTCCCGCCGTATCCGCCCGAAAACCATGCAACTCCAGCAGTGAACGCAGACTCGTCAACAGGCGAAGGTCATCATCCACCAGCAGAATGCGGGCGGAGGCGGGATCTTGCGGTTCGTGAAAAGGTGATGCTGAGTTCATCAGTCAGGGTCCGGGAAGTGTTCATGGTCGCATCATCCCTGACCATCGAGCGGAAACAGAATCTGGAAGCGGGTACCCTGTGCGCCACTGGCACAGACGATACTCCCGCCCATTTCGTCGATCAGGCGCCGGGTGATGCTCAGGCCCAGGCCGGAATGCCCTTCACCCTTGGTGGAGGTCACGGGAGAGAAAAGGTGCGACTGGATCGACTCCGGGATACCGGGGCCGTTATCCCGAACCGTCAACTCCACGTAGCGAGAGCCGTTGAGGTTCACCGGGGCGCTCGTGGCAACGTGAATTTCACCCCCCGTGTTCACTGCCTCAATGGCATTTTTCAGCAGATTGGTCAGGACCTGACGCAGGTGGTCGGCGTGACCGAAAGTGCCCGCCTCACCCGCCGCCAGACTCAGGGAAAGCCCGACATCACGAGTCCGGCACAGGGAACCCTTGAAGATTTCGGCCACCTGCCGAACCAGCTGATCCATGGGCACGTCATCCGCCTGCCCCAGGGCCGGCACGTCCTTCATCCGTAGCAGGATGCGCCCCACCCGATCAATCTCCTCACGGATCAGGTCCAGATCCTGCTGCACATCATAGGTCTCTCCCAGCTTGATACGCAGCATGGCCAGATAATTCTGGATGATGGTCAGGGGATTGCCCGCCTCATGGATGACTTCACTGATGCGCCGCTGCAAATCGGGGTCGCCACCCGCGGGAAGGGGGGGACCATTGCCCAACGCCCGGGCGATTTCTCCGGTCAGGGCCCGCACAAAACCACGACGTTCTTCCAGCTGGGCGGCCTGAGTATCGGAGACGACCCCCAGCACCAGCACCCCGACGACGGTACGGTCCGTCCCGACAAGAGGTAGAAGCCAGAGCCGCCGTGCATGGCAGACCCCAAAGAGCTGACGATCCACCACGGGAAGATCATCGCCCTTGGACCGGGACAGCACCTGTAGGCGGCCATCCAGGCAGGTGTCGGTGACGGCACTTCGGCCCCGCTCCAGGGGCAGCACAAAGGCGGGATCATCCGCCGGATCGGTCCAGGCACTCAAGAGCTCGCGGCGTGCATCGACCAGAAAAAGCAGGCTGTGTTCCACCCCCAGGGTCATGAACAGGACCTTGCGCACCGCCCGGCAACATTGTCTGAGCTCTCGAACCTGGCTGAGTTCTCCCTGGACCCTATCCAGCTGACCGAGATCACCCAGACACTGACCCAGCCGCTGCTCGGCGCGACGGTCGGAAGCCGTCCGGTCCCGATCATCAAGCTCAATCTCCAGTGCCGCCGCCAGACGTCGGGTATCTTCCTGTACGCTATCCCTCAATTCACTGCTCAAGCCTTCGTTGAGTCCGAACAGGAGGTCTGCGGCCTCCGCTGCGCCCTCAGTGATCGCCTCACCCGCACCCAGCGCATGTGCCAGATTCACCAGCTTCACCAGGTGATGGGCATCCCGCACCTGCCGCGCCGGTTCCAGATGATAGCGAACGGCGTCGCTCAGCAGGGGATTCAGCCCCCACTGCGCCATCAGGCCGGCCGCCTCTTCGCAATGACTGCTGCCGTAGGTGGCCTGTTCCCGGCGGATCAGATCCTGATCGTCCTCCGCCGTCTCCAGAAGTCCGGGATAACGGGACTCATCCAGGGTCAGCCGGGCCAGGCGTCCCAGGTTGACCAGTAAGCCGCACAGGTAAGCCTCTTCCGGACGAGGATAACGGGTCAGGGCGGCCAGGGCCTGGGCGAGGGTGGCGGTGACCAGCGTGCCGCGCCAGGATTCCTTGAGGAAGCGGCGATGACGGCGGCCAAGTTCGTCAAACATCTGCTTCATCGCCGCCGTCATGACCACGTTTTTCACCGTGCGCTGCCCCAGGACCATGATGGCGCGATCCAGAGAACGACAGCCTCCGGCCCTGGCGTAGTGAGCAGAGTTGGCAACCGCGATCAGGCGTGCGGTCATGGCCGGGTCCTGCAGGATGATCTCGCCCAGGCTGCGCAGATCGGCCTGCTCATCCTGAATCGCATCCAGGATATTCAACAGGACCTGCGGCAGGCTCGGCATCGTCTCCATCAGTGGATTTTCCTGAGCCATGACTACCCCACGGCCCGGCGGGTCGTTACATGCATACCGCTTGTCCCTCGCTCTGGTGGCAAACAGAAAAGCCCCGGTCAGCCGTGCCGGGTGTGAGAATTACAACACTAAACTGTTTAATCACAAATATTGTTTAGTCGCAATGATAGTGCGGATTTTGAGATAAAGTACGTCTCTCGACAAACTGCCGATCAGGGCTGTCACTCGACCCGCCCATGGATCACCCCATCGGCCTTCCTCTCCATGTCAGCGCCCACAGGCACAGCAGGACCATGCCCAGCACCGACAACCTTCAAACCGAGGCCCCGCGAGATCCGACGCGCCCACCCGGATCGGCAAACAGCGCAGAGGATCGGCGGCCCCAGGTCATTGCCATTACCAGCGGCAAGGGTGGCGTGGGCAAATCCAGTATTGCAATCAACCTGGGGCTGTGCCTCTCCATGCGTGGGCGCAAGGTCTGCATTCTGGACGCGGATACGGGGCTGGCCAATGCCGGCCTCCTGCTCGGGATGCGGCCTGAGTACAGTCTGGAACACGTACTCTCGGGCGAGCACTCCATCGAAGCGGTCATTCAGAAAGGCCCCCATGGTCTGAAACTGGTCCCGGGAGCCAACGGCATCGCCGAGTGCGTGGATCTGGACACACCCCAGCGCCGGCACCTGGCCAATGAACTGGCCCGCATTGAGGGGGAGTTCGACTATCTACTGCTGGATACTGCGGCGGGCATTTCCAATACTACTCTGGCATTCATCGGTGCCGCCCACCGCATGCTGCTGATACTGACCCCCGAGCCCACTTCCCTGACCGACGCTTATTCGTTGCTGCGGCTGGCCCTGCGGCGGGGGGACGTGAACTGTCAGGTCCTGGTCAACATGGTGGGCGATGTGCATGAGGCACGGGATGTCTTCCAGCGCTTCAGCGGCGCCGTTGAAAAATATCTCAAGGCCCGGGTCAATTTCCTGAGTTTCATCCAGCGGGATGAGAGCCTGCGAAACGCCGTACTGCTGCAGTACCCTGTGGCCTTGTTCCCCGAACACGACCCTTCCCACAGGACATTCCAGCGCATGGCGGATGCCCTGGAAAACGCCCCGCCCGTGACGGCGCCCGGGCGCCTGTTCAGTCAGTGCTGGCTCGATACCAAGGCACCTGACGATACCGGAGCGGCTCCGGAAGAACCCGATGAGGCGTCACCAGCCGAATCACCACCGCCACCCTCACCGCGCTCGGAGGCCCTGTTCAGCCGAGACAACACATTCACGGTCGGTGACCATGGCCTGGACTTGCCTGCCCGCCACCATGGCTATGATGAAGCCCGCTTCGGGCCGCAACAGCAATTGGCTGACCAACTCAGGCAACTGGGACACCAAGGCCTTAGCCTCATGGAACGGCTGAGACGCCTGCAGAAAACGCCTTAGGTGCCCGATCAGCGCTTCAAGCCATGCATCCGATCGGGGTGCACCTGCTTGCCCATTGCAGAGTGATGCCCGCATTGAATATCTTGAGTCTCTTACGGCCCAACCGTCACTTTGTCCCCCACCCGCCCTGGAGGTCCTTCCATGACCAATCCGAACCCATCCACGTCCCGAGGCAACGCCACCCTGACCCTGGACGGGCAGACCCTCAGCCTCCCTGTGGTGGAGGGCAGCGAGGGCGAGCGCGCCATTGATATCTCCAACCTGCGCAGCCAGACCAACCACATCACCCTGGACCCGGGCTACGGCAATACCGGCAGCTGCGAGAGCGGCATCACCTTCATCGACGGTGACCAGGGCATCCTGCGTTACCGGGGCATCCCCATCGAGGAGTTTGCAGACAGCCCCTCCTTCATCGAAGTGGCCATGTTGCTGATCAACGGCACCTTGCCCACGGCCGAGGAATACGCCTCCTTCTCGGCGGATCTGACCCGCTTCGCCAACATCGATGAAGGCATGAAATATCACTTCCAGGGTTTCCCCCGGGCCGCGCCGCCCATGGCCATCCTGTCCGCCATGATCAATGCCCTCTCCTGCTTCTATCCGGAACTGCACGAACTCGAAGACGAGCAGCAGTTCCGTCAGGCCTCGGCCCGCCTCATCAGCAAGGTACGCACCGTCGCGGCCTACGCCTACCGGCATTCCAAGGGCCTGCCTTACATGTACCCCCATCCGGCGATGCGGTACGTGCCCAACTTCCTGCACATGATGTTCTCCCAGCCCTACGAGCAGTACGTCTGTCCGGAGATCGTCAGCAAGGCCCTGAACCTGATCCTGATCCTGCACGCGGACCACGAACAGAACTGCTCTACCTCCACCGTGCGCATGGTGGGTTCCAGCGGCGCCAATCTGTTCGCCTCCTGTGCCGCCGGTGTCTGCGCCCTGTGGGGGCCGCTGCACGGCGGTGCCAACGTGGAAGTACTCAACATGCTGGATCAGATCCACCGGGGCAACATCACACCGGAGGAATACGTGAAGCTGGCCAAGGACAAGGACAGCAAGGTCCGCCTGATGGGCTTTGGTCACCGGGTCTACAAGAACTTCGATCCCCGCGCCCAGATGCTGCAGAAGATCGCCCAGGAACTGGTGCCGGTGCTCAACCGCAACGACCCCCTGCTGGACATCGCCCGCCGGCTGGAGGAGATCGCCCTGTCGGACCCCTACTTCGCGGATCGCAAGCTCTATCCCAACGTGGATTTCTACAGCGGCATCATCCTGCGGGCCATGGGCATTCCCACCAACATGTTCACGGTGATCTTCGCCATCGGCCGGTTGCCCGGCTGGATCGCCCACTGGTGGGAACAGCACCAGGCCCCGGTCAGCCGCATTGCACGGCCGCGGCAGATCTATACGGGGACCACCGACGCCCATTATCTGCCCATGGAGGAGCGCAACAGGGCGGAGTGAGGCCGGCCCGTCCCCTAGGGCCGGACCCCGGAAGCCCAGGGGAGGCCCAGGGAGGCCAGTTTCCACGAAAAATTCCCCTGTCGATGCAGGATCAGATCCACCTGCTGAACGGGGTCACGCTCACTTTCGATGGTGACCACGAAGCGGTCCAGACCCGCATACCCCATGCGGGTCCGGGTTTCTCCCTGGGCAGTAAAGCTCATGCCGCGGCCATCGGGCTCGGGGATATACCCCTCCATAATGGTGAATACCCCGGCGGGAGAAACCACGGCATCCACCAGCGGCTTGAGCAACGCCCCCGCCACGGCCACGCCGAGCCCCCCGAAGGGGTTATCCCGGCGAAAATCCGCCAGTTCCTGGGCCAGGACCTCATTGAGGCTCTGACGCACGTCTTCCCGCAGGGCCGGGAAATCCACGTGGCGGGCCAGCTTATCGGTATCCCGGGATTCCACTGCTGCCTGCATCTGGGACACGGTGTAGTAAGGCGCGTAGTAATACCAGCCACCAAGGGCAAGCAGGCCGACAATGACCAGGGGTTTGACAAGCATATTCATGATGTAAGGACGACCATATGAGCTGAACTGGAAGGCTGGGAACCCCCGGCCAAAGCCCGCCATCGACGGGCAGGAGCGGAGTTGTCACCGATATCCTAGCGGAATCGGCGGTTTCAGGCATGTGGCTGAACGGACTTAAACGACCTCTCGCACCCTCAGCACCAGAAAAAGCACCCACACCACTCACCTCGTCCAGCGGTAGAAACACACCGAGGAAGCTCTGAAAAATCCTCTTTCCGTCACTCCGCCCCGCTATCTTTCACTCCCGCCCTCCCTTTCCATCACTCCCTCCTTTCCATCACTCCCTCCTTTCCATCACTCCCTCCTTTCCATCACTCCCTCCTTTCCCTTCACTCCCGCCCTCCCTTTCCGTCACTCCCGCGAAAGCGGGAGTCCAGGGCTTTTCAGTCTGCACTGGATTCCCACTTGCGCGGGAATAACCTGTTCAGAACATCTCTGGCCCGTTGACTCACCAAGTGGTGCAACGGCCCGAAAACACCATGGTTGGGAAAAGCGCCGACGCATCCGCTACAACGGACGATCAAGGATTTGGAGGGGCCTACACCAACGTCTTCACCCAACGGCTGCGTTCGGGATCGCCGCCACTATCGGTACTTGCCCCATGCCGGCCCTATCCAAAACGAACCGCCTCGGAAAACCTTTGGGGGTCGCATCAACTCGCCGTGCTGAATCCGGCCGGCGGACATGAATCTACCGGGCTGGTCTCTGCACCTACTGAGGGGCAGCCCGTCGGAGCATTGGTCTGTTTCGGTCAATTGCAAGTGGCGGCTGACCTTCAAGTTCGATAACGGTGATACGATCCTGGTCGACTATCAGGACGACCACTGAGGATCCTCCTGCTCAGGCGACCGAATCGCGCGAGAATGACGCCGTGACCAAAGAAAATACCAAAGGGATCGGAACTGGTACCTCTCTCGGTGCATGTGCGCTCGAGCGACTGAAGTCCAACACCCACTTGCTGATTCTGAGCATATTCAGCATCGTTGCATCCCTGGCCTTAACACCGTTCGCCATCTACCGCCTGGTTCAGGGCGAAGTCATCGTGGGGTTGATTGATGGCCTGCTTGTCGCGGCGATGCTGGGGAACCTTGCCTATGCCTGGAAAACCGGGCGCACCGTGCTGGCAGGCAACCTGATTGCGATAGTGCTTGCGACCGGTGCGCTGTTCATGATCCTTGTCATGGGAATGTCCTACTTGTGGTCGTTCTCGCTGATGATCGGCATCTTCCTGATGGCCAGCAGGAGTATGAGCGTTGCGCTCTCATTGTTGGTTATCGGTGCCGTCGGCAGCACGCAGGAGGTGTTCGCCCACCGTGTTGAACAGTTCACGTACATCGCTGTCGCGGTGCAGGTCGCGGTGTTCTCCCTCGGTTTTGCCTGGCAAACCTCACGCCAGCATCGCCAACTCGACGTCATCGCCAACCATGATCCGCTGACCGGGGCCGGCAACCGCCGCGCCCTTCGCCGCGAGATCACCGCACGCGTAGAAGCCACCAGGATCAGCGGTGAGCCGTCGGCCCTGGCACTTATCGACCTGGATCACTTCAAGAAAGTGAACGACCGCCACGGCCACGATGCGGGCGACAAAGTGCTGGTTGACCTCGCGAGGATCGTAGTAGATACGGTGCGAGCCTGCGACAGCTTCTACCGGTATGGCGGTGAAGAATTCGTTCTGGTCATGCCAGGCACTCCACCAGAAGGGATTGCACCCGCCCTCGAGAAGTTGCAAGAAGCGATTCACGAACGGCTGCGCGGACCCGACGGGATGGTGACCGTGTCCATCGGCGCAGCCGGGCTCAACGCTGCCACCGATCCAGGCGAATGGTTGTCGCGCGCCGACCGCGCCCTGTACGCCGCGAAGTCTGCGGGCCGGGATCGCATCTGCATCGATGAAGAAACGGGGTCGAGCAAGCCGACGTCAGTGGTCGTATCGGCTAACTTCGTCTGATCTGCATTGAACCGGTTACCGACATCCACCACGACCCAACCTCGCGACAGCCGCCCTGATGTCAAAAAAAAACAAAAAAACCAAATGTTGCAAGAAATACAAAGAGCGCAAGCACTGCAAGGATTGCCCAAAGCGCAAAGACTGATCTGCCACTACCCGGAGGTTCCAGCTCGGCTGGAAGAAACAGGTTGCCGTCGGATATGCAGCCTGCCGTCGAAGCACCGGCCGGGCCTTCATGGTCTGGATACGGCGCGTACTCCTCCCCCACCGGGCACCCGACGTGGAGTTGCCCGAACTGAACGATTTACAGGAACCGCACGAGGCACACCATGTTGGCTGAGCGGATCAAGACGTGGCCCAAACACTGGCGACAGGAGGGCCTTGAACAAGGGCGCGAGGAAGGTACCCGCCGCATGCTCACCCGCCTGATCATCAGTAGGATGTCCCTGTGACTTGGTCGCGCCCGAGCCGCTCCAGCTCATCGGCAACATCCTTGGGCAATGCAAGAGCCTGAGCCAGTTGATCGAGCCAGGCCCGCTCCATCGGATTTTGCTCATCCACGATTGCCACGCTGACCAGATACATCTCGCGTGCCCCCTGGGGTGAATCAACCCGGGCCGCCAGCGCCCGGGCATCCAACGGCACTAAGAGCTGGCGCTCAACCCAGGCGTGAAGTTCCTGATCCGCCCCTAACGCATCGATCTGTTCGGTGATCAACGCACGTTCCTGATCATCGATATGGCCGTCGGCACGGGCCGCCATGATCATCGCCTGCAAGAGTTCAAGGCTTCGATGCTCGCGCGCCGGACCGGACAGGCGTTCCACAGGTTCTCCGCCTATGGGAGAGACCTGATTTGACCCTTGCGTGTTCTGCCACGCCTTCCAGGCCAATGCGCCCACACCGGCAAGCGCGCCGTACTTCAGCGCTTTGCCACCGAGCTTGCGGCCACGCTTGGAACCCAACAGCAGTCCCAGTGCACCACCGCCCAGCACGCTTTTCATATCCAGGCTCGGACCGCCGCCCTGCCGGGCAGATCCCCCTCCGCCGCCCAGCTGACGAGACAGGCCATCCAGCACACCCTTGAGATCCACGCCCCCCGCACCTTGCCGAGCGCCGCCTGACTGACCACCGGCCTGCCGAATCAACTGGTCCAATATCTTGCTGGCGTTCATGTCTTACCCTCGTTGAAGGACTGCGCGGCAGCGGGCCTTCAATCTGACACCAAATCGCGACTTCGGCAATTGTTGAAAACGGGTCAAGGGTATTGATGACCGAGATCGTGAACTCGAATTCAGCTTGGTTTCAGCTTACGGTGGCACACTGCCCTCCACACCCACACCAAGAGGCGCACGCCCATGCATATCCGATCATTGACCACACCGTTTCTGTGCCTTGCACTGCTCGCCCCCGGCCTGAGTCCGGCCGGGGACCGCATGGAACACAACGAGATCCTGCGCCTGCGGGCCGCCGGGGAGATCATGCCCATGGAGGAGGTGCTCAGGCAGGCCGCCGGGATCGTGCCGGGGCAGTTCATCGAGGCCGAACTGGAACGGGAAGACGGCCGTTACGTGTACGAACTCAAGATCCTCGACGCGGACGGGGTACGTCACAAGCTCTATCTCAACGCCAGCGACGCCAGTCTGATCAAGCGTGAACGCGACCGCTGAGCAGGAGGATCCGGACGCGGCGCTTGAAGTCCCGGCGGCTGTCCCGGTTCCGGTGTGCCCGTCCATGGACGGGCACACCGTTTTTTTGAGCACAAGGCAATGAACTCCCTCAAATTCCGCTTGAGCCTGCTGGCCGCCCTCTGCCTGCTGGCCCTGCTGGCGGCCCAGGGGCTGGGTCTGAAGACCTTGTCCCGAGTCCTGGTGGACGGCTACCTGGTGGACCGGCTGGAACATGACGCCGATACCCTGTACGTACACCTGCTGGACAGCGAGGAAGGGCCTGCCGCCTTCAACCGCACCCTGGGCATCATCTACAGCACCCCGCTCTCCGGGCACTATTTCCGGATTCAGTCCCCCCACACGGTGGTGCGCTCCCGCTCCCTCTGGGACGAAGACCTGACATCGCCTCTGGTACCGGAAGGCGAGCAGTGGCTCACCCGCATGGAGGGACCCGCGGGGCAGACCTTGCTGATGCTCAGCCGCGGCTATCGCATCGACGGCGAGGCCGTGGTGATCTCGGTTGCCCAGGAACTGGGGCCCATGCAGACCGCCGTGGACGAACTGGAAGGGCGCTTCATGGCCATGACCCTGGCGGCCCTGGGGCTGGCCCTGCTGCTGCAATTTCTGGTGATCCAGCGCGCATTGCGCCCCCTGGACGCGGCGGTGGACGCCTGCCGCCGGCTGGAGACCGGCGAGGCGGTGCCGGTGAACCTGCCCGCCCCCCGGGAGATCACCCCCATGCTGGAGGCCGTCAACCGGCTCATCCGTCACCACGGCCTGCGCCTGACCCGCAGCCGCCGGGCGCTGGGCAACGTTAGCCATGCCCTGAAGACCCCCCTGGCCGTGCTCTCCCAACTGGCGGACGAACTCTCGACCCGGGGCGATGAAGACACCGCCGGGACCCTCCGGCGACAGCTGCATGCCATGCACCAGACCGTGGAACGGGAGATGCGCCGCGCCAGTCTGGCCGGACGGGGACATCCCGGGGCCGGCTTTGACGCCCGCAAGGAACTGACTGACCTGGTGGAGGCCCTGGACCGTCTCCACCGACATCGGGTGACGATGCAACTGCAAGTGACCGCCGGCACCTGGCCGCTGGATGGGGAAGACATGCTGGAGATGTTCGGCAATCTGCTGGACAACGCCTGTCGCTGGGCAACCTCCCGGGTACGGGTGACGGTGAGCCCGACCCGTGAACACACCCTACGGGCGGTCATTGAGGACGATGGCCCCGGCATCCCCTCGGAGGACATGCCGCTGCCGGGGCGCCCGGGCCGCCCCCTGGACGAACGGGGGGACGGACATGGCCTGGGTCTGGGCATCGTGCAGGACGTGGTGGACCAGTATGAGGGCCGGATCACTTACGGCCCCTCCCCCGGCCTGGGCGGGCTGAGAGTCACCGTGACCCTGCCCCTATCGTTTCCGTCATCCTCAAGCTCCACCCCGAACACACTATGGGAACAGTTTGATGAGAATCCTGATCGTTGAAGATGATGCGGAACTGGGTGCGCGCCTGCAACGGCGCCTGCAACGGGAAGGGCTGGCGGTGGATCTGGCCCTGAACGGCGTGGACGGCCGGCACCTGGGGGAGACCGAGCCCTATGACCTGATCGTGCTGGATCTGGGACTACCCGACCTGCCGGGCATGGCGGTGTTGGCCGCTTGGCGCGAGATCGGCGTCACCACCCCGGTGCTGATCCTCACCGCCCGCAACAGCTGGCGGGATCGGGTGGACGGACTGCGGCAGGGGGCCGATGACTACCTGGGCAAGCCCTTTCACGTGGAAGAACTGCTGGCCCGGATCCTGGCCCTGCTGCGCCGTGCGGCACCGGTAAGGGACACCACATTGCGAGTGGGCTCCTGGCGCCTGGACGAGCAGCGTCAAGTGCTGGTGGACGGTCCCGACGAGTTACCCCTCACCGCCACCGAATTCAAGTTGCTGCGCTACTTTCTGCGTCATCCCGGACAAGTGCTGTCCAAGACCCGGCTGGCGGAGCATCTGTACGAATACGAGAGCGAACGGGACAGCAACGTGCTGGAGGTGTACATCTCCCGGCTGCGGGAGAAGCTGGGCCCGGATCTCATCCAGACCCGCCGCGGCCAGGGATATTGTCTGCAGCCGCCCGCTCCCGGTCCGGAACGGGAGAAGGATTAAGCGTGGATTAAGCTTGCCGCGTCACACTGCCCCCATCTCCACTCACATGAGGGCAGCAATACCATGAACACCTCCCGTCAGATCACGGTCTGGGACCCCTTCGTTCGCATCTTCCACTGGGGCCTGGCCAGCGCCTTCATCATCGCCTATGCCGTCGGTGACGACGCCATGGACATACACACGCTGGCTGGCTACGCGGTCCTTGTGCTGGTCCTGGCCCGCATCCCCTGGGGCTTCATCGGCGGCACCCATGCCCGCTTCCGGGATTTCGTGCGGCCGCCAGGCGAGGTCATGGCCCACATCCGCGGGCTGCTGCGGGGGCAGCCCGAATACCACCGGGGTCATAACCCCCTGGCGGGCTGGATCTATGTGCTGATGTTCATCAGTCTCATCGGCCTCACTGTCAGCGGCATCGCCACCCTGGGAGCCGAGGAATCGGCGGGTCCCCTGGCCGGACTCATGGCAAGCGCCGGCCACGGCACGGCCGAGGCGGTGGAGGAGATCCACGAGTTCCTTGCCAACTTCACCCTGGGCCTGGTGCTGATCCATCTCACCGGCGTGCTGCTGGGCAGCCTGACCCAGAAGGAGAACCTGGTGCGCGCCATGATCACCGGCCGCAAGAGACGCTCTGAATAAGCCATTCGGACGTTGCGTGCGGCATCCCTGTCATTCCTGCGAAAGCGGTAATCCAGTCACAGACTGAAAACCCTGGACTCCCGCCTTCGCGGGAGTGACGGCAAGGGGCTTTTTCAGAACATCCCGTATCTACCGCCGAGCCTGCGAAGAACAATCCTGATCGACACATTTACCGGTTGACGTTGAACCCTGGGAGTACCCGCCATGAAAACCTTGAAGACCATTCCCCTTGCCCTGCTTGCGGCCCTTCTAATCCCCGCGGTGGGCCCGGCGGCGGAAACCATTGATCCCCAGGAAGTGCTCCAGTTCCAGGCAGACCACCGGATCCAGCCCATGGACCATGTACTCAAGACATCCGGAAAGACCGCCTACGGACAGATCCTCGAATCCCGCCTGGAGCGTGAACAGGAGCGATACGTCTACAGGGTCAAGACGCTCGGCGTCGATGGCGTCCTGCACCGGATGACCGTGGACGCGGAAGACGGGCACCTGTTGCGACATGATTCCGGCATGCGCTGAAAAATCCTTCCAACCGCACCCACCCGGCTGGAAAGGCCAGGTGGTCCGCTGGCACCAGGAAACAGCCGGCTGTCATTTAAGGTTGATTTAAGCTTGCGAGCCTACGCTGTGGCCATGAAAACGCATCCCTGCTTCAAACGAGTGGCTCTGAACGTGCTGCTCCCCCTGTGCCTTGTGCTGACGAGTACGGCCGCAAGCGCCGACACGCTGGGTCAGGTGATATCGGAGGCCCTGGCACGTAGCGGCGAACAGGCCTTGGGCAACAGCCTGCGGCAGCAGGGAGAGGCCGTGCATCGCCAGAGCAGCGGCTTTCTCGCCGCCGATCCCTCACTGGCCCTGAACTATCTCTCCGACCAGATCACGGATGATGAGGGCTTCCGGGAGATTGAGGCCATGCTTGAGTTGCCCCTGTGGTGGCAGGGCCAGCGCGGTGCACGGCAAGGGGTCGCTCAGGCCCTGGGAGATCAGGCGGACGTCCTGGACCTGCGGCAGCGCTGGACCATGGCCGGCCGGGTTCGGGAACAGGTGTGGGAAGTGGTTCTCACCGAAGCCACCCTGCAGCAGATGCATCTTTCACTACAGACCAGCCGGGATCTGGAGACCAAGGTCGCCAGGCTTGTCGCCGTTGGAGAGCTTGCGCAGTTTGACCTGCTGACCATCCGTCAGGAGGTGGCCGATCGAGAGGCCGACGTGAGTGATGCTCAGTCCGCGCATCGGATTGCACTGGCAGGGTACCGACAACTGACAGGCCAGATGGCCTTACCCGAGCCGTTATACGAACCCCCTGCCCCCGTCACCGAGCTCCCACCGGGCCATCCCCGGGTACAGGAAGCGCAGCAAGCCCTGGCCCTTGCCCGGGCTGAAACCGTCCAGGCCCGGCGTTCCCGGGCGGGGACTCCGATATTGGGTATCGGGGGCCGAAATAACCGGGAGTTCAGCGGTGCAAAGAGCGACGATGCCGTGCAGATTTCACTCACCCTCCCCTTTGGACTCGCAGGGCAGTCCGCGCCTGCCATCGCCTCGGCAATGCGGACCCAGACCGAACAGGACGTGGCACTCCAGCAGGCGCGGCTGACCGCCGAGCAGGCGTTGTTATCGGCCCGTCTGGCCCATCAGGGCGCTGAAGAGGCCCTGAACCTGGCAACGCACCGTGAAGCCCTGGCCCGGGATGCCCTGCACATGGCGCAACGCGCCTTTGATCTGGGAGAAACCGATCTGGTGCAACTCTTGCGAGCCCAGGCGCTGGCCCGCAGCAGCGCATTGGATCTTGAACAGCGTCGTATCGAACTGGGTCGTGCCCAGGCACGTCTCAATCAGGCTCTGGGAGTCATACCCGAATGAAATACACCCTATTTCCCTTGCTCCTGGCCGCCCTTCTCGGCGGCCAGATCGCCGCGGCGGCCCCTCCTTCACTGCCGTTGACAAAGACCCAGGCACAAGCCCTGGGGGTGGAGTGGGCCAGCCCCTTGGCAGCCGACCATTTCCTCAGCGGGCGCTATCCCGGGGTGGTGGCCATACCCACGGCGCAGCTGCGGGTGATCACCGCCCGCCAGAGCGGCGTTATTGAACACCTGACAGTGGCAGAGGGCCAACACGTGTCCAGCGGCACCCTGCTGGCCGAACTGAGAAGCCCGGAGCTGCTGGATACACAGCGCCAGTACCTGGATGCACTGAACCGGCTGGAGCTGGCCCAGCAGGCACTGACAAGGGATCAGACCCTGTTTCGCGAAGGATTGATTCCCCAACGTCGGCTGCTGGAAACCCAGTCCCGGCAACGGGAGTTGAGCAATCAACGGGATCAGTTCAGGCAACAGCTCTTCCTGGCCGGCCTGGGTGAGGATGATTTAAGGCAACTGGCACGGACCCGGCGACTGAGTGGCACCCTTTCGGTACACGCACCCATCGCCGGCACCATCATCAAGCAGTTGGTGGAAACCGGTCAGTCCGTGGACACGGCGGAGCCCCTCTACCGCCTGGCCCAACTGAACCCCTTGTGGCTGGAAATCCATGTCCCCTTGACGCAACTGGACACAGTCACCGTGGGTACCTCGGTCCTGCTCCCGGCCCAGGGGCTGCAAGGCCAGGTCATTGCCATCGGCAGTATGGTGCATGACAAGGATCAGGGCATCTTGCTCCGGGCACAAATCCCGGATGCCTCTGAGCGGTTGCGGCCCGGGCAGTTTCTGGAGATCCAACTGGCCCAGCCGCTGCAACCGGGGCACTGGCGCCTCCCCGCCACGGCACTGGTGCGCCATGGCGGCGAGACCTGGATCCTTGTGGATGCGGACAACGCATTCCTCCCCCAGCCAGTACAGGTGGTGGCAAAGGAAGACCAGACCGTTGTGGTGCGCGCGCCACTAGAGCCTTCCAACCGGGTGGCAATACGCGGTGTTGCGGCAATGAAGGCCATCTGGCTGGGTGAGTAATTAACATGCTGACACGTTTGATACAGTTTTCCCTCAGCCAGCGCCTGCTCGTGTGCCTGGTGGTGCTGATCCTCATGGGCGCCGGCTGGCGTGCCTTTCAGGACACCCCCATCGATGCCTTTCCCGATGTCTCCACCACCCAGGTGAAGATCATCATCAAGGCGCCGGGTATGACGCCCGAGGAGATCGCCACCCGGATTACCAGCCTTGTTGAAGTGGAGATGCTCGGCATTCCTCGTCAGACCATGATGCGTTCCATTGCCAAGTATGGGCTGACCGACATCACCGTGGACTTTGCAGAGGGTACCGACATCTACTGGGCGCGCCAGCAAGTGGCTGAACGCCTGAACACGGCCTGGGACAACCTGCCTGAGGGCATCGAAGGCGGCATGGCCCCCATGACCACTCCGCTGGGGGAGATGTTCATGTTCACCGTCGAAGGCGAAGGCCTGACGCTGGCGCAACGACGGGAGCTGCTGGACTGGACCATCCGCCCTGCACTGCGGTCCGTTCCCGGCGTGGCCGAGGTCAATTCCCTGGGGGGATTCGTCACCACCTTTGAGGTGGTGCCGGATCCGGCCCGCATGACAGCGCATGGCATCGGTCTGGACACGCTACAGGCCGCCATCAGCGCCAACAATCGCAATGACGGCGCGGGGCGCCTGGATGCGGGTGAGGAAACCCTGCTGGTCCGCAGCGAAGGGGCCATCAGGACCCTGGACGACCTGGCCGCCATTGTCGTGGTCCCGGATCCCCAGCAACCCCTGCGGGTGGGTGACGTGGCAGACGTGCATCTGGCCGCGCTCAGTCGCTATGGTGCCGTCACCCGCAACGGCGAGGGGGAGACTGTGCAAGGACTGGTCCTGGGTCTACGTGGAGCCAATGCCCAGGCCGTGGTGGAAGGCGTCAAGGCTGAGCTGGCGGCGCTCGAATCCGTGCTACCGGAAGGCGTGCGCATCGAGCCCTTCTATGACCGGAGCATGCTGGTGAATCGTGCCGTGCATACGGTCACCAAGGCGCTCATCGAAGCCACGGTACTGGTCCTGATTCTGCTGGTCCTGTTTTTGGGCAACCTGCGTGCGGCCCTCACCGTGGCCCTGATCCTGCCCTTGGCCGCCATGGGTACCTTCGTGCTGATGCGCCAATTCGGCCTGTCTGCCAATCTCATGTCCCTGGGGGGCCTGGCGATTGCCATCGGCATGCTGGTGGATGCCGCCGTGGTCGTGGTGGAAAACGTGGTCACGCGACTGTCCCATGGCGCTGGCGGGCGCCTTCCCAGGCTGAACCTGATCTATCGGGCCACCCGGGAAGTGGCCGTACCCATGGTCTCGGGCATCCTGATCATCATCATTGTTTTCCTGCCCCTGCTCACCCTGCAAGGCCTGGAGGGCAAGCTCTTCAAGCCCGTTGCCCTGACCATCATCTTTGCCCTGGCGTCTTCGTTACTGCTCTCACTGACGGTCATCCCTGTGTTGGCCTCGTTCCTGCTGGGTACGGGCGCCCATCATGAACCCTGGTTGTCCCGTCAGCTCAGCCGCCTCTACATGCCCACGCTGGGGCTTGCCATGCGCCATGAAAAGGTGGTGGTGGCCATTGCCGGGTTGCTGCTGGTGGCCGCGGCCGGCGTTTTTGGCCTGGTGGGTAAGACCTTCATGCCCACCATGAATGAAGGCGATCTGATCGTGCAGCTGGAAAAGCTGCCCTCCATCACCCTGGACGAATCCCTGGCCCTGGACCAACGAATCCAGTCGGCCTTACTGGAACAGATCCCGGAGATACGGGGCGTCGTCGCCCGGACCGGCTCCGATGAGCTGGGACTGGACCCCATGGGGCTCAATCAGACCGACAGTTTCCTGGTCCTGGCCCCCCGCTCCGAATGGCGATTTGAAGACCGCGAGGCCCTGATTGATGGCATCCGTGAGGTGCTGAACCAGTTTCCCGGTGTGGGTTACGCCTTTACACAACCCATCGAGATGCGTGTCTCGGAAATGCTCACAGGCGTCCGGGGCGATCTGGCCGTCAAGGTTCTGGGTCCCGATCCACAACAGCTCAACCGCATCGCTGGGGCCATCGTCGACACGCTGCAGACCTTACCAGGAGCCCGGGACGTCTATACCACCCGCAACGAGGGGGCTCAGTATATGAATATCACCATTGACCGGATGGAGGCCGGCCGGCTGGGCATCGACGCCGACACGCTGTCCACACTGCTCAGGACACAGCTGGAAGGATGGCCCATCGGCCATGTATTTGACGAAGGCCGCCGCATCCCGCTGGTGATCGGTGGAACCGAGGCACTGCGCCAGTCACCCGCCCGTTTAGAAGCCATGCAGGTGACCTTGCCCAGCGGCCAGTCCGTGCCGCTGACCCAACTGGCTCGTTTTGAAATCACGGAAGGGCACGTAGCGCTGACCCGGGAAAGAGGTCAGGCCTATGCCGTGGCCATTGCCAACGTCGAGGGACGCGATCTGGTGGGCTTTGTCGAAGAAGCCCAGCAAACCGTGGCGCAGGAGGTGGATCTGCCCAGCGGCTACCGCCTGGAGTGGGGAGGTGAGTTCGAGAATCAGCAACGGGCATCCGCCCGACTGGCCCTGGTGGTACCCATGGCCCTGGGGTTGATCTTCCTGGTGCTGTTTTCCACCTTCCGCTCGGTGCGCCAGGCCCTGCTGGTGTTGTCCAACGTCCCCTTTGCCATGATCGGCGGTATATTTGCCCTGGCCATCACTGGGGAATACCTGTCGGTACCGGCTTCGGTGGGTTTCATCGCCCTGCTGGGGATCGCCGTACTCAATGGCGTGGTTATGGTGACCTATTTCAACCAACTGCGAGCCCAGGGACAGCCCATGGACGTCGTGGTGGTTGAAGGTGCACGTCGACGCCTGCGGCCCGTCCTGATGACGGCCAGCATCGCGGCACTGGGTCTGGTGCCCCTGCTGTTTGCCACCGGCCCGGGCTCCGAGATCCAGCGCCCTCTGGCCATCGTGGTGATCGGCGGCCTGGCATCGGCCACGCTGCTTACCCTGATCCTGCTGCCCATCCTGTATCGGCGCTTTGGTTCTTCACCTGCCAAGACCGAACCTTTGCCTTCCTGAGGATATCCAAGATGACGTATCAGTTGCTCTATCTGGTCATGCCCCCCCAGACCGCCGATCTGGTCACGGAATGGCTGCTGGATCGCCCCGATGTCCCTGGCTTTACCAGTGTGCCCGCGGCCGGACATGGCTCATCGGAACACTCCATGACGGTGGCGGAACAGGTGGCGGGTTACACGGCGAAGACCCTGTTACTCATCCACCTGCCCCCTGAAGCCAGCCAATCGGTACTGGACGATCTTGGCAAGGACTTTTCCGACAGCGGCATTCATCACTGGCGCGTACCGGTCATGGACCAAGGGCGCCTCTAGGTCCCGTTTTTCATCCAACCCATTCATCCCCGAAAAGGTAGATCAACGTGCAAGACAGATACCGGTTGTTGTTACCCATCCTGCTGGCCCTCGGCCTCGCGGCGCTGGCGCCGGCATGCAGCCTGCTGCCCGAACAGATCACGCAAAGCACGCTCGAAGTCGAGACCATCGACTCAACCGATTATAGGTTCGGCCCCGTCCGGGTCATGCAATACGAAGAAGGTCTGCAGGTCAGAGGGACCATCGCCCATGATATCCACCGCCGCGGCGCCATTCCCGGAACCATTCATATCGAGGTATTAGCCCAGGACGGTCATCTGCTGGCCGAAACCGACGCCTACCCCATGCGCAAAAACCGCCAGGCGTACTCCGCCCAGTTCGGTACCTGGCTTCCGGTGGCCCCGGAGGCTGGCAAGCGGATCAGAGTCACCCATCAGCCCTGATCTGTGGGTGATGCTTGCGGTGGCGCTGGCCTGTCTACCCATCATGCTCACCGGTGGTGACGATCGCTGAGCGCCGGGCCAACCGCCAGCGAACCACCCGGCAACCGGACCCTCACGGAGTTACCCCGGCGACCCGCCCGACGGTCGGACAGATCAGAACCAGTCCCGGCGCCGGAACAGATACAGCATCGTCCCCGCGATGGCCAGCATCACGATCCAGATCACCGGATACCCGTAATAACTGTGGAGTTCGGGCATGGACCACGGGCTCTCGGGATGTGCGAAGTTCATCCCGTAGACACCCACCAGAAACGTCAGCGGAATGAAGATCGTCGCGATGATCGTCAGGACCTTCATGACTTCGTTCAGCCGGTGATTGACCGATGACATGAAGACATCGACCATGCTCGCGCTCATCTCGCGATACGACTCCAGGATGTCCATAATTTGGATCGTATGGTCGTGCACATCACGCAGGTAAGGAATCACTTCCTCGCTGAACCGATCCTCGCCATCGCGCATCAATTTCCCGAGCATGTCGCGCACCGGCCAGAACTGCCGACGCAGCACGAGCAGATCGCGCCGCAATAGGTGAATCTGCTCGTAGGTCGACCGTTCCGGTGTTTCCATCACGCGATCCTCAAGGTCCGTGATCTGTGACCCAAGTTCCTCCAGAATCGGAAAGGCCTGGTCCACGACCATGTCGATCACGGCGTAGGCCAGGTATGGGGCGCCCAATCCGGAGAAATTTCGGTTCGTGTTTCGGATCCGGCGACGGATAGGAGCAAAGGGATCGCCCGGCCCCGCATGCACGGTAATCACGAAACTCTGGCCCAAGAACACGCTGACCTGGTCCAGCGCCAGGTTGCTCTCGTCCCAGCGCGGCTGGTTCAGGATCACGAACACACCCTCGTCGAAAATGTCGGCCTTCGGCCGCTGCCCGTGATTTCCGACGTCTTCCACCGCAAGGGGATGCAGCGAGAACATCTCGCCAAGCCGGGCCAGTTGCTCGGGAGAGGGTTGCCCTTGCAGATGACACCAGAGAGTGCCGTCTCCTTCAGTGTCCAGGCATTGCGCGAGATCACAGTCCTCGTGTTCAACGACCTTCCGCCCGCTGTAACGGACGAGATGGATCTGGGCGGCCCCTTTTCCCGCCCCCTGTTCGGGCAACGTTCCCGGAGCCGTGCCCGGCGGATGATAAGATTTCCTGAACAGGTGGCCCATCACGAATATCCTCCACTCCAACGTCCGGGAGAGGCCCGAACAAGTCCGTGCCCGTGGCAGCCAAGCATGAGGGTGTATCTCCAGCAGACTGTCTTCACATACGATAGCACTCGGATTCGAATCCGGCTCCCCTGAGGTAGGGATGAGCGATGCGATCGAAATGGAAGGGCTGATAAGGGACTTTGGCGGCACCCGTGCCCTGGATGGCGTGGACCTGAACGCGCCGGCCGGTCAGCCACCGTGGTTGCCCACAATCCGAGACCCGACATGACTCGATTCCGATTACAAGCCCCCTATTCCGGCTGGATCACCTTCCTCGCCCACCTGCTTTTCGTGTTGGCCGCCTGGTCGGCATTCATCAAGTACGTCTTTCCGATCACCTTCGCCCTGTTCACGGACGAGCCCTGGGCCACTTACGTCTTCTGGGACTTGTGGCCGGTCGCGCATGTCTGGCTGGGCTGGGCGCTGTTGATGCAGCCCTGGTACACGCGCTGGCTGGCCGTTAGCATGTCGGTCATCGAGATCATCATCATCCTGACCCTGTTCGCCCTCTTTCTGGCCGAACCGGACTGGAGTAGCTGGAAGACCAACTGGTTCGTCAACAAGGTTTTCGTGCTCTCCGCCTTCACACTGATTCTTGCTACGGTGGCAGTCAAACCTGAGCTTTTCCGAACGAGGTCGTCATGAGTCATCTCCACTCGCGCCGAACTGCCCTGAAACTCCTCGTTGGCGGCATCGCCGCGGCCTGGTTTACACCGCATCCGTCTTTTGCCGACTCCGGCGGCCTGCTCCGCAAGGCCATCCCCGGTGGCGGGCATCTGCCGGTCATCGGCCTGGGTACCTGGCGGACGTTCAATGTCGGCAGGGATCCGCAACTGCTCGACGCACGGGCCGAGGTCGTTCGTGCCTTCTTCGAACACGGTGGCGGCCTGGTGGATTCTTCACCGATGTACGGCTCCGCACCCGACGTCATGGGCCATGCACTCGACAAACTGGGCAAGCCGGACTCGCTCTACGCGGCGGAGAAGGTCTGGAGCCCGGCCGGCGGCAGCACACGCGAGCAGATCAGCGATCTGTCCGACCGTTGGGGGGTCGACCGTTTCGATCTGGTCCAGGTCCACAACCTCACCGACTGGCGCGAGCACCTGGACGTACTCAAGCAGATGAAGGCCGATGGCGAAATCGCTCATGTCGGCATCACCACCTCGCACGGTCGCCGCCACGACCAAATCGAGCGCATCATGCGAGAACACGACATCGATTTCGTGCAACTGACCTACAACATCACCCATCGCCGGGTCGAAGATCGCCTGCTGCCGCTGGCGCAGGAAAAAGGCATTGCCGTGATCGCTAATCGCCCGTACGACGGTGGCAGCCTGATCAAGAACATCCAGCGTCGACACGAAGTCCCTGAATGGGCCGCTGAAGAATTCGATTGCCGCAACTGGGCCGACTTCCTGCTCAAGTTCATTGTCAGCCATCCGGCGCTGACCTGCGCCATCCCGGCAACGACCCGCGTTGAGCACGTCATCGAGAACATGCGCGCCGGCCACGACCCCATGCCAACGCCGGCAACGCGGGAACGCATGATCCGCCACGTGGCGTCGCTGTAATCGCCCAATGAGTGACTGGCAGACCTACCGCCTCGAAGACTTCATCCCGTTCACCGCGGATATCTACTGGCGTTTGCTGGAGCGCATCAACGAGACCTTCTGGCCACTGCACATTGTTGCTGTATCTATCGGCCTGGCCGCCCTGCTGCTCGCGCTTCGCGGCAATAAGCGCATGGCCCTGGTCCTGCTCGCCCCCGCCTGGCTGACGAGCGGAATCCTCTTCCACCTGACCTATTACGCCGAACTGAACTGGGCCGCCCCGTGGTTTGGCTGGGGCTTTGTCGCCCAGGCCGTTTTGTTGCTCACCTTCGCTTTTTTCGCCGGATCAATCAGGACGCAAGGACCATCCAAAGGGCTCTCGGCCTGGATCGGAACGACCATCACGGTGGTTTCCCTGTTTGGCTATCCTCTGATCGCGGCAACCATCGGCCCAGGCCTGAGCCATGCCGAGACCTACGGGCTGCACCCCGACCCCACTGCCATCGCCACTCTGGGCGTGCTGTTGATCATCCTGCGCGGCCCCGCTCTCTGGCTCGCCCTGACCATTCCCACCCTCTGGTGCGTGATCGGGTCGCTGACCTTGATGGCGATTGACGCAACCGGGGCACTGATCCCGCTGGCGGCGGCGACCATCATTGCCGGGACTGCGATAGCGTGCTCGATCCAGTCAGCCGCGCAAAATCATCCCAGCCGAAGCATCAATTGAACATTCTGTTGCGGAATCATACGGGTGCGCCATGGCATCGTCCGGGTAACACTCACATCATCGATACCTTCCTGCTGCTCAGCCCCAGCGACGATAGAGCCCCTCGGGGCCCACGGCCTGGAGCAGTGCCTGGGAGACCAGGTCTTCGTCCAGGGTGCCCTGGGCGGAGAACAGGGGCTGGATGCGGCCCCGGCCGCCGGCTTCTTCAGTGAGGCGTCCGCTCATGGCATCCCCCATGCTCGATACCATGCAGCCCTCGGGGGCGACATTGAAGACGATGTCGTAACCGGCTTCCAGTTTGCCCAGGGCCTCGCCCACGTAGGGGGAGAGTTCCCCGCCCGGTCGGCCGGTGGGGATCAATCGCCGGGAGCGGGTCAACGCCTGGGCCATGCTCTCAGGCAGCGGCAAGCCCGCCGCCCGGTAGAGGGGCCGGGCCAGCCACTGGCGAAAGCCCCATTCCACGGCCAGGGCGCCAAGATAGCGACCCGTGCGGGCGTTGCGCAGGCGACGCAGCGATAACCGGGTATCTGGATCCGTGGTGCGGGACAGCCGGGCGTGACTTTCCCGAACCGTCTCCAGGCTGCGCCAGCGCCGGCTGGCGTTCTTGTAGTCCAGATAGGACCACACCGGGGTGTAGGTCAGGCGAAAACGGCCCGGTCCGAGCAGCCTGAGCAGGCAGTCGAACAGGGCTTCCACCTGGGCCACACGCATGTAGGTCTCCCCTTCCACATGGATCTTCAACGGCGACGCCGCGACCGGTGGGCGATCCAGCCAGCGCCCGGCGAAATCCCGCAAGGGCCGCTGCAGCGCGCGCCGGTGGCGGGTCCAGGCCGGCCACCAGGACAACGCACGTTCCGGTGCCGTGAACTCGCGCTGTCGCTGGAAGATGGCTTCCGTCAGGGCACGATGGTCATGGCGCAGACGCGCCAGGGCATCGGTGTCGGGGCAGCGGGCCGCTGCCTCGAACAACAACTGATGACACACGCCCTGCAGCACCGCGCCCTGCATGCAACGCAGCAACACCGCCTTGCCCAGGCCCACGTCAAAGCCCCGGTCTTCCATGGCCACCAGGAACCTTAGTAGATCCTCCGCCTCGCCCTCGTCGGCCTCGTCGCGGATGTCACCCGGATTACGATGAAACAGGAGTTTGTGGGTCTCCACGTACTGCCCCTGACGGCAGGGGCCCAGCCCCTTGTTGTTGAACACCAGCAGGCGGCGTTTGCCGTACAGCGGGGATTGCGGGTCCTGCCGCAAGCGGCGAAAGCGTTCCACCAGGGACAGGGTGTCGCCGTAGACCGCGGCCAGGGGGGCGCATACCGACTCGCCGGCCGCGGCGCGGCCGCGGCGGATGGCCGCCTCCAGGTCGTAGGTGTCGTCGTAGTTGTCCAGGCAGGTCAGCGGGGTGCTCTGCAGCACCGAGGTCACGAAGCGGTTGTCCGCCAAAGTGGGCAGGGCCAGCACGTCCCGCTCCGGATCGATGCCGTCGGAGAGATCGGTGAGCCGCTGCAGGGTCTGGACCTCGAAGCCCTCCTCCGGGGCCTGCCACACCCCCTGGGAGAGATACTGCCGCACCTGCTGGGCATGGGTGTTGACCCGGTTCTCCAGGTGGGCCAGTTCCTGGATGGCCGCATCCGACTGGATCAGCAGGAAGGGCCGTTGCCGGGCAAACTCCGCCATCAGCGGCAGGGTGACGCTGTCGGGGCCGCACAGGAAGGTGGAGACGAAGACCAGGGCCAACGGCTGGCGGTCCGGGGCCTCCAGCTGCTGGAACAGTCGCCGCAAGCGCTCATGTCGCAGACGGGTATGCAGCCGGCGCCGGCTGACCGCCCTCACCAAAGTGGTCATGACCTGGGGATTGCGCCAGTAAAGATGGGCCAGGTCGTCATCCGCCGTCACGTCCAGCACATGGGCGGGCACCGGCACCAGAGCGCGGTCACGCAGCAGGCGGCCGGCGTGGCTGTCGTAGAGCCCCGGGGTGAGGATGTATTCCCGGCCCAGCACCAGCGCGATCTCCTGACCATCCGCCATGGCCTCTTCCAACTGGGCGGCCAGGGTGTCCTGCAGGGCCTGACGCCAGGCCCGCTGGGCCGCCAGCGCCTGGTCGATGGCCGACTCCAGGCGGGTCCGGTCGACCTTGCGGTGGTAATGGGCGAACACCGATCGCAACTGCGGCCACAGCTGGGCGGCCAGGGCGGCCGCATCGGGATGGCGCAGGTTGAGGTGAAACAGCTGGATCCTCGCCTTTGGGTGGGTCTCCTGTGCCATGGCCCGCGCAGTGGCCAGTCCTCCCTGATTGACGGTGCAACTGCGTCCCAGTCCGGCCCCGGTCAGCGGCAGGAACTCGATCTGCGGTGCCAGGATATAGCCATGGGGTTCGCCCGCCAGTCGGGTCAACTGGCCCACGGCCCCCAGATGCGGGGCGCAGGTATCCACGCGAAATCGCGACTGCCCGGCCAGGACATCGTCGGTTTGCGGATTGTCCACATGCACGGGGAGATCCAGTTGGGTGAACAGCTCGGCGAAAAACCCCGCCCATTCGGAAACGGCAAAGGCCCTGGGAATGACCAGTCGATCCGGTGCCTCGCTGCGCGGCAGGTGCTGGTCGCTTTGCCGCCAGAGCGCCTGGTAGGGATCCGCCACCCGTGGCGATGCCCGCACACCCTTGCGGCCGGTGGCCTCATTGATGGCACTGCAGCCACCCAAGGTGAGGCGCAGCGTGCCCTGCATGGGATCAATGCTCTTCAGGGCCGTGCGGTGGCAACGGGCCTGGGGATCGCCGCAGACAGCCCCCTTGCAGGTGATGATGCGCTTGTCGTACTCACGCTGGATGAAGGTGTTCAGGTGCACGCTGACGGTGTCCTGGGTCTCTGCCGGTCCCGGCAGCAGGCCCAGGCAGGCCCGGTGACCCGGCAAGGGGGGCACCAGGCCATGGATTGGCGCCCCCACCAGGCGCTGCAGGCGGCTGACCACCGCCGCGGGGAGCGGCCGACCCAGCATCGGCTGACCGTGCAACAGCACCACGGTCCGGGGCGGCAGGCTGATCTGGTTCCATAGCGTACGGGCCATGTTCTCCACCACCGCCCAACAGGCGGAGGCGAGAATCACATCGTTGCCCACGCCACGGGCCTGCAGAGTGCGGGCGTGCTCCATGAGAAACACCGAGCAGGTGGCATCCAGGTCATGGGCGCCGGGCGCCGCCTGGGCCTGTTCGTAGGCCTCGCGGGCCGAGGGCAGACCAAACAGACTGGCCAGGGTGTCCATGAGGCTGCCGGTGCCGGCGGAGCACTTGATGTTCATGGCGTTGTCGAACAGGTCACCGCGCTCCAGCAACAGGGTGGAGATCTTCGTGTCCTCACCGCCGATATCCACCAGGATGCACCAGCGGGTGTCCACATCATGCCCGGCCTCGGCCAGCGCGCCCACGTGCTCGCGGGCCACCGCCAGGGAGCCCCGGGCGTGGGCGTAGTTCTCCACCATCACCGCCACCCGTCCCTCAAGTGCCGGATAAAGCCGGGTGAGGGCCTCGCGCACCTGGTAGCGGGCGCTGCCGGTGATGCCGATGCGGCCCACGTTCAGGTGACGGTGGCCGGCATCCTGCAGGGCAGTGAACAGGGCCTTGAGCGTGGCGATGGTCTCGCCGGCGTTGCTCTGGGAGGCGGCGTGCAGCAGACGGCCGTCCTCGGCATCGGCGATGACCATCTTGGCCATGGTGGAACCCACGTCCAGGCCGATGTTCACCGGATGGCCAGGGCGCCAGTCATCGGGGTCCAACGCAGGCGCGGGCAGGCGGTGCAACTGGTCCCGTTCCTCCAGTTGAGACTCCAGGGCGGTGAAAGCCGGGTGATCAAACGCCGGCGCCGCGGCCGCAGGTGGGGATGGCGCGGTGGTCGGATCCGGCGCCGTTGCATCCAGCGCCCGCAACCCCTCCAGCGTCAGGTTGGCGTCGGCCATGTGGGTGACGTGGGGCACACCGACGGCGGTCAGGGCATCCACGGCGCAATCCCGGGCGAAGGCCCATCGGAACAGGCCACCGCACAACAGTACCCGATCCACAGGCAGGGGCAGCCTTCGGCAGGCCTTGTTGATCTCGGACTTCAGGGTGACCGCCAGGGCATGGGCCACCGGGATACCCTGGTTCTTGTCGGAGATGGTGGCCGAGGCCCCGAAGACGCCACAGCGGTCAGCCCGCACCGGCAGGGCCGACCGCCGCTCCCGGCCGGTCTCGCCCAGGTATTCCGCGAGCAGCGTGTCCACGGCCTCGGGGGGGACATCCAGCTTTTGCAACACACGGGTGAGGTTGGTGCCGGAACCGGCGCCACAGCGGGGGTGGATGACCAGGCCGGTGTCACCGGCGCCACCGTGGCAATCCAGGGCAAGGGCCAGATAGCCGGAAGCGGAGATCTCCAGAAGGCCTACCCGCTGTCCGGGATAGTCACGCTGCTGGCGCTCACGCAAGGCAGCCCACAGGGCTGCGGCGGGCAGGATGAGGGTACCCCGCCCTAGCAGCCGGCGTACCGGTTCGGCGAGTTTGCCGGTGATGCGCACCGCGCTGTCCTGGCTTGCGGCCCTCAGGCCGCTGTCGCGCACCTGCCCGGGTAATTCCCCGGTAGCCGCCAGATCCCACTCACGTACCGGTGACCCGTGGACGTACAGTGCCGCCCTCACCTGGCTGATCCCGGCATCGATGTAGAGCTTGGGCGAGTCGTTCCGCAACATGCGTTTATTGTCGTCCTGCTGGCGCCAGGTCTCAACAAGTCATCTGATTGAGTGAAGCTGTTAATTACTCTGCCGATCACCGAACATCAAGGCGTGACGAGAATCGGTCGCGCTCGGGCTGCCCAACCGGCCTGGCGGTGACACTCAATTGCTCGCAGCAACCGCCTCCAGCGCGTCGACATCGGCGCCCGTGATTCTGTCCAGGTGGGCGGTGATCTTCTGGATCGGCCAGTCCCACCAGGCGACGGCCTCAAGGCGAGCGATGACATCAGGCGCAAAGCGCGGGCGAATCGGCTGCGCCGGGTTGCCGCCGACGATGGTGTACGGCGGCACGTCACGCACCACCACGGAACGTGCCGAAACGATCGCGCCGTTGCCGATATGTACCCCGGGCATGATCAGCGTCTCGTAGCCGATCCAGACATCGTTTCCGACAATCGTGTCGCCCTTATACGCAAGGTCGGCCGCTGCCGGTTCCGCCCCTTCCCACCCGTTGCCGAAGATGTAGAACGGATAGGTCGAAATGCCGGACAGCGCGTGATTCGCGCCGTTCATGATGAACCGCACGCCGCGCGCGATCGCGCAGAATTTTCCGATGATCAGGCGGTCGCCGACAAACGGGAAGTGATAGAGCACGTTGCGTTCGAAATCCTCGGCGTCCTCCGGGTCGTCGTAATACGTGTACTCGCCGATGATGATGTTCGGATTGCGCACCGTATTGCGGATGAAGCAAACCTGCGGGAACCCCTCCATCGGGTGCTTCGTCTCTGGGCTCGGGCCGTGCATGACTGCTCCTATGTTTCGCGGTTAATAAAGAGCCTCGGCGACCACCGGGACGGCTGTGATCGGAGCCGGGTGCAGAGAGCCTGCGCCCTCTCCTTTTCGGCCCTCCGAACAGGGCCTCCAGTCGGTGGCCAGGCAGGCACCGCGATACCTTTCGGCGACTGCTCACCTGCCTTCAGGAACTGCATAGCACACCTTGGTGCCGGCATTTCTGACCCTACCGCCCTGCTCTAATCCCCCGCGGACAGCACCTCCACCCGATTACGCCCCCTATCCTTGGCCCGGTAAAGGGCCAAATCGGCGCGCTGCAGGGCAGCATACGGTGAGGCGTCCGCCTGAGTCAGCAAGGTCAGCCCGATGCTGACCGTCACCGGGATCTGCTGGTGATCGACCTGCACGGGAGCCTCGGCGACCCGAGCTCTCAGCCTTTCCGCCAGATGCAGGGCCGCATCGATATCGGTGTCGGGCAGTAGTACCGAAAACTCCTCGCCACCCACACGCCCGGGTACATCCATCCTGCGCAGGCAATCACGCATCAACCGGGCAAAATGCCTGATGACGGCATCACCGGCAGAATGGCCGTAGGTGTCATTCACCGCCTTGAAGTAATCCAGATCCAGCAGCAGCACCACCGCCTGATGGCCCCCATCCCGCTTCAGGCGGGCCAGCTCCTCGGTCACGCGCTCCAGAAAATGGCGGCGATTGGCCAAGCCCGTGAGGTAATCGGTCGTGGCCATTTCTCGGAGCTCCTGCTCCATACGTTTGCGCTCGCTGATATCGGTGATAGTACCCACCATACGCAGCGGCTTGCCATGCGGATCGCGGCGCACCACCAGCCCCCGGGACAATATCCACTTCCATCCACCCTGGTCCGTGCGAACCCGATGCTCACAAGCGAAATGCGACAAACGTCCATCCAGGTGCGAGCATAAGTGTTCGTTCAGATGCTCTAG
>NZ_JAJNQN010000039.1 GCF_022227845.1 Ectothiorhodospira lacustris | reverse complement strand
CAAGGATATTGATATGCCAGTAGTTCCATATACAGCTTCAAACTTCGGTCGTCATTGGGGAACAGCGCTGGCTGGTCGTCACAATCTCACACTTAGTTGGAATGAATTTGTGTGGGCTGCTATGACAATGGGAAAGCCTGGCGTTGCATTTTTGTTGTCATCTGGGTGGCATTCTCTTAGCGATCTTGTCGTTCGGAGTCACACTGTCTACGCGAACTTGCGGGCTAGCTCAAACCATGTTGAGAAGAGCAGCCTTTATGCCGGTTTAGATCCCACAGAGAAAAGTGGGGTCTCGTACTTCATGGGCATGATGGCTGCGAAAATATTGGGAGCTCGCTTGCTTGATACGCCCTGGCTTTTTCATGTGTCGTTGGTTCACGCTCTTGGAGGTTCCGTCGTGCTTAAGGCCAAGTCGGAGCCTGATTTAGTTGGACTTCGGCGCAACAGGGAGTGGATAGTTGCTGAGGCTAAGGGGCGGACTTGGGGTTACAGCAGCTCAGCGATGCGTGCGGCTAAACTACAAACGCGCCAACTACGCACGATAAATGGTCAATACCCGTCCCTTCGGGTAGCGATTCAAGCTTCGTTTAATCCTAGACTTGAATGGGCTATAGACGATCCTGAGGAGTTTGATGAAGGTGTGCCAGATATTCAGTTCGATGTAGAAAGCGCAATGGATATGTACTATTCCGCGCCCATTATTGCGACTGAGAAGGGCCAGAGCAGACTTATAGGAAGTCGCAAGTTTCAGACGCGGGAGCTTTCAGAAATCGGGGTGAGTATTGGAATAGACCGAGAGGTTAGGGAGCGCGTATTACAACGAATCCTGTTGCAAGGTGAAAAATTGCTATTGCTAGATCAGGCGGCTGAACCATATCAAGAAGACGGCTTTACCATTTTCGCTGATGGGTTGGCGATTTCATTGGATGAGAGATGGTCGGAAGATCGGATGGCTCAAGACCCTTGGTCGAGACGCAATGGCTAACAATCGCAGGCACAGCGACGGCTTTTCCGTTGCGGCTTCGCCTCCACTACAAAGCCGCGCGTGCTGCGGGCGTTAGCCCATGAGGAGGCGTATGGCTCCAGTTTACCGTTATCCATCTTACGTCACGGCGGTTCGTGCAGACGATTTATCAAGCCCGATGCCCAGACGTTTAAGACTGACCATTGATCTGAATCGTCCAAGTGGAAGCCAAGTGCTATTCGTGATGATGAATCCAAGTAAGGCGACAAGCCAGATATCAGACAAAACTGTCAATGGCGTCATTAAGTACACGTACGAGAAATGCTTGGATTTAAGCACTGTATCTAGAATTGTTGTTCTTAATCTCTATACAGTGTACGAAACGGCTTCTAGTGGGCTGGCAAACCTAACTGAGCAGTATGGATACGATTGCGTTGTCGGAAATGATAGTCAATGCGAGATTACGAATGATGAATTAATTACGTTGGAAAGTGGCAGGTCGGAGATCCTAATTGCTGCTTGGGGGAGACCATCTGCTAGCACCACAATATTGCGCGAAAGTGGCTATTTCAGGCGTGTTCGCGAGGTTCTCGAACTTATTGCAGATCATCGACCCTACCACATGGATACGTATCTGCGAGAGGGCTTGTATCCGAAGCACCCGAGGGGAATAGATTATTCATGGGTACTGAGCAGGCTTGACACCGCCAAATTGCTGAGAGCATTTAGGTAAATTGG
>NZ_JAJNQN010000038.1 GCF_022227845.1 Ectothiorhodospira lacustris | reverse complement strand
TAACGCTCGCCATAAACGGCGCGAGGAACGAGCGTCCAGCGACCGAAGGGAGCGAATTTAATGGCTTTGTTATACATTTTTCTTTCCAATGAGGTAAGTAACCGCTGCCGCACAAACGCCAACAACTAGCTGAGCCTCTGAAAATTCAGGCTCTCTACCTTCTCTGATATGGCGACCATATTCAGATGCAAACCCCCATAGTTTTTCTATAGATTGGTTCAAGGGTGGTGGAATAAGATCAGGATGCCTTTTTAACAGCTCCCCCAAGGTTGCTTTATGATCACCAGCAACATCACGAGCAACACACTCAAGAGCGGCCATTGAATGTTGAATCGACCCGGTAATATCTGCTTCTGGTCGGCGGGATAGATCTACTAAAGCTTCATGTAGTTCACCTCGAGCAGTCTGGTTGCCAGCGCCCTGTAGCGTAATTGTTGCAGAACGGATAGTTTGCTCTAAGACTTCAGGGTTTCGCGCCTCAAGCTCGCAATTAGATAACTTCCAGCCAATACCCTCTTCAATGAAGTAAATATTTAGCTCGTTCTCAAACTTCTCCGCATCGTGCGCTTGTTCAGCAATAGCCTCTATCAGATCGTACACTTTGTACCATTCAGCACTATCGATAAGCTGCCGATTCTCTTCGTCAATATTTGGATATTCGGACCAGTTGTTTGAATCTGATCGTTTCCGCAACACTCTACACACCAAAGTTCTAAGTGTTTTAGGGCGAAGTCCACTTTCATATGCGAGATCAACTATTACTCCACGCAGCTCGTGTGGCGCGTCATAACGAACTGTAATCTCAGCCTCATTAACTTCCCTGAACCCATGACGAGTTGAGAACCGTGAGTCTTCATTCATGGGTAGCTTCCCTCATGTATAACGCCAGCCATAACCGGACCCAAAAAGCGAAGCGCAGCGTAGCTTTTTGGGGTTCAAGTTTATGGCATTGTTAGGCCTGTGCTTTAGTGTCCGATTGGCAACCATGTTTTGCGACTTAAAATATAAGAACGATCATCACATGCTAGATGATAGAAATACTCTCTAATAAAGGGATAAAAATTTCCATGAATTTCTAAGCTCGACAGCAGGTTAACCAAAAACCTCGCTATGATATATATGTAATACATTGAGTATTTTTGCTTAATTTGAACTTTATCACCTTCCATATAAAATTCCTTTATGCTTGTAATGTCTTCTCCATTTTCAGAGGTTAACATTACATAGGTGATACCTTCTAGTTGTGCTGAAATGGATTGAATTTGTTTAACTTTCTTTTTTCGCGGTTTGTAATGACGAGACAGGATTATTTTATTAACTTCCTCATTCCACCTATTCAAAGGCTCTTTGTTCTGTTGGTGTTTTCCTGTCAGCCCATCCAAATTGTAGTACCGTGAAGTTTGAGCGAATTCAGACAGGTACTCAATTATTATTTGAGTAATTTCATCGTTGAGTAACTCTACATGCTCATTTGAGTAGTTATTCTCTGAATTTATTTTTATAGCGCTTTCAAATAAATCATGGATTTTATGGCCATATTCATGCTTCAGTTGGTTATTGCTTGGAAACGCTCCGTTATTTCTAATTCTGTGGTCATAAATTACGATCAACTTCATTAGCCTTTCAAGGCCGATAGTGATCATAAACATACTGCTGTAAAAAAAACCTGGTTTAACGAAATCGTACTTTCTTAGCTGTGTCAATCCAAGACCAAGAGACATTGAAGACATCGACGCCTCTCGCGCAAACAATATTTCAGTGTTCTGTTGGTCCGTCATTTTTTCCTGGC
>NZ_JAJNQN010000037.1 GCF_022227845.1 Ectothiorhodospira lacustris | reverse complement strand
GTGTGCCGCGAAGGCGCACTAGAGGACGACAGTCCTCCGTGCAGCTGTGCTGCACAAGAGATGAGGGAAGGCCCCTCGGAGTCGCTGTGCAGGCGGGGGCTCCAAACCACCCACTGCTGCTGCCTTTAAGAGAGGTGGTGGTGAGCGAGCTGGGAAAAGGCGGGGCAAGACCCTGTCAGGTATGGACCGTGGAGTCGAACGCGAGTGAACCGCTGATGAGGTGTCGAAAGCGTAGGGACGACGTCAAAACCGGGACCAGTCGTTATCCCGGGACAAGTCTGGGGGGCGACCTGCTAACTGCCCAGGCGGCGTCCGGCATGAAGGCGGCGAGAATGCGGTCCAGGCTCTTGTGCGGAACGCGGGAACCTGTCACCCCGATGTCAAGGGAGAAACGCAAGAGGAAGCCCCTCAAGCGTGAGAGTACCGATGCGGGGTACAGGGGCGGAGTCACCCGTAGTAGTGATGAACGTCCTGTAATGGGGCGGGAGCGAAGGGGTGGCCCTATCCAGCCTGGGACGTGGGAGCAACCAGCGATGGGAGGACTCTCATGAACCAGGCAAAGCCGTTTCCCATTACCAAACGTCAGGTGTGGGAAGCCTACAAACGAGTGAAGGCAAACCAGGGAGGGGCGGGTGTTGATGACCAGTCGCTGAAGGAGTTCGAAGAGTGTTTGCAAGACAACCTCTACAAGCTCTGGAACCGGCTGGCATCCGGGAGCTACATGCCCCCGCCGGTCAAGCAGGTGGAGATTCCTAAGTCAGACGGTGGAGTCAGGCCGCTGGGGATCCCTACTGTCGCGGACCGGATCGCCCAGACGGTGGTCAAGCAGGCACTGGAACCGGAATTAGAAACGCATTTCCATTCCGACTCCTACGGGTACCGACCGGGCAAATCAGCCCACCAGGCTATCGGGCAGGCGCGTAAGCGCTGCTGGCGCAATGACTGGGTCGTGGACCTGGATATCAAGGGTTTCTTCGACAACATCCCGCAGGATCTGTTGATGCGGGCCGTGCGTCACCATGCCCGGGAGAACTGGGTACGGCTGTATGTCCAGAGGTGGTTGCAGGCCCCGGTGCAGTTGCCGGACGGCAGCATACAGGAGCGAACGAAGGGCACCCCGCAAGGGGGTGTGGTCAGTCCGGTGCTGGCAAATCTGTTCCTGCACTACACCTTCGACGCGTGGATGCTACGGAATTTCCCCGGCATCCCGTTCGAGCGATACGCGGATGATGGTGTCTGCCATTGTCGGTCGAAGGCACAGGCCGAGTATCTGCGGAACGCACTTGAACGCCGCTTCGCGGAATGCGGATTGGAACTTCACCCGCAGAAGACCCGCATTGTCTACTGTAAGGACGATGATCGGCGTCAGGAGTATCCCGTGACGTCCTTCGATTTTCTGGGGTACACCTTTCGCCCGAGGCGGTCGAAGAACCGATTCGGCAAGTACTTCGTGAACTTCAGTCCGGCGGTCAGCAACAAGGCCGCTAAGGCGATTCGCCAGGAAGTCCGGGGTTGGAAACTGCCGCTACGCAGTGACAAAGCTCTGGGCGATCTGGCGGCGATGTTCAATGCCAAGATCCGTGGCTGGCTGAACTACTACGGTGCTTTCTATAAGTCGGCGTTATACCCGACCCTTCAGCACATTGACCGGAAACTCGCTTTGTGGGCCACTCGCAAGTTCAAGCGTTTGAGACGCCATCGACGGCGAGCGGCCCATTGGTTGCTGCGCGTTGTGCGTCGACAGCCCTGGCTGTTCGCACACTGGCGTCTGTTGCATGGAACGGCTGGATAGGAGGAGCCGTATGAGCGGAGACGTTCACGTACGGTTCTGTGAGCGCCTCGGGGGGTGGTTCCCCGGGGCGACTCGACTCGTGTGTGCTTTCCAGTACCGGGCGGATGCACAGCGGTTCTATCGAGCT
>NZ_JAJNQN010000035.1 GCF_022227845.1 Ectothiorhodospira lacustris | reverse complement strand
ATCGATCAGGGCCGCGCCCAGGGCTGGTCGGATGAGGCGGTATTGCGCCGCTGGACCAGCGTGTTCTCCGGGCCGCCGGTGGTGCAGCGGTATCTGGACCCGGAGACGCGGGACACCCTGCACGACGCCGAACTGGCCCAGGTTCGGGAGTGGGCGGGCACCTACCGCGCGCGGCTGGCAGATATGTCCTGGTTCATGCGGGTGCTCAACGAGACCATCGCTCGCAAGGCCAATGCCGAGGACGGAGTACGGGGGCGGTTTTGGGAAGGTCGTTTCAAGAGCCAGGCCTTGCTGGATGAGCAGGCCATTCTCAGTGCCATGGCCTATGTGGATCTCAACCCCATCCGGGCGGGGATTGCCGACACGCCGGAAACCAGCGAGCACACCAGTCTTGAGGCCCGCCTGTGCCCGGACAAGGCCGAGGCACGGATGCGGGCGGCATTGGCCAAGCACTCGGTCCAGGGGGGCGAGGCGGCGGTGTCCGGGAAGTCCGAGGCCAATATCCCTTACTGGCGCGATGCACTGCGTTGCGAGCACAGGTTGGCGCCCCTTGCCGTCGCCCCCCTGATGCCCTTTGATGCCACCGGCCGGGAGCCCTGGGCGGTGCCGTTTGCCTGGGCGGATTATCTGGCGCTGGTGGAGATGCTGGCTCGGTGCGTGCATCCCGCCAAGCGGGGATTCATGCCGGCGCAGACACCGAAGTTGCTGGATCGTCTGGGCATGGACGCGGAGGCCTTCATTGCCCACGGCACGAGCCTGTTGCAGGCATTCGGCCACGCGGTGGGCAAGCCGGCGAAGCTGGTGGAACATGCGGCCTGCCGCCAGGCGAAATTCCTGCGCGGGATGGGCGCGGCCCGGCGGGTGTTTGAGCGACGGGCGGTGTTGTAGGCTATTCACTTCCAACAGGAGTGGAACCATGACCGATCAAGACACCGCCCGGCCCACGGATCATGACAGCCCGTGGAAGGAGGCTCTGGAATACTACTTCCAGGAATTCACGCAGTTGCTGTTCCCGGCGATCCACGATGAGGTGGACTGGTCGCGGGGATATACCCCCATGGACAAGGAGCTGCAGCAGATCACGGCGGATGCCGAGAGTGGCCGGCGCCATGCGGACAAGTTGATCAAGGTCCAGGCCCGTGACGGGGCGGAGACCTGGGTGCTGATCCATGTTGAGGTTCAAGGTGAGCCGGAAGACGCCTTTGCCGAGCGGATGTACACTTATCAGTATCGTCTGCGGGACCGCTACGGCATCGATGTGGTGAGCCTGGCGGTGCTGGCGGATACCCGCTCAAGCTTTCGGCCGATGTGCTATCGGTATGCCCGCTGGGGTTGCGAGCTGAGTTTCACCTTCCCCACCGCCAAGCTGATCGACTGGGAGGAGCGCTGGCCGGAGTTGGAGGCAAGCGCGAATGTCTTTGCCTTGGTGGTGATGGCGCAGATCAGGGCCAAGCGGTTGCGACAGGGTGGCACCCGCAGGGATGCCAAGGTGGCCTTGATCCGGCTACTGTACCAGCGAGGCTACAGTCGCGAGCAGATTCTCAGGCTGTTCCACATCATCGACTGGATGATCCAGTTGCCCAAGGGACTGGAACGGGAGTTTCTAGAGACGGTCTACGCCATCGAGGAGGAAAATCAGATGCCTTACATCAATACGGCTGAACGGCTGGGACGGCAAGAAGGGTTCCAGAAAGGGCTGCAAGAAGGTCGACAGGAAGGTCGACAGGAAGGACGGCAGGAAGGACGGCAAGAGGGTCGACAGGAAGCGGCCCGCGACACGGCCATCAATCTGCTCAAGTTGGGCGTGCTCCCTGATGAGCAGATCGCCCAGGTCACGGGCCTGCCCCTGGACGAAGTGAAGGCCCTGCATCCGGATCCGTCTCATTGAGGGCTGTTCTCGGCCCGCTCCCACGGGCGCTTCACAACCAAGGTGCCCTCCCCGCCGTCATTCCCGCGAACGCGGGAATCCAGTCGCGGTTGGAGTGTCCGTCCTGGACTCCCGCTTTCGCGGGAGTGACGGGGTAGGAGC
>NZ_JAJNQN010000034.1 GCF_022227845.1 Ectothiorhodospira lacustris | reverse complement strand
GTTGAACTAAGCCGCATTCGCGGCAGCTTTCTCCGTCCTTGCCTGCGTAAATTGCACTGATCATCAAGACTCTCTTCAGGGCCATGTTTGCCCTGACATTTGCGAGGAGATCAGTGATGACACCCTTACGTCGCCAGATGCTGGATGCGATGTGCCAGCGTGGTTTTTCACCGCGGACCCAGCAGAGCTATATCTACGCGGCCAGATCCCTGGCTGCCTATTTTGGCCGTTCTCCGGCACGGCTTTCGATGCAGGACCTGCAGCAGTATTTCAAGGTTTTGGCGGTGGAACGCAAGCTTTCTGCCTCCACCTGCCGTCTGCATTTACACAGTATCCGATTTCTATTTCAACAGGTGCTTCAGCGAAGCGACTTTGATGAAGTGGCCCTGATCGTACCCAAGCGGCCACAGCGGATACCGCCTTTACTCACCCGGGCCGAAGTGGCGCGCATCATCGAGGCGTGTGACAACCCCAAGCACAGGATGTTGCTGGAGGTGTGCTATGGCTGTGGATTGCGGGTCAGTGAGGTTGTGGCGCTGCGTGTGGATGACATTGATGGTGAGCGGCGCCTGTTACGGGTGGAGCAGGGCAAGGGGGCGAAGGACCGCGCGGTCATCATCAGTCCCCTGTTGCTGGATAAACTGCGCCGCTACTGGCGCTGCAGCCGCCCGCGTGTGTGGCTGTTTCCACATACGTTCCAACCGCAGCATCACATTGGCGTGAGTTCAGTACAGCGCCTGTTTGGCCGCTGTCGCCGCCGCGCCGGGGTGAGCAAGTCGGTGGGGATCCACGGCCTGCGACATGCGTATGCCACGCACCAGTTGGAGAATGGTCTGGCGGTGCATGAACTGCAACGTCTGCTGGGTCATGGGCATTTGCAAACCACCCTGCGCTACATCCACTGGACACCCAGTGATGAACGGGGCGCCTCTGGGCATGTGGACCTGCTGGCGCTGTTGCCGGAGGTGCATCATGCCTGAGCCGACGACGGTCCAGCATATTCTCAATCGATTCCTGTGTGCCGATGGCCTGGACAGCGGCCGGAGGAAGGTCTGCGGGCATCTGCAGGCCTGCCGAACCGAGCGTCTGGGTGGGCTGCGGCTTCGCTGTGACCAATGCGACAAGGAGCAGCAGTGGTACCACAGCTGCCGGGATCGGCATTGTCCGCAATGCCAGAGCCGCGCGACACAGACCTGGTGCGAGCAGCAACGCAGCCAGCTGCTGCCGGTGACGTATTATCACCTGGTGTTCACGCTCCCCCACACCCTCAATGGCTGGGTACAGTTGCACCCGCGCGAACTCCATCGCCTTTTGTTCCAGTCGGCATGGGCGACGCTCAAGGCCTTCGGGCAAGACCCCAGGCGTCTGGGGGGAGAACTGGGCATGACGGCGGTGCTACATACCTGGGGGCAAACCCTGACGCAACATGTACACCTGCACTGTCTCGTCCCCGGTGGCGCCCTGCGCGAGGATGGTCAATGGCAACCCTGCCAGGGCAACTACCTGTTTCCCGTCAAGGCCCTGTCAAGACGGTTTCGCGGCCTGATGGTGTCTGCCTTGAGACAGGCGGCCGCCAGCGGTGCGTTGTCGCGGGTGAGCCACCCGGGAGAAGTCGACCGTGTGCTGGATGCGCTGATGCGGGAATCGTGGAACGTCTACACCAAGGCCTGCCTGAACCGGGGTGCAACGGTGGTGGACTACCTGGGCCGCTACACACACCGCATTGCCATCACCCACCAGAGGATTGTGAAGGTAGATGAGGGCGGTGTTCATTTCACCTACAAGGACTATCGGACGGAACAGCGCAAGGTGATGGTATTGTCGGGGGAAGAATTTGTGCGCCGTTTTTTGCAACACATCCTTCCCAAGGGTTTGATGCGGGTGCGCCATTACGGCTTTTTGGCCAATCGGTGCCGCCGTCAAAAGCTTGATCAGGTCAGGAGGGCATTATCGATGGCGCGCCCACCGGCAGCCACCGCCGCGCCGCGCAAGGAAGCGTCCGAGTATCCTTGTCCCCGATGCCGGAAAGGTCGTTTGCATGTCATTGCCGAAATATCGCGTCCTGTCACATGTCCCACGCTCAAGGCACGACGATGTTAAGTGATTGAAAAATAGCGGGTGACGGAGCAGGCTGACAACGGCCTCCGGAAAGGCCGGGCCTGAGTGCGGGCAAAACATTGAAACAGGGCCAACAATCAGGCTATGTTCATTCAAAACACACTTGCCAAGGACCCCCCAGCATGGCTCCACAGTGGCTGAAGGAACCCGCACAGGTAATCCACACCAGCCAAAGGGCCGCTCATGGCCCGCCTGGCCCACCGCCAAAAATACAATCCCCATTATAAAGATGTGCGGTACATGGCTTCGTCCAACAGACGTTTATCCGCCATGCTGCGCACAGCGGATAAACGCTTATA
>NZ_JAJNQN010000033.1 GCF_022227845.1 Ectothiorhodospira lacustris | reverse complement strand
GAGGCCGGGGGAGAAAAACCCCCGGCTATCCGATTACACCTTGATTCCCGATAAGCTGGCGTGGCTGATGGTATAGCGACAACAACCATTCATCATCTGCTTTTAGATAGCTATCGATTTTTGGGGTTTTCATGTCGGCGATTGTCGCAACCTGAGTAAGACAGCTATGCATGTGGAACCTTAGTTGCTCCAGGACTTCGAAATATTCATACTGAATATCTCTTGGACGATAGAAGTCAGAAAATTGAGCCTCATCTTTTAACGATGGGTCGACACGTAGCCGCTCTTCATAAGTTATGAACTGCCGCACGCCCTCGGCCATGAGCTCAGTCAGCAGATACAAACCTCCATCATGGAAGTCCGTAAGTTTAACTTGGGCCTCGACCAAAATACTGCGGATGTCCTGAAGGGACGCAAGGGAATTATCAATACAGTTATCGCAGCATTCCTTTGAGCTTAGAACCCTTTTATCGGGCAGCCTTACCAATAGCTCCCTTGCTACCTTTTTCTCAACATCTGTTGGTTTTACCGAAAAGGAAACAAATGGCAAGTTGATAGTCACTCCATCAATATGCTTCTTTGCATTCTCTGCTGCTTTACTAAGCAACTTGTCAAAATTAAACTTGAATTCCATCTCGATTCCTATGGAGAGGTGTAACGCCTCAAACACCGGCGCAGAATTTCTGCGTCCGTGTGCTTTGACTTGTTAGCTGCTGTATTCTCCGTAAATACTGTCGGCAATTGAACCAACAAAATCCGCGAGACTCGCAGGGCATTCATTGGCATAAATTTTCTCCAAGGCGGGTAGTGCCCATCTGTTCTTTCTAACCCCCAAATCCATCCAACCCTCAAGCTCACCTACCGGAACTATGAATAGGCCTAACTCTTTACAGCCATTTATCAATTCTTCAGCTTTTTCTCTCCAAGACTCATCCAAATATTCAAGTCCTTTTTTCTTCAACTCTGACCATTTTGTAGATTCAGAACGAACTCTATTTAGCGCCCCTCTAGCGCCTGATAATGAATGTTCATTCCGGCTTATTTGAGACATCAATTCCGACAAGTCATCTTTCAGTTTTTCTAAGATTTGATCTTCAGAAACACTTTCTATTTGTGATGCAATTTCTCTCCTAATAGATAATATCGTAGACTTATCAAAGTCTAATTTAAAAGCTGATATCGCATTAGAAAGATCTGATTCGGAATTTAAGATGTCAATATCTACAACGCCAACCGTTGGTATTGAAGCATCTTTCAATAGCTTCACAACATCCTTAATGGTCTGCTTATTGTGTGCATGAATAAATAAGATTTCTTGATTTTTGTGCTCATGGACAGCAACGGCATTATAAATAATTCTATCTGTATCAGATTCACAAACCACAACACCCTTAGAAAAAATTCCCTCAAGGACTCTTTGGCTAGATAGAATAGGAGACCTGGATAACGCCTGCGTAGCCTCCGAGGTTATTTTGTTGAATTTCGTGGTGTCATTTATTCGATTAAGCCTGTAGATATCAGCGGATTGACTGCCAGACAAAAGCCCAGATAGAAAATTTGAGTTATGTGTCGCAACTATAATTTGACACGGAAAATCACTGACGTGATCGGAAATCCACTTTCCAAGCCTTCTTGCTTGTTCAGGATGAAGAAATGCCTCCGGCTCATCGAGAAGAACTACTTTGTCTTTAGATAATAGAAGGCTAAGAACTACTGCAACAAAACTTCGAAATCCATCCCCTTGCAGCTCAATCGAAGGATATTGTTTCATGATAGGATAAGCAGCTCTTGGGTCCTCTGGAACACAAGGGAACTCTTTCGATACCGCTAACCTCAACTCTAATCCCGCACTATAATCAAGTCTAATATCCATGCCAAAGGTTGACTGGAATGCACTTCTTAGCTTTTCATCAAACTCTCCAGATGAACCGTAAAGTGCTTGAAGTAAGTTTTTTGGAGAGGTTTCTTCTGGAATATAGTTTGGTGATTTACTCGCGATTTTTAGCCTTGATTCAGAGTTCATATAGAATACCCTGAATTTACTCATACCTAAATATGTGTAATCTAGTTGTTGCTCGCGATCAAACTGTTCTTTGTGAGGATCGAGTTGAATCCTGATCATGGAGTTTTGATCAAAATCCGAAGTAACACTGTCAATTATATGATGCCCTACATTCACCTGATCAACGCGTACATCTAAACCTTCATAGAGCTTTTCGAAGCTCTCAGGCCTATCAATTTTTATTTCTTTGATCAGTGTGGTTTCTGCCTTGTGCCCCTTTAGCAATTTACGGTGTATATCTTTCAGGGTCTGAGACTTACCTACATTATTGGGGCCGACCAACAATGTAAACTTTCCTATTGCTATTGTTTCACCATCTTTGGTTATTATTTCAGATAGTTTCATGGACTTCCTTATTCGTACAGCTAAC
>NZ_JAJNQN010000032.1 GCF_022227845.1 Ectothiorhodospira lacustris | reverse complement strand
CTCCAGTCTTCAACCTGAAAAAGCTTGCGCACGAGAACGCAGCCAAACATGCCGCGCAGCGCATGGAACTCGAAAATCTTTTCCGCAACTCGTAGTCCATCGGGCCGTGAGCTTGTTAGCGAGCAGGGGAAGCGCACAGGCGCTGCATCTTTTCGGGCGCCGGCAGTCAGTGCGGGCTGAAAGCCCTTGATGTGCGGCCGCAATGATCAGGTTTTCGAGCGCACAACCCAGACTGATGAACAGCGCGTGATTGTCCAGGTCGACGACGGACAGGCGCCGGGACAGGTCGGGGTAGATCCTCACGATGTCTCGATCCACCTAAAACTGCCACGGTTGGGTGTTATGGCCTGACGGGGCACGCACGGCGAACGAGATCAATTCCCGGGCAAGGTGGTTCATCGTCGCAGGGGCTCCCCTCAGTCAGTGTGGGGTCCTGACCAGCTTGTCCATGGAAATGGGCGCTCGTCCGACTCGCCTGTCAGAAAGCGGGCGGTGACCGCCAGCCAATGGGCGATGCCTTGACCGAACCAGGCGATACTCGCGTTGCGCTCGTTGGTGAACAGCATCCAGAAGAACTGGAGGATGGCGCAAATACCGAGCACGGTTTGGGCGAGATTCACCAGGAGCACCAGGATCAGCATGATGAGACCATGAAACCAAAGGTTCTTGGGCGGGGGCGGCACGGTATGGGGCGGCGAGTTCATGGGTCTGGCTCCTGGATGATGTGGGTAGGGGCGGCACGAGCCATATTCATCGTGTCGGCCTGATACCAAAGATAGCCGCTGCCACTGCCGAGTGCTTGGCAAAAGAGGATGGCTCGTCGGTGTTTTCGAGCGAATGCCGCTCATCCTGCACCAACTGGTTGCTCAGGAACGCCATCCTGTCCATGTCTCCGGTGTAGCGGTCGATGCGCTCGATGGCCTCGGTGATGTGAGCGAGGTAGTCGGCAAGACGTTGCTGGTCGCGGGTCATACGGGGCGGGCCTCTGCGAGTACCTTGGCCCGGAATATGACGAAGGCCGGTTCAGATGCCGGAAACACACTCAAATCCGGATACCCTGAAATTCCAGCGACAGGTAGATGACTTCCATGCGGCCAGCCAGTGAATCCTGCGCCTTGGGTGAGAAGCAACACCACAGGATCTGGCTGTGGAAAACACCGTCCAGGAGGGGCCCATGCCACGCCCGCTGCAGGCAGCACGCTGCGACTACGCTCTTGTGGTCGTGGAGATGTCCACACAATGGGCGTACTATTTAGGCGTGACGTTTAGCCGGTGCAGGCATCTCTTGCCAGTGCACCCAGGAGGCCTTCATGCCGACCGCCTTTCCCCATGATGATGCGCCCCCCGGCTGCGCGCCACCTTTGCTCACCACCGGGAGACGGTGGACAGGCACTGATGCCCGCTTCGGTCATCATTGAGCCGCTCGACAAGGCTCGCCATCAGCGAGCCGCGTTCACTTCGGGGGTGTCTCAAGTGGACCGCTACCTACAGGAGACGGCTAGCCGCCTCGCGCCCTCTCTGGCGCAGCAGCTCGTGCAGCGGATCCGGGATCCGGGGTTCTGATTGTGAAACAGCCCGGAGGGTAGATTTGGTCATGGTGTGTCCGTTTTTGTTGGTTGAGATCTTGGTTGTGATCAGCCAACAGGATACGCCACCCTACCTTATTGATGACCCAGTGCGTGGCAAGCCCCGCCGTTCAGGGCATTTGTAAGGTAGTGCTTGAGAGTTCAAAGAAGGTTTGCCATTGAGGGATGGAAAACCCATCGTAAAGCCAACCGTCAAGGAGTCAGAACAATGACATCCAAAATGGAAACGCAAACCTTTTTCTGGCTGTTGCTGCTGGTTTCCGTAGGCTTTCTCTGGGTGCTGAAACCCTTTTTCGGGCCGATTTTCTGGGCCTGCGCCGTCGCCATCATCTTCACTCCCGTACAGCAATGGTTGTTGCCCCGATTCAACCACCGACGCAACGTCACCGCGCTTGCGACCCTGGGCATCAGTATCATCATCGTGGTAATCCCGTTCATCTTTGTCGCCAGCTCCGTGGTTTCCCAAGGGATCAACCTCTACCAAAAGCTCGACAGCGGTGATATCAGTCTGGAAGGAATCGTGACCCAGGTCAGCACCCGCTTCCCGTTCATACAAGAGATGCTGCTCAGGTACGATGTCCAACTCGATGAGCTCCAGAACCGGGTGACCGAGGCCGCCATGGCCACCGGTAAATTTATGGCTGAGCGCAGCATCAATATTGGCCATAACGCCTTTCAGTTTATCCTGAATCTTGGCGTCATGATCTACCTCACCTTCTTTATGCTAAGAGATGGGAAGCGCATGGTTGAACTCGTCAAGCAGGCGGTCCCGCTCGGCGAGGAGCGCAAAGGCCTGCTGTTTGCCAAATTTGCCGAAGTCACTCGCGCCACTGTGAAAGGCAATATCGTGATTGCTGCGATCCAGGGCTCTCTGGGTGGGATCATTTTCTGGTTCCTGGGTATTCCCGCGGCCGTGCTGTGGGGTGTGGTGATGGCGGTGGTCTCCCTGATCCCCGCCATTGGCGCCGTCCTGATCTGGGGGCCCGTGGCCATCTACCTGTTCGCCGTCGGCAACTATGTGGATGCTATTATTCTCACCCTCTTTGGCGCTGTGGTCATTGGCCTGGTTGACAACATACTGCGCCCGATCCTCGTGGGTCGGGACACCAAATTGCCCGACTATTTGGTGCTGACGTCCACGCTCGGTGGCATTGCCCTGGTGGGCATTAACGGCTTTGTCATCGGGCCGCTGATTGCCGCGCTGTTCATGGCGTTTTGGGGCATTTTTATTCGGGAATTCAATCACCGGGATCCCGTCTAGCTGAATCCTCAATGATAAAAATGACCCG
>NZ_JAJNQN010000031.1 GCF_022227845.1 Ectothiorhodospira lacustris | reverse complement strand
CTCAATGCCCCATCAGCCGGTCGGCGGCATCGGGCTTGTCATGGACGGCATGGCGGTCAACGATGGTGGCCGTGGCCTCGTTCATGCCGATGATTTCCACCTCGGTACCTTCGCGGCGGAAGTTGATCACCACCCGATCCAGTGCCGCCACGGCGCTGATGTCCCAGAAATGGGCGCGGGACAGATCGATGGTCACCTTATCCAGATCCTCGCGGAAATTGAAGGCGGCCATGAATTTTTCCGTGGAGGCGAAGAACACCTGACCATAGACCCGGTAGGTGCGGTGCAGGGTTTTGTCATCCGGGTTGGTATCGGAGTCGGCGCCCACGAACATGAATTGGCTCACCTTGTTGGCAAAGAACAGGGAAGCCAGCAGCACCCCGGTGAGTACGCCGATGGCCAGGTTGTGGGTGAACACCGTCACCGCCACGGTGGCGATCATGACGATGTTGGTGCTCAGGGGATGGGCCTTCATGTTCTTGATGGAGTTCCAGCTGAAGGTTCCGATGGATACCATGATCATCACCGCCACCAGGGCCGCCATGGGAACGATGCTCAGGATGGGGCTCAGGAAGACCACCATGATCAACAGGAAGATGCCGGCCGAGAAGGTGGACAGACGTCCGCGGCCGCCGGATTTGATGTTGATCACCGACTGACCGATCATGGCGCAGCCCGCCATGCCGCCGAAGCTGCCGGCGACGACGTTGGAGATACCCTGGCCCTTGCACTCCCGATCCCGGTCGGTCTTGGTGTCGGTCAGGTCATCGACGATGTTCTGGGTCATCATGGACTCCAGTAGCCCCACTACGGCCAGGGCCAGGGAGTAGGGCAGGATGATCCACAGGGTTTCCAGGTTCAGAGGGATGTCCGGCAGCAGGAAGACCGGCAGGGTATCGGGCAGTTCACCCATGTCGCCCACGGTGCGGATGTCCAGTTGCAGCAGCCAGGCCAGCAGGGTCAGCACCACGATGGTGACCAGGGGGGAGGGGATGGACCTGGTCACGTAGGGGAACAGATAGATGATGCCCAGGCCCAGGGCGGTCATGGCGTAGACATGCCAGGTCACGCCGGTCAGCTCCGGTAGCTGGGCCAGGAAGATCAGGATGGCCAGGGCGTTGACGAAGCCGGTCATGACTGAGTTGGAGATGAATCGCATCACCCGTCCCAGCTTCAGATAGCCGGCCAGGATCTGCAGAAAGCCGGTGAGGATGGTGGCCGCCAGCAGATATTCCAGCCCGTGCTCCTTGACCAGGGTGATCATGAGCAAGGCCATAGCGGCAGTGGCGGCGGAGATCATGCCGGGCCGTCCCCCGGTGAAGGCGATCACCACGGCGATGCAAAAGGAGGCATACAGGCCCACCTTGGGGTCCACGCCGGCGATGATGGAGAAGGCGATGGCCTCGGGGATCAGGGCCAGGGCCACCACCAGGCCGGCCAGCAGGTCTGCCCGGATGTTGGAAAACCATTCCCGTTTGACTCTTTGCCACTGTATCAAGGATTGTATCCTTCTGCTGGGTCCGGGCCGTGCGGCCCGTGGATATTGCGATGCAGCACGTCCTTGGCGGTTCCGTGGCCTGTGCCGTGACCCGCCGGGGTCGCACTGCATCCGATGTTTGAAGCGTTCAGGGATTCGGGGCGGAAGCGCCCGGGAAACGTCTGATAAATCAGAGCGATGCCGGTCAAGAAGATGTCCGACACGGACCGGCGACCAAGTGCCGGATTAATGCAAAATTCAGGGGGCGCAATCGTATGGATGAAGGGCGGGAATGTCAAGATTACCGCGGCGGGTCATGGATCAGAGACTGACCTGATTGCGCCCACATTCCCGGTACAGCTGTTCGTCCAAGGTCTGAGTCACCTTCCGCTGGGCATCGTCTCCGGCACCGTGGCCGTAGTGGTCGTTGTAGAGCTTGAAGTGATCGATGTCGATCATGATCACCTCAATTACGTCACAGGATGCTGTGCCGGTTCATGGCCTGAATGGCCTCGCGGATGCTGGCGGTTTCAGGCGGGCCGATGACGTTGGGTGTGGCGATACGGCGAAGGGAGGGCAGTTGCATCGGCACAAGGCCGCACATGGCTGATGATGCCGCCAGTGTCCGCAACGTGTGCGGATTTGGCAAGCCTGCACTGGTCGGTAATCAGTGCAGGCCTGTTACATCAGGAAAACATGGCCTTGAAAGTGGCACGGATCTCTTCACGGATGATCTCGCGAATCCGTTCTTCGGAGATTGGTGGTTCCTGCTTGGGCAGGGCCTCCAGCTCGGCCTGGATCATGGCATGAATGGCGGCTTCGATGGCGCCGGGGGTGGATACGGATGCTGCGGCGGGTGCTTCATCGATCCGCGGCATTTCTTCCGGTTCGGACATGGGGGCCTCGGTTGCTTGTTCTGGCATGGTGTCATCAGGAATGAGTGTATCTTCTTCCGGCTCCGGCTCCGGCTCCGGCTCCGGCTCCGGCTCCGGCTCCGGCATCGCTTCAGCCGTGGGTGTTTCCGCGGTTGCCTCGGTCTCCGGCATGACTTCATCCACTTCCATGGTGGGATGAGGTTCAGTTTCCATCAACATCTCTTCCTCCGCCATCGCCTCTTCGATCAGGGGCGTGGGCGGAATCTCTCGGGCAGGTTCTGATTCCTCTTCGCCGGCCTGCTGCAGCAGCATGTCGAGGACGGGGTCGTGTTCCGCGCCGGTTTCCGGGGGGGGCGCCTCTTCCGCTGCCTCCCTGGACCACATGGCATCACTGACCAGCTCCAGTTTCTGGACGGAAGGCGCCTCTGCGGTCAGTATGTCCTCAATATCCGGTTCCGGTTCAGCCTGTCGTGGTGGCGCCTCATCGACGATGAACCGGTCAAAGTCACCGTTTTCGATCCAGTCCGCCCATTCATCATAGAGGGCATTCTTGTCCGCGACACCCGGGATATCTTTGGAAATGAAGGCCGAGACATCCGAGACCTTATATTTCTTCCGGACGTACTCCGCCAGAATGACGCCGATATCCTTGTTTTCGCGGGTCAGCGCCACCAGGCGCATCAAGCTCTCGGATTTTGCATTCATGTTCGGTCCCTTCACGGCTGTGTCGGCCGGCTGAGTGGATGGGTCGCCGTGGCCCTCGCCAGGCCCCTCATGAACACCTTATCGGCAAGTGGTCAGGGAAATTGAACATTTCCC
>NZ_JAJNQN010000030.1 GCF_022227845.1 Ectothiorhodospira lacustris | reverse complement strand
GCAAGAAAAAACCCCGACCGGTTGCCCGATCGGGGTTTGGAATAAGTGCCTGGCAGTGACCTACTTTCACATGGGGAGGCCCCACACTATCATCGGCGCTGAACCGTTTCACTTCCGAGTTCGAGATGGGATCGGGTGGTTCCGGTTCGCCATGGCCGCCAGGCAAAACTGACTGCTGATGCTGAATTTTTCAACATCGGCAAAATCGGGAAAACATCAGGCATGTCATGTCGTTGCAACTACACACCCTCAAACTGCTTGGGTGTTATATGGTCAAGCCTCACGGGCAATTAGTACGGGTTAGCTTCACACATTACTGCGCTTCCACACCCCGCCTATCAACGTCGTAGTCTTCGACGACCCTTAAGGGGCATCAAGTGCCCAGGGAGATCTCATCTTGAGGAAGGCTTCCCGCTTAGATGCTTTCAGCGGTTATCCCGTCCGTACGTAGCTACCCGGCAATGCCACTGGCGTGACAACCGGAACACCAGAGGTACGTCCACTCCGGTCCTCTCGTACTAGGAGCAGATCCTCTCAAATCTCCGACGCCCACGGCAGATAGGGACCGAACTGTCTCACGACGTTCTAAACCCAGCTCGCGTACCACTTTAAATGGCGAACAGCCATACCCTTGGGACCTGCTTCAGCCCCAGGATGTGATGAGCCGACATCGAGGTGCCAAACACCGCCGTCGATATGGACTCTTGGGCGGTATCAGCCTGTTATCCCCGGAGTACCTTTTATCCGTTGAGCGATGGCCCTTCCATTCAGAACCACCGGATCACTAAGACCTGCTTTCGCACCTGCTCGACGTGTCTGTCTCGCAGTCAAGCACCCTTGTGCCTTTGCACTCAATGCGCGATTTCCGACCGCGCTGAGGGTACCTTCGCGCTCCTCCGTTACTCTTTAGGAGGAGACCGCCCCAGTCAAACTACCCACCACACACGGTCCCTGTCCTGGATAACAGGACGAGGTTAGAACTCCAAACATGCCAGGGTGGTATTTCAAGGTCGGCTCCACCGAAACTGGCGTTCCGGTTTCAATGCCTCCCACCTATCCTACACAAGCAGGTTCAAAGTTCAGTGTGAAGCTGTAGTAAAGGTTCACGGGGTCTTTCCGTCTAGCCGCGGGTACACTGCATCTTCACAGCGATTTCAATTTCACTGAGTCCCAGGTGGAGACAGTGCCGCCATCGTTACGCCATTCGTGCAGGTCGGAACTTACCCGACAAGGAATTTCGCTACCTTAGGACCGTTATAGTTACGGCCGCCGTTTACCGGGGCTTCGATCAAGAGCTTCGCCTTGCGGCTGACCCCATCAATTAACCTTCCGGCACCGGGCAGGCGTCACACCCTATACGTCCTCTTTCGAGTTTGCAGAGTGCTGTGTTTTTAATAAACAGTCGCAGCGGCCTGGTCTCTGCGGCCCCCAGCAGCTACAGGCGCAAGGCCTTTCACCACCAGAGGCGTACCTTCTCCCGAAGTTACGGTACCATTTTGCCTAGTTCCTTCACCTGGGTTCTCTCAAGCGCCTTGGGATTCTCACCCTGCCCACCTGTGTCGGTTTCGGGTACGGTCACACCGTGTCTGAAGCTTAGAGGCTTTTCTTGGAAGCTGAGCATCAATCACTTCGCTCCACATGGGAGCTCGTCATCACGCCTCAGGATTGTGCCTCCGGATTTGCCTGGAAGCACTCCCTACACGCTTAAACCGGACACCAACTGCCGGCTGATCTAGCTTTCTCCGTCCCCCCATCGCAACATGGTGCGGTACAGGAATATTAACCTGTTTCCCATCGACTACGCATTTCTGCCTCGCCTTAGGGGCCGACTAACCCTGCGCCGATTGACGTTGCGCAGGAAACCTTGGGCTTTCGGCGGATGGGGTTTTCACCCATCTTATCGTTACTCATGTCAGCATTCGCACTTCCGATACCTCCAGCATGCCTTACAGCACACCTTCGCAGGCCTACGGAACGCTCCTCTACCACGCCACTTTCGTGGCGTCCGCAGCTTCGGTACATGGCTTAAGCCCCGTTGAATCTTCCGCGCGGGCCGACTCGACCAGTGAGCTATTACGCTTTCTTTAAAGGATGGCTGCTTCTAAGCCAACCTCCTGGCTGTTTCTGCCTTCCCACATCGTTTCCCACTGAGCCATGATTTTGGGACCTTAGCTGGCGGTCTGGGTTGTTTCCCTCTCCACGACGGAAGTTAGCTCCCGCCGTGTGTCTCCCATGATTGCACTTCCTGGTATTCGGAGTTTGCAATGGGTTGGTAAGTCGGGATGACCCCCTAGCCATAACAGTGCTCTACCCCCAGGAGTGAGACATGAGGCGCTACCTAAATAGCTTTCGAGGAGAACCAGCTATCTCCGGGCTTGATTAGCCTTTCACTCCTATCCACAGCTCATCCCCTAATTTTTCAACATTAGTGGGTTCGGACCTCCAGTAGGAATTACCCCACCTTCATCCTGGCCATGGATAGATCGCCCGGTTTCGGGTCTAACGCAAGCGACTATGACGCCCTATTAAGACTCGGTTTCCCTACGGCTCCCCTATACGGTTAACCTTGCCACTTACGTTAAGTCGCTGACCCATTATACAAAAGGTACGCAGTCACCCATAAAGGGCTCCCACTGCTTGTACGCACACGGTTTCAGGTTCTATTTCACTCCCCTCTCCGGGGTTCTTTTCGCCTTTCCCTCACGGTACTGGTTCACTATCGGTCGGTAGGGAGTATTTAGCCTTGGAGGATGGTCCCCCCATGTTCAGACAGGATTTCACGTGTCCCGCCCTACTCACTTTTCATCAACAAGACCTTTTCGTGTACGGGGCTATCACCCTGTATCGCCGGACTTTCCAGACCGTTCCACTAAAATCAAGTCAACTTTTGGGCTGTTCCGCTTTCGCTCGCCACTACTGACGGAATCTCGGTTGATTTCTTTTCCTCCGGGTACTTAGATGTTTCAGTTCCCCGGGTATCGCCTCTGCACCCTATGTATTCAGATACAGATACCTCTAAAAAGAGGTGGGTTCCCCCATTCGGAAATCCCCGGATCAACGCTTGTTTGTCAGCTCCCCGAGGCTTATCGCAGACTACCACGTCCTTCATCGCCTCCTACCGCCTAGGCATCCACCGTGTGCGCTTAACCGCTTGACCATATAACCCCAAAAAGTCTGAAGCTATACGCGCAGTTGCTCTTGCGACATGACATTTGAGAGAACAAAATACATTTACTCTCGCCTAGATGTTTTCCCGAATTTTTAAATAACTTCACCAGAACAATGCC